>JAZLDX010000030.1:0-12642 GCA_045614985.1 Alistipes sp. | reverse complement strand
AATCCTTCAGATAGAAGTTGCCATAGGTCGTATTGTAGGTACCCGTGATCTCACCCGTCAGCTCATAGATCGTCTCATCCTCGGCGGCATTCAGGAACTCCTGCACCGTGGCCTTGACCAGAGTAGTGGGCTCTTCGGGCTGCTCAGGCTGCTCAGGCTGCTCGGGCTCCTCGGGGGTCTGACCACCACCCTGCTCGGGAGCCAAGGCCTCGTCGGTGAGTTTCACACCGAAGACGATAGCACGACCCGAGGTGGTGTTGTCCTCCACGGCATAGTTGGCCGAGGTCGAGAACTCAATAGTCGAAGATGCGGTAAGACCCGTCAGCTTCACCGAATAGTGGTCGGTAGCGGCAGGAGCCAAGGCCACAAAGGGAGGATTGCCCGTGGCACCGTCATTGGCTGCCAGCGTGAACGAACCCACCTGCTGACCATCTACGCGCACATAGAGCGTACCCGACTTGCCCTTCCAAGCCACGGCGTAGAAGTTCAGGTACTTGTCACCCTCGGTTCCAGCCGTTGCGCTGAATACGCCCGTCAGCTTGCCCGTACCGATCTTAAAGCCCGTAACAGCCGATCCATTAACGGTTACATCGCCCAGACCGCAGGGGTTGGCATACTGATCGCCGGTGCTTACGAAGTTCGAATCCGAAGCGTACTCACCCTCGGCGGGGGTTACAGGCTGATCGGGCTGCTCATTGCCGCCACCCTCACCGGCCTCGTGCGATACATAGATGGCATTCTTGATCTGTGCCTGACCGTTATACTCCGAGTAGACACCCTTCACCGTGATCTTGTCGCCCTGCTTCAGACCGGCGGCCGTAAACTGCTTCTGGGCCTGGCCATCGGGAGTTAAAAGACCATAAACGTACACCGTACCCGTCTCGTCGGTCAGGTCGAAGTTTCCGTAGGTCTCATTCACTACGCGGGTGATCTCACCCGTCAGCTCGTAGGTCGTAGCCGTGTCGGCAGCAGCCAAGAATTCCTGCACCGAAATCTTCTCCACATCACCCGGCGTGGGATCCTCGGGCTGCTCGGGCTGCTCGGGAGTCAAGGCCTCGTCGGTGAGTTTCACACCGAAGACGATAGCGCGACCCGAGGTGGTGTTGTCCTCCGTAGCGTAGTTGGCCGAGGTCGAGAACTCGATCTTCGACGATGCCGTCAGGCCCGTCAGCTTCACCGAATAGTGGTCGGTAGCGGCAGGAGCCAAGGCTACAAAGGGAGGATTGCCCGTGGCACCATCGTTGGCAGCCAACTCGAACGAACCTACCTGCGTGCCATCTACGCGCACATAGAGCGTAGCAGTCTTGCCCTTCCAAGCCACAGCGTAGAAGTTCAGGTACTTGTCACCCTCGGTTCCAGCCGTTGCGCTGAATACTCCCGTCAGCTTGCCCGTACCGAGCTTGAAGCCCGTAGCCGGCGAACCGTTGATCGTTACATCGCCCAGGCCGCAGGGGTTGGCATACTGATCGCCGGTGCTTACGAAGTTCGAATCCGAAGCGTACTCACCCTCGGCGGGAGTTACGGGCTGGTCGGGCTGCTCGCCACCCTCGGCCGTGTGCGACACATAGATGGCGTTCTTGATCTGGGGATCACCGTTGTACTCCGAGTAAACACCCTCGAGCGTAATCGTATCGCCCTCCTTCAGGCCGGCGGCCGTAAACTGCTTCTGGGCCTCACCGGCGGGGGTCAAAAGGCCATACACATAGACCGTACCCGTCTCATCCGTCAGGTCGAAGTTACCGTAGGTCGTATTCACCACACGGGTGATCTTACCCGTCAGCTGGTAGGTCGTGGCCGTGTCGGCAGCGGCCAGGAAATCCTGCACCGAGATCGCCTCGGCATCCGAAGTGCCGGGGCCGGGATCCGGGGTCACCGTGCCGTCGAAGGTGATCGACTGACCACCAACACCACCCATTACCTTCACGTCGTCGATGCGGTAGGCGCTGGCTACCGAGCAGGCGAACTTGATCCACAGCGTCGTGGTACCCTCGGGCAGCGTAAAGTCGGCATCACCCATATTCCAACGACCGGCGCTCTCGGGGGCGTTGTACTCGATGGGGTTCGACCAGCTCTGGCCATCGGCCGAGAGGGTGATGGTGAACTCCTCGGGCTTGAAGAGGTTGTCCGAACCATCCTGGTACTTCTCACCCATGAACGAGAGGTTCACCTTGTTCGAAGTCAGGGCGATGTTCTCGATCGTGAAGTAGGCATTCGTACCAAAGAAGAGGTTGTTCACACCCGAAGCCGTGGAAACATCCGAATAGGAACCGTTCGAGTTCGAGTTGTTACGCAGCGACATACCGCTGAAGTCGTAATCTACGTTCTCGACACCCGTACCGGTGTGTCCCTTCCAGCCCTCTTCGAACTGGTCCAGGAAGGGCCACGACGAACCGCTACCGTAGGTCTTCTCGGCAGCCTGGGCATCGAAGTTGTTGAAGAAGAAGACATCCTCTACGATGGGCTCACCACCATAGGTCTGGTTGATGGTCAGCGTGCTCTTGGCCTTGCCCCACTTACCATACTCCGAGTGGTAGAGCGTGAAGTAGACCGTCACCTTGTTGGCCCTGTCGTCCGACTTCTCGTAAGTCGTTACCGTGAGGGTTGCGTTGCCCGAACCGCTCAAAGGCTGGATATCCACCCAGTTCTCGGCCGTCGAGTCGAAGGTAACCTCCCAATCGCAGTTTGCGGTAAGCTCCACCGTCTGATGGCCGCCCAGCTCATCGAAGTTGAGGACCGTCGGGGCGATCGACAACTCGGGAGCCTTAATGTCTTCGTTGTTCTCCGTACAGCCCGTAAATGCCGTGGCGGCAAAGGCGAACAGAGCAACGAACATCCATTTGAAAAGATTTTTTCTGCTCATAGCATTTGTTTAATTGGTTAATAAAATTGTTTGTTTTGTTGTTAAAATTATCGTGTCTTTTTTTTCGTTTTCTCCTCTTCGCTTCTTCTCCCCCACGCTCATCTCCTCTCGCTCCTCCACACGCCCGTCATGTAGGCCCGCATGCGCTCGCGCGAGGAACAAATGCCAACAGTTTGATTGTCAGCATACTGCATAAACCCCGTGCGACCCTTCAAAAAAAAGTAAGGGCAGGGAGTGGCAAATGTAGTCATTTTTAGTAAAATTAGCAACTTTTTCATCTCTAAAATTATCCGATTGCGACACGCTTCGAAGCCATCTGAGAGATAAGATCGACCACTTCTCGCGATTGCTTCCGTCTATTTTCGGCACAAAAATAGGCCTTGTCTGTTACACGAATTTGACAAATAGATGAAGATTTTGTAACAGAAGCAAACAAGGGAGGAGGAGATAGAGAGGGGGGTCAGAATTCAAAATTATTACAACTCCTAATTCCTAAATGCGTTTGGGCCGAATGGGTGGTACTTGTCGTACGTTCCCATTCGGCCCAAGCAAGGCGGTGAAATATGAACTCTATGAGGTCAATATCAGCGGATGCGATCCAACGACCGCACCAACAACTCATCGCGGAGGATGGCACGGGCGGCGAGCCACACGAACAAGAGAGCTGCTGCCGGGGCGAACGAAGCAGGTTGCAACGCTCCGGCATCGAGGCTGTTTTGGGGGCCGAAGTAGAGCATCGCCTCCATGGCCAGCACTCCAAAGAGGAGCACAGCCTCAACAGCACAAAGGCGCACTTGGAGCATCCGACGCTTGAAGAGGAAGATCGTAAGCAGGGGCAACAGCGTGGCGGCACCCATCAGGATAGGAAGGTAAATAGGGGTCTTACCAATAACCGCATCCCCTACCAAGAGATGAAGGGCCGTCATGTAGACCTGCTCGCCCTCGTTGGCGAACCACATCAGGGGCAAAAAGAACATCACCCCCGAGAGGGCGGAAACCGCCAACAAGTGGAGCGATTGAATACGTTGAAGCATAAGTTTAAGTTATTCGTCTATTCGTTTGTCAATCAAATAATTATTTCGCTCACTCGAACCGCGATTGATCAACTCCCCGAGGAAGCCCGCGAGGAAGAGTTGCACACCCAGGATCACGGCCAAAATAGCCAGGTAGAAGAGCGGCTGGTCGGTCACGGGGCGCAGGGGCAGAGCATGGAACTGTTTGTAGAGTTTATCGGCAATGACCCAAATCGTGGTGCATCCTCCGACCAGGAACATCAGGGTGCCGAGCCCCCCGAAGAGGTACATCGGCGAGCGTCCGAAGCGCGAAAGGAAGGTAACCGTGATGAGGTCGAGGTATCCCTTGACCATGCGTTCGATACCGAATTTCGAGTAGCCGTATTTGCGGGCACGGTGCTCCACCACCTTCTCCCCGATCCGTTTGAAGCCCGCCTGCTTGGCCAGCACGGGGATGTAGCGGTGCATCTCACCGAAGACCTCTACGGCCTTCACCACCCGCCGACGGTAGGCCTTGAGTCCGCAGTTGAAGTCGTGCAACTTGATACCCGAAACAAGGCGTGCCGTGAAGTTGAAAAACTTGCTCGGCCAACGCTTGCCGATCGGGTCAAAACGCCGTTTCTTCCACCCCGAGACCAGGTCATAGCCCTCGTCGAGGATCATGCGGCGCATCTCGGGGATCTCATCGGGCGAATCCTGCAAATCGGCATCCATCGTGAAGACCACCTCACCGCGAGCCGCCGCAAAGCCGCAGTAGAGGGCTCCCGACTTGCCATAGTTGCGGGCAAAACGGATGGCACGAATGGCCGGATAGCGGGTTTTCAGCTCTTCAATCACCCCCCAAGAGCCGTCGTTCGAGCCGTCATCTACCAGAATCACCTCATAGGAGAGGTGCTCCGCCAAGCAGACACGGTCAATCCAGGCCACCAATTCGGGCAACGACTCCTCCTCGTTATAGAGGGGAACAACCACCGAGATATCGAGTTTATGGCTCATGTATTTCCACTATTCGGAGTCCGACTGCTCGAAAATATTGACCTCGCGGCGCGTGAAGGCGGCGATAAAGAGACCGAAGAAGAGTCCGCGCAACCCCAAGCCCAAGACATCGCTACCTACCACATAGATAGGCGAGAAGAGGGTCTTGTTCAACGACTCCTTCACCTCGATCAACTGCGATGTAGGGAGTTTTGTCTGAGCCATGGCGACCAGCATCGTGTCGGCCATCTCGCGATAGAGCCCGGGGAAGAGCCAATTGCGGGCCACGATGTCGTAGGCACCGGCCAACACACCACCCAGCAGCGAGACGAAGAAGATGAACTTCATTCCATCGCCAAAGGTGTAGCCATCTGCACCATACAACACCGAACGACGCTTCGTAAAGAGGTAGATCAAGGTGACGAAGATCGCCACATGAAGCACCGAAAAAAGCATTGTGAGGGCATTCTTGCCATAGAACAATGCCCCAAGGAGCAAAAATAACACCTCCACGCCACCAACAATGGCTCCATAGCGGCTCACTTCGGGCCAAAAAGTCTGTTTTTTCATCGTTTTATCTTTTTTTAATTCTTCTATCATCCAGTGAAAGGGGTCTCACCCTACAAAATCGAAATATCTCCCAATCCTTCGCGGATCAACTCCGGCTCTCCCGAGGTCAGATCGACCACCGTGGTCTGCTCCGTGGAGCCATAGCCGCCGTCAACCACCAAGGCAACCTCTGCGCCAAAACGCTCCTCCATAAGTTCGGGGTCGGTGGCATACTCCTCCTCGCCCTCCACGATATCGACCGAGGTAGTAAGCATCGGACACCCCAGTCGCTCCACCAACGCCTGCGCAATGGTGTTGTCGGGCATACGGACTCCAATCGTCTTTCGTTTCGAGAGAGCCTTGTCGGGCATACGCGACGAGGCATTCAACAGAAAGACATAGGGCCCCGGTAGAGCGCGCTTCAACAGTTTGAAGGTCTCGTTGTCGACTCGACAATACTCGGCCACCTGCGAGAGCGACTCGAACAAGACCGAAAACTCCTCAGCCACCTTGCCCTTGATACGACGCATGGTCTCAATTGCCTTCGGAGCCTGCAACGAGCAACCAAAGGCATAGACCGAGTCGGTAGGATAGATCACCACCCCACCCCGCTCTAGGGCTTGTACCACCTGATCCAACGCCTTTTCCGAAGGATTCTTATCGTAAATCTTGACAATCATACGGACAAAGATACAAATAAATTAGGAATTCGGGGGCAGGAATCGGGATTTTTTCATCCACAATCTCCTCTAAGACCATATTTTCACCTTAACAGGTGATAATAATTATAATGCAAACACAAAAAAGCCTCCCTTATCAACTGCGGTGCAAGCCGAGCGCAAAGGCCGCAAGCGGATTTTGCCGAGGCGCAGCAGCAGAAACGACATCGTCGTAAAGGGTGGTTTGGTGGGATTGTCAATATCCTTTTTTGTGCGCAAAATCTCTGATTTTGAACTTCCTGCACAACAAAACATTTCCATACAAAAAGTCCCCCTTTCGCAAGGGGGATTTAGGGGGATGTAGTATATCCTTTTTTTTGCGCAAAATCTTCGATTTTGAACTTCCTGCACAACGAAACATTTCCGCACAAAACAAGCCTCCCTTTTCAACTGCGGTGCAAGCCGAGCGCAAAGGCCGCAAGCGGATTTTGCCGAGGCGCAGCAGCAGAAACGACATCGTCGTAAAGGGAGGTTTGGAGGGATTGTCAATATCCTTTTTTGTGCGCAAAATCTCCGATTTTGAACTTTCTGCACAACAAAACATTTCCGCACAAAAAAAGCCTCCCTTATCAAAGGGAGGTTTGGAGGGATTGTCAATATCCTTTTTTGTGCGCAAAATCTCCGATTTTGAAGTTTTGCGCAGCAAAACATATTCGCACAAAAAAGGGTAAGCTACTTATATCGCACCGCTACAACCACATACCCTTGCTTGCTTCCGCACCTGGGGGAGTCTGTAGGAGCTGGTCGTATAAGACTTACCCGGGCACAAAAGTAGAAAAAATTATTATCTTTGCAAAAAATTTTGGAAAAGAAATGAAAAAAACAATTTTCTATACCTTTGGTATAGCGGTTTTGGTGGGAGGTTTGGCGGCCCTGTGGGGGATTGTCGCCTTCAAGGGCAATGCCGTGGTGGAGCCCACGGAGTTGTGGATCTCGAAGCGGACGGACTACCCCACCCTGGTCGATTCGCTGATGCCCCGCATCAAGCACCATGGGGCCTTCGATCTCTACGCCAAGCGGCTGGATTTGGAGCGCACCTTCAAGCCCGGCCACTACGAACTCCGCGAAGGGATGGATGTGATCGAGGTGGTGCGCATGCTGAAGCTCGGATTGCAGACTCCCGTGCGCGTGACGATCAACAATGTCAAGATTCCGGCTCACCTGGCAGGAAAACTCGCACGGCAGATCGACGCCGACTCGGTGGAGATCCTTTCGGCACTGACCTCCAAGGAGCTGGCCCGCGAGGTTGGGTTCGATTCGCTGACCCTCTTCTCGATGTTGCTGCCCGACACCTACGAGTTCTACTGGACGGTGGAGCCGGCAGACTGGGTGCGCCGCATGCGCAAGGAGTACGACCGCTTTTGGAGCGAGGAGCGCGACCAAAAGCGCAAGCGCAGCGGACTGAGCCGACTGGAGGTGATGACCCTCGCTTCGATTGTCTACGAGGAGACGCGCAAGGCCGACGAGATGCCGCGCGTGGCGGGTGTCTACATCAATCGCCTGAAGAAGGGGATGCCCCTGCAGGCCGACCCCACGATCAAGTATGCCATGCAGGACTTTGGGTTAAGACGCATTCTGCACAAGCACCTGAAGACCCCCTCGCCCTACAACACCTATTTGAATAAGGGGCTCCCCCCCTCGCCGATCTGCATGCCCGGAAGGGAGGCTATCGAGGCGGTGCTCAACTTCGAGAAGCACGACTACCTCTACTTCTGTGCCCGACCCACCTTCGACGGCTACCACAACTTTGCCAAGAACTACTCAGAGCACCTAAAGAATGCTCGCGCCTACTCGGCCGAGCTGAACCGACGGAAGATCAAATAATCGGGTGAACACAAAATATGGGGCGGATGGATTGATTCCATCCGCCCCAACTTTTTCGGGTGCATCCGTTACCGCTTGGCTCGCAAGAAGACCATGGCGGTACGCGAAGTGTTGTAAATCTGCATGTAGTGGCGCGTGATGCCGTCCTCGCACTCGTGGGGGAAGGAGAAGTGCTCAGTCGAGGGGTCGTTGCGCTCCTGACCTCCAAAACGAGCCTCGTCCGACGAGAGCAGCAGCTTGTACTTTCCTGGCTCGGGAACGGGAAGGATGTAGTCGGGAATCGAGGCTGTGGGATGCCAGTTGAAGACGAAGAGCAATTTACCATGCGAGAATACCATCGTCTTATTCTGCTCGTCCATCATCAGGTTGTAGGGATAGCCGGCCCCCAGGACTTTGTATTTGCGAATCAGTTTGATCATCGCCTTGTCGAAGTCGGCCAGCCAGGAGTAGCGCAGGAAGCCGTTCGTAGAGAGCGACCAAAGTCGCTGTGCATGCTTATAACTCCAGCCATTGCCCTCACGCGGGAAGTCGATCCACTCCGGGTGTCCAAACTCGTTGCCCATAAAATTAAGGTAAGCTTGACCACCCGTGGCAATGGTGAACAAGCGGATCATCTTATGCAGAGCCATGCCGCGATCGACCACCAGATTCTCCGAAGCACGATTCATCGAGAAGTACATCTCCTTGTCCATCAAGCGGAAAGCAATGGTCTTGTCGCCAACCAAGGCTTGGTCGTGCGACTCAGCATAGGCCACGGTCTTGACAGCCGGTAGGCGGTTGGTCATCTGCGACCACATCTCCCAGATATTCCAATCCTCATCGGGGATCTCCTTGAGGTACTTGATCCAAAAGTCGGGGATGGCCATCCCGAGACGGTAGTCGAAGCCGATACCGCCATCGGCCTCGGGGATACAGATGCCGGGCATACCGCTCACATCCTCGGCAATGGTAACAGCTTGGGGGCGGTACTCGTGAACGAGGTGATTAGCCAAGGTGAGGTAGGTGATGGCATCGCGATTTACCCCCGCATCGAAGAACTTCTCGCGGGAATCGAACTCCGAATAGCCGAAGTGGTAGTAGAGCATGGAGGTAACGCCGTCGAAGCGGTAGCCGTCGAAATGATACTCATCAAGCCAATACTTTACATTCGAGAGCAGGAAGTGCTGCACCTCGGGGCGACCGTAGTCGAAGGTCTTGGAGTCCCAATAGGGTTGGTTACCCGCCTCACCGGGACGCGAGTAGAGGTGATCCGAGCCATCGAGCTGGTTGATGCCCTCGTTGAGATTCTTCACATAGTGAGCGTGGACAATATCCATGATCACCGCAATGCCCAACTCATGGGCCCGCTTAACCAGGGCCTTGAGTTCCTCGGGGGTACCAAAGCGCGACGAGGGGGCGAAGAACGACGAGACATGATAGCCGAACGAACCGTAATAGGGGTGCTCAGCAATGGCCATCAGTTGCACGGCATTGTAGCCTGCCTTCTTGATCTTGGGCAGGATCTTTTTGGTAAACTCCACATAGGTACCCACCCCCTCCTTCTCTTGGGCCATGCCGACATGGGCCTCATAAATTAGAAGGTTTTCGTTCTTTCGGTCGAATTGCTCATCCTCGCCCCAATCGAAGGGCTGCGGAATCCAAAACTGGGCCGTGTAGTCCTTCGTACGCTCGTCCTGCACCACGCGCGTGGCATAGGCCGGAATGCGGTCGAGCCAGCCGTTGTTCCCGTGGACATGAATCTTGTAAAGCGAGCCGTGGGTCAGGCGGTCGGCATACATGGCATCAGGCAGGAAGATGGACCACACCCCGTTGCGATCCTTATTCAGGCGCAACTCGGTGCGCTGCCAATTGTTGAAATCGCCAAAAAGGTAGACATCGTGAGCCGCAGGAAGCCACTCGCGGAACCACCACCCTTGAAGAATGCCGTCGTACTGCCATCCGTAGTAGTTGTATCCGTTGGCATAGTCGGAGATCGAGCCCGACGAGGCCTCGATCGCCCGAAGTTTATCGGTATAAAGTTGGTGGCGGTAGTTGATCTCACCCTCGACGGGCTTCAGCCACTCGTCCTGCTGAACAATGGGAAGTGTTTGCTCCATAACCAAGGATTTTTTAGATTCAATCGAACAAAGATACAAAATAATTCAAAATTCAGAATTAAGAGACGAAAAAAAATTCCTTTTCTGTTGCAGCTCGGCAGAACTCATGCCGCGCAAGGCTCTGCTCTCGGCTGGCACCGCAGTTCAAAATTCATTTTTTTAACTCCCAATTCCCAACCCCTCACCCTCCGCAGCGTCATGGCGAGCACCGTCAGGTGCGTGACCATCTTTTTATCTGCGACTTATCGCGATAATATTTCGCCCAAGGCAATTTGCATTTGTCGAAAATTCTTCGTAAATTGCAACCAGAACCAATAATTTCCGCCGATGAAAACTAAATTTCTTTTGAGAAAGAGTATTTTTTGTAGTATTCTCTTTCTTTTACTTTGGGGGTGCTTTAAAGAGCCGGATGGCTTTACAGACCCCAGCGTGTCAAGAACTCAAAATCTAACTCTTGAACGAGCACGCGCTACGCATGAGACAGCACAAGATCGCACCACTCGCTCGGAGGGCGACTTTGGAATCCTCTATTCGGGCAACCTCGAACCCTGGTGGGATGGGGCAAAATACTCGGAATCTGATTTTTCCGAAAGTTATGATGTGGAAGTGATTGCCGAAAGGTATTATGAGCAGGTACACTACATAACCGACAGCTTGGCCGTACGCTCGACAGTATTTCCACGCCTGGTGGTTGTCGAGGAGCGGCTGCGCGACCGCAATCCGACACCCTATGTGGCCTTCTATTTCCCCGATCGGCTGACTGAAGAGAACTATGAGCAGGATGCCGGAGAGGGGCTTTTGAATAGTCTACCCAAGGAGGGGTTTTCGGGAGTGATTATCTACACCACACTGAAAGGTTTCCCTGTGGCCGCTTCACGCCACGCGGAGGGGCGACAGATCGACCAGGCCTTCCTGGGAGATGCTACCGATTATCCCTCTTTGATTGAAGCCGCAGAGCATTACAACCGAATTGTCGAAAATATCCGTATCTTTGTCTCAGAGGAGACCAGATCAATCGCTGGAGAGGAGGATATAGCATGGTTAGTAATAAGCAAAGAGGGAGCTGTTATTACGACTGATGGACAGACTCCTGCTTTCGATATTGATAACGAGACTAAAATTCTACCAGTAGATTGGTATAAATTGGATCAAAGCGGTGGTGACACATCAAATCCGACAACTCCAACAGACAAAACTGCACCAACAGAAGGAATCGGAGATGGCAAAGCCGAGAGCAGCCTTAAGGATGGCAAGTACGATAAGAACGAGCATATTCAAACCACAAGCGAACTGGTCGCCGAAATTTTGGATGTGATCTATGGCGACTGCATGGGAAAAACCCTGATCGATGCTATTGGTACAGATATTACCATTGTAGTTGATACAAATAAGAATAGTTATGATAAAAATAATAGAACAATCTATTTTGGAGAAGCCGGTATATATGGAGAGCAAAGATCTTCTGTCATGCCTTTTGCCCTAATGGAAGAATTGTCACACGTTTATCAAAGAGATAGAGTTTCTGATGAAGTTTTTGAAGGAGCTAAACTTAATTATGAAATTGAGGCGAAATGCGGATGTTTATTACGAGAATTACGCGTAAACGGTCAAGACCCTATGCTTTTACGAAAAACGCGAACATATAATTTATTTCTAGGAAGAAATGGCACAACAGCTTTTTGCGAAATGATTATTGATGATATAATTTTTGACAAAGACTTACCTCAAGAATTTAGAGATATATATTACGAAGACGTAATAAACTCTCTTCGATCAATAAATGAATATAGTGATATTAACAAATATCCTGAGTCATATAGTGAAAGAAAATTTGACAATTTGAAAGAACTAACTAAAAACTGTCCTGAATTATGAGAAAGATATTATTCGTTTTAGCAATATTACTATACTCCCATACCACCTTTTCTCAGATGCAGTTTTCTGATTACAAGCACGGTATGCTAATTCGAATCGGGGAGACCACCTATAAAGTTGATATCAAAAAAGCGGCCATCATGGAACAAATGGGTAAGGTCGGAGTGATTCTTGAAGACGAGAAGAATTTCCGAATGGGTGGCAGTCAATATGCCAATGGAACCCCGGTGGTATATTCTTCCAAAATGGAGGAGGTGGCAGAGATTATCATTCCGCGTGAGTATTATTATCGTCCCCTCCATAAAGCCATGCGTTCTGCATTTTCTAAACAAGAGTTGACAACTCATCACAAACACTTTATTATTCTATATATAGTGGTTAATTCTGAGGGGGATATATTGGAAACATCGACTTATTATCGAATATCCAAGGATTATGTGATCCAACCTGAGCAAATCGCCACGCTCGAATCGTTGATTCGCAAAAATCTGAAATTTGAGGTGACCGAAAAGGCCAAGAAATTCAACTATTTTGAGGGTGAATTTTTTCTCTATTTCCAAGAGTTTATCGAGGATCTGCCCGAGTTCGAGGCAAAAGCCTTGGAGGAGGATCCCTTGGGAGATATCCCCAGCATCGGAGGCGGCAACCTGAGCGGTCCTCCCAGGGGTAGCGGAGGAAATTAACCTCATCTTATCCCACATCGGCCTGGCTCTTCGGGGCTCGGCCGGATT
>JAZLDX010000029.1:0-25342 GCA_045614985.1 Alistipes sp. | reverse complement strand
AAAAGCCTTGGAGGAGGATCCCTTGGGAGATATCCCCAGCATCGGAGGCGGCAACCTGAGCGGTCCTCCCAGGGGTAGCGGAGGAAATTAACCTCATCTTATCCCACATCGGCCTGGCTCTTCGGGGCTCGGCCGGATTTTTTGAGGGGCTGCAAGAACCGATAGGACCTGGAGAAATAGGAGAATTAGGGCATCCCTTGTATCTCTTAGTAAGACTTAGCCGTTCCGGCA
Organism: Alistipes sp.; assembly: GCA_045614985.1. Lineage (GTDB taxonomy): Bacteria > Bacteroidota > Bacteroidia > Bacteroidales > Rikenellaceae > Alistipes. The sequence continues at coordinate 25,111 of JAZLDX010000029.1, read as the reverse complement.
AGACCGAACCTCCCACCGATGGCAATCGAATGGGATTTCTCCAATTCTGAATTATATTTCGCCCTGTGGCTAGGTGGCACGAACTAAAAAATTGAAAAATTGTGATTTGTGGATTGTGATTTGTGATTTTTTAACTATCTTTGTCAAAATTTTTGTAAAACCATACTAAAACTAAAAAAATTATGTTCAAATCACACCCCAAAGGTCTTTTGGCGGCGGCTTTGAGTAATATGGGCGAGCGTTTCGGCTACTATATTATGAATGCCGTGCTGGTACTGTTCCTCTGCTCGAAGTTCGGTCTGAGCGAGGAGAAAAGTACGCTGATTTATTCGTTCTTCTATGCCGGTATCTACCTGCTGGCACTCGTGGGCGGTTGGATCGCCGACAAGACCCAAAACTACAAGGGAACCATCATGACGGGTCTGATGGTGATGGCTACCGGTTATGTTATCCTCTCGATTCCCATCCTCTCGACCTCGGAGAACATCTACTGGTTGCTGCCGATGACCTGCCTGGCTCTGTTCATCATCGCCTTCGGTAACGGTCTGTTCAAGGGCAACCTCCAGGCGCTCGTAGGTCAGATGTACGACAACTTCGAGGCCGAGGCCGCCAAGCAGGGCGAGGAGGCTCTCAAGATTGCCAAGTCGAAGCGTGACTCGGGTTTCCAGATCTTCTATGTATTCATCAACATCGGTGGTGTGATCGCCCCCTTCGTGGCTCCTCTGTTGCGTGAGTGGTGGCTCAAGACCAACGGCTTCCTCTACAACGCCAAGTTGCCCGCTCTCTGCCACGAGTATTTGGAGAAGGGTCAGGAGATGGCTGCCGGCCAGCTTGAGAACCTGCAGACGCTGGCTACGGAGGCTTCGATCAACGCCCAGGCTGTTGTTGATACCGCTTTCTGCACCAACTACCTGCAGATCTTCAACGAGGGTGTACACTACTCGTTCATTGCATCGGTAACCGCCATGTTGATCTCGCTCGTAATCTTCTTCTTCACCAAGAAGATCTTCCCCAACCCCGAGAAGAAGGTTGTCGTTACTTCGGACTATACGCCCGAGGAGCGCAAGGCCGCCGCTACGGAGATCAAGCAGCGTCTCTACGCCCTGTTCGCCGTACTCTTCATCGCCATCTTCTTCTGGTTTGCTTTCCACCAGAACGGTACGTCGCTTTCGCTCTTCGCCCGCGACTTCGTGAAGTCGGAGAGCGTAGCTCCCGAGATCTGGCAGGCCCTCAACCCCTTCTTCGTGATCGTGCTGACCCCCGTGATCATTTGGATCTTCGGTACGCTGGCTGCTCGCGGTAAGGTGATCTCGACCCCCCGTAAGATTGCTATCGGTATGGCTATCGCCGGTACCGCCTACCTCTTCCTGATGCTCTACTCGATGACGCAGGGCTACCCCTCGGCAAACGCTTTCCGTGCGCTGCCCGTAGCCGAGAGCAGCTCGATGCTCAGCGGTCCGTGGGTACTGATCGTCCTCTACTTCTTCCTGACGGTGGCCGAGCTCTTTATCTCGCCGCTGGGTCTGTCGTTCGTATCGAAGGTGGCTCCCAAGCACCTGCAGGGCTTGTGCCAGGGTCTGTGGCTCGGTGCTACGGCCGTAGGTAACCTGATGCTGTGGGTAGGCCCGCTGATGTACAACGCTTGGCCTATTTGGCAGGCTTGGGCCGTATTCCTCAGCGTATGCCTCATTTCGATGGGTATCATGCTCGGCATGGTGAAGTGGTTGGAGCGCGTAACGGGCGAGACCAAGGCCTAATCCGCCAACCCAATTCCAAAACTTACGGACGTTGCCTCATTCGGGGCAACCTCCTTTTTTATCCCTCCCCCACCCCGGCGACCCATCCTTTTAGACGCATCGGCTCTCCGAAAAGTCCGATCGAGAAAAAAAGAGGAATCAAAGGTACAAAAAGGAGAAAACTTTTTTTGTGTTTTAAGTTTTCTTGTCTATCTTTGCAGTCGATTCACTCGGTTTCGGCCGACAACCCCAAAAGAAGAGACCACAACAAAGAGCAGATGGCACAGAAAGAGCATATAGTAGCGCAGGCCGCAGAGATGTTTGCCACCTATGGCATCAAGGCGGTGCGCATGGACGACATAGCCCACGAGCTGGGCGTATCGAAGCGTACCCTCTACGAACTCTTTGGCGACAAGGAGGAGCTGCTCTATCAGGCCATGATGCAGCTCTTCATCTCCAAACGCGAGGAGCACAACCGCATTGCCGAGGGGGCGAAAGACATCCTCGAGGCGATGTTCATGGTACTGAACAAGATTACGGAGGATGCCGCCGTGCACGATCGACTCACGCAAAACCTCAAAAAATTCTACCCGAAGGTTTTTGAACGGGTAATGAACGAGGGAATCGAGAAGAACCACCAGGGGATGAAGTTTCTGATCGAGGAGGGAATCCGTGAGGGCTTCTTTGTGGAGTGGATGAACATCGACCTTACGATCTCGATCTTCTACGCCGCAGGATACAGCCTGAAGGTGAAGGAGCAGCGACTCTCGATCCCCAAGGAAATGAGTGAACATGCCGCCTTTATGCAGGTGGTAACAACTCTCTTCCGAGGAATCTCCACCCCGAAAGGGCAGGAACTGATCGACCGCTACGCACAAAAATACAGCTTCGAGAAGTAATAGAAAACAAAAAACTTTATATTTATAAAAGGTATGAAAAAAGTGATTATCTGTTTGGGAGTTCTGCTTGCTTCAACCCTTGGAGTTGGAGCCCAGACGATGAACCTCACGCTCGATCAGGCGATCGAGATTGCGCTCAGCGACAACCCCACCATCAAGGTGGCCGACTTAGAGATTGCGCGTTACGACCATGTAAAACAACAAACTTGGGGCAACCTGCTCCCGCAACTCTCCGCCTCGGGCCAATATGCCCTCTCGGTTGTGAAGAGTGAGATGCGAGGCGGACTTTCGTTTGGGGCCGATAACACCTTCTCGTTCTCGGGCGACCTCTCGCTCCCCCTCTTCGCGCCCCAGATCTACCGCACGCTGAAGCTCAACAAGGCGCAGCTGGCCTCGGCCGTCGAGTCGGCACGCGCCAACCGCATCGACCTGGTGGCTTCCGTCAAGGTGGCCTTCTATAACATTCTATTGGCCGAACAGTCGCTCGAGGTGCTGAAGGAGTCGGAAACCACAGTACAACAGACCGTCAACGAGACACAACTCAAGTACGACAACGGCTTGGCCTCGGAGTATGACCTACTCACGGCCCAGGTGCAGCTCTCGAATCTGAAACCCTCGATCATCCAAACCGAGCAAGCCATTGATGTAGCGAAACTCTCGCTCAAGATGTACCTCTCGCTGCCTGAAGAGGTGGAGATCGAGGTCGAGGGCGAGCTGAACCAGATGCGCGACATGGTCTTTGCCGGCACCGATTTGACAACCGACATCTCGGAGAACAGCAACCTCAAACAGCTCGATTTGCAGGTTGAGCAACTGAAGCATCAGCTCAAGGTGGCCAATGCATCGCGTATGCCAACCCTCGCAGCCTTTGGACAGGTATCGCTCACAGGTAACGATATGGAGTCGCTCTCGTTCTTCGGCCCCTCGGAGCCCTCGAAGTACAAGTTCTTCTGGACAAACCCCATCTCGGTGGGTGTTTCGCTCTCGGTGCCTATCTTCTCGGGTATGACCAAATCGGCCCAGTCGCGTTCGATCAAGAACCAAATCAGCCAATTGGAGATTCAGCGTGACTATGCTCAGGAGCAGATTGCTGTGCAGGTACGCAATGCCATCTCTTCAGTCTTGACCGCTCGTGAGAAGATGTTCACCCAGGAGACCACCATGAAACAGGCAGAGAAGGCCTACGACATCTCCGAAACGCGCTACAACGCTGGTGCCGGCACGATGTTGGAGCTTAATATGGCCCGTCTGAACCTCACCCAGTCGCGCTTAAACTTCTCGCAGGCAATCTTCGACTACCTCTCCTCGAAGGCCGAGTACGACAAGATCATCGGACTGGAGCGTTAGAGTATAAGATATTTCAATTCAAAACCTCTCTAATGCCCATCTGCCAATCGCAAACTGCAAAGAAAGGCCAATAACAGAAAAACAAAAGAAAACAACGCAATATGAAAAAGACCCTGATTTGGATGGCGGCAGCCCTGATGCTGACCGCTTGCGGACAGAAACAGCAGACCGCAACGACAACGGCCGAAGAGGTAAAGGTACTGACCAAGATCTCCACGGCCGAGAAACAGACAATTTCGCTCATCGAGGAGTATACCTCGGAGGTAAATGCCTACAAGGAGAATGACATTACGCCCGCTGCATCGGGGGTACACATTGATCGTATCTTGGTGGATGTAGGCGACAAGGTACGCCAAGGCCAACTGCTCATCACCCTCAACCCGACACAGTACAACCAGGCACGTGTCAATCTGAAAGTATTGGAGGATAATGTAAATCGCCTGAAGCCCGTCTACGAGGCCGGTGGCATCTCGGCCCAGGAGTTTGACCAAGTAAAGGCGCAATATGATGTACAGCAAGAAGTTGTGAATAACCTGAAGAAGAACATCGAGGTACTCTCGCCTATCTCGGGTGTCGTAACGGCTCGCAACAACGAGGCCGGCGACCTCTTCATGAACCAACCCGTGCTCCACATCATGCAGATCAATCCCCTGAAGGTTATGGCTCATGTTCCGGAGCAATTTTTTGCAAAGGTAAAGCGTGGTATGGAAATCGACCTGAAGTTCGATGCCTACCCCGAAGAGGTATTCAAAGGTCAAGTAGAGCTTATCCACCCCGCCATCAACACCACCACTCGCACCTTTACCGTAGAGATTCGTGTACCCAACGCCTCGGAGCGTCTGCGCCCGGGTATGTTTGCCCGCACCTTCTTCGACATGGGTCAGCGTGAGGCTGTAATGGTTCCTGATGTCGCCGTACTGAAGCAGGTGGGTTCGTCGGAGCGCTACCTCTATGTCATCAAGGAGGGCCGCGCCGAGCGTCGTCGTATCACGCTGGGTCGCCAGGTGGGCCAATTCATCGAGGTACTCTCGGGTGTCGAGCCCGGTGAGGAGGTAGCCGTTACGGCTCTCGCGCGCCTGGAGAATGGCTCGGCTGTAGAGATTCTTACGGAGTAATACTTAACACGCATCAACAATGAATATTTACGAAAGTGCGGTTAGAAAACCGATTTCGACCATCTTGATTTTTATCGGCGTGATTGTCTTCGGACTCTTCTCGCTGAATAAACTCTCGGTCGACCAATACCCTGATATCGAGATTCCGATGATCTCGGTCATCACGACCTATCCGGGAGCCAATGCGGCCGATATTGAGACCAATATCACCCGAATTCTGGAGGATAACCTCAACACGGTGGAGGAGCTAAAGGATATGACCTCGAAGTCGTCGGACAACTTCTCAATGGTTACTCTTGAATTTGAGTATGGCTCCGACCTGACTGAGGCGGCTAACAATATCCGTGATGCCGTGAGCCGTACCCAATCACTCCTACCCGATGAGGTGGACTATCCGACCATCTTCAAGTTCTCGACCTCGATGATGCCCGTCATGATGCTTGCTATCACGGCCGAGGAGAGCTACCCTGCTCTAAATAAGATTCTGGATGATAAGATGGTCAATGTACTGAACCGTGTGGATGGCGTAGGTGCCGTTTCGGTCATAGGTGCTCCGGAGCGTGAGGTACAAGTAAACATCGACCCCCGCAAGTTGGAGGCTTATGGACTGACCATCGAGCAACTGGGTCAAATCATCGCAGCGGAGAATGTCAATATCCCCGCAGGTACAATTGATATCGGTAACAACACCTTCAACCTGAAGGCGGATGGTGAGTTCACCGACTCGGAGTACGACCTGCGTAAGGTGGTTATCTCGAATCGTGGTGGTCGTACTGTGATGCTGAGCGATGTGGCCGTGATTCGTGATACACTCGAGAAATCGACCATGGATGAGCGCGTGAACGGCAATCGCGGTGTACGCGTAATGATTCAGAAACAGTCGGGTGCCAACACGGTGAATATCGTACACGAGATTCAGGAGATGCTGCCCAAGATCGAGCAGACGCTGCCCGGCGATGTGAAGGTAGATCTGATTTTCGAGGGTTCAGAGGAGATCACCAACGCCATCAACTCGCTCTCGGAGACCATCATGTACGCCTTTATCTTCGTAGTGCTGGTCGTAATGACCTTCCTGGGACGTTGGCGAGCCACCTTCATTATCTGCATGACGATTCCCGTCTCGCTTATCTGCTCGTTCATCTACCTCTTTGCGACGGGTTCGACGATCAATATCATCTCGCTCTCATCGCTCTCGATCGCCATCGGTATGGTAGTGGACGATGCCATCGTAGTTTTGGAGAATATCTCTACCCACATCGACCGCGGTTCAAGCCCCAAAGAGGCGGCTATCTATGCCACCAATGAGGTATGGCTCGCTGTAATTGCCACCACCTTGGTAGTAGTCGCCGTATTCCTTCCCCTGACCATGGTACCGGGTATGGCCGGTATTCTCTTCAAGGAGCTGGGTTGGATTGTAACCATCGTTGTTTGTGTATCAACTACAGCGGCAATCACGCTGACTCCGATGATGTCTGCCTACCTCTTGAAGGCCGATGGAAACCAGCATGACTACAAAGGTATCGGAGTTGTATACAAGCCCATCGACAAGGCCCTTCAGTGGCTCGATAAAGCCTATGCCAAATCGTTGGAGTGGGTGGTAAACCATCGTAAGCGCACGCTCATTACCCTGCTGTCGATCTTCGCCCTCTCGTTAGGTCTGATTACGCAGGTGCCCACAGAGTTCTTCCCGCCCGCCGATAACGGCCGTATCTCGGCTACGGTAGAGCTGGAGCAGAACCTCTCGGTAGAGTACACTACCCGTATTGCCCGTCAGATAGACAGTATCATCTACACGAAGTATCCCGAGGTAGTCTTGGTTTCGACCTCGGCCGGTGCCAACTCCTCGAACAACGCCTTTGCGGCAATGCAGACGACCGGTTCGCACATCATCAACTTCAACATGCGACTGCCTCGCTCGGGTGAACGCGACCGCTCGATTTTCCTCATCTCGGACTTGCTGCGTAAGGACCTGGACCGCATCCCCGAAATTCGTCAATACAAAGTAACCCCGGGTGGCCAACAGGGCGGCATGAGCGGTTCGAGTACTGTTAATGTCAAGGTATTCGGCCACGATCTCAACCAGACGAATGAGATTGCCAACGACCTCCTTCATCAGCTCGCTGCATTGGATGGCATGCGAGATGTGCAACTCTCGCGCGATGACCTTCGTCCGGAGCTGAATGTGATATTCGACCGCGATAAACTCGCCTACTACGGCATGAACAGCTCTACCGCTTCGCAGTTTGTCCGCAACCGCATCAATGGTTACGAGTGTACGAAGTATCGCGAGGATGGTGATGAGTACGACATCGTGGTACGCTATGCCGAGGAGTTCCGCACCTCGGTAGAGGATGTGGAGAATATCATCCTCTACGGCGGTCAGGGTCAGCCCGTGAAGCTCAAGGAGGTAGCCACCGTCCGCGAGGAGTTTGCCGCCCCGACCATCGAGCGCGAAAATCGCCAGCGTATCATTACCGTAGAGGGTACAGTAGGTGATGGCGTAGCCCTGGGTGACATGGTGCCCCTGGTACAGAAGATCATCGACGAGTACCCCACCCCCGACACCGTAACCCTGGAGTTGGGTGGTACAATCGAAGACCAAGGTGAGGCCTTTGCCGACCTCGGCACCCTTTTCATCCTGATTGTGATTTTGGTTTATATCGTAATGGCTACGCAGTTCGAGTCGCTGAAATACCCCTTCATCATCATGTTCACCATTCCGTTCGCCTTCACGGGTGTATTCCTCGCTCTGTGGCTCACCTCGACCCCTCTATCGCTAATTGCCCTGATTGGTGCCATTATGTTGGTGGGTATCGTAACCAAAAATGGTATCGTGATGGTGGATTACATGAACCTGCTGATTGAGCGCGGTTCGAGCATCTATGATGCGGTGATTTCGGGTGGTAAGAGCCGTCTGCGTCCCGTATTGATGACCTCGTTCACCACCATCCTGGGTATGTTGCCGATGGCAATTGGTGGTGGCGAAGGTTCCGAGACCTGGCAACCGATGGGTATCGCCGTAATTGGTGGTCTGACCTTCTCAACCATCCTAACTCTCTTCATCGTTCCGGTACTCTACGCCATTTTGGAGTTCCGCGCCGAGAAGAAGGAGGCCCGCAAACGTGCTACCGAAGAGGTTACTGAAGCCGCTCTGTTAGCCAAAATAAATGAGTAAATACGATATAACCTAACATGTAAAATAGCTATGAAAGCACTCTTTATATCTTACAACCAGGCCCTGACCGATCGTGTAAACAGAATGTTGGACGACCATGGGGTACGAGGCTTCACCCGATGGGCCTTGACTGAAGGTCGAGGTTCTTTTGATGGCGAACCTCACTACGGCTCCCATGCCTGGCCCTCGATGAATACCTCGGTGCTAGCTATCGTCGAAGACGAAAAGGTTGAGCCGGTTTTGGAGGCCCTGCGCAAGATGGATGCAACGACCAAGATGCAAGGGGTACGCGCCTTCGTTTGGGATATCTGCCAAGCGATGTAGCCTCAACAAAAAACCCGCCTTTCAAGGCGGGTTTTTTATTGATAGAATAAGGTATTAGAGCATAGCCTTTTTGATGCGCTCAACAGCCGCGGTGGCACGTCGGTAGAGGTCGGGGAGATCAACCTCCGCAAGGCGACGATTTTCAACCACCACACGACCATCGACAATTACCGTCTCCACATCGGAGGATTTACAACAGTAGACCAGGTCGGCCACCAAATTATTGATAGGTTGCAGATGGGGCTTCTGAATATCAATCACAATCAGGTCGGCCAGTGCTCCCTCACGGAGAATACCCAGCTCACCTGCATGGCCAATCGCCTCAGCACCATAGACCGTAGCCATCTTCAAGACCTCCTCTGCCGGGAGAACCAGGGGATTCATCGACGAAACTTTCGCAAGGAACGATGTATTGCGCATCTCCTCCCACATATCCAGATCGTTGTTCGAGCAGGGTCCATCGGTACCGATCGTCGGCTTCAATCCCTCTTCAAGGCACTTTTCGATGGGAGAGATACCGCTTGCGATCTTCATGTTGCTGGTCGGGTTGTGGGCAATCTTCACCCCGCGCTCACGCAAAATACGGCGATCTTTCTCATCCACATAAACGCAGTGGGCGGCAATGAGTCGTTCGTTCAGCAACCCCAGGCTGTCGAGCCACTGCACGGGGCGCATCCCGGTGGTCTTCTGTACCCCCTCCATCTCTGCCTGCGTTTCGGCCACATGGATTGTCAGCGGCAGGTCGTATTTCTCGGCCAAAGCCTTCACCCGTAGCAGATTCTCCTTCGAGACCGTATAGGGGGCATGGGGACCTACGCCTGCTCGCACACGGCCATTGCATTTGGGTAGCAGAGCCATCAGATCGCGCTCGAAGAGTTCCATATTACTATCCAGACAACTGGGGCACAAAAGGGCACGAATACCTAACTTTTGGGCCGAGTCGGCAATGCGGTTCTCATCCCAATACATATCGACAAAGGAGGTTACTCCGCCCAGGAGCATCTCCACAATACCCAACTCGGCTCCCAGGGCTACTTCATCGGGGGTCTGTTGCGCCTCAAAGGGCCAGATGTGGTCGTTGAGCCACTCCATTAGCGGAATATCATCGGCATAGTTGCGTTGAAGGGTCATAGCCACATGGCAGTGGGTATTCACTAGGCCGGGCATCAAGACTCGCCCACGGCAGTCGATTACTCTACAAGAGGGATTTTCACTGCGAAAACGCTCGGCTTCCTCCGAAGAATCAGTCACCAAGGCAATGCGGTTTCCGACGACACCGACCCATCCCACAAAGGGTTGGGGGTGCTCCTCGGTCATCGTGAGGATGTGAGCCTCACACAAAAGAAGGGTTTCGTTATTCATTTTTTTGCTTATAATCAATAGATTTCCCTCGAATAGTAAACAATTCACGTCCCGAAGAGGAGTTCGAGAGGATTTGCACCACCTTATGGAAAGCCCCAGGCTCGGCTTTCAAGGGTTGATAGGTCAGGCGAATCTTACCGACCCCTCCAGCGGGAATGGGTCGTTTTGAAAATTCGCTCTTCAAGCAGGTGCAGGAGGTGATCACGCGCGTCAGCACTAACGGGGTTGTCCCTTCGTTGGAGAAGATCAATTCGTAACAGAGGTCCCCTCCACGACGATCCACCGCACCAAAGTCATACTCGGTATGCGAAAGGGCCAATCGGGCCCCCGTAGCAGTCGATTCCATTCGACGACCTCGCTCGGATCGTTGTGTCGTGTCGTGCTCCGCTCGCTGCGCCCATCCTCCGATGGGAAGCAACAAAAGGAGCAGAAGGAATAGGGTTTGTTTCATCGCTTTAAGGTAAAAATATAGGTAATGGTGCCGCCCTGCACAAAACTGCGGCTTTCGGTAAATCGAGCTTGCATAGCCGCCTCCTGCGCCTCACGAATCAACGACGGATGCGAGGTAGTAGAACCCTTGGGTTCGTAGGTTGCTGCCGTAACACGCCCCGTGCGATCGACCGCCACACGGATCACCACGCGCCCCTCGGCATCGGACGAATAGCGCGGACGCGGAAGATTTCCCACCAAACCTCGCCCCTGCAACCCCTTGTCGAGTTGGTCGTGGCCATCGGGAGCCGCTCCGGTGCCCGTCCCTTTGGCTCGATCCTCCTCTCCCTCGCGGGCCTGCGGATTACCTGCATTCTCGGGTTCATCCACCCCACCCTGCGATTGCTTGAAGAGGGCTCGAGGATTGACCGTGCGGCTCTCCTCGGCCTCGCCACGCACCGGCTCGGTCTGCTCCTCGGGGGCCACCTCGCGGTGCATCTGCGGCTCCTTGGGCAGCGGCTCGGGATTGGGAGGTTCGGGAAGGGGTGCCAATTCCACCAGGATGGGCTCCTTCAACGGCTCGGTCGGCAATTCAATCCCCACAATGAGGAACAATACAGCCACCAGCACCCCATAGAGCAGGAGTGCCCCCCACGCCCACCGGCGCGAATTTTGCATCGTATTGTCTTTGTAGTAATTCAACGGCTTATGGTTTGGGGTTTAGATTAGGTCTTGATAGGTTTATTAGGAGATTTTGTGTTCTCCAGATCCTTCCTATCCGACCTAAAAATCAAGGTTGGGTTGCAAGCAACATTCTGTAACCATTCGCACGTCCGATCTCCGATACCTTGACGAATTCATCGACAATGACCGATTTGTCGCAATGGATGGAGACCGTAGGCTCATGCTGTCCCTCGAGGCGGGCGCGCAGCGTGCGCTCCAACTCATCGAGGTTGGCCACAGGCTGAGTCTCGACATAATAGTTCACACCCGTTGCCGTTTTCTGGATGGTGACCGTGGTGATGGCCTTCTCCTTGAGTTGGTTCGAGCTCTTAGGCAGCACGACCTTGATCGCATTGGGGTTGATCAGGGTAGTGGCCATCAGCAGGAAGACCAGTAGGAGAAACATCAGGTCGGTCATCGAGGCCGATGAGAAGCTCTTATCGACCTTCGATCCTCGTTTGATTGCCATACGCGTCTACTTTTGTACAGGTTGATTCAAAATATCCATAAAGGCGATCGAGTTGGCCTCCATTCTAAAGATCAGCTTCTCGATGCGAGCCACCAGGTAGTTGTAGCCAAAGTAGGCCGGGATACCTACACAGAGACCTCCAACCGTCGTTACCATGGCCACATACATACCACTCGAGAGGAGGGTCATATCGACCGTACCACCGGCTGCTGCCATGTCCATGAAGGTCTGCACCATACCAAGTACGGTACCCAGGAAACCGATCATCGGGGCACCTCCGGCAATCGTTGCCAGGAACGGAAGGCCGTTTTCGAGCTTCGACACCTCGAGGTTGGCCACATTCTCGATAGCGGTCTGCACATCGGCCATCGGGCGACCGATACGCTCGATACCCTTCTCTACCATACGGGCAATGGGGCTGTTGGTCTTCTTGCAAAGCTCTACGGCCACATTCATCTTCCCGTCCGAAATATAGTCGCGAATACGGTGCATGAAGTTCATGTCGAAGGTCGAAGCCTTGCGGATGGCCATAAAGCGCTCCACAAAGATAAAGACAGCTACGCCACCCAACAAGAGCAGCACCCACATCAACCATCCGCCCTTGAGGAAGAGCTCTCCCAAACCCATGCGGGTCGTCTCTGCTGCCACAACATCGGCAGCCTGCAAAAATGTAAACATCGTTTTATTTAGTTTTAGTTATTAGTTTTTTCTCGCTCTTTTTCTCTCTTTTTCTCCTTTTTGCGCTCTTTACTACGCTTGAATCGGTTTTTGATGCGCTCCTTGAGATCCTTCAGATTCTCGAAATCCTCCTTGTAATAGATTCCGATACCGGTCTCCTGCAAACCCTGTGTCTCATCGAATCGGTCGATAGTTTGGGTAAATCCGCGCAGTTTGAGGTTGCCCGAGCGGTCGATCAGCCAGGTGATATAGGCCTCTCCCATGAAGTTCGACACCTTGTTGTTATTGATGGCCTGCTTGTTGTCGAGCACATAGTTACCCTCCAATTCGATGGAGAGGCGGCCATTGATCAGGTTGGTCGAGAGGCCGAAATCGACCTCGTTACCCGTCATTTGGGTCTCGGGACGGTAGTTGAAGGTGATGTTGTAGGCATCGCCCGAGAGGAGTCGGGTTACCTGATTCGAGAGGAGTTCGAATCCCGTAGCCGCCGTAGCCACCGCACCGATATTGTCGTTCGAGGCGGTCGAATTCTCGGGATAGAAGTTGTTGAAGGCCAACAGATAGATAAACTGTCGAGCCACCGTCGTCTCGGTATTAAGCACATTGTTGATGGCCGCCTGGGTCTCGGAGTCGGCCTGCGGAACACGAATCGAGAAGGACTTCGAGGGGTTGGTGAGGCGATCGCCCAGGTGGATGACACACTCCACAGGAACCTGGCGCGTGTAGGCGTTGCGATCGCCGGTAGACGAGGCTCCCAAGAGAGGCTGCAACGAGGCGCGCGTGTTGTAGATCGCATTGATGTTGAGCATGGCATCCATGGGCTCGCCCGTCCACTGAATAGTCGATCCGGACTCGATGATAAACTTCTTGTTGATGATATTTTGGAGCGTGAAGAGGTAACTACCCTCCGTAATCGAGTAGTCGCCCATCATCTCGAAGACATTCTCGTTCGGATTGACATGGATATTCAGAAGACCCTCGCCTCGGCCACGGATCAAATCACCGGCCGTAGGATCGATCACCAACTGGAAGTCGAGGTTCGGGTGCACATTGAGCTCCAGGTTGATATCCATATTGCTCTGCGAGGCGTTGCGGCTGCGGTGACGACGGTCGAAGAGCATCTTCTTACGCACCAGGTAGTTCGTCGTATCGAGCGCGGAGGCGGAGAGGAAGGTAACGAAGTCGGCCTTACCCACATCCGTGGCTCCCGAAAGGGGCATGAAGAAGGTGGAATTGTTCTCCGTCGAGGCATTCACATTCATGCGAACCCCCATCTTGTCGCCCGAAATCGTGGCCTGTCCCGAGGCGTAGATCTTACCATAGAAGAGGTTGTTGTCCTTGGCCGTGGTGTTGAGTACCAACATCCGCTCGGGGGCCACCCGCAAGCGGTAAGAGATATTTTTCAGTCGATTCAGGTCGAGCGAGAAATTGAGTTTTCCACTGTTCTCCTCCTTATCGTAGACGGCAACATCCTGCACGCGCAAGACATTCTTCGCCACCTCGACACGCGCTTCGGGAATGCGATACTCCACCTGCGTAAAATCGACTGTGGTAGCCAAATCGCTCGCCTCGATCCAACCATCGAGTTCGGCCTGTCGCTTCACGCCGCGCAATGTAAGATCGGCCATGGCCTCACCTCGCGTGGAAGAGATGACCCCCTTGAGTACGGGATCGAGCAGCGACATAGGAACCTTACCCAAGCGGGCGCGGGCAAAATAGCGACCCTCCGAGGGACGATAGAAACCTCGGATGGCCGTATCACACTTTTGGCGGTCGATGATATACATTGCGGCACGATTCATCTCGAAGTCCCAACGCGAAAGCAACTGCAACGAGGGGATATGCGTGCGTTCATTGACTATCAGCGAATCGAGATGGATGTCGGCCGAAATTTCTCCCTCGCGCAGCACCGATTTCATGGTAGCCGATCCGTTCGAGATACCCTCTATGTGGTAGCCCATGCGCAGGGCAAACTGAGTCAGCGGGGAGATATTGAAGTTGCGTAACTTCAGGTGGATCGAATCCTCACGGCTACGCGATGCCACACCCTCCAACAGAAGCTCTTCGCGCGAGTTATAGACCGAGAAACGGTCAATCGAGATACACCCCTTTTCAATCGAAATCTCCTCGGAACGCAGGTTCCAATGGTCGTTGCCGATTGCCAACGACGAGGGGTGGAGTCGCAGTCGATAACGGCGACCCGTATCCAGACGCTCGATGAGGCCCGCCACCCGGAGGTCGGCCTGCAAACGGGCCACCGAATCGACAAATTCAGCCTCCAAATCATACTTGTTCTGTGCGGCTCCTGCACGGAGGCCCACCTGCTGGAAATGGAGGTTCGAGAGGTAGAGATCGCTGGCCGAGCCTTTGATCAGGAGCGAATCCCCCTCGTTGTGGGCCGAAAGGTCGATGCCCATGGCCAACAGATTCTTGCGCTCGATAAAGTCGGAGCGAAGATTCAGATTCAACATGCGAAGCGAGGGGTTGTGTTGCAGTTCGAAGATCGTACTATCAGCCACCTCCAACCCCTGGGCAAGGGCATCGGTCAGCGGTGTCATCTTCTTCACACGCACCCACAGCGAGGTTTGATCCTCCTCAGCCGTGAGCAACGAATCACGCTGCAGCGGGGCTCGCTCCGAGTTGTAGAGGTCGGGCAGGAAGGTATGTAACGAGGCGAGCAACGACTCGAAGGCATCTTTATAGCCGCGAGGCGAGGAGAAGAGGGCATCCAAGTAGGGGGACTCTAACTCAATATCGCGGCGATTGTCGCGCTTGCGGGCACGCACCGAGAAGAGGTCGCACCTTAGGCGCGTATCGTTATAGCGGTAGTATCCGTTGGAGATCCATGCCATACCCTCCATCTCATTGACCGAGGGGAAGGTTACGCCACCCTTGAGTTGCAGGGCGAGCAGCGAGATCGAGTCGCGCAGATTGAGTCTCATGGCGCGAAGATCGGCACGGCGCACATCGAGCGAGACATCGTAGCGCGGCACAGCACGGCGCAGGTCGGCTGTGGCATCGAGCGAGAGGTCGGCGATGTGATCCAAAACATGAAGCGATGCCTGGTAGATCTTACCAGCAATTGTTCCATGAAGTTGCAGCGAATCGTACTCTACTCCGGCAAAGTTCAACTCCGGAATTTCGGAGCGGATATAGATCGAAGGGCCCTCCTTGTTGATCTCTCCCTCGGCCGAAGCCTGAAGGGTGAGGGACTCCAAACGCGGCTGACCGATCAATTCGCCGAGGCGGAAACGTCGGGCCGAGAGATTTCCCTGTAGTTCCCGCACACGCTTCACGCGATGCATCGCAAAATCACCTTCAAGGGTTCCTAACGAGGTAGCCGCCAAGGCGCGGGCCGAAAAGTCGGAGAGGAGGCCCGAAAAGCGACCCGAGAGTTCAAGTTTACCGGCCCGCGAGAGGAGTTGGATCACCCCCTCGGGAAGTTCCTTGCGCAGGATCGCCCCCGACAAGGTACGCGCATCGGCTGCCCGCGTACGCAACGAATGGAGTTTCAGATCGAAACGAGTACGCTCCACACGGGGAAGTCCGCGCATAAAGAGGTCGGCTCGGAGTCGGGAGCCGCCTTCGGTCTCCAGATTCCAGATCTTTCCCGTAAGGGAGGCCACCGTACCACTCACATCGAGGTCGATGTCATGAGCCGCCAGGTGCCAATCGCGAAGCGCGGGGGCAAAGTAGGCTACATCGTCGGTCGTAAGGCTCGAGCGTTCGAACTGTGCCTCCATCGTGACACGCTCGATAAAGTTTTTATACTCGTTCCAATCGTTACCCGAGAGGTCGAACGAGGTGAGATTCAACTCCGATTCGGGGGTCCGGATACGGGCTCCGGCCAGGGCGACACGACCCGGACCAATGAAGAGATGGCCCGAGAGTTCCTCGATACGAAATCCCGTCTGCTCGGTGGCCGAGAGGTGTTCGAGCACACCCGAGATCTCGCCCGCCGTGATCGAAAACTCCTCCAAGCGCCCCCACATATCCTGCAGACGCATATCGGCCCAGTCGATACCGTAGTCATGGCGGCGCGGAGCGTTGCGCTTGAGCCAAAACTCCACCCCCTCGAAGTCGATTTGATGGAATGAGAGATTAAGCCGTTTTTTCTTTTCGCGCGGCTCCTTGCGGCGCATCGAATCGACCACCTCCTTGACATTCATCACCCCGCGCGAACTCTCGCGAAGGTGAAACTTAGCATCACGCAGCAGCACCTCGTCAAAGACAAAATCGGCTGAAAGAATCCCCAGGCGAGCGATCGAAGCCTCGACCTGCGAGGCATAAAGCAGGGTGTCGCGATCGAAATCCTCGACATAGAACCCCTCCACCTCCACACGATTAAAGAAGCCTATCTTGAGCCGATCGACCGAAACGGTGGTTCCCAACTTCTCGCTTGCCAGGAGGGTGACACGCTCCACCACACGGCTCTGCACCCCATCCAAATGAAGGAGCAGAGCGGCCAATAAAGGCAAAAATATCACAACGAGTAGCAGCGTTGAGATCACCTTTACCAATATTTTTATACCTTTGCGCATGAAACGGGTCTTTATAATTGGCAAAGATAGCAAAAAATAGGCATTTCCACCATTTTTTTGCCCCGTTTTTAACTATTTTATAGTTAAACCCGCAACGATTTAACACAAAGGCTCGACGAAGCCACCCATAAAGAGTAAGAAAACATGGATATTACCATCTTAGGCATCGAATCTTCATGCGACGACACCTCGGCGGCCGTGATCCGCAACAACGTGCTGCTATCGAACGTGATCGCCTCACAAGCCGTACACATCAAATACGGAGGAGTGATCCCCGAACTCGCCTCACGCGCCCATCAGCAGAACATCGTGCCGGTGATCGACACCGCCCTCAAAGAGGCCGGTATCACAGCCGACAAATTGGATGCCATCGCCTTCACACGCGGCCCCGGCTTGTTGGGATCGCTCATGGTGGGCGTATCGTTTGCCAAGGGACTCTCGATCGCCCACAACATCCCGATGGTGGAGGTCAACCACCTGCAGGGGCACATCCTCTCGCATTTCCTCGACCTCCCCGATCGCGAACTCCCCCACCCCGCCTTCCCGTTCCTCTGCCTCTTGGTCAGCGGCGGCCACACGCAGATCGTGCGCGTGGATTCGCCCCTGCAGATGGAGATCATCGGCACCACGATCGACGACGCTGCGGGCGAAGCCTTCGACAAGTGTGCCAAGGTGATGGGGCTCCCCTACCCCGGTGGTCCCGTGATTGACCGCCTGGCCAAGGAGGGAAACCCCAAGGCCTTCCGCTTTGCCAAGCCCCATGTAGCCGACCTCGACTACTCCTTCTCGGGCCTCAAGACCTCGTTCCTCTACACCCTGCGCGACGAAGTGGCGGCCGACCCCGACTTCGTGGAGAAGAACAAAGCCGACCTCTGCGCCTCGTTGCAACGCACCATCGTAGAGATCCTGTTGGACAAACTCGTCAAGGCCTCGAAACTCACCGGTATCAAGGACATCGCCATCGCCGGAGGCGTATCGGCCAACTCGGGCCTGCGCGACGGCATCACGGCCGAGGGCAAGAAACGCGGCTGGCGCACCTTCCTACCCGAATTCCGCTTCACAACCGACAACGCCGCGATGATCGCCCTCTCGGGCTACTACCGCTACCAACAAGGAGAACTCGCTTCGCTCGATGTGGCCCCCGTGGCTCGCCTCGAAGAGCTCAATGCGCTGAACAAAGCCGAATAGATAAAAAAAGAATCGCAGAAATTGCGATTCTTTTTTTATCACCATGCGTGCAGTGAGCAGCGGATCCGTTACTCGTTCATCACACGCTTCTTGAAGGCCTCAAACTCCTCGGAGAGCGACGAGATCAACTCTTTGACCGTCTGGATCTTCTCGGCTCGCCAGGCATTCGCGCCGGCAAAGGCATAGCCATGCTCCAAACGCCCTTTGAAGGCGTTGAAAAGGGCCAGCATAATACAGTAAGGCGAGCGCGAGATGTCGCAGGTCTTAATGCAGTTGAAGGCACAAACCTTGGGTCGTTTCAACCCCTCCTTCACCTGGTCGAGGAAGGGGCTTCGGATCGCTCGCCCGGGCATTCCCACAGGCGACTGGATGATCTGAATATCCTCGCGCTTGGCCTGAATGTAACTCTGCTTGAAAGCAGGGTCTGCATCACACTCCTCGGTCGTGACGAAGCGTGTTCCCATCTGTACGCCGTCAGCCCCGAGCTGCATGATGCGATAAATATCCTCGCCTGTATAGATGCCACCGGCGGCGATCACCGGAATGTGGCAGTCGTGCTCACGCTCGAACGAACGCACCTCCTTCACCACCTCGGGCAGGATGCTCTCGAGGGCATACTCCTGATCGGTAAGTTGATCAGCCTTGTAACCCAGGTGGCCTCCCGCCTTGGGCCCCTCGACCACGATGGCATCGGGGATGTGGTTGTAGTTGGCGAGCCACTTCTCGCACAAAAGTTTGGCGGCACGCGCCGACGAGACAATAGGAGCCAACTTCGTCTTGGCCCCCTCGGTCAGGAACGAAGGGAGGTTGAGCGGCAGACCGGCTCCCGAGAAGATGATGTCGGCTCCCTCCTGGATCGCCGTCTTCACCATGTCGGCAAAGTTATTCATGGCCACCATCACATTGACCCCCACAATTCCCTTTGTGGCTTCGCGCGCCTTGCGCAACTCCTGTTTGAGCCCATGGATAGCCGCTTCGCAATAATCCATGGAGTCCTCTTTGTAGATCAGCCCCAATCCGGCAGCCGAAATTACGCCGACACCCCCCTCGTTGGCCACAGCCGAAGCCAAGCCCGAAAGCGAGATGCCAACTCCCATGCCGCCCTGAACGATGGGTATGCGGGCCAGCAGGTCACCGATTTTCAGTGATTTCATACGTCTTACTTTGTGTTAAAAAACTTAAAAAAATGTAAGGACCGAACGGCGAACTTCTCCTTGGGAGCCCCCTCCGATCCGGGGCGCAAAGATAGTGTTTTTTAGACCAAATTATCCACTAAATTGTGCTTTTTTTTCGTTTTTTTGTTTCATATTCGATCGAGGGCATTAGGGAGATTAGAGAGATTAGGGGTATTAAAAAAACTCCTAATCCCTAATTATTTTATAAACCTGACCTTGGGGCGGCTTTTCGGGCGGGTGATTTCGTGTTCGACGATTCCGGTCAGCACATCGGCCGCATCGTGCCAGCGATTGGCGCGAAATTGTCGGCGGTAGGTCGTCAGGTGGGCATGCAGGTCGGGCCAAAGTTGTCGCCATTGAGCGGGCATGCGGAGGTTGTGGAGCACCGTCACCGCATGCGAAAGAATACGCGCCTCCTTGTTGTCGGATTGGTGAAACCACTCCACTTTGACACGCGGAGCCAATCGCTGCACGGCACGGGCAAAGCCTCGGCCGCCGTTGTTACTCTCAACCAAGGCGGTACGGGTATCGCTGCGTTGCCACATCTCGGCCACCATCCGCTCGGTGAGTTCCATCGGCTCGCGCGTATAGACCACATCCGTTACATAGATCACCCCATCAAGGTCTACGGCATAACTCACCGAGCAGAGGTAGTCGTCGCCCGCATCGGCCGTGTCGGTATAGTTCGCCCGCCGCACCACCTCACGGGGCAACTCCTCATAGGTCTGAAAATGGTCGCCATAGAGGAGCCCCTCGGCCACCGAAGGGTGCCCCTGGTACATGCACTCGAAACGCACGGGGTCGAGCCTCCGCTTCGCCTCGAGCAACTCCACCGAGTGACGCTCAGGCCACAAAGCCTCCCCCACTCGGCGCGGATCAACCTCCGTGGGTTCGGTACGCTGAATCGCCTCGAAATTCAGCAACAACCACCCCTCGTCCGGGAGATGATCGAGTTGCGACCAGGCGCGAAAGGGAACCACCGGCTCCAACTTCGAGAGGGTGCCGATGAGATCCTCCTCGTGCCATCGCGTGAAGACAATCAATTCGCGCGAAGCATTGTGCATACGGGTCTTCACCACCGAGGTGTACCACTCCCAGCAGTTGTCGCGGATCAGGGGCGAATTGGCCTCCATGGCATCTTTATAGAGGTCATCCAGAAGAAAGCAATCGACCCGATTGCCCGTCAGCGACCCCTCGCGCCCCACCGAGAGGATCGACCCCTGGTGACCCACCACCTCGGCCTCGTCGGCCGTGCGGATGTAACCCACCGGCTTGCTCCCCTGCTTCAGACGCGTCTCGGGAAAGAGGGCAGCATACTCCGCGGAGTCGATGATCCGCTGCACGCGGCGATTGAAACGCGAAGCCAAAGAGGCTGAATAAGAGGCAATGGCTACCCGCTGGTCGGGGTCGAGCCCCAAAAGGTAGGCAGGCAAGAGGGTCGTCGCCCCCAGGCTCTTGCCATGCTGCGGAGGCATGGTAACAATCAGTTTCCGCACGCGCCCCCGAGCAAAGGCCTCCAACAAGCGATAGTAGGTGCGGTGAAAGAGGGTCATCTCCACAAAGGGATAGACCTCACGAACAAAATCTTCAAACGACACCCCCATACTACGCCAGCTCCTCAAGATGAAGTTCACGAAACGAAAAGTCATTATCTAAACCCCCCGCGGCGCAGGCCGTGTGGAACTCCCACCAAACGGGAATCACCGAACGCACGCGGCTCCCCTCGCCCTCGGGCATCTCGGAGGGGGTACGATAGATCACACACGAGGTCACCAGACGGCACACCACCCCCTCCTCCGAGGTGAGCTCCACGGCCCCCGAAAAGTAGCAGCGGTCACCGATCGCCTCCAACAGCGCGTCGGCCACCTGCTCGTAAAGTTGAGTTGAAATAGAATAAATCATTGCAGTTAAATATTTTTACCTAAAAAATTTGTTTTTGTTCAGCGAATTACTTACCTTTGTCGACACAAAGATATATTCAATAATTGTATTTTGATACTCAAAAGGTAAATTATTTATCATAAAATTTTCTGATAGGAGGATGAAAGGCGATTGGATCAAACAACTGCGCAAAGAGCTTAAAATGACGCAACAGCAACTTGCAGAGCGACTTGGAATAGGTAAAGCCGCTCTCTCAATGATCGAAACGGGGCGCGCCTCGCTGACCACACGCAACAAAAACATCTTGGTTCAAGAATTGAACGTAAACCCTGATTTCCTGGAGACAGGGCGCGGGCAGATGTTCAATGCTGAACCCGACCTGCAGGCCTTCCGCCACCGCACCGACAACTCGTTGCCGCTGCAAAGCGTACCCCTCTACTCGGTGGAGGGCACGGCGGGGCTGGTCCCCCTGTTCACCGACCGCGAGCAGAACAAACCGGTCAACTACATCCACATTCCCAACCTCCCGAAGTGCGACGGGGCGATCTATGTGGTGGGCGACTCGATGTACCCGCTTCTGAAGAGCGGCGACATCGTCCTCTACAAGCAACTCTCGGACTTGGGCGACATCTTCTGGGGCGACATGTATCTGCTCTCGATCGACATCGACGGAGAGGAGTACATCACCGTGAAATACATCCAAAAGTCGGAGCGCGAAGGCTTCGTGAAGCTCGTGAGCCAGAATCCACACCACGCGGACAAAGAGATCGCCATGGAGCGCATCCGCGCCTTGGCCCTCGTAAAGGCTTCAATCCGCATGAATTCGATTCGATAATTCGCAGCAGAGAAAAAGGCGGGCGGATCGGTGCTTTGAACGATCCGCGCGCCTTCATTTTACCCCCCCATAGCGACGGCAAAAGGCCCCCCAAGACCCCAAAATAGCACACCCCTTCTCCCAATTTTATCGAATCACTCGCAATTTCCCTCGCAATTGCATCGTTTTTGATCTTTTTTAGCACTTTTACCCACCACAAAAACGCCTTGGATAACAATCATTAACAATCTGATTACCAATATTTTCCAAAAATTCGGGGGGGGGATTTTTGGGGGTTAAAGAGCAAAAAACAGATGATTATTTTGGTGGTTTACTACTTTTTCCCTATATTTGTCGTGAAAAGTACACCTATAATAAATCACTTGATTTCAGGAGTACCTTTCGGGGTTGCGGCCCACCCCTCCGGATCGGAACGGGTACCGCGTATCGGACAAGCCGATTCAACCCTACCTGCCTCACCTTTGGGTTGAAACACTATCCGAAGATGGGGGAATAGAAGATATATCCGTAAGTGAAGGATGACCACAGGGGCCGTTCCCGAGTGCTGGTATGCACTCAAGGTATTCTACAACAAAGTATTCCAAATTGAATCCTTACTAAAACCGCGCGAGATCGAGGTATATATCCCGTTGCGCACGGTGGAGCGTATCGTTCGCGGACAGAAGGTACGTCGTCGCCAGCCGGCGGTGGCCTCACTGATGTTCATGCGCACCTCCCCTACTCAGGCCGAAGAGTTGCAAAAGGAGCTACTGGGTCGCGTCATGGTCTATGCGGATCGCGAAAGCCGCCAGCCGATAGCCATTCCCGAGGAGCAAATGCGCCGCTTCATTCAGGTAACCTCAATCGAGGATAACGGACTGGAATACTTGGGAGAGCCCTCGACGGAGTGGACGACCGGACAACGTGTCCGCGTCACGGACGGAGTCTTCAAAGGGTCAGAAGGCTACATCAAACGCATCAAGGGCAACCATCGCCTAATCGTGGCCATCGAAGGCATCGTAGCCGTCGCCACCTCCTACATCCCCACCTGCTTCCTGGAGCCCGTGGAGGAGTAACAGACAATAAAAAATATAGAAACATTCTACTCCGGTTGGAACTCTCCAACCGGCTAAATACATAATAAATCTTGTATGTATCGCCTGATTGAAAAGCTCCATTTGGATCGCTATTTGAGTTCCAAACTGATTCTTTGCATTGATTTAGCAGTATCTTTTGTAGCATCGACAGCTGCCCTGCTTTTGGCCGAGTTATTTGTTGCAACGTTGGCCCCGATCGCAGAATTTTCCCTCTATTGGCTGAGCGGATCTGTGATCTTCTCGGGCATCTGTTTCTATCTGCTTCGCACCCACCATTCGGTAATTCGCCACTCTTCGTTGCGCGAAATCGGGCGCTTCGCCCTGGCCGTAGTCGGGAAGGAGTTTCTGCTCTTCTTGGGGATGTGGTTCTGGCCCGAGATGACCTTCACCTGGCCTCAAGCAATCGCCCTACTGAGTCTCGACGGCATGATATCACTCTGCTTCTTGATTTTGCTACGCGTGA
Source organism: Alistipes sp. (assembly GCA_045614985.1). Lineage (GTDB taxonomy): Bacteria > Bacteroidota > Bacteroidia > Bacteroidales > Rikenellaceae > Alistipes. Next base: position 1,695 of record JAZLDX010000029.1, on the reverse strand, counting down.
TGATGGTCGTTTCGTATGATGTACTGAAGAAGCGAATGCGCTCGCGCCGCCAACGAATGAATGTATTGGTGTATGGTACGGGCAACAAATCAGTAGCCCAGGTAACCCGTCTGCACAACTCAACCCACTATCAGGTAATCGGATTTTTAACCTATGGTCCTCGCTTGAAGGATCACATGATCTCAGATTGCCGGGTGGTCTACTTCGAAACTCAGGAACAGGTAGAATACCTCAAAGAGCAACTCGACCTGGATGCCATCCTCTTTGCTACAAACGATGAGGCCCAAAACGAGCAGGAACGTCTGATCCGTTACTGCGTGGAATCGAACATTAAGGTGCTGATCGCTCCTCCGATTGACGAGGTGATCGACGGAAAACTGATGCGTCAGTCGATTCGTGAGATCAAGATCGAGGACCTGCTGGGGCGCCCCGAGATTAAGATCTCGATGGAGGAGATCATCGCCAACTTCCGAGGCAAGACCATCATGGTGACGGGTGCCGCAGGTTCGATCGGTTCGGAGTTGTGTCGTCAGTTGGCCACCTTCGGTGTGAAAGAGTTGATTCTCTTCGACAATGCCGAGACCCCGATGCACAACATCCGCCTGGAGCTCGAGGAGCGTTTCGGGAATCTGAAATTTACCCCCATCATCGGCGATGTGCGCCAAAAGGCCCGCCTCGACTTTGCCTTTCGCCAATATCGTCCGCAGGTGGTATTCCACGCCGCGGCCTACAAACACGTCCCCCTCATGGAGGAGAACCCCTGCGAAGCGGTCTACGTCAATGTGGCCGGCTCGCGCAATGTGGCCGACAAGTGCATCGAATACGATGTGGAAAAGATGGTGATGATCTCGACCGACAAGGCCGTGAACCCCACCAACATCATGGGTTGCACGAAGCGTTTGGCCGAGATCTATGTGCAGTCGCTCGGTCTGGCAATCGAACAAGGCAAGATCAAAGGCAAGACCAAATTTGTCACCACCCGCTTCGGCAATGTGTTGGGATCGAACGGTTCGGTGATCCCTCGCTTCCGCGAACAGATCGCCAAGGGCGGACCCGTAACGGTTACCCATCCAGAAATCACCCGCTTCTTTATGACCATTCCCGAGGCCTGTCGCCTGGTGATGGAGGCCGCCACGATGACCTCCGGCAACCAGATCTTTGTCTTCGACATGGGCGAGTCGGTCAAGATCGCCCACTTGGCCGAGCGAATGATCAAACTGGCCGGATTTGTTCCCAATCAGGATATCATGATCGAATTCACCGGCTTGCGTCCCGGAGAAAAACTCTACGAAGAGGTGCTCTCGAATGCCGAAAACACCCTGGCCACCGACCATGACCGAATCCGCATCGCCAAGGTGAGAGAATACGATTACGAAGAGGTGTGTCATGCAACCACCCAAATGGAAGAGATGGCCGAAAAGGTGATCATCCCCGAGATGGTGCGTCTGATGAAGCGCACGGTGCCCGAATTCAAGTCGAAGAACTCGCGCTTCGAGGAGTTCGATGTGGAGATAGAAAACGAAAATAGATAGAGAATTCAACCCATGAAAAAGGTTCTTGTTACAGGCGCAGCCGGATTTATCGGTTCGCGGTTGGTGCTTCGGCTCTTTGAGCAGGAGCACGGAGTGGAGGTCGTAGGCCTCGACTCGGTGAACGACTATTACGATGTCCGCATCAAGGAGTATCGTCTGCGAG
>JAZLDX010000028.1:0-15603 GCA_045614985.1 Alistipes sp. | reverse complement strand
CTTAAATTAGGGAGAGGATAAGATGAAAAAAGAAAAAAACTTAAAATAAACTTAAACTAAACAAAAAAAGATGAAAAAAACGTATTTGAGCTATGAGGCTCCCGAGGTGGAGCTCGTAGAGATGGCCGTGGAGTGCGGTTTTGCAGCGTCGCTGACCGACGATTCCTTCTCGCTGGATAATGCCAAGTATGAGGAGTACAACAACGGTGAGGTGATTTGGTAACAGTTTGTAGAACAGAAAAAAATTGAAGAAATCATGAAGAAGTTTTATTCGTTTTTGTTTGCAGCTGTTGCCTTGGTAGGCTTCGCTGCTTGTAACTCGGATTCGACCGAGGAGCCCGCTCCCGCAGGCGTTGAGAAGGTATCGTTCAAGGCCAATATCGAGGAGACCAAGACGGGTTTGGTGGATAACAAGACCGTTTGGGCCGATGGTGATAATGTTACCGTGGCCAATGATGAAGTAGGTTCGTTTGTCTTTACATACAAGGAGGAAACAAAAACATTTGATTGCGAGGCAGAAGGTGTTAAGGATCTGCTTGGTAAAGAGGTTACGGCCGCTTATAACGAGGGTAAGCTCGACTCGACCGCTGGTGTTGCCGGTGCAATTTTGAAGACTACCAAGGCTGTCGTGTTGACGGAGAACGCAGTGCTTAACTTTGCTGTTGAGAGCGCTTTCCTGAAGTTCACGACCACGGGTACCGTTACGCTGAAGGGCACGAATGGCCTCTTCTCGGCTGCTTCGATTGAGATTGCTGAGGCTGGTGAGCACTATGTTGCTATCAACCCCGTAAATGCAGTTTTGAGCTATGAGGTAAACGGCATTGTTGGTAAGAGCACGACCATCACCTTCGAGAAGCAGAAGATTTATAACCTTGGCAAATTGAGCGCAAATGTTGTATACATGCGTGTTAATGCCGATGCCTGGAAGCAAGGCAATGAGCGCTATGCTGCATATTTCTGGAATGGAGAAGGCGATGAATGGGTTGACATGGTTGCAACTAATGTTGCTTTTATCTACGCTTGTGTTGTACCTGTGGATGTAACGAATGTTATCTTCTGCCGAATGAACGGTGCTGAGAAGGAAAATAACTGGGATAACAAGTGGGATCAGACGAATGATTTGACGGTTACGGCAGAGAAGAATCTCTATACCATTACTGCTTCGAATGAAGGTAAGGCTTCCGGTGAATGGGGCTCTTGTGTAGTTCCTACCACTCTTTACCTCAAGCCCAACTCGAACTGGAAAGTTGACAATGCTCGTTTCGCCGCTTATTTCTTCGGCAACGGTGAGAAGTGGGTATCGATGACGAAATCGGATAAAGATGGTATTTATGAGGTAGAAATTCCCAATGCATATACTTCGGTGATTTTCTGCCGAATGAACCCCAGTGCAGCCGCCAATAACTGGGATAACAAGTGGAATCAGACCGGTAACTTGACTATCCCGATCGATGGCAAGAACCTCTACACGGTTAAGGACGGCACCTGGGATAATGGTGGTGGTACCTGGAGCAAGAAATAATTGCTAACCTTTTTTCGAACGAGGATTGATCCCTAAGATCAATCCTCGTTTGTGTTTTGGGAGGTGTGGGAGATATGGGAGATGTAGGAGATATAGGAGATATAGGAGATGTAGGAGATGTAGGAGATGTAGGAGATGTAGGAGATATAGGAAATGTGGGAGGTTTGGGAATTATAACTCCTAAAACTCCCAAAATTCCCAAAATTCCCAAAATTCCTATAACTCCTAAAATTCCCACATCGAATTATTTGTACTACAAGAAATAAACAGTACCTTTGTATAAACAGACCACAAATGCAAGAGCCGCTGGTTAAATATTCTGGGGATCACAAGCGATTGTTGTGTTACCAAAAGTGTGAGGTGATTTACGACATCACCTACTACTTTGCGCACACCTTTCTACAGCGCGGAGATCGCACAATTGACCAAATGGTACAAGCGGCTCGCTCGGGAAAACAGAATATTATAGAAGGAAACGCCGACCTTGCTACATCGTATGAAATGGGCATCAAGTTACTCAATGTAGCCAAAGCAAGTCTGAAAGAATTATTGGCTGACTACGAAGATTATTTGCGAGTAAAAGGATATAGAAAGTGGGATAAAGAGAGTGAAGAGGTTATGGCGATGCGTCAACTTGGATTAAGGGTGGCAGACTCTGAAACGATGATGAAAATAGTGCGAACGCGCTCTGATGAAACCATCGCAAACATGGCAATTGTATTGATCTTTCAAGCAGACAATTTAATCTATAAATTTATAAATAGTATCGAGAAATCTTTTATTGATGAAGGCGGATTTCGAGAAAAAATGACGCGAGTGAGGTTAACCGCAAGGAAGAGGTAGAGACAAGACTACTCCTTATTAATAATATGAGATATGGGAGTTGTAGGAGGAATGGGAAATATGGGATTTTGTTAATTCCTACAATTCCTATATATCTCAAAATTCCTATAACTCCCACTAAAAAAATGCGACCTTTGGGGTCGCATTTGGTATTTGAGGTGATCAGAAGGTCGAGAAGCGGTAGACGGTCTTTTGGCAGTAGATCTCGCCGGCGTGGAGCAGTGGCGAGGGGAACTCGGGGCGGTTGGGGGCATCGGGGAAGTTTTGGCACTCCAGGGCGATGCCGTCGTAGTCTTCGTAGCGGCGACCCGACTTGGAGCGGGGGGAGCCTCCCGAGAGTCCGTTGCCCGTATAGACCACCACGCAGGGCTGCGACGAGAGGATCAGCATCTCGCGGCCCGAGCGAGGACTACGCAGGCGGCCCACCTCCTGAAGGATATTGGGTTGCCAGTTGTTCACGGCAAAGGGGTGGTCGTAGCCATCGTAGTCGTCCAGGTGGTTGAAGTCGCTCTCCAGGCCCGGGCGCAGGGGGCGGAATTCCGAGAAGTCCATCACCGTATCGGCCACCTCGAGGAATCGACCCGTAGGAAGTTGTTTGCCGTTCATCTCGCAGACACGCGAGGCGTTGAGCTGCAATTCGTGGTCGAGGATCGAGCCGCTCGACTCGCCCTCGAGGTTGAAGTAGAGGTGGTTCGTCAGGTTCACGACCGTAGTACGATCCGAGGCGGCGCGGTAGGTGATTTCGAGCGAATTATCGTCATCGAAATCGAAGACCACCTCGGCTTGCATCATCGCGGGGTAGCCCTGGTCGCCCTCGGGCGAGAAGAGCTCCATCACCACGCGGTTCTCCTCCACACGGCTCTCCCAAAGTTGGTTTGCAAAACCTTTCGATCCTCCATGCAGATGGTGACGGCCACAGTTGGCCTCCAGGCGGTACTCCTCGCCCTCGATCTCCATACGCCCATAGCCGATACGACTTGCAAAGCGACCGATCGACTTGCCCATGTTGGCCGGATCGCGAAGGTAGTCGCTGGCGTTGGCGTAGCCCAAGGCGACATCAGCCATGCGCCCCTCACGATCGGGAACACGGATGGCCACCACCGCAGCTCCGAGGTTGGTCAGCTCCACCTCGGAGCCGTGGCTGTTGCGCATACGGTAGCGGATCACGGCCTCCCCCTCGGGGGTGAGATCCCAGCACTCCTGCTCGATCGTGATCATGGCTTACTCAGCGGGGGTGAGGGTAGCCAAGAGGTGGTCGATACGCTTCAGGCACTCCTCCTTGCCGATGAAGGCCGTCACATCGTACATGCCCGGGCCCTTGCCTGCGCCGACCAATGCCAAACGCAACGTATTCATCACCTGGCCCATGCCGTAGCCCTTCTCCTGGATCCAAGCATGGACAATCTGCTCGGTATTTTCCAGCGAGAAATCCTCAATCGAGGCCAACACCTCGCGCACCTCCTGCAGGATGCGGGGGTTCTCCCCCTTCCAATACTTTTTGGCCTGCTTCTCCTCGTACTCCGCGGGGGCTACGAAGAAGAACGAGGTCAGATCCCACAGATCGCTTACCAGCGTGGCACGCTCCTTCATGATTGAGGCAGCCTTGCCGGCCAGCTCATCCGAAGTCTCAATGCCGTGCTCCTTGAGGATCGGCTGGTAGATCGCGGCCAACTCCTCTGCCGATTTACGGTGCATATATTGGGCATTGAACCACTTGGTCTTGTCGGGCTGGAAACGGGCCCCCGACTTCGATACACGATCCAATGAGAAGGCTTCAATCAACTCCTGCATCGTAAAGAGCTCCTGCTCGGTACCGGGATTCCAACCCAGGAGGGCCAACATATTGATGAAGGCCTCGGGGAAGTAGCCATCCTCGCGGTAGCCGTGGGCCGTCTCACCCGTGGCGGGCGACTTCCAGAACAAGGGGAAAACAGGGAAGCCCATCTTATCGCCATCGCGCTTCGAGAGTTTGCCTCCGCCCGTAGGCTTTAGCAGCAAGGGCAGGTGGGCGAACTCGGGCTGCGTCTCGGTCCAACCGAAGGCGCGATAGAGGAGGTAGTGCAGCGGCAACGAAGGAAGCCACTCCTCACCTCGGATCACATGCGAAATCTCCATCAAATGGTCATCCACGATGTTGGCCAGGTGGTAGGTCGGCAGTTGATCGGCCGACTTGTAGAGTACCTTGTCGTCCAGGGTAGAGGTGTTCACCTCCACATCGCCACGGATCAGGTCGTGCATCTTCACCACCTCGTTCTCGGGCATCTTAAAACGAACTACCCACTGATCACCGCGAGCAATGCGCTCCTCGACCTCCTCCTTCGTGAGGCGAAGCGAAGTGGGCAACACCTCGCGTACCTCATAATTATAGGCAAAGGTTTTGCCCTCCTCCTCGTACTTCTTGCGCAGGGCATCGAGCTCCTCGGCCGTGTCGAAAGCGTAGTAGGCCCAACCGGCCTCGACGAGCTGGGTGGCATACTTTAGGTAGATCTCTCGACGCTCGCTCTGGCGGTAGGGGGCGTGGGGACCGCCTACACCGACACCCTCGTCGATTTCGATGCCACACCATTTCAGCGAATCAAGGATGTACTCCTCAGCTCCGGGAACAAAACGCTGCGAGTCGGTATCCTCGATGCGCAGAATCATCTTACCCTGGTGCTGACGGGCAAACAAAAAGTTATAGAGGGCCGTGCGCACACCACCGATGTGGAGCGGGCCCGTGGGGCTGGGTGCAAAACGCACACGAACAGGTCTTGTCATATTTCGATTTTTTAGATTTTTAAGTTTATGCGCTCCGGAAGGTCATCTCCGAAAGGTTATACATTGAAGAGGAAGTGCATGATGTCGCCATCCTGTACCACATACTCCTTGCCTTCAATACCGATTTTACCGGCATCGCGGCAGGCCTTCTCCGAGCCCAAAGTCGTGTAGTCGTCGTACTTGATCACCTCGGCACGAATGAAGCCGCGCTCAAAATCGGTATGGATGATGCCGGCCGTCTGCGGGGCCTTCATGCCACGGTTGTAGGTCCAGGCGCGGGTCTCGTCGGCACCCGTTGTGAAGAAGGTCTCGAGGTTCAAAAGGCGGTAGGCAGCCTTGATCAGGCGCGCTACACCCGACTCCTTGAGGCCCAAATCCTCGAGGAACATCTGACGCTCCTCATACTCCTCCAACTCGGCAATATCGGCCTCGGTAGCGGCGGCTACGATCAGCATCTCGGCCTTCTCGTTTGCAATGGCAGCCTTGACGGCTTCGGTGTGGGCATTGCCCTCAACAGCCGACTTCTCGTCTACGTTGCAAACATAGAGCACCGGTTTGTCGGTCAGCAGATTGAGGTCGGCCACCAACTTGCGATCCTCCTTGTCGGTCTCCACGGTACGGGCCGAAAAGCCCTGCTCCAAGGCCTCCTTGAAGAGGGTCAGAATCTCGAAACGACGCTTGGCCGTCTTGTCGCCTGCAGCGGCCTGCTTTTGACACTTACCGATGTTATTCTCCACCGTTTCGAGGTCTTTAAGTTGCAACTCCGTGTCGATAATTCCCTTGTCGCGCACCGGATCTACCGAACCATCCACATGGGTGATGTTGCTGTTCTCGAAGCAGCGCAACACATGGATGATTGCGTTTGTGTTGCGAATGTTGCCGAGGAACTTATTGCCCAAGCCTTCGCCTTTCGAGGCACCCTTGACCAAACCGGCGATGTCGACAATCTCGATCGTGGTAGGAACCACGCGCTTCGGGTTGTCGATCTCTGCCAAACGAATCAGACGCTCATCGGGTACGGTAATCACGCCCACATTGGGCTCGATCGTACAGAAGGGGAAGTTGGCTGCCTGTGCTTTAGCATTCGACAGACAGTTGAAAAGGGTCGATTTACCCACGTTGGGAAGACCCACAATACCACATTGTAATGCCATGTATCTCTCTAATTTTTGTTTATTCTTCTTTGTTGGTTTTCCCAAAGGGAAATTTATCGTGCAAAAATAGCGAAACTTTTGGGATTTTCCACCACCAAACCCCTCTTTTGTGCTTCGGAATAAAATAAGCCCCCTCGGGTGGCGTATTTTTTCGAAAAATTTGTATCTTTGACCCAAATATACCCTTATCTATGGATTTAAATACGATCTTGTCCGAATTGCGACGCTTGGAGTCGTTGGTCGAGGGATGGTGCTCCCAGGAGCAGATCTCGGCCATCGAGCGCGATTTGGCCCTCGATAAGTTGAAGAGCCTCTACGAGGCGGTGCGTTTTGCCGAGGCGGCTGCGGATGGGCAGCCCGAAGCGGTGTCGCCCCGCCCCATTCCGACATTCCCTGTGGCCGAAGAGCCCTCCCTAAGCCAAGCAGCCGCGTCGATTCCCCAGGAGCCGATGGCCCTTGAGGAGGAGCCCGCGGTGATTGATTTCGATGATTTAATGTTGGTCGAGGAGACCCCGATCGAGGAGGCCCCGATCCTTCAGGAGCCGATGGCAGAGGAACTCACGGAGCCGATCATGCCGGAGGAGCCTCTTGAGGAGCAAGTTGCTCTGCCCGAGCCCGAGCCCGAGAGTGAACCCGCAACCGAGCCGGAGCCTTGCGATGAGTCGATGCAGGAGAGCCCCGCAGAGGAGTCGCAAATCACCGAGTCGGAGTGCACGACGGAGGAGCCAAAATCTGTTGAAATTGCGCCCGTTGCTGAGGAGCCGAAAGCTCCCGTTTTGCAGAACAGTCTCTTCGACATGAACGAGATTCCGGTGCATCGTCGTTCGTCGCGTCGTGTGTTGCTCTCGCTCTATGGCGAAGCACCCGAACCGCGCACCTCGAAGCGCAAAGCCAAGGAGCAGTCCAAAATGGAAGAACCCACAGCAGAGCCCGCAAAGGAGGTTGTGGAGCAAACCGCCCCCTCAACAGAACCTTCACCCTTGGCCGAGTTGGTTCGCGAAGAGATTGGGGCCCCGGTTGCCGAGGCTTCACAGGAGCCCTCGCTTCCCATGCACGAGGATGCGACCGACGAGGAGCCGATCTTCCGCGAAGAGGAGGTGGTCACCGAACTTGTAACGCCGCAGCCGACCCAGGAGCCGGCCCCCATCCTCGGGGAGGTGATGCAGGCCGATCAGCAGACTCTGGCCGACACCTTTGCTCCGAAGCCCACCGTGGCCTCGTCGCTCCGCAACTCCGGCGGATCGCTCAAGGAGCACATCGCCCTCAACGATCGCTATCTGCTTCGCAAGGAGCTCTTCGACGACAACGAGCAGGCCTTTCACGCCGCAATCGAGGAGTTGGATCGGATGCCTTCGTTGGACGATTGCATGATCTACATAGCCGAAAACTACACCTGGAATGCCAACTCCGAAGCGGCCAAGATGTTGGTCGAGCTTTTGGAGCAGAAATATGGCGAATAACCTGACCGAAACCGATTGTCATGTCGAAACTCTATATCGTACCTACCCCTATCGGGAACCTCGATGACATCACTTTGCGCGCCATCCGCGTGCTTCGGGAGGTGGACTTCATCCTGGCCGAAGATACACGCACTTCAGCTTTTTTATTGAAGCACCTTGGCATCGAGAAGAAGATGTATTCGCATCATAAGTTTAACGAACATGCCACCGTGCAGATGGTGGCCGAGTCGATCGAGGCGGGCCGTACCGTGGCTTTGATTTCGGATGCCGGCACCCCCGGCATCTCCGACCCCGGATTTTTGTTGGTGCGCACCTGTGTTGAGGCAGGAATCGAGGTCGAGACTTTGCCTGGAGCCACCGCCTTTGTCCCCGCCTTGGTGCAGAGCGGATTTCCGTGCGACCGTTTCGCGTTCGAGGGCTTTCTGCCTCAGAAGAAGGGACGCATGAAGCGTCTGGAGGCCCTGCGCGACGAGGAGCGTTCGGTGATCTTCTACGAATCGCCCTACCGCGTGGTCAAGTGTCTCGAGCAGTTGGCCGAGGTGCTGGGGCCCGAGCGAAAGGTTTCGGTATCGAGAGAACTGACCAAAAAATTCGAGCAGACCGTGCGCGGTACGCTTGCGGAGGTGGCCGACTACTTCCGCGAGCACGAACCCAAAGGGGAATTTGTAATTGTGGTGGCCGGCCGCGAGAAGGAGCGGTCAGACCGCAGAGAGGAGGGGCAAGCGGATGAAGAGTAGAGTTTCCGAAAGCACGTTGTCGCGCGGACAACGCCTGCAACTGAACCTGCTTTGGGGGTGCTGTTGCGGTTTTTCGCATCTGCCTCGCTGGGTGCGCTTCCATTTAGTACAGCCACTGATTGTCTTGTTGCTGCTTTTGATCCGCTACCGCCGTCGGGTGATCTTAACAAACCTCGAACGTTCGTTCCCCGAGAAGAGCCCCAAGGAGTTGCGACGAATTCTTTATGACAACTACCGTATTTTAGCCGAGGTGATTGTCGATACCATCTCCCTGGCCGGAGTGAGCTCCAAGCGAAAAGATGAGTTCATCGTCTTTCGCGACATCGAGCAGCACATTGCCCAAACCCACGGACGCGATTGGATCGCCTTGGCCTCGCACTACGGTTGCTGGGAGTACTTCATGCTCTATGGTTGGTTCGACCCCGAGAACACCTTCCTGGGGGTCTATCATCCCCTGCGCAGTCCCATTTTTGAGGCCTTCTACAACCGCTTGAGGGACTACGCACCCAACATTCTACAGGTGCCAATGAAGGAGTGTGTACGCCACTATCTGCGTTATCGAGGCGAGGGTAAAACAAATCTTGTCTTGGGCCTGATCGCCGACCAAAACCCACCGCTTCGCCCCGACAGCCATTGGTTCCGCTTCCTGAATCAAGACACGGTCTTCTTCGATGGGGGCGAGAAGTTGGCCCTTCGTTTCCATATTCCGGTCTATTTCATCCATGTGGAGCGACTCGAAGCAGGACGCTACGAGGTGCGTTTCGAACAGATCTACGATGGCGAGAGCGAGGTAGCTCCCAATGAAATTACGGAACGATATGTGCGGTTGCTGGAGCAGATGATCGTGCGCAAGCCCGAGCTTTGGATGTGGTCGCACCGCCGTTGGAAGCACCGCCGCGAACACCAATACATCCTACGCTGATGAAGACTCAGGTCGTCATACTGAATTGGAATGGAGAAGAGATGCTCCGCCAATTTTTGGGTAGAGTCGTCGATTCCGTGCCCACGGGGGTGGAGGTTGTGGTGGCCGACAATGGCTCCACGGACTCTTCGTGCCACTATGTAGAGGAGCACCATCCCGCAGTACGACTGATCCGTTTGAATTGCAACTATGGCTTTGCCGAGGGGTATAACCGCGCCCTCGAGGAGTTGGATGGAGACCTCTTTGTGCTCCTGAACTCCGACGTGGAGACCCCCAAGGGATGGCTCGAACCCCTTATGGTAGCAATGGCGGAAAATCCCGATTTGGGGGCCGTCGCCCCGAAGTTGCGAGCCTGGCGCAAGCGCGAACAATTCGAGTATGCCGGTGCTGCGGGTGGATTTATCGACTACCTGGGTTACCCCTTTTGTCGTGGCCGTATTTTACATTCGCAGGAGAGTGATAAGGGGCAATATGATGATCCGCGCGACTGCTTTTGGGTCAGTGGTGCCGCCTTCTGCTGCCGCGCATTGGCTTTTCGTGAGCTGGGAGGCTTCGATCCACGCTTCTTTGCCCACATGGAGGAGATTGACCTCTGCTGGCGCATGCAGCTGCAGGGGTGGCGTGTGAGAATTATTCCCCAAAGCGTGGTTTACCATGTTGGCGGAGCCACTTTGGCGGTTGATTCTCCCTTGAAAATCTACCTAAACCACCGCAACAACCTGCGCATGCTCTTCAAGTGCGCTTCACCCGGGCAGCGACTTACGGTGGCCGTGGTACGCCCCTTCACCGATCTGCTGGCCGCCCTGAGCTACCTGATGCAGGGACGAGGAGCCGCCTGTGGGGCGGTCTTCCGCGCCTGGCGCGACTTCCTGGGCGAGCATACCCTCCTGGCGCGCCAACGGCATGAGATTCGCTCGCAGAGGAGAAAAAATCCTACGGGCATATACCGTGGGTCGATTCTTTTGCGTTACCTCTTTGGGGGGCGCACTTTTGGAAAAATGATGTAACGAGAGATGAAAAAACTTGTCGTAATACCTACCTATAACGAGATCGAAAATGTGGCTCGGATGATCCACAAGGTGATGTCGCTCGCGGGCGATTTCGATCTGCTGATTGTCGACGATGGTTCTCCCGACGGCACGGCCCGCGCTGTGCAGGAGCTCCAAGTGTCCTACCCCGAACGCCTCCACCTGGTGGAGCGCACGGGGAAATTGGGCCTTGGTACGGCCTATATCGCCGCCTTTAAGTGGGCTTTGGAGCGCGACTACGAGGCGGTATTTGAGATGGACTGCGACTTCTCGCATAATCCGGATGATCTGCTACACCTGGCCGAACACCTCGAATCGGGAGCCGATGTCGCGGTGGGCTCGCGCTATGTCAAGGGGGTTAATGTCGTCAATTGGCCCATGTCACGCCTCTTGATGTCGTTCTTCGCCTCGAAATATGTCCGCCTCATCACCCGCATGCCGATTTGCGATGCCACGGCCGGATTTGTGGGCTACCGGCGCGAGGTTCTGGAACGCATCGACCTCGACCGCGTGCGCATGATCGGTTACGGTTTCCAAATCGAGATGAAATATACCGCTTGGCGCTTGGGCTTCCAACTCCGCGAACACTCCATTATTTTCGTGGATCGTACAGCCGGCACCTCTAAAATGTCCTCCGGAATCTTCGGCGAAGCCTTTTGGGGCGTGCTGAAACTCCCCTTCAGAAAGTTCTAACACCATGCGACCTCCCCGGGTCGCATTTTTTTGTAGTAGGAGAGGTTAAGGAATTTAGTGAATTTAATGAGTTTAGTGAGTTTAGTGTTTTGGAGAACTAATGAATTTCCCTAACTTCTCTAATCTCTCTAATCTCCCTACACCACCCTCAAAAATACAAACGAGGATTGACCTTAAGATTTGGTGGTGAATTTAGTGAATTTAGTGAATTTAATGAGTTTATTGAGTTTAGTGTTTTGGAAAACTAATGAATTTCTCTATCCTCCCTATCCTCCCTAAACTCTCTAACTTCACTATTCTCCCTAACCTCCCATACCTCCCACCACAAAAAAGGCTCGGATTATCCGAGCCTTTTCTTGCTAAATCTCCTTAAAGAGAAACTTACTTTTTCAGGATATACAGCGGAGCATCAGTGTGAGCAGGAATCACCCAAATCTCATAGGTGCCAGCTGCTTTTACTTTTGCATTATCCGAACCGCTAAACAAGCTTCTTCCTACACCAGATTGGATTTGATTATATCCATAGCATGTATTCCATCCGTTGTTCAACTGTACTTTGAATTCAGCATTTGCAGCAAAATCAACAACCAAATGCCATACATTATCACCGCAGTAGGTAAACTTATAACCATCAATATTGCTTCCCCAGCCATTCATTGAACCAGCAACATTGTAAGAACTACCATGTGTAGGAGCAGCAATCTGATCAGGAGTTTTGCCAACGGTCAAGACATACAGACGGCTATTGGCCTTGTCGAAATAGATATCGTGAGCAGTAGTAGTGGCGTTGCTAATGGTAATATCACCACTCCAGTTTGCTGAATATACACCGATAGCAGTATTTTCATTCTTTGTACCTGCGCTTACAAGACCATACTTAGCACCTGCACCCCAAGCGGTATCACCCACTTTGTGCAAGCAGAAATTATTTGCTGTCAATTTAACATTCTTTGCAACGAACAAATCAGGGGTTTCCGTGGTCCAAAGGGTAGTACCATCGCTAATTTCCCATCCCGAATGATTAGCTAGGAAGCCCAGGTTGTAAATTTTCTTTGCAGCAAATTCTTTCTCAATCGACTTGAGATCCTTGTCACCGATTGCATAGCTCAAGGTGGCGCTTACGGGGTTGATAGCAACATAGTGCTCACCAGCCTCAGCAATCTCAATCGAAGCAGCCGAGAAGAGGCCATTGTCACCCTTCAGCGTTACGGCTTCCTTGGTCGTGAACTTCAGGAAAGCGCTCTTAACCTGGAACGAGAGCTCACCCTCTGACAAGTTACCCGTAGCCTCCAAAACGGCACCGGCAACACCGGCCTCCGAGTCTACTTCGCCATCACCTTTGTTCGAGTAAACAGCCGTTACCTCATCCATCTCCAACAGGGCCGAGCAACCCTTTTCGGTGCAGGTAAAGGTCTCACCATCAGTGGTCGTGAAAGCAAAACCCTCAACCATTACCTTATCACCAGCAACCCAAATAGTCTGCAGACCATCCAGGTCTGTTCTCGTGTCCTCAATGTTTGCCTTGAACGATACCTTCTCAACGCCTGCGGGAGCGGGCTCCTCGGTCGAATCCGAGTTACATGCAGCGAAGCCTACCAGGGCAACAGCTGCAAACAAAAACGAATAAAACTTCTTCATGATTTCTTCAATTTTTTTTCTTTGTTCTACAATCTGTTACCACTCGACAGTTTCCTCTCCGTAAACAGCATCCTCAAGACCAAAGGCACCATTTACCTCCGAAGCGGCGAAACCGCACTCTACGGCCATCTCTACGAGCTCCACCTCGGGAGCCTCATAGCTCAAATACGTTTTTTTCATCTTTTTTTGTTTAGTTTAAGTTTATTTTAAGTTTGTTTATCGTTACATTTTTGGTTCACGACCTCATTTTTGGTTCACGGCTTCTTTACTCCCCCTCTAAGTTCGAGGGGGTGCCTCGAAGAGGCGGGGGCGTGTGGTAATGCGATTCACAATTCCTTGTGCGTCATTGCGAGCACCGTATGGTGCGTGGCAATCTTTTTATCGGAGAATCATTCTCGCGATCGCTCGCCCATGAAAAGATCCCCACGTCAGACCTCGCGGTCTTCCTCGGGATGACGCAGTAAAAATGCCGCCTCCCCGAACAATTTCGGTCGCAATTTCAGCACCCCGAAACAAGTGGAAACTTTTTTCAACTATTTCACTGAACCTGAGAGCTTTACAACTCCAATTTTTACCCAATCTCTTTATAAGAGGTCTATATAACATGGCAAAGATAGTACATAATGCGCTTAAAACCAAATGTTTTACAATAAAAATACACCTTATTTTATAATATGGGGGGCAGAGGGCAAATTATCCCTAATCCTTGCGCCTAATTCGCAATTCTTTTGTACCTTTGCGCTATGCAGATAACGAAAGCAGAATTTAAGTGTAGCAGCGCGAAGGTGAGCCAGGTGCCCAAGGATGACCTCCGCGATATCGCCTTTATCGGGCGAAGCAATGTGGGCAAGTCATCGCTGATCAATATGCTCACCGGCCACAAGGGGTTGGCCAAGGTGTCGGGTACGCCCGGAAAGACTCGCCTGATCAACCATTTCGAGATCAATCGCCAATGGTATTTGGTCGATCTGCCGGGCTACGGCTATGCCCGCGCCTCGAAGACGACCGTAGGTGAGTTCTCGAAACTCATTACCGACTACATCCTCAAGTGCGAAAAGTTGCACTTTCTCTTCGTGTTGGTCGATTCGCGCCTCGAACCCCAAAAAATCGACCTCCGATTTATCGAAATGCTCGGCATGAATGGCATCCCCTTTGGTATCATCTTTACGAAGGCCGATAAACTCTCCAAAACCCAACTCCAAAAGAGTGTAACGCGTTATCAGCAAGCGCTGAAGGAGCAGTGGGAGGAGTTGCCCCCGATGCTCTGTTCTTCATCAGAAAAGGGGATAGGACGCGACGAGATTTTGGCCTTCATTGAAAAATGTTTGACCAATAATTAAAAAAAATCGCCCAAAATGCGTATTTTTACCAATTGAAAGGTTATCTTTGCACAGCAAAACACTCAAACAACAATTATGGCGATTCATAAGATCAAATTCTTCACCGGCCGCAACTCGCGATACCTCGCCGAGAAGATCGTGGCAAGTTACGGAACAACCCTCGGTGATTCCGAGGTTCTCTGCTTCAGCGATGGCGAATTTCAGCCCCGTTTCAACGAGTCGATTCGCGGTTGCACCGTATTCCTCATTCAGTCCACGTTCCCGCCCACGGACAACCTCATGGAGCTCCTAATGCTCGCCGATGCCGCAAAGCGCGCCTCGGCTCATCAGGTGATTGCTGTAATGCCTTATTTCGGTTGGGCGCGTCAGGATCGCAAGGATTGTCCCCGTGTACCTATCGGTGCAAAACTCGTAGCCAACATGCTCCAGGCTGCCGGTGTCGATCGCGTGATGACCATGGATCTCCATGCTGATCAGATTCAGGGATTCTTCGATATCCCCGTAGATGCACTCTACGCCAGCGGTATCTTCATCCCCTATCTGCGTAGCCTCAATATCCCCGACCTCTCGATTGCTTCGCCCGATATGGGTGGCGCGAAGCGTGCTAATAGCTACGCCAAGCTCCTCGAGGCACCTATCATTATCTCTCACAAGGAGCGTGCGAAGGCCAATGTGGTAGGTAGCATGACCGCTATCGGTGATGTAGAGGGTCGCAACATCGTAATCGTAGACGATATGATCGATACCGCAGGTACCATCTGCATGGCCGCCAATATGTTGATGGACAAGGGTGCCAAGAGTGTACGCGCTGCCATTACCCACCCCGTACTCTCGGGCAAGGCCTATGAGCGCATCAATGAGAGTGCCCTGCAGGAGGTGATCACCACCGACACGATTCCTTTGAATCCCGAGAAAGATACGCACAAGTTTACCGTACTTTCGGTAGCGGACATCTTCGCTGATGTCATCGAGCGTGTACATAACTACAAGCCGGTATCGCCCGTATTCTTTAAGTAAATTCCTCGGTGCGGTCTTCCGCCCGCAGACAAACCCCCGAAAAGGTTTTCTCCTTTTCGGGGTATTTTTTTGTCGCATTTTCGAGCTGTTTTTTAGGAGTTTTGACTAATCAATAACATATTGCAAAAATTGTATTCTCTTTTTGGGGTAATTCTGCAAGCAAATGGAGCTTGCAGAATTTTTTTGTTTTTGTCGGCGCAAGTTTTCAATTTCTACCATCATAATCCGATGATAATCACATCGTTATAAATCACTTAAGATCTCTTATAAAGAGAATAGATAAAAGTTGGGGTTGTAAATCGTTTAAATTCAGTGAGATAGGCGAAAAATGTTTCCACTTGTTTTAAGGGGCTGAAAAAGGGGCTGTTTTTGCGAGAATTTACCCAAAACTCCAATTCCTCGCTTAAATTAGGGAGAGGATAAGATGAAAAAAGAAAAAAACTTAAAATAAACTTAAACTAAACAAAAAAAGATGAAAAAAACGTATTTGAG
>JAZLDX010000027.1:0-19837 GCA_045614985.1 Alistipes sp. | reverse complement strand
CCCGAAACCCGCACCCTGACCATTGATGGGGCGTTGAGTTACCATTTGATTGCCTTGGGCGAAGATACCTTTATTTGGGATCGTGTCAGCACGGGCACTGGCTACCCGCGCTATTTCCGACAGGTATTCAAGGCAAGAGCCATTGAATAACGCCACGCAGATCGCTCTGCCGACTTTGGCTCGGCAAGGGTGTGAAATTGTGAATATCCCGCTTCGGCCGGGCGCTTCGGGTCCGGCCGATTTTTTTGTCGTGACGAAGGGGGTGAAAAAGAGATTTTGTTATTAAAAATATTAAAAAACACCTCTTTTTGGGTGGTTTTTTGGGAGATTTTGTGGTTTTTGGGGAAATTTTTCCGCGCAAAGGGTTGTATTATTGAAAAAATTTGTATATTTATGGTTGCGAAATTACAATAAACCAAAAAAACAATAACAGAATATGAAAAATTATTCAGCCAAAGAGATCAAGAACATCGTTCTGATCGGTGCTCCCGGCACGGGTAAAACCACCCTCGCCGAAGCGATGGCCTACGAAGGTAAGGTCATCGACCGCAGAGGTTCCATTGAAAACAATAACACCTTGTCGGACAACACCGACATCGAGCACGAATACAAGCGTTCGATCTACTCCACGATCCTCTTCACCGAGTTTATGGATCGTAAACTCAACATCATCGACTGCCCGGGTTCCGACGACTTCTGCGGAAGCCTCTTCTCGGCCTTTAAGGTGGGTGACGTCGGTGTGATGGTATTCAATGCCCAGAACGGCTGGGAGGTGGGTGCCGAGATTCAGGCCCGCTATGCCCGCGCCCTCAACAAGCCCATCATCGCATTCATCAACCAACTCGATGCCGACAAGGCCTCCTTCGAGAACACCTTCGAGATGCTGAAGGCCAACTCGCGCGTGAAGCCCGTGATCGTGCAGTATCCCGTAAATCAGGGTGCCGGTTTCGATGCTTTTATCGACGTGCTGCTGATGAAGATGTACCGCTTCAAGGATGAGAACGGTACGCGCGAGGAGTTGGAGATTCCTGCCGAGGAGATGGAGCGCGCCATGGAGCTCAACAAGGAGCTCGTGGAGATGGCTGCTGAGCACGACGAGAGTCTTATGGAGCTCTATTTCGAGAAGGGTACGCTCCACCAGGACGAGATTCGTTCGGGTCTGAAGATTGGTGTATCGAATCGTGAGGTGATCCCCGTATTCTGCGGTTCGGCCAAGCGCGACATCGGTACGAAGCGTCTGATGGAGTTTATTATTAACGTGGCCCCCGGCCCGCTGAAGGCGCCCAAGTTCCTCTCGACCGAGGCCGAGGAGCTCGCAGCCGAGGCTTCGGAGCCTACCGTAGCCTTCGTATTCAAGAGCCAGATCGAGCAGCACATCGGTGAGATTAGCTACATCCGCGTGGTACGCGGTAAGATCACCGAGGGTATGGAGCTCATCAATACCCGCACGGGCAACAAGGAGAAGCTCTCGCAGCTCTTTGCTGTGGCCGGTAAGAACCGCATCAAGGTAACCGAACTCTCGGCAGGTGATATCGGTTGCACCGTGAAGCTCAAGGGTACGCGCACCAACGACACCCTGGCTGCCGCATCGAACCCCGTTTCGGTAGAGCCTATCGCCTTCCCCGAGCCTCGCTACCGCGCCGCCGTGAAGGCCAAGGAGCAGAACGACGAGGAGAAGCTCGGCAAACTCCTGAACGATGCCAAGTACGAGGATCCTACTATTTTGGTAGAGTACTCGAAGGAGCTCAAGCAGACCATCATTCAGGGTCAGGGTGAGCACCACCTCAATATTCTCAAGTCGAAACTTCAGAGCGAGAATAAGATGGAGATGGAGTTCTTTGCTCCTCGCATCCCCTATCGCGAGACCATCACGAAGGTGGCTCAGGCCGACTACCGCCACAAGAAGCAGTCGGGTGGTTCCGGTCAGTTCGGTGAGGTACACATGATCATCGAGCCCTACTACGAGGGTATGGATGAGCCCAAGACCTACAAGGTGGGCAAGGGTGAGATCACCGTCAATGTCAAGGGTAAGGAGGAGTATGATCTGCCGTGGGGTGGTAAGCTCCAATATTACAACTCGATCGTGGGTGGTGCTATCGACGCTCGCTTCATGCCTGCCATCCTCAAGGGTATCATGGAGAAGATGGACGAGGGTCCGCTGACCGGATCATACGCTCGCGATATTCGCGTGATCATCTACGATGGTAAGATGCACCCCGTAGATTCGAACGAAATCTCCTTCAAACTGGCTGCCCGCAACGCCTTCAAGGAGGCCTTCCGCAATGCCGGCCCGAAGATCATGGAGCCTATCTACGATGTAGAGGTACTTACCCCGAGCGACTACATGGGTTCGGTGATGAGCGACCTGCAGAACCGCCGTGCGATGATTATGGGCATGGAGTCCGACAAGGGCTTCGACCGCCTCAACGCCCGCGTGCCTCTGGCCGAGCTCTACCGCTATTCGACCACCCTCTCGTCGCTGACCTCGGGTGCCGCCACCTACTCGATGAAGTTTGCCTCCTATGAGCAGGTGCCCTCCGATGTACAGGATAAGTTGTTGAAGGCTTATACTGATACCGACGAAGAGTAGTAATTTGTTGTGATAAGGCCGCACCTGCTGCCTATCTCTTGCGAGCCCCGAATGGAACATACGCCAAGTATGCCCCATCCGGGGCTCACTGCACGATAGTTGCATCTGCAGCCTTCTGACAACAAATTGGGTGGAGGGGGCTACGAGTTTGTGCCCCTTCTGTGGTCGCGGCCCCAATCGAAAGGGTCGTTACGACCCCTGACAACAAATTGGGTGGAGGGGGCTATAAGTTTATGGTCCTTCTGTGGTCGCGGCCCCAATCGAAAGGGTCGTTACGACCCCTGACAACAAATTGGGTGGAGGGGGCTACGAGTTTATGGCCCTTCTGTGGTCGCTAGTAAAAATCGCGAATGGATAGTCTTTCCATTCGCGATTTTTTTAACCAAGCATTGCTGCAGACCTCTTCTGATAATAAATTGGGGTTTGGGGCAAAGGAAGTGTTACGCCACCCTATTCGGGTTTTTGTTGCGATGCTCCCCAATCTATAACCTTCTAACAGAAAAGGATGAGGGGACGTATGTTTCACAACATTCATCCCCTCCTTGGTTAGGTTAGTTAGGTTAATGAGATGTGGGAGAATCCCACGTTTTGCGCTGCAAAGGTACTCTTTTTTTATGATTCTCCAAACAAAATTGGTTGTAATTTCATAAAATGCGAAGATTTTTTTGGGTGATCCATATTATTTTGACAAAAAACACCTTTGTTTATTAAAATATTTAATATAATAATCCTATGTTTTTAATTTTTGTAAAACCATGAGGTCTTTGGCTTCAGAAGAGTTCGAGTTGACCTTGTGAGTGGTTGAAGCTGAGGCGATGGTAGGGGGAGAGGCCATGTTCGCGGATGGCGAGTCGGTGGTCGCGGGTCGGGTATCCCTTGTTTTTTGCCCAATTATAGCAGGGGAACTCTTCGTGCAGGCGAAGCATGTATTCGTCGCGGTGGGTTTTGGCGAGCACGGAGGCGGCGGCGATATCGGCAAATTTTCCATCCCCCTTCACGATGCATTGGAAAGGAAGTCCAAAATGGCTTTGAAAGCGATTGCCGTCGATGGCCAGGAATTCGGGTGCGGGCGAGAGGCGATGGGCTGCGAGGTTCATCCCCTCGATGGAGGCCTTGAGAATGTTGATTTCGTCAATACGGGCGGGCGACACGGCCTCCACGGCCCAGGCTACGGCCTCGCGTTCGATGATTGGACGCAGGAGGTCGCGCTGTCGCTCGGTGAGCTGTTTCGAGTCGTTGAGGAGCGGGTGGTGGAAGTCGGGCGGAAGGATTACCGCGGCGGCAAAGACTGCGCCGGCCAGGCATCCGCGCCCCGCCTCGTCGCACCCCGCTTCGCGGAGTTCGTGCTGAAAGACCAAATCCAACATGACCGTAAAATTTTAGAAGGTGTCGTAACGACACCAAAGATACGAAAAAGAATTAAGGATCGAGCACTTTTAGGGAGGATTATTGGGTGAGTTGCCGGGAAACAGGGGTTGTGGGGTTGAAAAATCGCTCAAAATCACGCTTTTTGGGCCGATTTTTTTTGACTTTTTCAAAAAATAGGTACCTTTGTTAGTTGATTAACAGCGAAAAAAGAAAAACAGAAGAGAAAGCAACATAATAAACCTAATCAATTAACATGAAAAAAACTCTTTTATTTTTTGCAGTTGCACTTATGAGTGTATCGTGTGCACAGAAGACATCGTCGCCCGCCATTGATATGACGAGCTTCGATAAGAGCGTCCTTCCTACCGAGGATTTCTATCAGTATGCTACCGGAGGTTGGCAGGAGAAGAACCCCCTGAAGCCCGAGTATGCCCGCTACGGATCGTTTGACAAGTTGCGCGAGAACAACGAGATTCGTATCAACGACCTCTTCAAGGAGATGACCAAGATGGAGACCGAGGCCGGCTCGGTGGAGCGTAAGATTTGCGACCTCTACAAGTTGGGTCTCGACTCGGTACGCCTCAATCAGGAGGGTGCCGCCCCCGTACAGGCCATGCTGCAGGAGATTCTCTCCGTAGAGCGTGAGGGCCTTACCGACCTCTTGGCTACGCTCCACTACGGCATCTGCCACCCCTTCTTCGCCCCCTTTGTGGAGGCTGACATGAAGAACAGCGACATGAACGCCTTCTACCTCTGGCAGAGCGGCCTGGGCATGGGTAACCGTGATTACTACATCGAGGAGGCCAATGCCGCCATCAAGGAGGGTTACAAGGCCTACCTGCAGAAGATCTTTACCCTCGCCGGTATGGAGGAGGCTCAGGCTGTGAAGGCCATGGAGGCTACCCTCGCCATCGAGGATCAGATTGCCAAGATCTCGCGCTCGAGTGTTGTGCTCCGCGATATGGGTGCCAACTACTACGCTACCCCCTACGAGGAGCTTGCTAAGCAGTATGGTCAGACCGACTGGGAGGCCTACTTCAAGATCCTCGGCATGGAGGCTCCTGCCACCATCATCGTGGGTCAGCCCGAGGTTTTGGCGCTGGTGAACAACCTGCTGAAGACGGCCCCCATGGAGCAGATTCGTTACTACATTGCTGCTCACTACCTGAATTCGGCCACCTCGCACCTGAATGATGAGTTCTACGCCGCTTCGTTCGACTTCTACGGTCGTCAGATGTCGGGTGCCCAGGAGCCCCGTCCGCGCTGGAAGCGTGCCATGGCAGCTACCGATGCCACCTTCGATATGGCTGTAGGTAAGATGTATGTAGAGAAGTATTTCTCGGAGCAGGACAAGGAGAAGATGACCCAGCTGGTGAAGAACCTCCAGGAGGCCCTTGGTCAGCACATTGATGCTCTGGAGTGGATGTCCGACGAGACGAAGGGCTGTGCCCACGAGAAGCTCGCCACCTTCAAGGTGAAGATCGGTTATCCTGATACCTGGAAGTCGTTCGACTCGCTCGAGATCGACCCCTCGAAGAGCTATTGGGAGAACATTGTAGCCGCCAGCATCTGGTCGGCCGCCGAGGACTTCGCCAAGGTAGGCAAGCCCGTGGATAAGGAGGAGTGGCTCATGAGCCCCCAGACGGTGAATGCCTACTACAACCCCACCACCAATGAGATCTGCTTCCCTGCAGCCATTCTTCAGCCTCCGTTCTACAACTCAACGGCCGATGATGCTGTGAACTATGGTGCCATCGGTGTGGTAATTGGCCACGAGATGACCCACGGTTTCGATGACCAGGGCCGCAACTACGACAAGGACGGCAACCTGAACAACTGGTGGACCGAGGCCGATGCTGCTGCCTTCAAGGAGCGCACCGATGTTTTGGTGGAGCAGTTCAATGCCATCGAGGTACTCCCTGCCAAGGGGGATCAGCCCGCCCTCTATGCCGATGGTGAGCTCTCGTTGGGTGAGAACATCGCCGACCAGGGTGGTCTGCGTGTGGCCTTCACCGCTCTGCAGAACAGCTACAACGGCGTAACCCCCGATCCGATCGAGGGCTTCACGGCTGCGCAGCGTTTCTATCTGGGTTATGCCGCCCTTTGGGCTCAGAATATTCGCGATGAGGAGATTGCCCGTCTGACGAAGCTTGATGTACACTCGCTGGGTGTAAACCGCGTGAACGCCACGCTGAAGAACATCCAGAGCTTCTACGATGCCTTCGACGTACAGCCTGACAATGGCATGTACCTGGCCCCCGAGAAGCGTGTGATTATCTGGTAAGGGTTCGATAATACCCCAAAAGGAGGGCTGTCCGTTGCTTCGGACAGCCCTCCTTTCTTTTTGAGGCGGCCGGATTAGAGCCACTTTTTGAATCGGAAGAACCAGATGGTTACCCCCGAGCAGAGAACCATCAGTCCGATGGCGAAGAGGTAGCCCAAGGGGAGGGTGAAGCCGTTGGAGAAGGTATAGACCCAATCTAACTCGGGCATAAGTTTGAAGTTCATACCATACATGCTGGCAATCAGCGTGGCGGGCATGAAGATTACCGAGGCCACCGAGAAGATCTTCACGATCTCGTTCTGCTCGATATTGATCAGACCCAGGGCGGAGTCCTGGATGTAGTCCAGACGCTGGAAACTGAAGTCGGCGTGGTTGATCAGCGAGTTTACGTCCTTGATCATCAGTTGCAGGCGCGGATAGATATCGTTCGGGAAGCGTTCGGAGCGCAGTACGCCCGAGAGGACACGCTGGCGGTCGAAGATATTCTCGCGTAGCAACATGGTGCTCTCCTGGAGGCTGTTGATACGCAGGATGATCTCCTTGTCGATCGAATCCTCGGTCGAGATCTCCTTCGAGAGGGCTCCGACCTGTTTGGCCACCATCTCCACCAAGTCGGCATCGTAGTCGATGCGTACCTCGAGAAGCGAGATGAAGATGTGGTAGCCAGTGGAGTAGCTGCGGTAGTTCATCTGCAGACGCTTTTCGGCCTCGCGGAAGGTGCGGAATTCGGCTTGGCGCACTGAGACCAGCACACCCTCGTTGGAGATGGTGAACGACACGGGTTCGACCGTGAAGCTGTCGCCCGTAGGAACAAAGAAGTTGGAGTTCGAGACGATCGTATTCTCCGTTTCGGAGTACTTCGAGGTAGACTCGATCTCCTCGACCTGCTGACGGGTCTGGAGGCTGAACTCCATGAAATTCTCGACGGCCTTTTGCTCCTTGATGGAGGGTTGGAGCATGTCGATCCACAAGATGTCGTCGTAGCCCAACTCGTCGAAGAGGGCCACATCGGCATTGCGGATGATTTTGTTATACTGTTTTAAGTAGATGGTAATCATTTTTTGAGCACCCTTTTTTGCGGACTCCCTTTTCCAAAGGGGAGGTCCCGGTTTCTAACTTTTGGTTTTTGATCTCCGTAAGGGCGGCGCATCCTGACAGCGCCTATGCTCTTCAGCCCGGGTTGACCCGAGGGGTAATCTTTACCCCCGAGTCCCAGAATTTTTGGAGGGCTCGATGTTTCTCGTTGTCGAATAGGAAATCGATGTTGCGCGTGAGGTAGTCGTAAGCATCGTAGGGCTTTTTGTCGAAGCCGTAGTGCAATACTGCCTCGTAGGTGTGCTCCACACCGAAGGTCAGCGCCTCGGTCAGGGCATCGGTCATTTCGTAGGGGGTCCCTTTGCGGGCCACCCAAACCGCAAAGGCGAAGGGGAGGCCGGTGGCCGTCTGCCACTCCTCGGCCAAGTCGTAGAGGAAGGGGAACTGCCCCTCGTAGCCAAAGACCTTGTCTCCGATCAGCAGGAAGGCATCTCCCTTTTCGGGGTGCGCTACCTGGGCGTAGTCCTCAAGGGTATACCACTCGGGGGAGATGTGCCATTTGTTGGCGGCCAACCAGCCGGCCAACTGCACCGAGGTACGCGAGTGGGGATCGAGGAAGATGCGTTTTACCTCTGCCAGGGGTTGGTGCGAGGCGATGACCACCGTGCGTACAGGACCCACGGCCCCCAAACAATAGTCGGGCAGCAACTCATAGTTGGTGAGTTGTGGCACCACAGCGGCGGGCAGAAGCGCGATGTCGGCTTTGCCCTCCAGGAAGTTTTGAGCACAGGTGGCGGGGGGGGTCAACAACAATTCGGCACGCAGAGGGTTATCTGCATGCTCGATACCATAGATGAATGGGATCGTATTGAGGTACGACACGGCCGCTATACGGGGAACCAAGAGCATCATCCATAGTTTTTCGTTTTGTTCAACATCTCTTTCGGGGGTGGAAAGTCTTTTCGAAAACCCCGTTCATCGTACAAAGGTACAAAAATAGTTGCAAAGGCGGTGCTGGAATGAAAATTTTTTTGTTCCCCAGCAACTTGTTTTTTAGATTGTATTTTGTAAGTTGCTGATAGATTGTTGTTTGCGTTTTTTTGAAAATTGAAATTTTCTAAAAAATCAAGAAAAAATCACAAAACCTCTTGACAAAGGGGTTTTCGGTATTATATATTTGCACTGTCAAACGGGTGTTATCAACACTCTTCCCCACTGTTTATAAACTTATCAACAGAGCCTAAACCGCTTTTTACGGGGAGATTATACCCTTTTCTCATCGATATTGTCAACACTTTTTTAACGACTTATCAACAACGATCTGCGCTTTTGAACAGCCCGATCGGCACCCTTTTCCACCCTTCGCTCTCCGCCAATATCCGCCCACGAAGAGGTGGCGGCAGGCAAAGAACCCGAATCCCAGGAAAAACAACCTAAAATCTAAAAATATGATCTTTACAACCACTCCCCAAAACGGAGCATCGCTCTTTGCTCCTTTGGTCTACGAATTTGGTGACGATGCGGCACCGCGCGACTTACGAGTCGAGATCCTCGATGCCGAAAGCCGCCAAAAAATCGCCACAAAACTCTTGCGAAACTGCTCCTCGGGCCGGATTGATGTAGCCCCCTTGCTGCGACGCCGCCTTCGATGGGATCCCGCTTCGAGCCCCACGGGATTCTCCTCTGCAACCCAACGCACGGCCCATGTCCTGGTGCGTGTTGAGGGGGTGAGTGTCATCCGCCGCTTTCTCCCCTTCGCAACCCAACCGCCGCAACCCTTGTTGTTGAGCACCTTCCCGTTGCGAAGGTTGATTGCCCGAGGGGAGAGCGAGGAGCTGCTACTCGATCGGGATGTGCTCTATGCCGAGGTAGAGCGCTTCACCCCACGAGGGAGCACCGTGGAGGAGTATATCTCGAACCACAGCGAAGGGCCGGCTCTATTCCGTCTTGCGACCGATGGCATGGAGCCCGAGGTGGAGCGTATCGAGGTGCGCTTCTACTCCACCTCGCAGGAGGTAACGATCTCCTATGCCTTGACACAACCCCTGTCCGGAGGGGTGCGTGTGGCCTGGGTGGGGCGTGGAGGCTCGGTGGAGCACTACACCTTTCCTTCGCCCGAGGTGTGCCGCGAGGTGCAACAGCGAAGCGACCTGACCCTGGCCGATGGCTGCGACCATCTGCTCGAAAGCGGCTATCAGCGGCAGTGGCAACTCCTCTCGGCCTATGAGGTGGAGGATCGCCTGCGGGCGTTGGCCGAGTTGGGGACGGCTCCCCACGCCTGGATCGTCGGCCCCGACGGCGAGTATCTTCCCGTCACAGCCACCCCCTCCGGTGAGATGATACTCTTCCGCCAGGGTTTTCTCTCGGCCCTGCGTTTTACCCTGACAGAACCCCTTAAAACCATTCGTCCATGGAGCTAAAAATTGACAACCAACATTGCGACCTGACCCCCGGAACTTCCGTATCGTTGGGGTGGTCGTCAGACTCCCTGAAATCGGTAGAGGCGCTGCGAGAAGGGCTCTCGATCACGCTGGAGCTGCCCTCAACGCCCATCAACGATGCCCTCCTGCAGGAGGCTCGTCTTCCCCATGGGGCCGAGCGTTTCAATTTTTCGCTCCACCGTGCCCAAATAACGCAGGAGGGGGTTCCCCTCTTTGAGGGGGTGGCTCGTCTGCGTAGTTGCTCCCCGCAGGATCTCTCGCACTGCTATCGAATCGAATTGCGCGGTGGTGCGGCCGATTGGGCCAAGGAGGCCTCCCGACAAAAGCTCGACACCCTTCCTATTCTCTTCGACAAGTTGTTGCTGCCCTCCACGATTTGCGATAGTTGGGGCGACCGGGATGAGGTGGTGCGCTTTCTGCCCATCGCCTGCGACGACTACCGCGCTCCCTATGCCGAGGGGTCGATGCGGGCCGTCGAGCAACTCCTCTCGGTGGACGATTTCCATCCGTTTCTTCATCTGAAGAGCCTCTTGGAGGCGATCTTCGTTCGGGCGGGCTACACCGTGGAGAGTGATTTCCTGCAAAGCGACTTTTTCCGATCGCTCTACATTAGCGGGGCCTACCCCTCCTCCGATACGACCATGCGCAAGAAGAGAATGGACTTTCTGGCGTTGCGCAGCCGTTCGACCTCGGCCGTGGCCGATGCTACGGGAAGGGTCTATGCAACGCCCTTTATGGCGGTCAATACGGTGGGGAATCTCGTGGATGCCTACCTTCCCAGCACCCCCGATGAGGAGGGAAATCCCCTCTCGGAGTGCTTCTCAACCAACGACTGCTTCCGAGTAGAGGAGGGGGAGATCCTCTTTCGTCCGCTGACGGAGTTGAAGGCGGGTTTTGAGTATCACCTCCGCTACCGCACCGATTACCGCATTCAGACTCGCCACCGCCTCGCGGGATTTGATGGGGTTTACCTGGGCGAGGGAGCTGACTTCCGCACTGAGCTTCCGAATCGCTTTGAGGATCGACGCGAGGAACTCATCGCCGGCCAACAGTATCGGATCGTGGTCTTCGACCACCGCGCCGGAGAGAGCCTCCGCCTCCGCCTCGAGGAGGGCGAGGTGGTCAAAATTTTCTCCACACGCTCGGAACTCGTTACCCTTCCTTCGGCGGGTGCGGTCGGAACCCCGTGGTTGGAGCGACTGAACCCCTCGACCAACCTCTGGGAGCCCTACACGGAGGATTGGGCCCTCTATGATGGCTATGTGGAGGAGTGCGGAACCACCGAGGCCGAACTTCGGATTCGCACGGCGGCCGAGCCCCTCGGCCCCACATCACCCAAGTATTTTCGCCACATCTATTTCTATGGTGCGGATCCCGGGATGACCTTCACGCTGCTGAAGGGGAGTTCGTTGCGCCCCATCTTTTCGCCCCGCCCCGGCT
This sequence comes from Alistipes sp., assembly GCA_045614985.1. Taxonomy (GTDB): domain Bacteria; phylum Bacteroidota; class Bacteroidia; order Bacteroidales; family Rikenellaceae; genus Alistipes. Next base: position 8,679 of record JAZLDX010000027.1, on the reverse strand, counting down.
ACGGTGAGCGCCTTACTTGGAGCGAGGTCTCGTGCCACGACTTCCGACAGGCGGAGTTGGTGGAGGCGGTAGCCCACCTCTTCAACCTGAGGATCTTTTCGGACGAGGAGCAGCGGGTGCTCTTTATCGAGCCCTATGGCGACTTTTATGAGCAGGAGCAGGCGGTAGATTGGAGCGACAAGGTGGTTGATGAGGCGATTCGGGTGGAGCAGTGCGATTCTCAGGAACATGAGGCCTATCGTTACGGATACCTGCAGGGCGATGGAGCTGTGGAGCGACTGAATCAAACCCTTGAAAGCCCCTTTGGAGAGTGGTTTTCGCAAAGGGATTCGATGGCTACCCTGGAGGGCGAGCAGGAGGTGCGCAATCGGCTATTCGCCCCCACACTCAACGAGGAGGGACACTTTGAGGGGGCACCCTCGGCCCTAATCTTGCGTGTCGGAAACCGCGATTGGGAGGAGAGTGTAGAGAATTTCGAATTCTCTCCGCGCATTGTGAGCTATCGGGGGTTGAACTCGCTTCCAGAGGGTGAGCGGTTGGGGGCTCCCGCCCCCGAGGGGTATTATCCGCTGGCGGTTTTTCACCTTCCGAAGAGCGAAGGGAAGGAGGGTGTGACGCTCTGTTTCGAGGATCGTGATGGGGTGCCGGGGCTTCACCGATTCCACGACCCCTCGGAGGAGGTGCGTAATCGAGGCGAGCAGATCGTCTTGAAGTTGCTGCTTGGGGTAGATGAGTTCAAGGCGTTGTGTCATCGATCCATCGACGATGCGGTTGGTATGGATGCTCTTTTTCTCTTTCGGCTTGGCGAAGAGAATGTGCGCTGTCGTCTCGAAGCGATCGAACGCTACGATCCCCAGCAGGGGATAGCCCTTTGTCGATTTTCACTCCTAAACGATGACCGCCCATGAGTCGCCCGATGACACACCCCGAAAGCCGTGTGCGCCACCATTTAGAGGGCTATTTCCGGGGTCATGAGGGGCTGCTTGAGGGGCTACTTGCGGAGGGGTTGATCGACCTCCGCACAGCCGAGCGGCAGGCGATTCGTGGGGAGGTGGAGCAACTCACCCGCGAGGGAATGGGACGTTGCGAGGCGATGGAGGTGGTGGCTCAACACTTCTGCTGCTCCTACGAAAAGGTGCGCACGGCCGTTTATCAAAAAAAGTAACCTAACAGATGAATCCAAAAAGATGCAGAACAAAATTTTAATTCAAAACCAGGCTGAGCGCTGTGAGATTGAGATCGAGGGGACCATCGGAGTCCCCGAGGAGTGGCAGTTCGACCATCCTGATCAGCGCGTAGCCACCTACGAGGGCTTTCGCGAGGCGTTGCAGCGCATTGCCACCATCGAGAAGGGTGAGGTGGTGGTTCACATCCGCTCGACGGGGGGCGATGTGAACGATGCCCTCCTGATTTACGAAGCCCTGCGGGGTACCGGAGCCCACATTACGACCCGTTGCTATGGCTACACTGCTTCAGCAGCCACGATCATCGCCCAGGCCGCTTCGGAGGGGTGTCGCGAGATTGCCCCGGGGTGCCTCTACTTGATCCACCACTCGATCTGTGCCACCGAGGGCAATGCCGAGGAGTTGCGCGCCCAGACCGAATTGCTCGAAAAGACCGATGAGCGATTGGCGGCCCTCTATGCCGAGCGATCGGGCTTCGAGGCCGAGCAGTTTCGCTCCCTGATGGCCGAGAATAATGGTCGAGGTCGCTGGCTCTCGCCCGAAGAGACTCTTCGTCTCGGTTTGGCCGATCGTCTGATTGACGCTACGAGCGAACAGCCCTCCTTGCCCGAGGCCGAAAGGGGGCCCTTGGCCAAGAGTTTGGCACAGGGCTGGCAGCGTCTGATGGCAGCCATCCGCTCCTCGGAGGAGGTGCCCCTGCCCGGCGAGGAGCGTAATATCCTCCATTTCGAGCCCGGGGAGTCCTATAAGAGGCAGAGTCCGACTTCGCTCTTGCGCGGACAACAGGCTTCGCAGACTACGCCCCTCGGGGAGCGAGAGGACCCCTCGCTGCGCGACCGCCTGCAGTCGGCCAACCAGGAGGCCTATGCCGCCGACATCAAAAGTTTTCGTAAATAGGTTGTGGATTCTGCCACCCTACATCGAAACCGAGGGAATCACCCCTCCCTAAAAAAACAGCAAAAACTTTCCTATTTATTCACCTTAAAAAATCTAAAAACATGTCGTTTATTGAAAATCCCAAGACCTACACCGGACACGATCTGGAGACTATCTTCTTCCGCCCCATGCTGGCAGGCCCCTCGGCCCAGGAGCTGGGTGTGCGCATCCTCTACAACATGCCTACGCCGACCACCGTACAACTTTGGGAGCCGCAGGGCAACATTCTGCAGAAGTACGCCTCGGCCGGCTGGTCGGGAGGTGTGGCTGCCACCAAGGCCCAAAAGACCATCACCCTGGAGCGCGTAAAGGCCGAGTTGGGCTTTGCTGCCGCCGACTACTTCTCGATGGTTTATGAGCAGATTGTGGGCCATGCCGGAGCGAGTCTCGATGATCTCTCGGGTACGGAGCTCGAGGCGGCCGAGACCGAACTCTTCAAGCGTGCCATTGCCGAGGCGATTCGCGCCACGATGTGGGTGGGCGACACCTCCCTTGATACCGGTTTCAACACCTTCAACGGCTTCCTGACCCTGATGGCGCAGTGTGTGGAGAATGGTGACATAACTCCCTATCAGTATGCTTCGACGGTGATCGACTCGCCCGAGGGGGCAGTCGAGATCTTCGACAAGGTATGGGAGCAGGCCGATGACCGTCTGAAGGATCTCAAGGGCGAGGGCCAGCTGGCACTCTTCGTCACCTCGGACATCTATCACCTCTACGAAAAGTACCTCGATTCGAAGGGGGCTGACTCGGCCTATATGGAGATGGTCAACGGCCGACCCACGCTCGCTTACCACGGAATTCCGGTCATCGACCTTCACATTGGAAGTTACCTCAAGGATAGCCTGCTGCCCGGGTCGTGCTGTCTGCTGACCGACCGCCGCAACCTGGTGCTGGCTGTCAATACGGCCGATTTCCCCGGAACGGAGGTGCGTATGTGGTACAACCCCGACCTGATGGAGAATCGTCAGCGTGCGACCTTTATGGCTGGCTGCGAGATCCTCGACGAGCGCATTGTGAGCCTGGCTCAGTTGCGAGCCTAATCGGGGGATGGTTTCGGGTGGAGTGGCTGTAGACTCTCCACCTGAAACCTCCTATAACACAAAAGTACGAAGAGAATGAAAAAGCAAAAAAACAGAAAAATCACGGTTCGAAATTGCCACGAAGAGCCCTATATCTATCTGGGAAGTCGTGTGGCCGACAACGAACACTTCTGGCGTTGGGGTGACGACAACCTGCTGCCCGAGGCCTTGGCTCTGCTCTCGCGTCGCTCGACGGTGCATCGTCGCATCATCAACGACAAGGCCGATTACATCTCGGGCAAGGGGTTTAATTGCGGAGAGGGGGAGACCCTGCTCCGCCAATTTGTAGAGCGCGCCAACGGAGCGCAGGAGTCGTTGCGCAAGGTGCTCAATAAGTTGGCTTTCGACAAGGCGCTCTTCGGTAATGCCTTTTTGGAGGTGGTGACCGATGCCTCGCGTTCGTTCCTTTCGCTCTACCACCAGGATGCCACGCACTGTCGTGTGGCCAAAGACAACCTCCACATCCTGCTCCATCCCGATTGGCGGGCCTTTCGAGCCTCGGAGGCAAAGTCGCTACCCCTTTGGCCTCGGATGGAGGAGCAGGCCGATGGCACTTGGCGCTCGATCGTCCACTACAAGGATTACGAACCGCAGTTTACGCATTACGGGGTGCCACCCTACATTGCCGGAATGGATGTTTCGGCCATCGCCTACAAGACCGATCGCTGGAACATCTCGCGCCTGGACAACTCGTTTCAGCTCTCGGGTGTGATGATGCTCGACAGCTCGATGGAGTCGGAGGAGGAGGCCGAGGAGCTGATCCGCACTGCCGAACGCAAATTCGGAGGTCGCCCTGGCCAGGTGATGTTTGTGGTGAAGGAGGGCAAGGAGAACGAAAATTCGCGCTTTATCCCCATCTCGTCGGAGAATGAGGGGGATTGGAAGTCGTTGCACGACCAGGCCACTTCGGATATTGTGGTGGCGCACTCTTGGTTTCGTTCCCTCAGTGGGTTGGAGTATAGTTCGGGATTCAGTGCTGAGCGTATTCTGCACGAGTATGAGGTGGCTCTCAATACGGTGATCCTCGGAGAACAGGATGAACTCATGGAGCCCATTCGACGCATTATTGGCGAGGTATTGGCAATCGACTGCTCGTCGCTCGAGATCGTCAATCGCCCCCCGACCCGATCCAAACCCATCTATATGCGCGTTTGGGAGGCGCGCAAGGCCGACGGCCTGGAGTACGACCCCGAGGATCCCGAGCAGCAGTACTACCTCTCGCAAATCGCCAAGTATAACCTGAAATCCATTGATCCCATCTGATGAAAACCATTCTTACCCCTCAACAGGTACTCAACCTCGCCTTTGCGGCGGGTGAGTACCTCCCACCCGATGCCCTCTCCGAACCACTCATTGTGGCGGCCGAGGAGCGTTATGTGCGACCCCTTGTGGGGCGCAGTCTCTACGAAAAACTCCTTGATGGGGCCTATGAGGAGTTTTCCGTTCACTATGTCAAGCCCCTGGCGGCCGTGGGGGTGAAGCGCCTCCTGCTGCCACAGTTGCGTCTGCGAGCCTGCGCCGGGGGTGTGGTCACTCCGAAGGGCGAAGGGTGGCAGTCGGCCTCCGAGGAGAGTTTCGCTACGGCCGATCGCGCCCTCCGCTCCGAAATTGAGACTTTGAGCCGCAGACTCGATGCCGAGTTGCGCCGACTGCATGCCGAGGGGGCCCTGGAGGAGTATGACCCGAAAGAGAACATCCGTAACCGTTGTCGCAACCATGGAGGCCTTTTACAGATTTTGTAGTGGGGCATTGGTGGCTCTCGGGGCTCTGTTTGCCCCGATTCTTCCCCTGGTGGGTTGCGCCACGCTCTTTATCTTTGTCGATTTCCTGACAGGGGTCGCAGCCGATCGGGCGAGAGCAAAGCGCGAGGGTCGCGAGTGGTTCTTTGAGAGCCACCGGGCCTGGCGCACGATCCTCAAGGCGGGCTTCGTATGGATGGCAATTTCGATGGCCTGGCTGTTAGAGCAGTGTGTCTTGGGCTTTTTGACCCTCCATTTGGCACAACTCCTGACCGGCTTCACCTGCGGTGTGGAGATGTGGTCGTTCTTGGAAAATGCCGGCGAACTCTCCGACGGGCCGCTCTTTCGAGCCATTCGTCGCGTAGCCCGCAACCGAATCAGAAAGGGGGTGCGCGGTGCGTAGTCGAGGAATACGAAACTGCAACCCGGGGAACATCCGCAAGAGCGGTCGCCCTGGGCTCTATCGCGGAGAGATAGAGGGCGCAACGGATCCTGAATTTCGCCAATTTGCGGCCATGGAGTGGGGCTATCGCGCCCTTTTTACCGTGCTCTACACCTATGAAGTGCGCCACGGTCTGCGTACCCCACGCCAGTGGATCTCGCGCTGGGCTCCCCCCTCGGAGAATCACACTGAGGCCTACCTCCGCTTTGTTTGCGAGCGGGTGGGAATTGCTCCCGATAGCCGACTCAGTACGCTCGACCGAAAAATCATGATCCCCTTTGCCGCGGCCATGTCGGAGATGGAGAACGGTGTGGAGGCCATTGCGGAGGAGGTTGTGGCGGGGTGGGAGCTCTTTTTTGCCGATTTTGGCCCGAAATCGACAAAAAAGCGGTAATTTTACGCCATGATACGCTGGTCGGCAAAGGAGATAGCGGTTCGCCTGCGCGAACTCCCCATGCTGCGGGTATTGATTCCCGTGGCTGTGGGCATCGTTGTCGGCCGCTTCCTGGCCCTCCCGGCCCTCTTCTTGTGGGTGGGCGTGGTGGTCGCAGGGGGGTGTGCTCTTTGGTTTCGCTCATCGCTCTACACCGTTGTCGCGCTCTTGCTTCTTGGGATGGGGGTGACGTCTCTTCATGAAGAGGAGGTTGCCTTGCCTCTCGGAGAGCGACTCCTTGTGGCGTTGCGTATCGAGGAGGAGCCTCGAATGCGCGAAAAATATGCTTCGGTTTCGGCCCGCGTGGAGGCTTGGTGCGATGCGACGGGGCGGTGGCATGGCTCCGAAAAGCGTGTAACCCTCTATGCCGACTCCACTTGGATGCCGCGTGTGGGAGAGTCGCTTGTGGCAATCGGAAGAATTACCCCCTACTCCTCGAAATACCCCTTCTACCGCTCGTTGCAGGCATATCGTGGCTATGTGGGGCGCATCTGGGTGGGAAAAAGCAACCTGATCGAGCGCGATACCGTGCAGCAATTTGGAAGGTTTGCACGACTGCATCAACAAGGCGTGGAGCGGATCGAACGCCTCGGGCTTTCGCCCGAAAATCGCGCATTGGTTGAGGCGATGAGTCTGGGAGAGCGGGCACGCCTTACCCCCTCTTTGCGAGACGGCTACGCTCGAAGCGGTACTGCCCATCTGTTGGCCGTCTCGGGACTCCATGTCGGGATCCTCTTTGTGGCGATCAACCTCTTGCTTGGGTGGCTTCCGTTGCTTCGTGGAGGCCATCGCCTGAAAAACCTCCTTGCCCTGTTGTTGGTTTGGCTCTACGCTCTGGTATGCGGAGCTTCGCCCAGCGTGCTGCGTGCCGCCTGGATGTGTTCGGCCTTGCAGGTGGCCCTTGCCTTGTCGCTTCGCTATCGCGGGCTCAACATCCTCTTTGGGGTGGCGGTGGTGATGCTCCTTTTGGAGCCCATGCAACTCTTCGACATCAGTTTCCAACTCTCGTTTCTGGCCGTTGCGGCCATTCTGAGTTGGGGAATTCCTCTCCTGGGAGGGCTGCGTAGCCACTTGATGCGTGGCTTTGCGGCCCTCTTTTTGATCGGTGTTGTAGCCACCCTTGCCACGGCTCCGCTGGTGGCCTATCGCTTCGGAATCCTCTCCCCAATCGGCATTCTGATCAATCCGATAGTGATCTTTTTGGCACAACTGATCATCTCCCTTTCGTTGGTGTGGATCTTGCTCCCCTTTGCCTTTTGGCAGCCGATTTTTGCGTGGGCAATCGAGGGGTTGGCCTCGCTCCAAAATCAGATTGTGGAGGGGGTGGCGGCCTTGCCGTACGCCTCCTTCGAACTCCATCCGAGTGGCCTTGCCGTGGGGTTGATCTACCTTCTCTTTGCCCTTTTAACCCTCCTCTCTTGGGGTTTTAAAGTAGAAAAAAACGAAATTTTCAAAAAACAGAATAAATCGAATACCCTCTCTTTAGAAACGATTGATGCTGATGAACTCTGACGAACTCTCGATCCTGCTCTCCGAGGAATTTCGTGCGCTGGTGGCGCAACATGCCGAACGAGACCCCTTGCAGGTGGCTCTCGATAGGCGCATCCCTCATGCGGCGCTCGTGGCCTCGCAACTCAAATACCGCCGGCGGGCCCAGCGCAAACTGCCGAGCTATGTGGAGGCGGGTTGTCTCTTCCCTCCGCGCGCCTTTGAACAAGCTTCGAGTGAGGCGGCAGCCGCCACGAAACACCTTGCGGGGGAGAGCCTCCTTGACCTGACTTGCGGTCTGGGGGTTGATACCCTCCACTTTTCGCGCTCGTTTCGCCGCGTGGTGGCCCTGGAGCGCGATCCCGAGTTGGCGACGATCACGCGCGAGAATCTGCGTCGCCTGGGGGCTGAAAATGTCGAGGTGATCTGCACCTCGGCCGAGGAGTATTTGGCTCATTGCGAAGAGCGTTTCGATTGGGTCTATGCCGACCCCGATAGGCGCACAGCCGATGGCCGAAGAGTGGTGCGATTGGAGGATTGTTCGCCCAATATGGTGCTACTTGAGCCGCTGATTAGGCGTGTGACGGATAGGTTGGCCATCAAGAATTCTCCGCTGTTTGATGTCGATGAGGCTATTCGATTGTTTGGGCAGTGTGGCGTGGAGGTCATCTCGCTGGGCGGAGAGTGCAAGGAGGTTAATATCTATATCGACGGTCGCCGCCCGACGTTGGCAGCCGAAGCTGTGGGACGAGCCAGGGTCGAGTTCCTGCGTGATGAGGTGAGCGATGAGCCCTTCGAGGGGGAGTTCGCCGCCGAGGAGTATAAGTGGCTTATAATCCCCGACGTGGCGCTGCAAAAGGCACGCCTTGCACAACACGCCCTGCTCGGTCAGGCAGATATCTGGAGCAATAATTCATTCGGCTTTGCTCGCACTGAGCCGCACGATGTGCTGGGTCGTGTGGAGCGCATCGCCCGCATAGAACCATTTGATATAAAACGACTTAAAAAGGAGCTGAAGGGTCAGGGCGTAGATATCATCCTGCGTGATTTCCCCATCGGCGTTGACGAGCTCCGCCGCCGCACCTCGACCCGCAGTGGCACCACCCACCGCCTCGCCCTCACCAAAATCCACGGCAAATCCTACACTATTTTTTTGGAGTAGGGACTATTTCTTGCAAAAGAGGAGAATATAGCGTATTTTTGTGTAAAATCAATATCAAACTATGGCAACTATTCGACTTACCAAGGAGTTCACGTTTGAGGCGGCGCACTCGCTCGAGGGGTATGACGGGGCGTGTCGTGAGATTCACGGACACTCGTATCGTCTCTTTGTTACAATCAAGGGTGAGCCTTCGACCGACGTGTACGACCCCAA
>JAZLDX010000026.1:0-61826 GCA_045614985.1 Alistipes sp. | reverse complement strand
ATAGAATGAAGCGAAGAGTTCTTTTAGGTGGTTATAGTGGTGAGGTTCCACCTCTTCCCATTCCGAACAGAGAAGTTAAGCTCACTAACGCCAATGGTACTGCACTTATCGTGTGGGAGAGTAGGTAGCCGCCTCTTCAAGGTCAATCCAATCGGGTTGACCTTTTTTTTGTGCTTTCATGGGAGGTGTCTTATCGGAGCTATTGACTGGTGCAATAGACCTTGAAGAGGCGGCTTTAGCCGCAGATGTTTTTGACAACCACCCCAAACCCCTCCTTGGTAGGAGGGGCTTATGAGGCCAATCCAAACGGGTTGACCTTTTTTTGTGCTTTCATGGGAGGTGTCTTATTGGAGCTATTGACTGGTGCAATAGACCTTGAAGAGGCGGCTTTAGCCGCAGTTGTTGCATACAATCCCTCTAAATCCCCCTTTGAAAAGGGGGACTTACTATTTTGATACAACAAGCAATCCTTTCGGATTCGCCCACCAAACTTGGTGGGCTTTGGCTTAAAGAGGCGGCCGGAGCCGCAGATTTTTTTTGACAACCACCCCAAACCCCTCCTTGGTAGGAGGGGCTTTCTTGGTCAACCCTAATGGGGGGGTACTTTCTTCTTATTAAATGTGATAGAGATTGCGAAATTTAATTTTTCGCTAAACAGCTTCATTCGAATTTTGAGTGAGGCAGTTTTATTTGCAAACTCTCATGGAGGAGGCGTTATTTTTTCTTTTTTTGCTCTATTCGAGGGAGGATGCTGTCGAGGCAGAAAAATTTTGCCAGATACTTGTATAAAAGGCAAGAAAATGTTTTATATATTGTAAAAAATACCTATATTTGTCAAGAAAATAAAAAAATAATTAAAACTATTCTTGTATTATGAGCGATGTGAAGCACCGTGGAGTCGAGCGGAGTGAGGGGGCGGAGTGTAGGCTATCGGCGGTGATTTCTGTGGCCGAGGGGTTGCTTCTGCAGGAGGATGATCTTCGTTTTCGCCCTTTGGATTCCGCTCTCTTATCTCCCGGCGAGTTGTATCTTTTTCGCTTCGAGGGGGCTCCATCGCCTCTGTGGGGTGTGTTTGCCCACGATTTGATGGGTGGAGGGTTGATGTTGGAGACGGCAACCAACGATCTGCAGCTCTTTTCTCACTGGCATCCCCTTGCTTCGGGAGCTGTCTCGTTTCGTTCGGCCACGCGCGATGAGTTGCGTGATTATTTCTACAACTTGGCGCGCCAGGAGGAGGGGAAATAGGGCCTTGGGTTGCCTGGAGGGGTTCTAAATAAAGGGTGAACCTTCTCTATTTAGCATATAAAAATAAAAAGTCTCGATTTCGATCGAGACTTTTTTGTGGGCCCAGAGGGGCATGATCCCACGACCTTCGGATTATGAGTCCGCTGCTCTGACCAACTGAGCTATGGGCCCTATGCGCCCTTGTCGTAGCAAAGGCGGTGCAAAGATAGTAAATAATGAAGAATGAGCAATGAGGAATGGCTGATTTTTTACTCAAATTGCCAATCTTTAGCTATTCTCCTCCAACTTACGGTTTAGAACGGCAGGTCATCCACCTCTGCCACAGGGGCTACGGGGGCCATGGGCGATCCTCCGGTTGTCGAGGAGGATCCATAGCCAAAGTTGTTGGCTGTCGGAGCGGTCGTATCCTCGCCATAAGGAGGGTAGTCGGGCATCGAGGCCTCGGGGGCTGCCGCCTGCTTGGGCTGGATGCGCCAGGCGCGGACGTCGGTGTACCAGCGGCCGTTATACTCGCGTGACTCTACATTGACCGACACGGTATAGTGCTCTCCCACGCGCAACTTAGCTACATCCTCGGGTTTGTTGAAAAAGGTAACGCACAGCTTGCGCGAAAACTCCTGAACCATCTCGAAGAGGACATCCTGACGCTGCCAAGGGCCACGCGCTGAGGTGCCTTCGGTTTTGGTGAGTATCTGAATTACTTTGCCTTCAAATTCCATGTTTTTTCTGTTTTTGTTTCTTCAGCAAAGGTACAAAATAATTCATAAATCGAAATTCAGAAGGGGAAAATTTTTCCCAATTCTTTGGCTGGGCCCTTTCCTCGGGGTAGAGCTATTCTGTGTTGACAAAAAATAGGGACGGATGGAATTTTTATCCATCCGCCCCTATGATTGAGGAGCTAATCCGCTCGATGAATTACAACTGGGGACCAGCTGCTACCAGCGATTTTCCCTCCTCGTTGCCGGTGAACTTCACGAAGTTCTTGATGAAGCGTGCGGCAAGATCCTGAGCCTTAACATCCCACTGCGAAGCGTCTGCGTAGGTGTTGCGAGGATCCAGGATGTTGGTATCCACGCCGGGGAGCTCGGTCGGAACCTTGAAGTCGAAGATAGGAATCTGCTTCGTGGGGGCGTTGTCGATCGAACCATCGAGGATAGCGTCGATGATACCGCGCGTATCCTTGATCGAAATACGCTTGCCCGTACCGTTCCATCCCGTGTTTACGAGGTAAGCCGTAGCACCCGACTTCTCCATACGCTTCACGAGCTCCTCACCGTACTTGGTGGGGTGGAGCGAAAGGAAGGCGGCGCCGAAGCATGCCGAGAAGGTCGGCGTAGGCTCGGTGATACCGCGCTCGGTACCGGCCAACTTGGCGGTGAAGCCCGACAGGAAGTAGTACTTCGTCTGCTCGGGGGTGAGGAGCGAAACGGGAGGCAGCACACCAAAGGCGTCGGCCGAGAGGAAGATTACCTTCTTGGCGGCGGGAGCCTTCGATACGGGCTTCACGATGTTGTCGATGTGGTAGATGGGGTACGATACACGGGTGTTCTCCGTTACCGACTTGTCCGAGAAGTCGATCTTACCCTTCTTATCTACGGTTACGTTCTCGAGCAGCGCGTTGCGACGGATGGCGTTCCAGATGTCGGGCTCGTTCTCCTTCGAGAGGTTGATAACCTTGGCGTAGCAGCCACCCTCGAAGTTGAAGATACCGTCATCATCCCCGCCGTGCTCGTCGCCACCGATCAGCTGACGCTTGGGGTCGGTCGAGAGGGTGGTCTTACCCGTACCCGAGAGACCGAAGAATACAGCCGTCTCACCCTTCTCGTTGGTGTTGGCCGAGCAGTGCATCGAGGCGATGCCCTTCAGCGGAAGCAGGTAGTTCATGTAGGAGAACATACCCTTCTTCATCTCACCGCCATACCAGGTGTTGATGATCACCTGCATCTTCTCGGTGAGGTTGAATACTACAGCGGTCTCCGAGTTCAGACCCAGCTCCTTGTAGTTCTTTACCTTGGCCTTCGAAGCGTTCAGTACCACGAAGTCGGGCTCGCCATAGGTCTCGAGCTCGGCGTCGGTGGGACGAATGAACATGTTCTTCACGAAGTGAGCCTGCCAGGCCACCTCCATGATGAAGCGGATCTTCAGACGAGTGTTCTCGTTGGCGCCGCAGAAGGTATCTACTACATAGAGTTTCTTGTTCGAGAGCTCCTCCGAAGCGATCTTCTTCAGCTCCTTCCAAGCCTTCTTGGTAACGGGCTTGTTGTCGTTCTTGTACTCGTCGGAGGTCCACCAGATCGTATCCTTCGTGGTCTCGTCCATTACAAAGAACTTATCCTTGGGCGAGCGACCCGTGTAGACACCCGTCATTACATTTACGGCGTCCATCTCGGTCAGCTGACCCTTCTCAAAACCGCGCAGACCCTTCTTGGTCTCCTCGCGATAGAGCTCATCGTACGAAGGGTTGTAAACCACCTCGGTTACCCCCTTGATGCCGTACTTCTTCAAATCAATCTTAGCCATAGTTTTCGATTTTTAAAGTTGCTTATTTTGTTGTTCTTTAACCTTTTCTAATCCAACCTCGCGGATTTCGGCTTCGTGTTGTCTGCGACGAAGTGTGCAAGCCCTATACCGAAACCCACTTTTTCACGAGGCAAAGGTAAGAAAACTTTTGGTATTGTGAAATAAATAACACAAAATTTCTTAAATTTTTTTAATTATTTTTTTCTATGGGCTCATAACCCTCATTTATAGCCATTTAGTTTGCTCGATTCGGGGGCGAGATCTCGCTTTTGGTTGCCGAAGACCGCCCTGTGGTGTGGTGCTCATCCGGTGCTTACGGCGGTTAGTCCCGCTATTTTTACCATTCATCCCCAAAATCTTGTAAATCTGAAACTTTTTTTACATTTTTGCAATCGGCTGACTCTATTTCGGCCGAATGAGTTAAATGGCAGGTGTTTATATTCATATCCCCTTTTGCAAGCGCTTGTGCGCCTATTGCGATTTCTACAAGTCGGTGCGCCTCTCCTATTTGGAGGAGGTGGTTTCGGCGATGCATCGCGAACTTTCGGAGCGGAGGGGCTATCTGCGTGACCAACGGATCGAGACCCTCTATTTCGGAGGTGGTACCCCGTCGTTGCTCTCGGTGGAGCAGCTTGCCGGCTTGAAGAGGCGGGTGGAGGAACTTTTCGATTGTTCGCATTTGGGGGAGGTAACCTTGGAGGCCAACCCCGATGACCTGACCAGACCCTACCTCGAGGGGCTGCGCAAGGCGGGTTTCAATCGCTTGTCAATTGGTGTGCAATCCTTTGATGACGAGGAGCTTCGCTGGATGAACCGACGCCATACGGCCCAGCGGGCCGAAGAGGCGGTGCGTGAGGCGCGTGCCGCAGGCTTCGAGAATCTGACACTCGACCTGATCTTCGGAGTTCCAGGATTTGGAGAAGAGGTGTTGCGGCGCAACCTGGAGCGGGTCTTGGCCCTTGAGCCGGAGCATATTTCGGCCTACCACCTGACCATCGAGCCTGATACGGCCCTCGGACGCAGGGAGGCGCGTGGCGAACTGCGGGCAGTCGAGGAGTCGGTCAGCGAGCGGGAGTATGCTCTTGTTCATGAAACACTGACCCGGGCCGGTTATGAACACTACGAGATCTCGAACTATGCCCGCCCGGGCTTTCGGGCAAAGCACAACTCGGCCTATTGGCAAGGACGTGAATATCTTGGGATTGGCCCAGCGGCCCACTCGTTCGATGGACTATCGCGCCGTTGGTCGCTCGATACGGTGGAGAGCTATGCCTCGGGGGCGGAGTTTCGCTTCGAGCAGGAGTGGCTCACCGAGCGCGATCGGCTCAACGAGTACCTGATGACCCATCTGCGTACGGCGGAGGGGATTTCGTTTCGAGAGATGGGTGAGCAATTCGGCCCCGAGGCGGTGGTGCGAATTGAAAAAGAGGCCGAGCCGCTTCTCCTTCAAAGGTTGCTGAGCTCTACACCCGAGGGTCTGAAAATTCCGGCCGAGCGATTTCTTCTTTCGGATCATCTAATCGGAATGCTTTTTGAGCCCGGGGAGTGAATTTTTTCGCAAAGTTTTATGGCTCTGTTGATAAAGTAGTTAATAAAATTCTTAAAAAAATTGGTTGTTCGATAAATAAATGTTACCTTTGCGCCGGCTTATTATATGCCAGTTAGGTTAAAAAACAATAGAGAAAATAGTTGTAAATACGTGTAAATAAAAAAATTATGACGACTGCAAAACTCTCTCCCGACTATTTGTTTGAAGCCAGTTGGGAGGTATGCAACAAGGTCGGCGGTATTCATACCGTGATCTCGACCAAAGCCCTGACTACCACGAAGAAACTTGGCGACCGCTACATGTTGATCGGTCCCGACTTTTCGCACGAGGGGGTAAACCCCGAATTTGAGGAGGATACCGAGCTGCTGAAGGCTTGGCGTCAGAACCTCTACCACGAGGGTATTCGTATTCGCGTGGGACGTTGGAAGATTAACGGCAATCCGGTTGCTATCCTGGTGGACTTCACCTCGCTCTTCCCCAAGAAAGATCAGATTCTGAAGGAGCTGTGGGATACTTATCATGTGGACTCGCTTTCGGGTCAGTGGGACTATGTGGAGCCCGTACTCTTCGGCTACGCTGCCGGTATGGTGATCTCCTCCTATGTAGATAACTTCTGCGCATCGACCGATAAGGTGGCTGCCCACTTCCACGAGTGGATGACCGCTGCCGGTGGTCTCTACCTGCGTCAGCACTCGCCCTATGTGGCTACGCTCTTCACGACGCACGCCACGGTGATGGGTCGCTGCATCGCCGGCAACCGCCTGCCCCTGTACAACGACCTGGAGAAGTTCAACGCCGATGAGTTGGCTCGCCAGTTCAATGTGATGGCCAAGCACTCGATCGAGAAGATGGCCGCTTCGTACCACGATGCGTTCCTCACGGTGAGCGACATTACGGCCAACGAGTGCAAGTTCCTGCTGGGTCGTGAGGTAACCTGCGTAACTCCCAATGGTTTCGAGAACGACTTTGTATGGACCGGTAAGGAGTATGATCAGAAGCGCAAAGAGGCTCGCAAGGCGATGATTTCGGTGGCAGAGGCCTGCCTGGGAACCAAGTTCGAGTCTGATCCTCTGATTGTCGGCACCTCGGGTCGCTATGAGTTCCGCAACAAGGGCTTGGATCTCTTCTTTGAGTCGCTCAAGCAGCTTGCTATGTCGGAGACGCTTGACCGCGAGATCCTGGCCTATGTAACGGTGCCTGCCGCTAACAATGGAGCCCGTACTGATCTGCAGGCTCATTTGGCCGATAAGAAGAAGCCGATCGATCCCGCACAGTACAAGCACTCGACCCACTACCTGACGAATCAGACCTGGGATCAGATCTCGCTTGCGATCGACAACAGTATCCTTTCGTCGGCTGATTCGAAGGTGAAGGTGATCTTTGTGCCTACCTATTTAAATAGTGCCGACGGCATCTTTAACAAGAACTATTACGAGTTGCTCGTGGGTATGGATCTAACGGTATTCCCCTCCTACTACGAGCCTTGGGGCTACACGCCGCTGGAGTCGGTAGCCTTCTCTGTTCCCACCATCACCTCGACCTTGGCAGGTTTCGGCTTGTGGGTGAACAAACTTAAGGAGCACGCCGGTGTAGAGGTAATTCGTCGCGACGACTACAACGACAAGGAGGCTGTGGCTCACATCGCCGATGCGTTGGTGCGTTTCTCCAACCTCTCGGCCGATGGTGTCAAGAAGGCCCGCAAGTCGGCTGCCGCCGTGGCCAAGACCGCCCTTTGGGAGAACCTCTTCTCGTTCTATGAGCAGGCTTATGCCGAGGCTATCGACCACTCGATTCAGCGCACGAACCGCGCCATCCTCGATGACGGTGGTTCGCAGTCGGAGCAGATCAACTTCGTGCGCCAGCAGCTTATCTCGGAGCGCCCGAATTGGAACCGCATGCTGGTTGAGAAGTCGTTGCCGGCCCGTCTTCGTCCCCTGGAGGAGCTCTCGAAGAACCTCTGGTGGAGCTGGACGCTGGGTGCTCGCGACCTCTTCGAGGCTATCGACAAGGAGCTTTGGATCAAGGTGGATCGCAACCCCATCGCCCTCTTGGATCGCCTTTCAATGGATCGTTTGACCCAGTTGGAGAACGATGGTGATTTCTTGCAGCGTTTGGATTCGGTCTACGCCCAGTTCAAGGCCTATATGAATGAGGCTCCCGAGGCCAACACCCCGACGGTAGCCTACTTCTCGATGGAGTTCGGTCTGCACTCGTCGCTGAAGATTTACTCGGGTGGTTTGGGTATCTTGGCTGGTGACTACCTGAAGGAGGCTTCGGACAAGAATGTCCCCATGGTGGGTGTCGGTCTGCTCTACCGCTACGGATACTTTACTCAGCGTCTCTCGTCGCAGGGTGCCCAGGAGGCTACCTACGAGGCGCAGAACTTCGATAAGCTCCCCATCTCTCCCGTGCGTGATGCCGACGGCAACTGGATCACGGTGGAGATCGCCTTCCCGGGTCGTACCCTCTCGGCACGCGTTTGGAAGTGCCAGGTAGGTCGCACTCCGCTGGTGCTGCTCGATACCGACTACGAGGCCAACCTCGAGGAGGATCGTCAGATCACCCACTACCTCTATGGTGGCGATTGGGAGAACCGCCTCAAGCAGGAGATCCTGCTCGGTATCGGTGGTGTGCGCGCCCTGCGTGCCATGAACATCAAGCAGGATGTTTACCACTGCAACGAGGGTCACGCTGCCTTCATCGGCATCGAGCGTATCCGCAACCTCGTAGGTCGCAAGAAGCTCAGTTTCTCGGAGGCAATGGAGGTGATTCGTTCGTCGTCGCTCTTTACGACCCACACCCCCGTTCCCGCCGGTCACGATGCCTTCCCCGAGTCGATGCTGCGTCAGTACATGTCGCACTATCCCGATGTGTTGGGTATCACCTGGGAGCAGTTTATCAACCTCGGTAAGACGAACCCCAACGATCCGAACGAGAAGTTCTCGATGTCGGTGTTGGCCTGCAACCTTTCGCAGGAGGTAAATGGTGTGTCGTGGCTCCACGGTGAGGTTTCGAAGGAGATTCTCAACAACATGTGGCCCGGCTATTTCAAGAACGAGCTCCACATCGGTTATGTAACCAATGGTGTACACTTCCCCACCTGGACGGCTTCGAATCTGCGTCGCCTTTATGCCCGTCACTTCCCCGAGGGCTTCGAGGGTCATGTTTATAACATCCCCGCATGGCAGAAGATCTACAATGTGCCCGACAAGGAGCTCTGGGAGGAGCGTATGTTCCTGAAGAACCGCCTCATCAAGCACATTCGCAAGCGTTATAGCGATCCCAACCAGGTGCGTCTCGACTCGCCCCGTCAGATGGTACAGATTGTCGACAGCATCAAGCCCGATGTGCTGACCATTGGTTTCGCTCGCCGCTTTGCCACCTATAAGCGTGCTTATCTGCTCTTCACGAACCTGGATCGTCTGTCGCAGATCGTGAACAACAAGGAGCGCCCCGTGCAGTTTATCTTCGCAGGTAAGGCTCACCCGCACGATAAGCCCGGTCAGGATCTGATCAAGCGTATTGTCGAGGTATCGTCGATGCCGCAGTTCGTGGGCAAGATCCTCTTCCTGCAGAACTACGACATGGAGCTGGCTCGCAAGATGGTACAGGGTGTCGATGTGTGGTTGAATACCCCGACCCGTCCTTTGGAGGCTTCGGGTACCTCGGGCGAAAAGTGCGTGATGAACGGTGTTATGCAGTTCTCGGTACTCGACGGCTGGTGGGTTGAGGGCTACAAGGAGGGTGCCGGTTGGATGCTGCCTATGGAGCGTACCTATGCCGACCAGAAGTACCAGGATGAGCTCGATGCCGAGATGATCTACAATACCATCGAGGAGGAGATCGCTCCCAAGTACTACCGCCGCAACTACGAGAACATTCCCTACGAGTGGGTAGGTTCGATCAAGAAGTGTATCGCCGACATCGCTTCGAACTTTACGATGAACCGTCAGCTGGTGGATTACGAGGATCGCTTCTATTACAAGCTCCGCGACCGCAAGCGTGAGATCGTAGCTGGTGACTATATGATGGCTCGCGAGATTGCTGCTTGGAAGCGCAAGGTTTCGGCTGCCTGGGACAAGGTGAAGGTAGTTGATGTACAGCGTGTGCGCGATGCTAACGAGGCAATTTATGTGGGTACGCAGTACCACTTCGAGGTGGCTGTCAATATTGACAACCTCAAGCCCGAAGATATCGGTGTGGAGTTGGTGGTTGCCAACCAGATTGAGTTTGGACACGCTGCTAATGTGCAGAAGACTATCGAGTTGAAGCGCTCGAAGGTAGAGGGCTCGGTGGTAACCTATACGCTGGATTATGCTCCTGAGCATGCTGGTACCTTCGACTGCGCACTCCGTATCTTCCCGCAGAACCCGCGTCTGCCGCACCGCATGGACTTTGCGCTCGTGAAGTGGGCATAAATTTTTGTGATAAGGCGGTATTTGCTTCCGCTAACCTTAAAACCAACAATGGGCCGTACCTTAAGTACTGCCCATCGTTGTTTTATGGGGTGGCGTGACATCGCTCTTGTCGGTTTATTTTCTATGAAAAAAGGGGTTTTAATCTTCGGAGAATGAAATTTTTAGGGAAAGCGATACAACCAACCGAATTTTTTTTGTATCTTTACGAAAGAAAATCTTATAATCCTATGTCAGCACTTACTTTCGACAAAAGCGAGTTGGGTAATTTGGAGTATTCGCTCCAGCGTGAGATGCTCGCTACCGACCGCCGTGGAGGCTACATGAGCACGACAATTGTTTGCTGCAATACGCGTAAATACCACGGATTGATGGTGGCTCCGATCGACCAGAGTGATCGCACCCATGTGTTGCTCTCCTCGCTCGATGAGACGATCGTTCAGCACGATCAATCCTTCAATTTGGCCCTGCACCGTTTTCGTGGTGTTTATGAGCCGCGCGGTCATAAGTATATCACCGACTTTGAGTATACGCCGACTCCGACGATTACCTATCGTGTGGGAGGTGTGATCCTCAAAAAAGAGCTCTTGTGGATTCACAAGCGCACGCAGTTGATGATTCGCTACACGCTTGTGGATGCCCATTCGGATACGAAGCTCCGCCTGCGTCCCTTCTTTGCTTATCGCGATAAGCACGCTTTGTCGAAGGCTAACATGGAGGCCAACGGTCGCTCCTATCCCATCCCTTGTGGCGTGAAGACCCGTCTCTATGAGGGTTACCCCTGGCTTCATCTTCAGACCAACCGCCCCGATGCGGAGTTTGTCGCTGCCCCCGATTGGTACTACGACTTCGAATATCCGCAGGAGTCGCTGCGAGGTTATGAGAGCCATGAGGATCTTCTGACAACGGGTTATTTCGAAGTGGATATCAAGAAGGGCGACACGGTGATCTTCTCTGCCTCAGTGGAGGAGATGGCCTCGCCCAAGGAGATCGAAGAGCTCTTTGCCCAGCAGATCGCTCGTCGTACCCATAAGGAGGATTTCCTCTCGTGTCTGCACCACTCGGCGCGTCAGTTTGTGATCCGCCGTCCGGGCAATCGCACGGAGATGGTGGCCGGCTACCCCTGGTTCGGTGTGATTGGTCGTCAGACCCTGCAGTCGCTGCCCGGTGTGGTCTTGGAGCAGGGCTATAAGGAGGATTGCTTCGAGATTCTCGATACGATGATTCGCGAGATGCAGGAGGGCGACTTTGTCGGTTCGGCCTCGGCCGCCGAGGCTGCCGATGCTCCGCTGTGGTTCTTCCGCACGCTGCAGGAGTTGGAGCGCGAGATTGGCGCCAAGGAGGTTTGGGCCCGCTATGGCGAGGTGATGAAGTCGATCCTGACGGCATATAAGCGAGGTATTGGAGGTGCTGTGGTGATGCACGACAACGGCCTGGTATGGGCCGCGGCCGACCACCGCGCCTTGACCTGGATGGATTCGATCGTCGATGGCGAGCCCGTTACGCAGCGTGCCGGTTACGCTGTGGAGATCCAGGCCCTGTGGTATAATGCCGTATGCTATACGCTCGCCCTGGCCGAGCAGCACAAGGACAAGGCCTTTGTGGAGGCCTGGAAAGAGGTGCCCGCCAAGACGAAGGCTTCGTTTAACGAGAAGTTTTGGCTCGAGGAGGAGGGTTACCTGGCCGACTATGTGAACCCCGGGGAGACCAACGCCTTCATCCGTCCCAACATGATCGTTGCCTGCGGCCTGAACTATAAGATGCTCGATGAGTCGCAGATTGTGCAGATCTTGATGGTCGTGCGTCAGCACCTGCTCACGCCGCGCGGTCTGCGTTCGCTTTCGCCCCGCAATCCGCTCTACAAGGGGACGATCGAGGGGGATCAGCGCCAGCGCGATATCGCTTCGAAGAATGGTACGGTGTGGATTTGGCCCCTGGCCCTCTATGTGCGCACCTGCTTCGATGTAATGAAGGAGAAGTTCCTTGCAGAGGCCAAGGAGATTATCGCCGGCTTCGAGGAGGATATTCAGACCTATTGCATCGGTTCGGTCAACGAGGCTTACGATGCCGATCCTCCCTACACGCCCAAGGGCTCGATGTCGCAGGCTTGGTCGGTAGGTGCCGTCTTGGAGATCTGCCGCATGGTGGCCGAGCATGGGGGTAAGGTGGCCGAGGAGCCCAAGAAGCCGGCACGCAAGTGTGCCAAGAAGGCGGAAAAGGGTGAGGTTAAGTGCGCCAAGAAGTCCGAAAAGGCGGTGAAGTCAGCAAGTAAAAAAACGACAAAAAAATAGCAATATGAGAGTTTTAATGTTTGGTTGGGAGTTCCCTCCCCACATCGCAGGCGGTCTGGGTACGGCATGCTACGGCATGACGCGTGGCCTGGCTCGTAACGATGTCGAAGTGATCTTCGTGATGCCGAAGGCTTCGGGCGATGAGGACCAGCGTTTCGTGAAGGTGGTCAATGCCAGCGACGTAGAGGCTCTCTACGGCGACGTGACCAAGGGCGCTGAGGATATTGTCAAGAAGATGACCTTCATTCACATCGACTCGAACATGGTGCCCTACATCTCGCCCGAGGAGTTCGAGAGCTATCATGACGAGTATCAGAAGACGGGTCAAAAGGTATGGGAGACGGGCGACGTGTGGTCGCAGCGTTACACCTTCTCGGGTAAGTATGGTGCCAACCTCATGGAGGAGGTGGCCCGCTATGCGATGGTTGCCGCCCAGGTGGCCAAAGATCTGGAGGGTCAGTTCGATGTGATCCATGCCCACGATTGGCTCACCTACTATGCTGGTATTGCGGCCAAGCGCGTCTCGGGCAAGCCGTTGGTGGTCCACATGCACGCCACCTCGTTCGACCGAGGTTCGGTTGACAACATTGATACGCGCGTCTATGAGATCGAGCGTACGGGTATGCATGCGGCCGATCGTGTGATCGCCGTGTCGAACCTTACGCGCAACATCATCATCGACAAATATGCGGTGCCCGCCGAGCGTGTAGTAACCGTACACAATGCCGTGCGTTTCTCAAGCAAGGAGACCGAGGCTCCCGAACGTGGTGTGAAGGATAAGATCGTTACCTTCCTGGGTCGTATCACCTTCCAGAAGGGCCCCGACTACTTTGTTGAGGCTGCTGCCAAGGTGCTCAAGCGTGTTCCCAATGTGCGCTTCGTGATGGCCGGTTCGGGCGACATGATGAACCATGTGATTCGTCGTGTGGCACGCCTCGGAATCTCGGATCGCTTCCATTTTACGGGCTTCTTGCGCGGTGACGATGTGGATAAGATGTTCCAACTTTCGGATGTCTATGTGATGCCTTCGGTATCGGAGCCCTTTGGTATTTCGCCTCTGGAGGCTATGCGATCCAATGTGCCGGTAATCATCTCCAAGCAGAGTGGTGTGGCTGAGGTGCTGGACTACGCCGTGAAGGTGGACTACTGGGATGTGGATGCCATGGCCGATGCCATCTATGGCCTAATCAGCTACCCGAGCCTCAATAAGATGTTCGCCGAAAAGGGCCTCGAGGAGGTAACGCGCCTGAAGTGGAACAACGCGGCAGCCAAGATCAAGCAGGTCTACCAGGATGCCATTGACGATCCGAAACTTTAACCCGAAACAGATCAACCTAACAACCTAAAAACCGAAATAATCGAGATATGAAAACCATCTGTTTATATTTTCAGGTGCACCAGCCCTGGCGCTTGAAGAAGTACCGTTTCTTCAACATGGGCAAGGATCACAACTACTTGGACGATATGCTCAATCGTTCGATCATGCAGAAGGTGGCACGTCAGTGCTATCTGCCGATGAACGCCCTGTTGTTGAACCTCATCAAGGAGCATAAGGGGGCCTTCCGTTGCTCGTTCTCCATTACGGGTAGCGCCATCGAACAGTTCCGAGCCTATGTACCCGAGGTGCTTGACTCGTTCCGAGCCTTGGCCGAGACGGGTTGTGTGGAGTTCCTGGCCGAGACCTACTCGCACTCGCTGGCCGCTTTGGCCTCGAAGGAGGACTTTGAGCAGCAGGTGAAGCTCCACGCCCAGACCATCAAGAAGGAGTTCGGCGTGAAGCCCACCGCCTTCCGCAATACGGAGCTCATCTATTCGGACGAGATCGGAGCCATGGTGGCCGAGATGGGTTACAAGACGATGCTGGCCGAGGGTGCCCGCCACGTCCTGGGTTGGAAGTCGCCCAACTACGTCTATGCCAATGCCATTGATCAAAAGTTGCGCCTGTTGCTGCGTAACTATAAACTCTCGGACGATATCGCTTTCCGCTTCTCGAACCAGGGATGGGATCAGTATCCGCTGACGGCCGATAAGTTCACTTCGTGGCTGACGGCCGAGGAGGCTCCGGGTGAGGTACTCAACCTCTTCATGGACTACGAGACCTTTGGTGAGCATCAGAATGCCGATACGGGTATCTTCGACTTCATGAAGGCCCTTCCGGCTGTGGCACTCGCTTCGGGTCAGCTTGAGTTTGCTACTGTGAGCGAGACGGCCAAGAAGTATCAGCCGGTGTCGGTGCTCCACTGCCCGCATGTGATGTCGTGGGCTGACGAGGAGCGCGATATTACCGCTTGGCTCGGTAATGAACTTCAGAACGATGCTTTCAAGACGCTTTACGGCTTGAAGGAGAAGGTGGCCAAGTTGAAAAATCCCGATTTTGACTACGTCTGGAACTTTATGCAGACTTCGGATCACTTCTACTACATGGCTACCAAGTGGCTCTCGGATGGGGATGTACACTCCTATTTCAACCCCTACGACTCGGCCTACGATGCCTTTATCAACTACATGAATGTCCTTTCCGACTTCCAGATTGAGGTGGAGAATGCGTTGGCGGCTAAAAAACGCAAATAGTTTTTGATTTTATAGGGCATATTTTGCACCTTAATCATTGGGGCGAATGGAATGTACACTGAGTACTATCCATCCGCCCCAATTTCATGTCGGCACAAAATCTGCTCCTCTAAAATGCAAAAACCTCTCGGGAGGAGGCAACTACCCCCTTCTGCCATCAAACAGATATTGCAACCCTGTGAGAATTTTCAAGTCGGCGCAAAATCTGCTCCTCTAAAATACAAAAACCTCTCGGGAGCGTGGCAATCTCCCGAGCAGCGCAGAGCCTCACTCCTCCTTTCCGCGCACCGGTACCCCTTTACACCTCCTCTTCGTACCACTCCTCCTCAATCCGGTAGCGGATTCGACCGTTGCGGCGAGATTTTGCTGCGGAGCAGGTGGCGGGAAGAGAGTGTACGATGTGTAAGGTGCGGTCGATGTAGTGGCGATACTCTCCGAGGCGGATTAGTGCCCAACCTTCGCTGAAGTCGAAAGCCTCGTCATAGAGTAGGGGTGTGCGAAAGCCATCTGCACCTTGAAAGCCGGCCAAGCCTCGGGCGAAGAAACTCTCCAAGCCATCGAGCTTGCGCAATGGGTGGCGGAAGCCGAGCAACTCCTCGCAGTCGGGCAGTCGGTGGTCGGAATGGAGTAACAGCCGCGCAAGCCGATAGTGGATAGCATCGCCCTGCGAAGCAAAGAGGGTGCAGACCTCTTTATAGGCCTCGCAGGGCACCTTTTCACCCCTTTGGCGTGTAGCTACCTCTTCCGGATGGAAGAGAACACCTTCTCCTAAAGGGAAGCGTTTGATGAGCGAGGGATCAAGGGCCAAGGCTCTCATTTGTACGGCCATCAGGGTGGCAGGGTAGTGGTCGAGCCACGGATCGTAGTGGTTGCCCCTGGCGGGGTGTTGCCAGGCCGGAGTTCCCAACTCGGGAGCCAACTTCAGGGGCTCTTCGGGGAGGTAGCACCCATCGAAGTCGATCAACCGCAATGCCCCCTCGTTGGTCACCAGGATATTTTCGGGCTTCAGATCGCCATGGGCCCAAGGGGCCTGAAGCAATTCGCTTGCGAGTTGCTCGAATTGTGCCGAAAGGTGGTGGAGAGTATTCCTCTCTTCGGCTTTCGCGGCACGCACCATTACTTGTTCCAAATTTTCCCCTTCGATCCACTCCTCGACGACCACATCGACCCACTCTCCGGTTGCTCCCTGGTAGAGGTAGAGTTCTCGCTCGAGAAGCGACTCGCCGTAGAGCAGCGAGAGGTTGCGCGCGGGTCGTTGGGTGTAGCAGCGAAGGCGCAGGGTGCGCCCACGGAGGATTATCTTGAAGAGGATGGCGCTGTTGCCGATGTGGTAAATCGGATGACCATTGGCATGACGACAGAGCGCAAACCCCTCCAACCGATGGCACAGTCCATCGGGGTTCTCCAGCGTTTGTAGGTATTGAGTTAGGGTATACATGCCTCGTGATTTTTGTTTGTATAGCGGAAGAGCACCTCCCTTTCGGTGGTGCTCTTCCTTCTCTATCCTGTGGGGCTAAGATTAGTTGCAGCTACCGCAGTCGCAACCGCCCTCACCGCACTCGCCACCGCCACAGTCGTCGCAGCCGCACGAGCAACCGCCCTTCGGAGCCAAATCCTCGGGCGTAACCTCGCGTACCGAGATCACCTCGACCTCGAAGTTGAGGGTCTTGCCGGCCATCGGGTGGTTGAAGTCCATCTTCACGCTCTCCTCGCCTACCTCGCGAATCGTGCCGATCATGCGGTTGCCCTGGGCATCGGCCATGGGTACCTGCGAGCCCTCGAAGAGGATGTCCTCGGCGAGCTTGCCGTCCACCATGAAGATCGTCTTCGGAAGGTCTACAATGGCCTCGGGGTGCAGTTCGCCGTATCCGTCGGCCGGAGCCAGCGTAAACGATACCTTCTCACCGGGCTCCTTACCCAGGATCGCCTCCTCGAATTTGGGAAGCAACATCCCGGTGCCGAAGATAAACTCCAGGGGCTGACCCGGCATCGACTGGTCGGCAATCTGACCATCCACGGTGAGCTTGTAATCCACAGCCACCATCTTGTTCTGTTCTACTTTCATCTTAAAATTCAAATTTTAGTTTCTACTTTCGTTTCGTTATTTCACACCAAAAGTTGAGGGTATGCTCACACCCTCGCTTTTGGTTTCTCCTCATTTGGATGGCCGGAACTACGACTTCTTACCCTTGGGGGCAAGCATCATGTTCATCTTCTTGCCATCGAGTTTGGGCATCATCTCCACCTTGCCGAACTCCTCGAGGTCGTTGGCAAAGCGCAACAGCAGGATCTCACCTTGCTCCTTGAAGACGATCGAACGACCGCGGAAGAAGACATAAGCCTTCACCTTGGCACCCTCCTTCAGGAAGTTCTCGGCATGCTTGAGCTTGAAGTTGTAGTCGTGGTCGTCGGTCTGCGGGCCGAAACGGATCTCCTTGACTACCACCTTGGCCTGGTTGGCTTTGAGCTCCTTGGCCTTGCGCTTCTGTTGGTAGAGGAACTTCTGGTAGTCGGCAATACGACATACGGGCGGAACAGCCTTGGGCGAGATCTCGATGAGGTCGAGCTCCATCTCGTCGGCCAGGCGCAAGGCATCGCGGAGCGACATCACGGTCGGCTGCTCGATGTTCTCGCCTACGACACGCACTTCGGGTGCCGTAATCTCGTCGTTGATGCGGTTCGGGTTCTCCTTCTCCGGCTTGCGAGGACCACGCGGGCCGTTGTTGGGGCCTCCGGCGGGTCGCTGCTGATTGTTGTTGTTCCCCGAGAACTGCGGTCTCGGCTGGAACGGTTTTGGTGCTGCGATAGCTTTAGTGATTTAAAATTAGACATAAGGCGAGGGTGGGGTATTGCTTTGATCCCCTCCCTCACCGATTAGTTGTTACTCTTGTTGCATTTTGTTGGCCTTGATCTCGTCGCTTACCAATCCCTTGATCAGGTCACGGAACTCCTCGAGCGACATCTGACCCTTATCGCCTTCGCCCTGAGCGCGAACCGATACCAGGCGGTCGGCCTGCTCCTTGTCGCCCACGATGACCAAGTAGGGGATGCGCTTGAGCTCGTTGTCGCGGATCTTACGACCGATCTTCTCGTTGCGATCGTCGATCTGGGCGCGTACGTCGTGCTTGTTCAGATACTCCACCACCTCGTAGGCGTAGTCGTTGTACTTCTCCGAGATGGGCAATACCACCACCTGGTCGGGCGAGAGCCACAAGGGGAATTTACCTCCCGTGTGCTCCAGAAGAACGGCCACGAAACGCTCCATCGAGCCGAACGGGGCGCGGTGGATCATGATCGGGCGGTGCATCTTGTCGTCTGAACCCTTGTAGGTCAAATCGAAACGCTCGGGCAGGTTGTAGTCTACCTGAATCGTACCGAGTTGCCACTTGCGGCCGATGGCATCCTTGACCATGAAGTCGAGTTTCGGGCCGTAGAAGGCGGCCTCGCCCAGCTCTACCACCGTGTTGAGGCCCTTGCGCTTGGCAGCCTCGATGATGGCGTTCTCGGCCTTCTCCCAGTTCTCGTCCGAACCGATATACTTCTCTTTGTTGTTCGGGTCGCGCAGCGAAACCTGGGCCGTGTAGTTGTCGAACTTCAAGGTTTTGAAGATGTAGAGCACGATGTCGATCACCTTCTCGAACTCCTCCAACAGCTGGTCGGGGCGCACGAAGAGGTGGGCATCGTCCTGCGTGAAGCCACGCACACGCGTCAGACCGTGCAACTCACCCGACTGCTCATAGCGGTATACCGTACCGAACTCGGCCAGGCGCACGGGCAACTCCTTGTAGGAGCGGGGCTTCGAGCGGTAGATCTCGCAGTGGTGGGGGCAGTTCATCGGCTTCAAGAGGTACTCCTCGCCCTCGATCGGGGTGTGGATGGGCTGGAACGAGTCCTTACCATACTTGGCATAGTGGCCCGAGGTTACATAGAGATCCTTGTTGCCGATATGCGGGGTGATCACCTGCAGGTAGCCATACTCCTTCTGTACGCCGCGCAGGAACTGCTCCAGGCGGTCGCGCAGTGCGGCACCCTTCGGCAACCACAAGGGCAGACCCTGGCCTACGCGCTGCGAGAAGGTGAAGAGCTCGAGCTCCTTGCCCAACTTGCGGTGGTCGCGCTTCTTGGCCTCCTCCATCATCACCAGGTACTCATCAAGCATCGACTTCTTGGGGAACGAGATACCGTAGATACGCGTCAGCATTTTGTTTTTCTCGTTTCCGCGCCAGTAGGCACCGGCTACAGAGGTCAGTTTAATGGCTTTGATGAAACCCGTATTGGCAATGTGCGGGCCACGGCAGAGATCCGTAAAGGTGCCGTTGGTATAGAATGAGATGGTGCCATCCTCCAGATCCGAGATCAACTCCACCTTGTAGGGGTCCTGCTTCTCGGTGAAGGTCTTCAACGCCTCGGCCTTCGAGACCTCGGTGCGTACGAGCTCCTCCTTCTGGCGAGCCAGCTCCATCATCTTGTTTTCAATCTTCTGCAGGTCGGCTTCGGTGATGGGCGTGGGCGAATCCACGTCGTAATAGAAACCGCTCTCGATGGCGGGACCGATACCGAACTTAATGCCCGGATAGAGGCTCTGCAGGGCCTCGGCCAGGAGGTGCGACGAGGTGTGCCAGAAGGCGTGCTTGCCCTCGGGATCGTCCCACTTAAAGAATTTTACGGAGGCATCTTCCTCGATGGCGCGAGACATATCTACGGTTGCGCCGTTTACCGAAGCGGCCAAGCAGTCAGCAGCTAAACGAGGACTGATGCTCTCGGCAACTTGGTAAGCCGTAATTCCTTTGGCGAACTCCTTCACATCGCCATTGGGAAAAGTAATTTTTACCATTTTTTAGTTAAAGTTTGTTAATTATTTTTATCCCTTTGGTGCTTCCACAATTACGAGACGGAATACACCTCCAAGACTTGTTTTCAAAAGGTGGGGTTACTCCTCCTCTTTCACCCCTTTCTCTTCGCGACGCTCTCCACGCTCCTTGCGCTCGCGCTCTACATGGGGCAGCGGATTCTCGGTCCACTCCTCCCAGGCGCGACGATGGCGCACAATGTCAATGGCCGTATAGATCGCCGAGCGCATCGACTGTGGGTCGGCCTGATCCTTGCCGGCAATATCGTAGGCCACACCGTGGTCGGGCGAGGTGCGCACCTCCCGGAGGCAGGCCGTGAAGTTTACGCCATCGGGCGAGAGCATCTTGAAGGGGGCCAACCCCTGGTCGTGATACATCGCCAAGATGGCATCGTAGCGCGTGTAGTTGCCGCTGCCGAAGAGTCCGTCCGAGGCAAAGGGACCGTAGGCCAATACCCCCTGCTTGTAGGCCTCCACAATGGCAGGGCGGATGATCTCCTCCTCCTCTTTGCCCAAAAGACCACCATCTCCGGCATGGGGGTTGAGCGAGAGGACTGCGATTCGGGGCTCCACAATGCCGAAATCTTGCTTCAAGAGACCTCTTAGTTGTGTCAGTCGCTCCACGATCTTCTCTTGGGTGAGGGCCGAACTGATCTCGCTCACCGGAATATGAATGGTCACCAAACCGACGCGCAGACGCTCGCTGCACATCATCATCAAGGGTTCTCCCTCCAACTCCGAGGCTAAGAACTCTGTATGACCGGTAAAATTGAACTCCTCGCCCTGTACCGCCTCCTTGTTGATGGGGGCCGTGACCAAGGCATCAATCTCCCCTGCTTTGAGATCCTCTACAGCGCGGCGCAGGGCATCCACTGCAGCCTTCCCCGATGTGGGGGTGGCGATGCCGGGCTCGATCTTGATCTCCCCTTCGCCGATGGGGATGATGTTCACCTTGCCGGCACGGGCGTGGGCCGCATCCGAGATGGTGTTCAAGGGGACATTCTCCACCTCACGCAGCGTGTTGCGGTAGTAGCCGGCTACCTTGGGCGAGCCATAAATAACGGGGGTACAGAGCTCCGTTATCCGTGCGTCAGCCAAGGTCTTCAGAATCACTTCCCAGCCGATACCGTTTGTATCGCCTTGCGTAATGCCTATTTTCAAGATCTCGTTTTCCATAAAGCTATCAGGTCTTTTCGGGTGGAAGGTGCGACAAATGGTTGCCCTTCAACCTACAAAGATAGGCAAAAAAGATGAAAAACTCTCCGCCGATCTCCAAAACAGAATGATTTTTCCTAAAAAAGTGATATTTTGACACTTTCGCCTCGCCGAAAACAAGGGCGGACGGCAAAAAACCGCCCGCCCGATGTGAACTATGTAAGGTTACAGTCTCATCCGTTCGCGCTCCCGATTGGCTGAAACAATTTGTTTTCTACGAAAAAAAGGAGAAT
Organism: Alistipes sp.; assembly: GCA_045614985.1. Taxonomy (GTDB): domain Bacteria; phylum Bacteroidota; class Bacteroidia; order Bacteroidales; family Rikenellaceae; genus Alistipes. The sequence goes on along the minus strand of JAZLDX010000026.1, from coordinate 40,938 downwards.
TTTGTAAAAGAGAAATAAAATGTTCGAAAATGCGGAAAATTTGGTAGATTAGGGTGGGTTGATTATCTTTGTGGTCGATTTTTAACCAATAAACGGAGAGAAACCATGAAAGCAATGATGAAAATTTTGGTCGCCGCAGTGCTGGTATTGGCTGCGCAGACCGGGTTTGCCCAGTCGAAGGCCGATCGCCTGGTGGGTGTCTACCACGCCACCGAGGAGGGCAAGGAGTCGAAGATTCGCTTCACGCGCGAGGCCGATGGCAGCTACAAGGGTCAAATTTTTTGGCTCAAGAATGCCACGAATCCCGATGGCAGCCCCAAGTACGATTTGAAGAACAAGGACGAGAAGCTCCGCAAGGTGCGTGCCGATCAGGTGGTTGTCGTATGGGGCGTGCGCTACAACGAGGCCGAGAACGAGTGGTCGGGTGGTCGCGTCTACAACCCCGCCAGCGGCAAGAACTACAACTGCACCATCTCCTTCGAGGAGGATGGTAAGACCCTGCGCGTCAAGGGCTCCTGGGGCCCAGTGTCAATTTCGCGCTATTGGAAGAAGCTCGAATAGTGTTCAACCTTCTGAAAAATTGAAGTGCCCCCAAAAGTTTAGACAACAACTTTTGGGGTCATTTCAGTTATTAGGGGGAACATTTGTTGGTAAAATTTGGGTCGGAGGATGTGAAACTTTCCGAAGCTATAATAAGCTACCGTCCCCAATCAGAAGGGGGGATATTGGTTGGTAAAACTCGGATCGGGGGGCGTGTAGCCTAACGAACCTTAAGCACCTACCGTCCCCAATCAGAAGGGGGGATATTGGTTGGTAAAACTCGGGTCGGGGGGCGTGTGGCTTTCCGATCCTTAAGCACTTACCGTCCCCAATCAGAAGGGGAGTAATATGCGTTGGTAAAACTCGGGTCGTAGGGCTTGAAATTTTCCGAAGCTATAATAAGCTACCGTCCCCAATCAGAGGGGTCGTTACGACCCCGGCGGAATTCGGAGCAGACGATGCCGGTGGCCATGGCGACGTTGAGTGACTCGGAGGAGGGTTTATGGGCGGGGTAGGGGGGGATGTAGAGTTTGTGGCTCACGGTGGCGGCGCACTCGGGGCTTACGCCGCGCCCCTCGTTTCCCATTAGGATGATACCTGTGGGGGTGAGGGGGGCTTGGTAGATATTCTCCCCTTCGAGGAAGGTGCCGTAGACCGGAATCCCGACGCGGCGGGCCTCGGAGAGGGTTTTCGGGAGGTCGACATAGTGCACGCGGACGCGCAGGATAGCCCCCATGGTGGCCTGTACGACCTTGGGGTTGAAGCAGTCGGCCGAAGAGGGAGAGCAGAGGATGTTGCGGATGCCAAACCAGTCGGCCAGGCGGATGATGGTGCCGAGATTTCCTGGGTTCTGCACCTCGTCGAGGGCGAGGGTGAGTTGCTCCTTCAGGTCGCCAATTTGGAGGCGGTGGCGCGGAATCTCAACTACGGCCACGGAGTTGTTGGCCGTCTTGAGTAGGGTGAGGCGTTCGAGCTCTTTGGGGGTCGCGACCGTCACTTCAGGCCCCGAGAAGAGCCCTTCGGAGGCGTAGATGCGACGAATGCGGAGGTGCGAGGCACGAATCTCGGAGATGAGTTTCTCCCCCTCGGCCACGAAGAGCCCTTCGAGGTCGCGGTTGCGCTTGTCGGCCAGTGAGCGGACGAGCTGTATTTCGGCTTTTGTAATCATCGGCGGATGCGGTTTTCGGGGATGGTGAAGATCTTGCCCTCTTCGGCGATCTCCGTATTTTCAAAGAGGGTTTTGCACTCTGCAACCAACGGCAGCAACTCTTTGTAGCGAGAGGAGAAGTGGCCAATTAGAAGTTTGCCGGCTTCGGCCTGCCGGGCGGCTTTGGCAGCATCGAGCGTCGTGGAGTGACCGCGGTCGCGTGCGGAGCGTTGCTCGGCGGCGGCATAGGTCGCCTCGTGGTACATCAGGTCTACGCCTTCGCAGAGTCGGGCCGCCTTGGCCGAGAAATTGGTGTCTGAAAGATAGGCGTAGGAGCGGGCTGTGTAGGGAATATAGGTAAGTTCTTCGTTCTTAATCACTTCGCCATTATCCAATAAAATATCCTCACCCCGTTTGGCGGCTGTGATTTGGGCTATTGAGAGCCCATACTTTTCGATTTTGAACTTATCGACATTCAACGGAGGCTCCTTCTCGCGAAAGAGGAAGCCGGCCGTTGGTACGCGATGGCGAAGGGGAATGGACCACACCTCCAAGGTGCGGCTCTCAAAGAGGAGCTTATGAGCGGTTGTATCAACCTCCACCCACGCCACTTCGTACCCCAGGTCGGGGTCGAAGTAGCGACAGTGGTGCTCCAGCATCGCCCCAAAGGGGGCAGGTGCGTAGATGGTAAGAGGTGTTTTTCGGCCATAGAGGTTCAGTGTCGAGAGCAGGGGGAAGATGCCGAAGCAGTGGTCGCCATGGAGGTGCGAGAGGAAGACGGCTCGGAGCTTTAACGGATTGATGCCGTAGCGAAAGAGTTGCTGTTGCACCCCTTCGCCGGCATCAATCAGAAAGTACTGCTCATGCAGGTTGAGCGCCTGCCCCGAGGGGTGGCGCCCAACCGTGGGTTTGGCTGACGAGGAACCGAGTATGGTTACCGAAAAGCTCAACCTACTTAATCGAATTGGCCATCAACCAACGCTCGCAGTCCAGGGCGGCGATGCAGCCCGAACCGGCGGCAGTAATGGCCTGACGGTAGTGGGGATCTTTTACATCACCGGCGGCGAATACGCCCTCCACGGAGGTCTTCGACGTACCCGGCTCTACCACGATGTAACCCTCGGGGTTCAGCTCCAGCTGGCCCTTGAATACCTCGGTGTTGGGGTGGTGACCGATGGCGAGGAAGAAGCCGTCGATGGCGATCTCGCGCTCCTGACCCGAGGTGTGAACGAGCAGAGCACCCGTTACGCCCTCCTCATCGCCCAGTACCTCCTTGGTGTTGTGCTCGAAGAGTACCTCGATGTTGGGGGTGTTGAATACGCGCTCCTGCATCGCCTTCGAGGCACGCAGGAAGGGCTTTCTAACAATCAGGTAGACCTTCTTGCAGAGGGTTGCGAGGTAGGTAGCCTCCTCGCAAGCGGTATCACCACCGCCCACAACGGCTACATCGCGCTTGCGGTAGAAGAAGCCGTCGCAGGTGGCGCAGGCGCTTACGCCCATGCCGCGATACTTCGTCTCCGAGGGGAGTCCCAAGTACTTGGCCGAGGCACCCGTGGCTACGATCAGCGACTGAGCCTCAATCTCGTGCGTACCGTCTACCACCACGCGGAAGGGGCGCTTCGAGAGGTCTACCTCGGTGATCTGACCCGAGCGGATGTCGGCACCGAAACGCTGTGCCTGCTTCTTCAGGTCGGCCATCATCTCCGTTCCGTTCGTTCCCTCGGGGTAACCGGGGAAGTTCTCGATCTCGGTGGTCGTCGTCAACTGACCGCCGGGCTGAATACCCTCATACAGTACGGGCTGCAGGTTGGCACGCGAGGTGTAAATGGCTGCGGTGAAGCCACCCGGGCCACTACCGATAATCAAAACTTTTACTTGTTCCATAGTAGTTCTTTTTTAAGGTTTTCGATCTATTTTGTTATGGTTTTCGTTCTCTTTTTTTCTTAACTTTTGGGCGACGGTCTGTTGGGGGGGGGCTTTGTTTGTCCACCTACACCCTTAAACCGTGCTTGTCGTCTTGGCTCAGCCGACCAACTCCTCGCCATCGTAGTCGAAGAGGCGTTCGCAGCCCTCGATCCATGCGCGAATTGTGCCACTCATCTCATCCCACTCGACCCGCTCGCAACAGGGGTGAAGGAGGAAGTTCCCCTCTTTGTCTATCACCCCGTAACCGCTTTCGGTCTTTACCTCGGCACGCCCCTCGCGGAAATCCTCGGCCCAAAGGAACCGGGGTTCGATTGCCCACTGCCCATCGCTTTGGAGGTAGCCGTAGAGTCCCTTCTTACAGACCCGAATCATCTCTTCGCACATGCGTCCTACCTCGTCGTACTCCTTGCTGGCGTGCAGCAGGTGTTCTAATGAAGACTCCTCTGCAAGCGGTCGGCTGTCGGCGGCCCAAATCCGTGTTTCGAGGGCTGCAAACGAGGTCTTGTCCTCTTGCGAAACTCCGTCGAAGGTAATTTGGTAGCCGCGAAGTGCGAAAAATACGCCCTTTTGGGTATACCAAAGGTTCTCGGGTTTGAGGTTGTTGTGGGCGATCCGACGTGTTTGGAAATCGGTTTGCAACCGGTTGAGGGCCGCAACCATCCGTTCTGCGGCAACCCCTTCGAGCAGCAACTCGTCCAAGGGGCGTCCCTGCGGAAGGTGTTCCACGATCAGGTCGGCCCAGTGGATATGACCCAACGAATCGGTAAAGGGAAAGGCTTCGGGGAGATAACTTGCCGGAGCGAGGTGCGGTGAGCAAATTGCTGTTCGCCGTGCCAGGCATTGGCGAGCCTGCGAAGCCACCTCCGCACGCAATGGCATCAGGATGCGGATGGAGCTGTTCGGGTGGTTGATGGTGGCTTCTGCGAAGTGGGTCAGACGTAAAATTTGAGGTCTTCCACCTATTGGGTAGCCCCCTAAATCCCCCCCCCTCAGGGCGTTGAGGAGTTTTTCGCTCGGATTTTCAAGCGATTCCAGGAACTGTTGTATGGTGGGTATGACCTTCATTTTCTTCTTTAGAGGAGTGGTCGGCTGATGGAACCGATGTTCAATAGCGAAACCAACTCCCGAATCGAACAATTGTAGCTCATGCCGCGGAAAGGGCCCGGTGCATGGTCGCCGCGTAGGTGGCGGATCTGCTCCTCGAAGCAGGCCGGCATCTCGCTCGAACATTCGTAGAGCACACGCGCGTAGCGATTTTCGTGTAGCTCCTCGATCCGATTCGGAAAGAGGATTCGGGGCTGCAGCGTGTTGCTCGACAGATGGCTGTTGAGTAGCAGGGTTGCCCCATCGGCCGTTGCCTCCTCGCCGATGGCGCGGCACAATGCCACAAGATCCTCCCGGCAGCAATCCGAGGCCTCGCCATCGGTGATGTGGAAGACCACGGGAGGGAAGCTCTCGCGGTGGCTTGGATCGGCGCACCACTCCTTCACCAAGGAGTGAATTTGGCAAAAGAGTTCATACATCGGGGTCTCCCCTTCGGCGTTTGGGGTGATCCATGTGGGAGTTTGCAGGCGGTGTAGGGACTGCCTGCCGTCAGGGGTTGTGCGACTTACCAGGCGCGTGGTGATGCTGGGCTCTAAAGAGGCCAATTCACTCACCGGCAAGAACCACTTATCGCCCAACAGGGGCTCGATGCCACCTCCCGAATAGCCGATCACGGCAATGTCGTAGTAGTTGCGTACCCCATCGTGGCGACGGGCTCGCTCGATGAGTTCGAAGAGGAGCGAATTGGTAATTTCGCAGACCACTTCGGCTTTGGTGCGAAGACCCTCCGGCGTTTCGATCATCTCGCACATCGATCCCGAGCGGTCGAGGGCGATGATAAAGGCGGTGCGGTGCTCTCTTGTGATGCTTTGACTATACATGGGTGTAATGTGTCCGGCAATTGGGTCAATCAACTTTTTAATGTAGTCCGCGTACCTGGTAGTAGTCGGCCCGGATCTCCTCCTCCGAGTCGCTATCCAAGCCGTAGCTTACGGCCATCTCCATCGAACAATCCTTCGCGCGGTCGTTGTCGGTAAGCTGTCTCAGGGCGGCATGGGCACTGCGACCTGCGGCTACAGCATCCTCGATCTCGCGCTCGTTCGGAAGACGACCGCGCAATCGGGCAAAGGCACAACAGGCCCAATCGTGGGCGTAGTCGTCGTAGTGAGCCAGGAATTGGCGGAAGCGTTCGTCGATCTCTGTCAGGGACTCGATTTTTCTACTCTCGATCTCTTCTAAGAGGTTCTCTACATAGCTTTTGGCGATGTATTGGCCGGCTACATCGAGCCAGCGACCCTCGCCTCGGAACTCCTCTTTGCGTGCTCCGCGCGAGAGCATGTCGCCCACCGAGGCGATGATTGCCTTCTGGTAGAGTTTCAGTCCACGCAGCAAGATGGCGTGTTGGATGAAGACGCGCTTGTAATTATAAAATTCGTTGTCGGGCTCCTCTTCGCGTAGACGGTTGAGGGTGTCTACGGCCGCCAGGAGCGACTGGGCAATGTAGGGGTTGTACTCCTCAAAGTTGATACAGTCGCGTTTGAGGGTACGTTTGTCGCGCTTGGGCCACTTCTCAATGTCGCGCACCAGGCCATAGCTCTTCAGGTTGGCTCCGGGCATCAGGGTCGAACGCCCCTCCTTTTCGATCAGGTAGGAGTAGGGGAAGACCGAAGTGTCGTGGTGGTGGGAGTGCTTGCCCAAGATCACCGTGAAAGCCCCCTCCAGGGCGGGAGACATTACATAGGCACTGCTCGCAAACTTACAGCCACGCGGGTGGACCGATTGGTGTACGGCACCGCTCTTGAAGAGGTGGTTGCTCTGGTTTGTGCCACTTCCGGCATTGAAGAACGAGAACATGCCCGCAATCAAGAGCGAGGATTTGTGGTGTGAGACCGTGTAGGGGCCGGCAAAGATGGCCGCGGCCTCACCATTCTCGCAATGAGAGTTGGCAAAGAAGAGCGACTCCATGGCCGAGAATCCCTTGTCGAGGATCACACTCTCGCCCGCGAAGCAACGCTCGATGGTGGTTCCGTTGTCCATCTTGGCCCCTTCGGCCAAGATAAAATCATAGGCTTTGACATCGACTCCTACTTTCACGCCGTCGCACAGCGTGCCGTTCTCGAGGGCCGAGGCTCCGTCGATCACCACGCGGTTGCCGATGCGCATCTCGCGGATGAAGCGGGCCCCGTTCAGCAGACAATCTTCTCCCACCTCGCCCATTTCGCTGCTACGCTCCTCCGCATAGCGATCAATCATCTCCTCGAGGCGGGCGATCATTGCCGGGCGGTGGCGGTAGATGGCCAAGAGGTAGGCCGTTTGTGCCGTAAGACGGTCGTAGATCTTCACCTGGCGACCCTCGCATTCGTTCATGGTCGAGACCATCACGCCATTGCCGAATCGGCTTCGGTGGCGACACTCCAGGCGGGTTACACTCTCCACGCGACTGCGGGCTCCAATGGCATAATTACGCACCGTAGAGTTGAAGACCGAGGCCTCCTCGCCAATGCGCACACGACCCAACAGGCGACTGTGGGTGAGTTGCTCGCATCGGAATCTCTCCGAAACCTCGATCTGCGACCAATCATCGGAGTAGTTGCCTCGCTCGATCAGTCGTTGGATCTCTTCAGGGGTGAGGGGTCTGAAACTCATGGGTGTTTTTTTTGTTTTGAGGGAGTCGACAATGGGTAGATCTCTATTTGTGGCTTACAACCAGGATCTTCGAGAGCGACCAGAACTGCTCGGCATCGAGGATCACCAACGATTCGATCACCTTCTTGTTCTCCTCGCTCTCCACGAGCCAATAGGAGCCCTCGGGGTGGGAGGTGATCAACACAACCTCCTTTTGGCCGATCGGGAGGGTCTTCAGCAGGCGGGTGTCGGCCTCGGTGAAGAGTCCCATGTTGGGCTTCTCAGCGATGACGAGCGTGCGCCCGATCATCCCCTTCTTCTCGACTACCAGGTCGCTCAGCAGCTGCTTTTCGGGGGCGATGAGGTAGTATGCGGTGTGCAGTTGGGTTGTCTTTTGGGTCACCTCCGTGGTGAGCTGCTCCTTCTCGGAGGTCAGCGTGCGCACTTCGGCCTCTTTGGTCTCCACCTGTCGGCCCAGGTCGGCCACCTGGGTGTTGAGCCCCTCGATGCGGGTCTTGAGTTGGGCGATCTCGCCATCCTTCTCGGCCACCTGGGTGTTCAACTGCTCGATCAAGGTCTCCAACCCCTTGATTTTGTGGTTTGCTCGGCGCAGTTGGTCGGCCTTCTTCTCCAACTCGGCGATGCGGGCGCGGTTCTCGGCCAGCAGGTTGTCAATCGCCTGTAGGTCTTCGTTGATGCGGCCGGTCGAGGTGGAGTCGCGCAACTCCCCGTTTTGGAGGGTGATCAGCCCCTCGCGGGTCTTAATCTCTTCGAGGTTGTTGGTGATCTCGCCGATCGAGGCGAAAACATCGTCAATGATTGCCTCCTTGGCCTTCACTTGGGCTTGCAACGAGTCGATGTCGGATTGCATGCGGTCGGCACTTTGGCGGCTCACACAGGCGGTAGCCAATGTGCAGGTGAGCAAAAACAGAAGAATTTTTTTCATGGTTGTCCTTTGCTTTGGTTTTGTTATGGCTGTAAAGATACAAAATTTCTTCGTTGGTTGCGCTTCGTTTTCCCAAAAAAAGAACCAAAAAAAGGTGCTCGGCCCGAAAAAGGGCGCTAAATTTTTTCAAAGGGGTCGAAAATTGCGGGCCCAACGGGGCCGAGCGACTCTTTTTTTTGTCGACGAGCGGAGAAAAAAATCGGCCGAGCCCGAAGGCCCGACCGATATAGTTACTAATTTTTAACACGCATTATGCTGAGATTATTCACTGTTTTAATGTTTGAGGAATCGCCACTTTCGTACCCCGCCGGAAGTAATCTCAATTCAAACAGCGAGTTTTCCGCTGTTGTCGGCCATGCGTCAGCGGCAATCCAAACTTCGAAGGTGCACAAATCGTGGACTTTGAGTCGAAGGCCTTCCCACTCAATCTCATAGGGAGGGTTTTCGTAATAAGTGCGGGCGATATATTTAGTGTCTATCAACTCGTTGCCCTCCTTATAAAATATTTGGGTAATCACAATCGGCTCGGAAGCCTTATAAACGCAGTGAAAATCTTCGCCATACTTAAATTCACCGCTTAGCGGCGAAACCTCTATATGGGTAACATCGCAGGTCGGATTGCATCCACATATGAGCAGTGGCACAAATAGCAAAATCAATAATCGTTTCATCGTTGTGGTTTTTTTGTTATAGATTCGGGCTAATTTCATAAATTACATCTACATGATGGTTATAGTCGATGCCATTCGGTAAATAATAATAACCATCTTGAGAGCCTCCCCATCCCCAGTTTATGTGATAAGTCAATGAGCGGATTCTGTTGTGGCTCCATACTTCATATGGTGGATAATTATAATAATATGTTACTCTGTAGTCCTCCAAATTATAGCCGTCAACTATCCAAAAATGTGCACCTGGAAGGTATATTTCTGATTTAGCTCCAAACATTAAGAGAGGAAGGCCTCTATTGAGATTGCTGAGCATAGAACTTTCATCGAAAGTTTGTCGGTGTGTTGACGAGTAACCAAAGGCTTGTATTGTATCGAAAATTTCAGAGGGGAATGTTAGTAGGTCGTGTAGCCAGTCTCCTGTATTTGCATCTTCGTAAATTAAAGATATTAAAGAAGCAACATCATAAATAGCAGACCCTGGATTTCCTCCTACTGTGAAGTTTTGCTCCATACCATTCCAGGCAAAATAATAATTAGCAAAACTTATAGGGTGATGATGGTATGTGAATAATTGGGCCAATGCAATCGGAGCGCAGCCAGCTCCATCTCCATCATCAGCTCGCGCACAAAGCATATTGTATGGATATCCTTGATGCCACTGAGTTATTAAAAGAGGGTTTACATTCCGTGAATAATCATCTGAAATTCCAGCAATATACCATGTCCCATCAGGCATCTGCACAAGAATTCCATTCGGACGATCATTAGGGGTTGGGGTGATAGGCCCGATGGGATCATCCCCCGGCCACGGTTCGGGAGGAAGCAAACCTCTTACCTCCGCCTGGTAGGCTTCTGTAGCAATCTCCTTGTAAATTCTCAGGCCGGGATTCTCCTCGAAATCGGCTGCGGTGAGTTCTCCCTCATCCGAATAGGCGTAAATATCCGTGGCGCGTTCATCGGCCGCCACCATCGCAAATCCGGCATTGTCTTCGTAGTTGATCAGATGGAAAGCCACCTCGATCGTATCGGCCAGCGAGCGCGTGGCGGGCTTGGCCACAAAGTATTCACAACTCTTCACCACACGCGGTGTCGAGCGGGTCTGAAAGCGCGAAAGAATTGCGTCTGCGCGCGTAAGGGCCTCCGTGGCCGTCACCACTTTGTCCCCGGGAGTTTGAAACTCATCGATCTTTTCCACCTTCTCTTCGTTCGCGGAATCTTTCGGAGTTACAATCTCTTCATTCTTGTTGCACGCCACTCCCAACGAGAAAAGCATGCTGATAAAAAATAACCTTTTCATAGTGTAGGAATTTTTAGTTAGTAATATAGGTACACCTTGGCGGTGATGTTGTTCGGGAGTGTGGCGTTTGAGGCCCTTTTTCGACCTTTCTCTTCTGCAAATTTACGCAATTAAAAAACCACCTCCAAATTTTCGGCCGAAAAAAATCTTACAAGAGCGCGAAAATGAGGTCTGATTTTCAATGGGTTACAAAGGTGTCTCCAAAAAAAATCTTACAGAGCAAAAATTTACGCATTGACACCTCAAAAATTCCTCCCCCTAAGCCCCCCCCTTTTCAAAAAGGCTGGGGGAACCAGGGAAATTGGAGGTGCTGGGAGGTTTGGGGTAACAGTGGCTTCTTTGATTTTGAATTTTGGGCGATAAAAAAACAGGAGGCAACCTGCGAAAAGGTTGCCTCCTGCCATAGGAAAGGGGTGTTGCTTATTTCTCCTGCTCGGGGTTGATCACCTTCAGCTCGGGCATCGTGGCGGGCTTGGGGGCCTCGAAGGGGGTAACATCGATCAGCTCCACCTCGAAGCAGAGGGCCTCGTTGCCACGGATGGCCTGGTTGCCACGGGCACCATAGGCCAGGTTGGGGTGGATCCAGAGCGTGATCTTGCCACCCTTACCTACGAGCTGCATACCCTCGGTCCAACCCTTGATTACGCGGTTCAGGGGGAACTCGGCGGGCTCGTCCTGGTTGTAGGTGTCGGGCATCTGCTTCTTGAGCATCTCCTGGCGCATCTTGGGCATATCCTTGTAGCGCGAAGCGTCGAATACCTTGCCGTTGCGCTTCGTACCCTTGTAGTGAACCTTCACCTTGTCGCGGCTGTTCTTGGCCATCACGGTCGTGTCGCCCATCTTCTCGATGCGATAGAGCAGACCCGACTCGGTCTTCTTCACGCCCGACTTCTTCTCGATCGAAGCGAGCCACTCCTCCGAATCCTTCAGGTTCTGGGCGGGCAGCGTCTCGCTCATGAATACGCGCAGGAAGTTCGAAGCGGTGCGCTGGTCAATCTGGGGCTCACCCTCGATCGACTCGCTGAAGCCCTTCTCTACCCAATACATCTGCAACGGGAGCTCCATCTCGCGAAGCGAGAAACCGATGTTGCGACCATAGGCGGTCGATACCAGGTTGCGCTCCTCCTCGCTCTCGAACATGGCGGGGTCGGCCATCGGGTACTCTACCTTGGTCGAGTCGCCCTGGGCCAGACGGATGCTGTCCTGCTCCTTACGCTGCTTCATGATCTCGCGCATGCGCTCGCCGCGCTTGTGCTGGAAGTAGTCCTGCAGGATCTCGATGACCTCGGCGTTGGTCGTCTTGCACTTGCCGAGAGCAGCCTCGTTCATGCCGGCCGTGAAGGCGTCGAAATCGATGGGAATGTTGCGGGCCTGGAATTTCATCATGTTGGCCACGTCGCTACCGAAAGCGTAGCTCAAGGTGTCCAACGTAGCGGTGTCGCCCTTCGTAACGGGGCTCTTGGGGCCGCAGGAGGTCATCAACGCTCCGGCGAGCACCACTGCACAAAGAATCTTTTTCATGGTAATTGTTTGTTTATTGTTTTATTGTTGTCTTTTTTCAGCGGTGCAAAGGTATGGAATTTTCTCGAAAATGTGCAATCTTTTCGGGTACACTTTTCTTGAGAAAAGCATAAATTTCCTCTTCCGGGTCGAAATCGACCGGAAAATGGGGCAAAATACCCTTTGTCGACCGGTCTGCAACCAATCGGCTGTGTCTTGAAATAACGAAAAGGGTTTGCTTTAGAACTCCACCTTGGTGGCGCGGCGTCCCGTGCGGATGTTTTTACCAGCGGGCTCTACGTTCAGGAGTTCGATCTCGTAGTAGAGCGTGGTGTTAGGAGCTATGTTCAGTTCCTCGTTGCCCTCGGCACCGTAGCCCAAGGCTGCGGGTAGGTAGGCCATGATGCGGCCCCCCTTGCCGATCAACTTCAGACTCTCTTGGAGGCCGTCGAGCAGGTCGCCCAGGGCCATGCGCGTCGTGTCGCCTCGCGTGTAAGAAGAGTCAAATTCGCGACCATCGATCGTGCGGCCCAAGTAGCGGAACGAGACGGTGTCGTAGGCCGCCTTGGGGGTGAGGTCTACCTCGCCTACCTCCTCCACGGCGTAGGTGAGGCCCGACTTCGAGCGGGCGTAGGAGCGGTTGTCGCGCACGATCTCCTCCAGGAAGCGATCCTCGTAGGCCAGCACAGCCTCGGGCTTCGATACGTTGATGTAGTGCAGGTAGATGCGCTCGGCTTCGGCCTGGGTGAAGCGTTCGGCGCGGGCGTAGTGGTCGCGGATACCTGCGGCGAGGGCCTCGACATTGAGGGTCGAGTCCATCTGCCAGAGGTTGCGACCGATGTTCATGCCCAAAATGTAGGCTACCGAGTCCTGCTCGTTGGCGAAGGGGGTGTTGTTGCTGTTTTTGCCCTTCGAGCACCCTCCGAAGAGGGGGAGGGTGGCGATCAGCAGCAGGGCGATCGTAGTGAGTTTTCTCATGGTTTTATCGTCTGTTTGTCGAGTTATCGGGGGTTGGTCTTTAGGGTCAGGTTGCAGAGTTTGTAGAGGATGCGGGCTCCGACGATCTCGTCGATGCGCCCCTCGGCCTTGGGGGTTACCTCCACCACGTCGAAGCCGATGATTTGTCGGCCCGATTCGGCGAGTTGCTCCAGTAAGTAGATTGCCTCGCGGAAACTCAGTCCGCCTGGTACGGGAGTCCCCGTGTGGGGGCAGTTGTCGGGTGAAAGGCCGTCGATATCGAAACTCACATAGACCTTTTTAGGTAACTTTTCGATGATGTTTTGGCACTGCTCTCGCCACGAAACCCCTTCGAAGGCGGAGCGGGCCAACCGTAGGTCATGAAACATCTCGATGCGGGGATCGCTTTGGGCGCGCTCGTACTCCTGGTCGCAGAAGTCGCGTACGCCGACCTCGACCAGACGCTCCACCTGGGGCAGGTCGCGCAGGACGTTGTGCATGATCGAGGCGTGCGAGAACTCAAAGCCCTCGTAGGCTACGCGCAGGTCGCAATGGGCATCAATGTGGAGGACTCCGAACGATGGGTGCTTTTGGGCCAGGGCCGTAAGCAATCCGTAGGGGGTGGAGTGGTCGCCTCCGACGAGCCCAACGAGTTTTCCTTCTCGCAACCACTCCTCGGCTTGGTTGCGGATGTTGTTGTTCATCTCGGCACATCCCTCATTCACACGATGGATCTTTCGGACCACTTGGTCATCGTTTTGCGACCCTCCCTCTTCGAGGTGGTCGATAACTCGTTCGGCATCGCGGCGCAGGCGTTCCGAGAGCTCCTGCAACGAGTAGTCCACCGGAGCGGTGGCGATGCCTCGTCGCCAGCAGTCGGGTGCCGAGAGGTCGTAGAGGTCGAGTTGGGTCGAGGCCTCGATCATGGCATCGGGGGCAAAGGCGGTGCCCGAACCATAGGATACGGTAACATCCCACGGAGCCGAGATCAAAACCAGGTCGGCCTCTTCGGGCGTTATCGGAAGTCCAAAATAGTTTCCGTTGTCCACACCCACACCGTTGGGGTCGAAATTTTCGAGTGTCATATCGGGATCTTGATGTTTTTCTTGTTTTCGAGGTATAAAAATCATGCAAAGATAACAACTTTATTCGGTTTTTTCGCTTTTTATCGTTACATTTGTTGCCCGATACATCTCTCTTCGAAGACTTCACAAATCGCATGAACCAAAAATTGAAAATAGTTGCCGACTCGGCCATCCCCTTTCTGGAGGGGGTGTTGGAGGATTGGGCCGAGGTGCAGTACCTTCCCGGGAAGGCTATTTCGGCCACCGATGTGCGCTCGGCCGATGCACTGATTGTTCGCACGCGTACGCGCTGCGACGAGCGGCTGCTCGAGGGCTCCTCGGTACGCTTTATCGCCACGGCCACCATCGGATTCGACCACATCGACCTCGACTACTGCCGTCGTCGGGGGATCGAGGTGGCCACGGCAGCGGGCTGCAACGCCCGCGGGGTGTTGCAGTGGGTGAGCGGAGTACTTGCCTATCAGGCAAAGATCGAGGGGTGGAGTCCCGCGGAGCGAACCCTTGGTGTGGTAGGGGTCGGTCATGTGGGGTCGCTCGTGAAGGCCTATGCCGAGGCATGGGGTTTTCGTGTTTTGTGTTGTGATCCGCCTCGGGAGGCGCGTGAGCATTTGGGCTTTCTCCCCTTGGAGGAGGTGGCCCGTGAGGCCGACATTCTCACCTTTCATACGCCGCTCGATGCCTCGACCTACCACCTATGCAATGGCGATCTGCTGAGCGGGATGAAACCCGAGGCCTTGATCCTCAACGCTTCGCGTGGGGAGGTGGTCGATTCCGAGGCCCTTCTGGCTTCGGGCCACCCCTTTGCCCTTGATGTCTGGGAGCATGAACCCGATCTGCACCCCGAACTCTTGGCTTGCGCCTGCGTGGCAACGCCCCACATTGCGGGCTACTCCCTGCAGGGGAAGGCCAATGCCACGGCATTGTCCGTTAGGGCTTTGGCCCAACACTTCGACCTTCCTCTTAAGGGGTGGTACCCGCCATCGGTGCACCCGACTCGGGAGCGTGGGATCTCGTGGGAGGAGATGGTGGCTACGATTTTCGATTATTTCGATCCCGAGGCCGAGAGTCGCCGGTTGAAATGCCAAGCTGCCGATTTTGAGTGGTTGCGTGATACTTATTCCTATCGCGAGGAGTACTTCTGATCGGAGTTTAATATAAGCCTTGTGGTCAAAATAATTTTGAAATTTGAATTCTGAATTTTGAATTTTTCCTACCTTTGCCGGATGAAAGGTTAGTAAAGAGGTCAAATGTTGTATCGCAATATCATAAAGCCGATTCTTTTTTCCCTGCCCATCGAGCGGGCACATCGGGTTGCAATCTGGTTACTCCGTTTGGTGGGTTGGTTGCCGGGGGGGCGTTGGTTGCTTCGCAAATCGTATGCCGTGGAGCATCCCTCGCTTGAGCGCGAAGTCTTCGGGTTGCATTTTAAAAATCCGATTGGCATGGCTGCCGGTTTTGATGTCAGTGGCGATGTCTTTCGCGAATTGGGAGCCCTTGGTTTTGGCTTTGTCGAAATCGGTACGGTAACGGTGAAACCACAATCGGGAAATCCCCGTCCGCGAGTTTTCCGCTTGCAGCGCGATTATGCGACGATCAACCGTTTAGGGCTCCCCAATCAGGGGTTGGAGTATGTGCTCGATCGCTTGAGGGGGGATCATCGCGGGCTTGTCGTGGGGTGTAACATCGGTTGTAACTTGGCTACACCCCCCGAAAAGGTGCCGGCCGACTACCTGAAACTCTTCCGAAACCTCTACCAGTATGCCGACTATTTTACCGTAAACATTAACTGCGACAATGGTACTCAAGAGTCGGTGGCTCCCTCCACAGAGCGTTTGATGCAGATCCTCAATCCGCTCTTCGATTTTCGTCGCGGGCAAAATCAATACCGCCCTATCTTGCTGAAGATCTCGCCCGATTTGACGAACGAGGAGGTGGATCGTATGACCGATGTGATGATCTCCACTCCGCTCGACGGTATTGTGGCTGTCAGTGGTACGAATCAGCGCCCGGGGCTCGACACCTCGATTGCAGCCCTGACCAAAGTGGGTTCGGGCCGCTTGGGGGGACGGCCTCTGCGAGAGCGAGCTATCGAGGTGGTGCGCCGAATTTATACGCGTGCCCAAGGTACCTATCCGATTATCGGCGTGGGTGGAATTTTTACCTCCGAAGACGTACAGGCGATGCTCGATGCCGGAGCCTCGCTCGTTCAGCTCTATTCGGGTTTCGTCTATGAGGGTCCCGGCCTTGCGGGCGACCTTTGTCGTGCGATGATCCCCTCGGAGCCCTCTGCGGTGGTGGCTGAGAACCCATCCGCCACCAATTCCTCCTCTTCTGAACAATAACGAAAACTATGCAGGCTACTATTCTTACCATCGGCGACGAGATCCTGATCGGACAAATCGTCGATACGAACTCCGTTTCGATCTCCAAACACCTGAATAGCGCAGGAATCGTCGTGCGCGAGCGCCTCTCGATCGGAGACGATCGCGAGCAGATTATCCAAAGCGTGGAGCGATCCCTCGAAAAGAGCGAGATTCTAATTATCACCGGGGGATTGGGCCCTACGAAGGACGATATCACCAAAAAAACGCTTTGCGACCTCTTTGGGGGTGAGTTGAGATACGATGAGGCGGTGGGCGAACATGTCCGCTCGATGCTCGAAAAGCGCGGGGTGGCCTTCAACGAACTGAACCGCGGACAGGCCCTGGTGCCCGACTGCTGCACGGTGCTCTTCAACCGCCACGGCACCGCCCCGGGCATGTGGTTCGAGCGCGAGGGACGGGTGGTGATCTCGTTGCCGGGAGTTCCCTTTGAGATGGAGCACTTGATGACTGAGGAGGTGATGCCTCGCCTAAAAGGGCGTTTTTCGCTGCGTTCGATTGTCCATCGTACGCTGATCACCTCGGGCCTGGCGGAATCGATGTTGGCCGAGCGTATCGCCCCATGGGAGGATGCGCTGCCCGCCTACCTGAAGTTGGCCTACCTGCCCAATCCGGGGGCGGTGCGCCTGCGCCTGTCGGCCTACGAGGTGGAGGGGGAGAGCGTGGCCCGTGAGATAGAGGCCCGCTTTGCCGAACTGCAAAAGATGATCCCCGAATATGTCGTGGGCTATGAGAGTGCTACGGTGCAGGAGCTGATCCACCACACGCTCATCGAACGGGGCAAAACCCTCTCGGTGGCCGAGAGTTGCACGGGCGGACGAATAGCCTCGCTCTTTACCGCCATGCCGGGGGCCTCGGCCTACTTCTTGGCGGGTGTCGTGGCCTATCAAAATGGGGTGAAGGAGCGGGTGCTTGGGGTTCGCTCGGAGGATTTGATGCGCTATGGTGCGGTGAGTGAGGCGGTGGCTCGCCAAATGGCCGAAGGGGTACGCAGCCTGACGGGAGCCGATTATGGTGTGGCAACAACCGGTATTGCCGGCCCTACGGGGGGCTCGAAGGAGAAGCCCGTGGGGATGGTTTGGATGGCGGTGGCCGGTCCCGAACACACGGTTGCCGTGTGTCACCACTGCGGTACCGACCGCGGTCAAATCATCGACCGCGCCTCGGCCCATGCCATCGCCCTGCTGCGCGATGAGTTGAAGTGTGGACCTCAAAATTAGGTTTCGACGATTTTTGCGACCTTTGCTGTGGCGAAAATCTTTCGAAAACAACCTTATTTGGGGGTATTTGGGCTCAAATGAATTGAAAAATTTGAATTTTGAATTCTGAATTTTGAATTTTCTTTTGCAGGAAGAAGAAAAATACCTATCTTTGCAACCCCTTATGGGCATAAACTAAAATTTAAGAACAATGAAAATTTGCGAAATCACTGGCAAAACTGCGATGGGTGGCAACAATGTTTCCCACTCGCACCACAAGACCAAGCGCACCTTCAGCCCCAATCTGAAGACGAAGCGTTTCTGGTCGGAGGAGGAGGGCCGCTGGATTACCCTGAAGGTGACGGCAGCCGGTATGAAAACTATTAACAAGAAGGGTCTGGCTGTGGCTCTGCGTGAGGCTGCCGCTCCCAAAAAGGTTTACTAAAAAACGAAGCTGAAAAATGGCAAAGAAAGGTAACAGAGTGCAGGTGATCCTCGAGTGCACCGAGCAGAAGGAGAGTGGCGTTGCAGGTATGTCGCGTTACGTCACCACGAAGAACAAGAAGAACACGCCCGATCGTCTGGAGCGTAAGAAGTACAACCCCTATCTGAAGCGTGTAACCGTACACCGCGAGATTAAATAACATTAGTGCAATATGGCAAAGAAAGTAGTTGCAACCCTTAAAACGGGTACCGGTAAGCAGTACACCAAGTGTATCAAGATGGTTAAGTCGGAGAAGACGGGTGCTTACATCTTCAAGGAGGCAATCGTTCACAACGACGAGGTAAAGGATTTCTTCGCTAAGAAGTAATCGGTATTTAAGAGCATTTCTTAAATACAAAGGGCTGTCAGATTTGACAGCCCTTTGTATTTTTTATTTTATGCGGTAAATTTCGCCTCTTCTTGTCTGTCGAAAATGGGCAGTACGCCGAGTACAGCCCATCTTCGCCAGCCTGCGGTCGAGTCGAAATTTCCTCGCCTAAAATAAAAAATCGGAAGGGTGCGGTAAATTTCATCTCTCCTTGTCTGTCGAAAATGGGCAGTACGTCGAGTACAGCCCATCTTCGCCAGCCTGCGGTCGAGTCAAAATTTCCTCGCCCAACCGGGTGGGTGTAAAATTATTTACGAAATTTAGCGCGCAAATAGAGGAAGATGTGGTTGCTGTCAAAAAAATTTGTATATTTGGGGTGCAAAATCGGTGCTTACGAAACTTTGTCCGGACGAAATAGTTTTAACGGCATGGTTGTTAGGTGGTTAAGTAAAAACGAGATTGCAACCCGAAAATCGGAAAACAGAAAACCCATACTGATTTATGAGTGAACTCTACACCATTATCGTTGTTATTCTCGGCATTTTGGCCCTTTCGGGGCTCTTTGTCGGTGTGACGAACGATGCCGTGAACTTTTTGAACTCGGCCATCGGCTCCAAAGCGGCCTCCATGCGTACCATTTTGTTGGTTGCCTCGGTGGGTATTATCATTGGCGTTGTTACTTCGAGTGGTATGATGGAGGTGGCGCGAAACGGCATGTTCAATCCTGCGCTCTTTACATTCCATGAGGTGATGATCCTCTACTTAGGCGTGATGTTTGCCAATGTTATCCTGCTTGATCTCTATAATTCGTTGGGACTTCCTACATCGACCACTGTGTCGTTGATTTTCTGTTTGTTGGGATCGGCTATTGCGGTTTCGATTTTCAAGATTACGGGGAGTGACCTTCTGACAATAGGCAGCTTGAGTGAGTTTATCAACACGTCGCGTGCATTGGGTATTGTTTCGGCCATTCTCCTTTCGGTGGTGATCGCGTTTACTTGTGGTACGATTGTGATGTACCTCTCGCGTGCCCTCTTCTCGTTCCGCTATACTGCTATGTTGCGAAAGTTGGGGGCGATGTGGTGTGGCATTTCGCTCACGGCTATCGTCTATTTTGCCCTCTTTAAGGGGTTGAAAGGCATCTTGGCCGGCCATCCCTTCATCGAGTTTGTCAACCACCATCTCTTTCTCTCGCTGGTGGTCTGCTGGGCCTTCTGTTCGCTCGTTCTCTTCTTCCTGCAGCGACTCAAGATCAACATCCTGCGCATCACGATCCTTTCGGGTACCTTTGCTCTGGCCCTGGCCTTTGCAGGTAACGACTTGGTGAATTTCATCGGTGTCCCCGTAGCCAGCTTCGATGCTTATCAGATTGCATCGAAGGCCGGAACGACCGAGATGATGATGGGGGCCCTGAACGAAAATGTCCCCGCTAACTTCTTTATCCTGCTCTTCGCCGGCCTGGTGATGATCGTTACCCTTTGGACCTCCAAGAAGTCGATGAATGTAAGTAAGACCGAGCTTTCGCTCTCGTCGGCCCAAGACGAGGGGGGGGCCGGCTACAACTCCTCGGCCTTCTCGCGCACGTTGGTGCGTGGCGCCTTGAATATCGGCAATGCCCTGGAGTCGGTGGTTCCCAAGCGCATCCGCAAGAAGTTGGCCACGCGCTTTGAGTACGAAGATATCGAGCACAGCGGTTCGCCTTACGATATGATTCGCGCCACGGTGAACCTTACGACAGCCGCCATGCTTATTTCGTTGGCCACCTCGCTGAAACTCCCCCTTTCGACCACCTATGTGTGTTTCATGGTGGCCATGGGCTCCTCGTTGGCCGATAAGGCGTGGGGACGCGAGTCGGCGGTCTATCGTATTACGGGTGTGATGACCGTGGTGATGGGATGGTTTGTTACCGCCCTCGGAGGCTTCCTGATCGCCTTGGCTGTGGGGCTCGTGCTGATCTATGGTGGTACGATCGCCATTGTCGTCACTACGATCCTTTGTGGCATTATGCTCTACCGCAGCAATTTCAAGAAGAAGCCGAAGGAGGAGGTGGCCGAAAAGCGCCAAAAGCCCGAGACTTCGGAGGAGATTCTCCAGTCGCTGAGCGAGGAGGTCTGCACCACCATGGTCTCGGCCACGCGCATCTATGACCGTACCCTCTTGGCTGTCTTCAAGGAGAATCGCAAGGTGCTGCGCGAGATGACCCAGCAGGCTCAGGAGCTCTACCAACTCTCGAGCGACCGCAAGTATTCTCTGATGATGACCCTGCGCCGTCTGCAGAAGGGCGATATCGACACAGCCCAATACTATGTGCAGGTGGTGGACTACCTCAATGAGATGACCAAGGCGTTGTTGCACATCACGCGCCCGGCCTATGAGCATATCGACAACAACCACGAGGGCCTCTCGAAGGAGCAAACCGAGGATTTGATGCACATCAACGACGAGGTAGAGTCGATCTACCGCCAGATCGAGATGATGTTGCGCTTGGGTAACTTCTCGGAGATTGACCGTGTGCTGGCTATGCGCGACAACCTCTTCGAGACGATTGCCGATGCCATTAAGTCGGAGTTGGAGCGTATCAACACCTCGTCGTCGAACACCAAGGCTTCGTTGCTTTACCTCACGATCCTCACCGAGACCAAGAACATGATTCTCCAGTCGCGTAACCTCCTGAAGTCGCAACGCTACTTTGTGGAGCACTCGGGCGTGCAGATCAACGCGAAGTTGAAGATGAATTAGTGCTCGGCTTCGGGGGCGAGTTGGTGCTTCTTCCGAGTCTATTGATAAAAGAATAGCGAACCCATGGGTTCGCTATTCCTTTTTTAGACCTTATCGGGTGTTGGCATTAGGGCTTGCTCATTACCCGTCCCTGGTGTTCGATGCTCTCGTTGTGGATGGCATCGAGCACCGTGCGCAGGAACTCCTTGCTGAGTTGCAATTCGTCGCTGCGAGCCACGATGCGCTCCACTACCTCGGCCCAACGCTCGCGCTGGAGGATCATCACATCATTTTCGCGTTTGATGCGGCCGATGCGATCTGCCACGCGCATGCGGCGGCTCAGCAGATCGAAGATCTCGGCATCGAGTTGGTCGATCTCGGAACGGCAGGCGGCCAATGTGCGTACAAAGGCGGCATCGTGGCTGCATTCC
Source organism: Alistipes sp. (assembly GCA_045614985.1). Lineage (GTDB taxonomy): Bacteria > Bacteroidota > Bacteroidia > Bacteroidales > Rikenellaceae > Alistipes. The sequence continues at coordinate 19,659 of JAZLDX010000026.1, read as the reverse complement.
GAACGCCAGGTGATCCCGTCGAGCAGGCGGCCCAGGCTCTCGGGCGTAATCTGCTGGCGGGCATCGCTCAATGCCGCATCGGGGTTGCAGTGGCTCTCGATGATCAGGCCGTCGAAGTTGAGGTTGGCTGCCTGTTGGGCCACCTCTTGAAGCAGTTCGCGACAGCCACATATGTGCGATGGATCGCATAGCAGAGGCAGGGTGGGGAAACGTCGGCGCATGTCGAAGGCCAAGTGCCACATCGGATCGTTGCGAAGGTGCCAATGGTTCGAGGTGGAGAAGCCGCGATGGACCAATGCGATCTGGGCAAGAGGAACTCCGGCTTTTTGGAATCGCTCCACGGCTCCGGCCCAAAGTTCAATATCCGGATGCATTGGGTTCTTGATCAGCACCCAAAGTCCGCTTCCGGCTACGGCATCGGCAATCTCCTGCACCAGGAAGGGGTTTACCGTGGTGCGGGCCCCAATCCAGACCCCATCGAGCCCGTGGCGCAAGACCCCCTCGACATGGCGGGCGGCGGCAACCTCGGTTACTATCGGCAGTCCGGTACGCGCCTTTGCCTCGGCAAGCCATTTCAATCCACAATCACCCACCCCCTCGAACGAATCGGGGCGGGTACGCGGCTTCCAAAGGCCGGCACGCAGGAGATCCACGCAGCCCAAACGAGCCAACTGCTCGCAGGTCGAAAAGAGTTGCTCGCGGCTCTCTGCGCTACACGGCCCGGCGATGATTAGGGGGCGTTTTCCGCTTGGTAGGAGGGTGGAAGGGGTCATGCCTTATCGAAAAAGTTGGGGAACGAACTCCGAGAGGTAGATGCGCCAGTTGCGCCAGGTGTGGCCTCCGTCGCTTTGACGGAAGGTGTAGGGGAAGGCCATCTCGTCGAGCAGGGCGCGGTAGTTCTTGTTGTGCTCCCAAAGGAAATCATCCTCGCCACAGGCGATCCAATAGAGTTTCAGGCCATTGCGCTTTTGCTGTTCGAGGCTCCCTTCGAAGTCGTCGTAGACGGGCGAATTGACAGCCCGCTCGGGGCGGATGGCGGCCGAGAAGAGCCCCACATAGTCAAACATGTCGGCGTAGTAGCGCGAGATGTGGAGGGCGTGGAATCCGCCCATCGAGAGGCCGGCAATGGCACGCCCCGACTTCTCTGCGCGGGTGCGGTAGTGGGTGTCGATGTAATCAATTACATCCTGGAACGACTCCTCGAACGACCCCTCCATCGTGCGGGGCAGGCGTGTGGTAGGCTTATAGAGTCCCTGGGCAGTCTCTCCCGGAGCGGCCTGCAAGGCGGCATTGCCGTTGGTCATCACCACAATCATCTCTCGGGCCTTGCCTTGGGCGATCAGGTTGTCGAGAATCTGGGCGGCACGTCCCAGCGAGAGCCAGGCCTCCTCGTCGCCTCCCATGCCATGCAAAAGATAGAGCACCGGATATTCGCGCTCGGAATCTTCGTAGCCCGCAGGGGTGTAGACCGAAAGACGGCGCGAGGTGCCGAGCGTGGGCGAGGGGTACCAGCAACGGGTTACCGATCCGTGGGGCACCTCTTGCACCCCGTAGAGGTCGCCCTGTCCGCCTCCGACCAGAAAGATGTTGGTGAGCGATGCGATGTCGCGATTCAGGTAGACATTGTTGGGGTCTGTAACGCGCAATCCATCCACTAAAAAGGAGTAGCTGTAGAGTTCCGATGCGAGCGGTTGGGTCGTGTACTCCCAGAGGCCGCCCTCACCGCGTTGCATCGCAGCCACCCCGGCCGCCGACTGCTCCCCTTTCGGGGTCATCACCCGTCGCGGGGGGAGGAAGTCGCCCGTCAGCTCCACCTTTTGGGCCGAGGGGGCAACGAAACGGAAGGTAACCGAGCCATCGGTGTGGACCTCGGGTGAGGTGATCTCGGTATGGCTCCAAAGGGCCTCTTGGGCTCCGACCGTGAGGGTCGTCAGGAGAAAAATCAGAAGGATCGAAAACTTTTTCATAAGATTTCGGGTTTTACGGTTTTTGTGATTTGTTATCGCAGAGCGTGAACGGTTAATATCGAAAGGTGCTTCCGCCGACAAATTCGCGCAGGACGGAGGTGGGCGGAATATCTTTCAGGTCGTAAATCGGCGTAAAATTGTCGAGGAATTGCAGAAGGCGTTGGGCCTCATCGTACTCGGGCACCGTGTCGGGTACCTCGCGCAGGATTGGCTCGGCCAACGGACGCAGTACCGAGAGTTCGTAGAAGAGCGAGGTGTTGAACATCACATCGGCATTCTCCTGGTAGGGAAAGATGTGTTTCTCCTCGCCGTGGCGTACGCTTCCCCAGCGGGCCAAGGTCGAACGGGCATTGCTTCCGCGCTGCACATAGTCGCGTGTCATGCGGCGTAGTAGGCGGTTGTCGGAGGTGGCGATGCGCGAGAGGTTGTCCATCGAGATCGAGGTGAAACACGAGGCGTAGATCGAAAACTTCTGCTCCTTCGGAATTGAGGGGGTCAGGCGGGGATTCAAGCCGTGAATGCCCTCGACGATCAGAATCGACCGCTCGTCGAGCTGCAGGGGCTCCTCGTGCCATTCGCGTAGGCCGGTAATGAAGTTGTAGCGCGGAATCGTTACAGCCTTCCCTTGGAAGAGTTCTTCGAGGTGTTGGTTGAAGAGATCGAGGTCGATCGCCTCAAGAGCCTCATAGTCGTAGTCGCCCTTCTCATCGCGGGGGGTACGTTCGCGCTCTACGAAGTAGTCGTCGAGCGAGATGATGTGTGGGTTGAGTCCAAGGACTTGCAACTGCACCGTCAGTCGTTTGGCGGTCGTGGTTTTGCCACTCGAAGAGGGGCCCGAGATCAAAACGAGTCGGGTGCCGTGGGTCTCGTTGGCGGCGTAGATGCGGTCGGCAATCTTCGAGAGGCTTCGTTCGTGTACCGCTTCGGCAATGCGCACCATCTCGGCGGTACGCCCCTCCAGGATGCGGTGGTTGATCTGTCCCACGGTGGCTACGCCCAACAATTCGTTCCAACGCTTGTAGTCGTGGAAGATGTCAAACATCTTCTCCTGCATGGTGTTGCTATGTACCCGATCGGGATCGGTGCGTAGGGGTAGGGCCAGGTGGAAACCGTTGAAGCAACGCTTCAGGGCAAAGAGTTTTACATAACCCGAAGAGGGGGCCAACGGCCCGTAGAAGTAGCCGATGGCATCGTCCATCGTGTAGAGGGTGCTATAAAGACGCGGCCGGGAGTCCAATAGCGGCAGTTTGTCCTCGAATCCCTCGCGCAGGTAGAGCTCGCGCAGTTCGGAGGTGAGCAGACTGCGTCGTTTGATCGGGAAGTCGGCTTCGGTGATCTGTCTCATGCGCAGCTCCAAGGCGGCAATCTCATCGTCCGAGATCAGGGGCATCCCCTCCACTTCGCAATAGAATCCGCTCTGACCGAGCGAATGGCGAATTCGCAGAGAGTGTTCGGGCCACAGGTCGCGTACCGCCTTTTGTAGAATAAACCAGACGGTGCGTTGGTAGAGACGAAAACCGGCAAACGAGCCGATGTCCACGAAACGGAGCGTTACGGGATGGTAGATGCGGTAGGAGAGCTCTTTGAGCCGGTTGTTGACAAAGGCGGCAAGCAGAGGTCGCCCATCGTCCACCGAAATGGTGGCGGCCACCTCGCTCAAAGGGGTTCCCACGGCTACTTCGTGTCTTCGCCCATCGTTCTCGCAGATGATGGAGATCAGGTCGTTGGTCTTCATAAAAATTCGTATTACTTGGTAAAGTTACGAAAAATTCCTATCTTTACAAGGTAGTTTAGAACAAAAAGCCATGAATAGAGCCTTTTTATACCTTTTATCGGCACTCTTCGCCCTCTCGATGATCGGAGTGGCAGGGTGCGATGAGCCACCGCGCGAGGTGGTTATTCTCTCGACCAATGACATCCATGCCCAGATTGACCGCTTCCCCGAGTTGGCCACTGCCGTAGCGCGGTGTCGCGATACGGCCCAGGTGATTCTGGTGGATGCCGGTGACCGCTGGACAGGAAATGCTTATGTCGATTTGGCGGAGGATCGTCGGCCGATCATTGATCTGATGAACCATTTGGGATACGATTTGGCCATCCTCGGCAACCACGAATTTGATGCGGGACAGGCTTTGTTGGAGCGTGTGGCGGGGATGATGGAGTTTCCGCTCATCTGTGCCAATCTCGAGAGTCACGAAGGGGCCGAATTGAAGGGATTTGACGCTTCGCGTACGATTCAGCGCGGAGGAATCTCGGTGGGATTTACGGGGGTGGTGACCAACTATGGCCCCAACAACCATCCCGATGGCCACGATGCGATCTTCGAGGGGCTCACCTTCCGCGATGCGGTGCAGACGGCTGTAGAGAGCGCGGAGCTGCTCGATGCCTGTGATGTGCGCGTAGCCCTGACCCATGTGGGGCTGGAGCGCGACCGAGAGATTGTCGCGGCAACCTCGGCCTACGACCTGATTATCGGCGGCCATAGCCACGACCGCACGAACGAGAAGGTCGAAAAGACGTTGATCACCCAAACCGGCAAAAATCTGAAATTTGTGGGTGCCACCACGATCCGTTTGGACGAGGAGGGAAACCCCGAACTCTCCTACCGTGAGGTTTCGTTGGCCGACTATGAACCCGATCCCGTAGTGGCCGGCATGGTCGCTACGATTAAGGAGAATCCTGCCCTGCAACGATCTGTGGGCGAACTCGCTTCGACGGCGGGGCGTACCGATTTGTGCTACCTTTTTGCCGAGAGCATCCGTTGTGAGGCCCAGGCCGAGATTGGTATCTACCACTATGGCGGAGTGCGTCTCGACTCCCTGGCTGCAGGAGGTGTTGCGCTGGTCGATATCTACAATTTGGAGCCTTTTCAATCGAAGATCAGCCTGCTGGAGATGACCCCAGCCCACTTGCGTACGATGATTATTGCCAAGTTCAACGATACGGTAAAGCCCTCCGAGGCCCACTGTATTGACCTCTTTGCCACGATGCCCTACGAGGTGATCACCGATGGCCACGATGCCGTAGATGTTTGCTTCCCAACCCTCAAGGAGGGGAAGAGTTACCGCGTGGCCTTGGGCGACTACATCTTTAAGACCTACAAGGAGGTGCAGGGAGAAAACGGAACCACGACCGACCTCTTGGTAACCGATGCTTTGCTCAAGAGCCTCTCCCAAGAGGCTTATGTGCCGCTCGGTCGTGTATTGCAAACCATTCGATAGGTAAAAAAAGTGTGGCGGAGTTTTCTCCGCCACACTTTTTTTGTCATCTGCTTCTTTACTTGCCAATGGGGACCGAGAGACCGAAAGTGAGGTTCATGTTGCTTTGGTGAATCGGAATCCACTGCGGGTTCTTCTTCGAGAGGAGAATGTCGGTACCTACGAAGAAACTGATGAATCTCGGGCAGAGGTTCAAGGCGAGACCCACGGCCTGGGAGTCGTTATTCACCAGCGAGTAGCTTCCCGTAATGTGGAGCCAATCCAACGGGCGGAAGTTGGCCGAGAAGGTGACATTGTGGAGGGTGTTGTACTCGCGGAATTTGGCTTGATAGAAAAGACCCAGACCGATGCGGCGGTCGAGGAAGTTGTATTCGCCACCCACGTTGATCGAGGCGCGCAGGGCCTTGGTGATTCCTCGGCTCTCCTGAACGTCGAACTCCAACTCGTCGAGGTTGAATTCGGGGTGTATGGTGTTCCCGTTTTCGTCAGTCTCAACGCCTGAGAAGAGGATTTGGTGATCGACGCGGCCGATCGAGGAGGCCGATTTCGTCCAACACATCATGCCGATGTCGTTGACCGAGGCCGAGAGGCGTAGGTGGTCGTCGAGCAGTGTCCACTCGGCACCTACATCAAACCCGAAACCGTAGCCGGCCGGAGCCTTGAAGTTGTTGGCGAGTTCGGCCATGTCGTAGACCACGCGACCATCCTGGAGGGTCTTCGTCGCAGGCATCAACCCCGAGAATTCCATGGTTCCCACAGCGTGTGCCGACCAGCTATCTTCGCCAAGACGGGCGTCGAATTGCTCGAAATTTATCGCACCTCGGGCCAAACCAAAGAGCACTTTGGCGCGTACGCCCAAGTAGAGTTCGTCGACGATCGGGAAGGTGTAGCTGAAGGCCGCCTCGGCGTAGCTCTCGAGCGAGAGACCCAGGTTGGCGATGTTGGCCGAATTGCCGTTCTTCATGAAGTCGAAGAGTTCGTAGGGGAAGCGTGAGTCAAGGTCGGCACGCAGGTTGAACTCTGCACTCCAAAAGTGGTGGCGTTTTTGGGTGTAGGCACCAAAGCCGATTAGGTTCATGTGAACTCCCATGCCGATCGTATTCATGGGGTTAAGATCCTCGAGTACCAACGAGGCGGGGACGCTTCCCGAGAAGAGGGTCGTCAGCGAGCCACTGGGGGTGGGGTAGAGGATGTCCGAGAGGGCGAGGTTGCCCTCGGTGCCAACTTGAATGGCGCCGATTCCGGGGATGTTGACGTAGCCGCGTTCGGTTGTGAAGGCCGGATTCCATCGGCTGCGTAGCGGGGTGCCATCCATAAAGTAGGTCGAGGGGTTTTGTGCCGTAGCCGAAAGGGCTGCAACGACCATCGTAAGCAGAAGATATATTCGTTTCATAAGGCTTCTTGTTTTGGGGTGGGGTTACAATTTCAAGGCGCCGGTTTTACGCAGCATCAGGTGGATGTGCACTTCGCTCTTCTCGTCCAAATCCTGGTTCGGGTAGTAGCGTGAGATGCGGATCGGCATCGTCAAGGTGGTGCCGGCAAAGATTGTTTGCACATCTTCGATGTAGAGGCGCTTCTCCTCGATGGGGTAGACCTCGTGGGTTACGCGCAGCGGCCCCAGGTCGATATCCGTTCCGTCAAGGTGAGGATCGATCAAAAGGTAGAAGGGAAATTCGCTGTCGATCGTGCCATAGAGGTAGAGGGCATTGATTGCGGGCTCCGTTCCTCTGGGATCAAGGTTGTCAATGAGCATCTTCTCGATATCGGAGCCCAGCCCCAGGTTGCCGATGTCGTAAACCACATCCTTCACTTGCATCTCGGTCAGGTGGTGTTCGGCCACCAGGCCAATCGATTGGGAGATCTCCGTACGGATCGCCTCATCCAGGAAGAGGTCGCCAATCAGAGCGGCCGCCTCCTCCACCGAGGCATTCTCAATCTGGAGAACTACTTCCGAGGGGAGGTTGGTGGGCAGCACCGAGATAAACTCTTCGCGGTACTTGGTGGCAAGCAGCGTGCAGACATCGATTCGCTTCTGCTCCGATACGGCCATCTCGTCGAAGAGGGCATTGAGGATGGATTGCAGGTAGGCAGAGTCCTCCTGCAGCAGGAGCACCTCCACAAACTCGGCTTCGCCGGGCAACTCGGAGGGGAGCCAAATGTCGGCCTCCTGGTAGGTGGAAATGATGTCCGAATCTTCGCTGTCGCTCTCCGAGATCAGTTGCTCGGCCGTGAGCGTGATGTGGGCGAGAGGCATTCGGAACTCGCTGGAGTTGTTGCCGATGGCTACATCGTCGCCCTCCACCTTTGAGAGGTCGTAGCTTTCGTCGATGCAGGCCACGGCCCCCATCAGCACAAACAGAAAGATGAAAAATCGCTTCATAACATTAAGGTATTAGAAGGTTGGTAGTTTTCGGAAGATGATTTCGATAGACAAATATACAAAAAATAATGAGAGTTGCCTACTTTCTGCGGTAAATCTTGTGAAAAGATCTTCTTGGAAAGGGTGTTGCGATGGTTTCAATAGAAGAAAAATCATCGAGAAAAGAACACTTTTTGCGTGGGTCCGCTTTCTGTTTCAGCTAATTTTGCTACATTTGCCAAGAGAAGAGCCCGATGGAACCACTCACCATACTATCACTCAAGGAGCAGGTGGCCCTGCTGCCCCTCTCGCCGGGGGTTTACCAGTTTGTCGATCGAACCGGTACGGTGATCTATGTCGGTAAGGCTAAGTCGCTACGCAAGCGTGTGAGTTCCTACTTTGTGCAGAGCAAGGAGCACTCGGCCAAGGTGCGGGTGTTGGTCAAACAGATTGTGGAGATTCGCTACATCGTCGTCGAGAGCGAGACCGATGCCCTACTCCTGGAAAATTCGCTCATCAAGAGCCTCCAACCCCGTTACAACATCCTCCTGAAAGACGATAAGACCTACCCTTGGATCGTGGTGCGCAACGAACCCTTTCCGCGGGTGCAATCCACGCGCCGCCTGTTGCGCGATGGGTCGCAGTATTTCGGTCCCTACGGCTCGATCTCGATGCAACGCAGCCTTTTGGAGTTTATCCGAGAGGTGATTCCTTTGCGTACTTGTGGTTTGAATCTTTCGCAGGAGGCCATTGCTCGAGGCAAGTATGGTGTTTGCCTTCAATATCATCTGGGAAACTGTAAAGGGCCTTGTGTAGGGGGGCAAACCCCCGAGGAGTATCGTGCCGATATCGAACTTGTTACCTCGATCCTGAAGGGCGATCTGCGCCCCGTGCGTCAGCACCTTGAGCGAGGGATGATGCAGGCGGCCGAGGCCCTGAAATTCGAAGTGGCGCAACGCTACAAGCTGCGTCTTGATGCCTTGGATAACTACTCAGGGAAATCGGTGATTGTGAGTGCCAAGATCGGCGACCTGGATATCTTCTCTCTGCTCCTGGACGAGGAGACTGCCTACTGTAACTTCGTGCGTCTGCGCCACGGCTCGATTGTGGGGGTGCAGACCATGCGACTCTCGGTGGGTATCGAGAGTAGCCCCGAAGAGCTTCTGACGCTCGGCATACAGTATGCCGTGGAGAGCCTCTCGCAGGGGGAGTTGGCGCGCGAGGTGGTGGTGCCGTTTCTCCCCTCGACCACGCTCCTCTTCGATGGGGTGGTCTTCACCGTCCCGAAACGGGGCGAGAAGCTCGAACTGCTCCAATTTTCCGAAAAGAGTGCCCGCATCTACCGCGCTGAGCAACTCAAAAACCTCGAAATTAAGAACCCCGATCGCCATACCGATCGTCTGATGGCGGCCATGCAGCGCGAACTACATCTGGATCGAGAGCCTCGTCACATCGAGTGCTTCGACAACTCCAACCTGCAGGGAACCCACCCTGTGGCCTCGTGCGTGGTCTTTCGCAATGGCAAGCCTTCGCGCAAGGAGTATCGCCACTTCAACATCAAGACGGTGGAGGGGCCCGATGACTTCGCCTCCATGCGCGAGATTGTCTATCGTCGCTACTCGCGTCTGCTGGAGGAGGGAGCCGAACTCCCCGACCTGGTGATTGTCGATGGCGGCAAAGGGCAACTATCAAGTGCTTATCAGATTCTTTGCGAGTTGGGAATTGCCGACCGCGTCCCGATTGTCGGACTTGCAAAGCGCATTGAAGAGGTCTTCTACCCCAACGACCCGATGCCCTACTACCTTTCGCGCACGGGAGAACCCTTGAAGGTGGTTTGCCACATCCGTGACGAGGCACACCGCTTTGGTATCACCTTTCACCGTCAAAAGCGTAGCAGCGATTTCATTCATAGTGAATTGGAACTCATCGAAGGGGTCGGCACCAAGACCATCTCGGCCCTACTGAAGCATTTCCGCACCGTATCGAAGGTAAAGGCGGCCCCATTGGAGGAACTCTCGGCCCTGATCGGCCCCGCCAAGGCCAAGAAGGTAAAGTGCTATTTTAGTGACGAAAATAATAATCGCTAACCCCCGAAGATAACCCGACTTGAGGCTCGTATGCTCTTCGTTATGCGCTCTTTTTGTGCGATCTGCCCTAAAAAAGGTGTTATTTTTTCTTGTAATTGCATTTTTTTTGTGTGAAATTTGGGAGTTTGCCAATTTATTTCTACATTTGCACTCCCGATTCAAGGTTTGCCCGGATGGCGGAATCGGTAGACGCGTTGGTCTCAAACACCAATGTCAGCAATGACGTGCCGGTTCGACCCCGGCTCCGGGTACACGAAGAGGAGTTCAGAGATGGACTTCTCTTTTTTTGTTTTGCACGCGAATTAACAGCTTTGCTGATATGGCCATTGCCGTTGGTTGCTTTTCGAAGCAAGCTTCGTAGCAGCCAACGACAACGCCCGACCTGCGGTCTTTATTCGCGCGCAAAGCGTTGCCGCATTACTCACCTAAAGGGCGGTTGCGCGGATAAAATGTGCCTATTGCTCGACCTGCGGTCTGCGCTATTAGGCATCCGCGCGAGGTCGCAAGCGACCTTCGACCCGGCTCCGGGTACACGAAGAGAAGTTCAGAAATGGACTTCTCTTTTTTTGTTTTGCACGCGAACAAAGACCGCAGGTCGGCCATTGTTGGATCACCGTAATGTCGTCATCCCGAGGAGCCGCAGGCGACGTGGGGATCTTTTTATGGGCGACGAGTAAACTCCCCCTCTAAGGTAGAGGGGGTGGTGCGAAGCACCGGGGGCGTGTGCCCCAATCACATACTCCTCCGCCACTTCGTGGCACCTCCCCTCGCCGCAAGGGAAAAAATAATTTTGTATTTTGAATTCTGAATTTTGAATTATTTCCTATCTTTGTTCTATGGTTCGCATCTCGCTCATCATCGCCACCTACAACCGTGCTGAGGCCCTGATCAAGGCCTTAAAGTCGGTCGTTCAGCAGACTCTTCCCGCTGAGCAGTGGGAGTGTATCGTGGTGAATAACAACTCCACCGATCAAACCACAGCGCAGTTTTCCGATTTTGTCTCTTGCCACCCAGGCCTAAACCTGGTGATGGTACATGAGGCCCGTCAGGGGCTGTCGCACGCCCGCAACTGCGGCATCGAAGCTTCGCACGGCGAGCTAATCGCCATTATTGACGACGACGAGCGCATCAACCCCGAATTTTTGTCCGCCTATGTTAAGCTCTTCGACCAACATCCGGAGGCCATGTCGGCTGGAGGTCGGGTGATTGCCACCTACGAGGAGTGCCCTCGCCCACGATGGATGTCGCGCTTTGTCGAGGAACCTATTGCCAATCCGATGGATTATGGAAAGAGCGTGCGCGAGTTCCCGCAGGGGAAAATTCCGGCTGGAGGCAACATGGCCTTTCGGCGCGAAGTTTTCGAACGATACGGACTCTTCAACCCCAAATTGGGGCGTGTGGGCGACCGTCTGATTGGCGGCGAGGAGAGCGACCTCTTCGAACGCCTCTCCCGAGCAGGTGCCAAGTGCTACTATGTGCCCGATGCTGTCATGTGGCACCTGATCCCCGCCCGCAAGCTGACCCGCGAATATTTCGAGAATCTCTCTTATAATATAGGGGTGAGCCAGCGCCGCCGTGCCGAGTTAAGCGATTCGGTCGTTCGGTTGCGCTTATGCGAACTCTTGAAATGGGGGGGCACCCTCATGATCGGCCTCTGTTGGCTACTCTCCTTCCAGCCCGCAAAAGCCCTATGGCTTGTGCGCCTGCGCCATGGAATCTCCCGAGGAGTTTTCACGATTCACGATTCACGATTCACGATTGAACCGAGAGAGCAAAACCTTCTTGTTTTCATTCAAAGAAATAGAGCCGTCGTTACGACAGTTTGAAGGGGGGTGAATAAAAAACAACAATGGGCAGTACTTTTGTGCGGCCCATTGTTGCTTTTAAGATTAGCCGAAGTAACGGGGTGTCCCTTTTCGCTCCGCTCGGTTTGTCGTCAGAAGGGGGTAGTGGCAACGCTCGGCCGAAAAAACAACGATGGGCTGTACTTGCGTACTGCCCATTGTTGCTTTTTGAGGTTAGCGGAAGCAAATGCCCCCTTATCACGACAAACTACTCGTTGATGCAACAAAGATTACGATCACCGTACCCATTGTCAATCTTCGAAACATAGGGGAAGAACTTGGCGCACTTGATCCACTCCAAAGGGAAGGCGGCCTCCTCGCGGGTGTAGGGGTGCGACCACTCGCCACAGAGCTCGGGGGCGGTGTGCGGAGCATTGACCACCACGTTGTCCTTCTCTCCCGAAGCGGCAGCCGCCTCGCATTCGCGCTTGATCTGCACCAGGGCAGCCATGAAACGATCCATCTCGGCCTTGTCCTCCGACTCGGTGGGCTCCACCATCAAGGTTTCGTGTACCGGGAAGGAGAGGGTCGGGGCGTGGAAGCCATAGTCCATCAATCGGTGAGCAATATCACCACAATCGATGTTGTAGTCGCGCTTGAAGTTCGTCAGGTCGAGGATCATCTCGTGGCCTACGCGACCCGTCTCACCGGCGTAGTAGGTGCGGTACTCATTCTTCAAGGCCGACGACATGTAGTTAGCATTCACGATAGCCATCTCGGTGGAGTGGCGCAGACCCTCCTCACCCAGCATCTTGATGTAGCCATAGGTAATCGGGAGGAGCATGGCCGAACCGAAAGGCGACGAGGCCACGGCCGTGATTCCGTTATCACCACCCGTGGGAACAATCGGGTGCGAAGGCAAGAACTCCTTGAGGTGTTCGGCCACACAGATAGGACCTACACCGGGACCGCCACCACCATGAGGCATGGCAAAGGTCTTGTGGAGGTTCAGGTGGCAGACGTCGGCACCGATGTAGCCGGGGTTCGTCAGACCCACCTGGGCATTCATGTTGGCACCATCCATATAGACCTGACCACCAGCCTCGTGTACGGCATCCACGATCTCGCGAATACGACTCTCGAAGACTCCGTGGGTCGAGGGGTAGGTTACCATCAGACCACACAGCTCCGAGCTGTGCTCCTCGGCCTTCTTCTTGAGATCCTCCACATCGATATTACCGTTCTGGTCGCAAGCCACCGTCACGATCTTCATGCCGGCCATGGCTGCCGATGCAGGATTGGTACCGTGAGCCGACGAGGGGATCAGCATGATGTTGCGGTAGCCTTGACCACGGCTCTGGTGGTAGGCGCGGATCACCATCAGACCCGTGTACTCACCCGCAGCACCCGAGTTGGGCTGTACGGAGCAAGCTGCAAAGCCCGTGATGGTGGCCAAGTTGCGCTCCAACTCGGCAATCAGTTCGAGATAACCCTCGGCCTGGTCGGCCGGAGCAAAGGGGTGCATGTTCTGGAAGCCGGCCAGCGACAAAGGCATCATCTCTGCAGCTGCATTGAGCTTCATGGTGCACGAACCGAGCGAGATCATCGAGTTGGCCAGCGAGATGTCGCGCAACTCAAGTTTCTTGATGTAACGCATCAACTCGCTCTCCGAGCGGTAGGCGTTGAAGATCTTCTCCTGCAAGTAGGCAGTCTGACGCTCCAAACCGGCTGGCAAAGCATTCTCAGCCACAAGTTTCACGCTCTTCTGCTTCTTGCCACGCGCCTCGGCAAAGATTGCCACAATGGTGGCCACCTCCTCGGGGGTCGTCACCTCGTCGCACGAGAGGCGTACACGGCCCTCGCTCGGGTAGTAGAAGTTAATCCCCTGAATCAGGGCCAGCGACTGGATTACCGCAGCCTCGGCCTCCACCTCCACGGTATCGAAGATGTGCTTCGTGGTGAGTTTATAGCCCAGGGCCTCCAGGGCGTTGGCCACGGTTACGGCCGAGCGGTGAGCCGTCTCGGCGGCGCGACGCAGCCCCTCGGGGCCGTTATACATACAGTAGAGACCCACCATCGAGGCCATCAGGGCCGAGGCAGTACAGATATTCGAGGTGGCCTTCTCGCGCTTGATGTGCTGCTCGCGCATCTGCAGAGCCATACGAAGAGCCTTATTGCCCAGGCGGTCTACCGAAACACCGATGATACGACCCGGCATATTACGCTTGTAGGCCTCACGCGTAGCCATGTAGCCGGCCGAGGGGCCTCCGAAGCCCATCGGGGTACCCAGGCGCTGCGTAGAACCCACAGCGATGTCGGCACCCCACTCGCCGGGAGCCTTCACCAAGGCCAACGACAAGAGGTCGGCTACGGCCGTTACCAAGATTCCCTTCTGATGGGCAGACTCGGCAAATGCAGCGTAATCACGCAACTCACCATTGGCGGCCGGGCACTGCACGATGGCACCAAACTCCTTGCCCGAGAATTCGTAGGTAGCGTAGTCGTCCACAATAAGTTCAATACCAAAGGGCTCCGAACGGGTCAGCAGCACATCCAGGTTCTGCGGGAAGATGTTCTCATCCACGAAGAGCTGATTGCGCCCCTCCTTTACGGCCTCGCGCGAGCGCAAAGCGTACATCATCAACATCGCCTCGGCCGTGGCCGTTGCCTCGTCCAGGAGCGAGCAGTTGGCAATCTGCATACCCGTCAGTGAAATGATGGCGGTTTGGTAGTTCAAGAGTGCCTCGAGGCGGCCCTGCGAAATCTCGGCCTGATAGGGGGTGTAAGAGGTGTACCAAGCGGGGTTCTCAAAGACGTTGCGAGCCACCACGGCCGGCACCACCGTCGGGTAGTATCCCATACCGATAAACGAGCGAAGGGTGCGGTTGCGCGAGGCAAGTTCCTGGATATGAGCCGAAAACTCATACTCGCTCATCCCCTTGGGAAGGGCCAAGGGCTCCTTCAAACGAATCGACTGGGGAATCACCTGCGAGATCAACTCCTCGACCGACTTTACGCCGATCACGTCGAGCATCTCCTTCAGATCGTTTTCACGCGTTACGCCAATGTGGCGTGCAGCAAAATTATCAAATGCCATAAGTGTAAGATTTATTTAGGTTTTTCGATTTTTTTAAGTCAAAAGTCCAATCTGCTTCCCGTATTAGGCATTGGTTGTTCGTAGCCCACCGCTACGGCACCCCTCGTCGGGAGGCACTTCTCCTTTATCTTTTTTCCAATTAACAAAGTTAATAAAATTTCGGGAAAGAGCCCCTCCAACAAAAAAAAAATTTTACTGCGAAAGGGGTTTTTTAGGAAGCGAGATAAGATTTTGGAGAAGAAAAAGCCTCTCGAAGGAGGCAAAGGCGAATCCCTATGCGAAAGCACCCCGGAACTCACCGAGATTGGGTAGACAAAGATAACGATAATTCCCTTGGTCGCAAGGTTTTGTTGCAAAAATTACACTTTTCGCTCATGTTTGGGGAGGTGGTGCGGAGCTTCGGAGGAGTTTTCATACAAAACCGTGGATTGCCCTAAACAACTTCGTCGTCCGGGCGGTTATTCGACTCTGGAACTCCTTGATAATCGGAAGATCCCCACGAATTTTCATGCGATATCATCGTGCTATGCAACGCCCTAAAATGAAAATTCTCGGGATGACGTGGTGTGTTAAGGAGGGGATTTGTAGAAGATCCATTTTTCGCCCCCTTTTCAAGGGGGAGGGGGGATGTCAGCAACAATTGTGCATTTGCACATATTGTCCGTCTTGTTTCATGGCAAGAAAAAGGCCCGGGTTTCCCCGAGCCTTTTTTCAACATTACCACAAACGGTTAGTCCTTGAGCTTTGCCGCCAAGAACTCGCGGTTCAGGCGGGTTTCGCCCCCTTTTCAAGGGGGTGGGGGGATGTCAAAAACGATTGCGCTTGCGCATATTGCCCGCTACAAAAAAAGGCTCGGAGATCTCCGAGCCTTTTCAAAACCTATCGCAAAGCTTAGTCCTTGAGCTTTGCCGACAAGAACTCGCGGTTCAGGCGGGCAATATGCGCAATGGAGATCGACTTGGGGCACTGGGCCTGGCATGCACCGGTGTTGGTGCAGTTACCGAAGCCGAGCTCATCCATCTTGGCGACCATGGCCTTGGCGCGACGGGCACCCTCTACGCGGCCCTGGGGCAGCTTGGCGAGCGACGACACGCGGGCAGCCACGAAGAGCATGGCCGAACCGTTCTTACAGGTAGCAGCGCAAGCACCGCAACCTACACATGCAGCAGCATCCATCGACTCCTCGGCATCAGCCTGGGGAATGGGAATGGCGTTACCGTCGGGTACCGAGTTCGTACGAACCGATACGAAGCCTCCGGCCTGCAGAATCTCATCGTAAGCACCGCGGTTTACCACCAGGTCGCGGATTACGGGGAAGGCAGCCGAGCGCCAGGGCTCGATGGTGATGGTGGCGCCATCCTTGAACTTACGCATGTAGAGCTGGCAGGTCGTTACGGCCTGCGAAGGACCGTGTGCGTGGCCGTCGATGTGCAGCGAGCACATACCGCAGATACCCTCACGGCAGTCGTGGTCGAAAGCCACGGGCTCCTCACCGGCATATACGAGGTCGTTGTTCAAAATGTCGAGCATTTCGAGGAACGAGGTATCGGGCGAGATGTTCTTCACCTGATACTCCTTGAAACCGCCCTGCGATTTAGCGTCTCTCTGACGCCATATCTTTAATGTAAAATTCATAGTTCAATGTTTTATTAAAGTTTAACGTCAAAAAGTGTTAGTCCTTGTAGTTACGCTGAGCGCGAACGATGAACTCGTAGTCGAGCTTCTCGATCGTCATCTCGGGCTCCTGATCCATGCCCTTGTACTCCCAAACAGCGGCATAGGCGAACTTGTCGTCGTGACGCAGGGCCTCGCCCTCCTCGGTCTGGTGCTCCGAGCGGAAGTGACCACCGCACGACTCCTCACGGTTCAAAGCGTCGCGGGCCATCAGCTCACCGAGCTCGAGGTAGTCTACCAGGCGGAGAGCCTTCTCCAGCTCCACGTTGAAGCTGTCGGCCGTGCCAACTACCTTCACATCCTGCCAGAAGGCCTTGCGCAGCTTCTGAATCTCTACGATAGCCTTCTCCAGCGACTCCTTCGTACGGGCCATACCTACGTTGTTCCACATGATCAGACCCAACTCCTTGTGGATGTCATCCACCGAGCGGTTACCCTTGATCGACAAGAGCTTCTCGATCTTCTCCTTCACGGCCTTCTCAGCCTCATCGAAGGCCGGCGTGTCGGTCTTCACCTTCGGAGCCTGAATCTTCTTGGCGAGGTAGTCACCAATGGTGTAGGGCAGTACGAAGTAACCGTCGGCCAGACCCTGCATCAGAGCCGAAGCGCCCAGACGGTTGGCACCGTGATCCGAGAAGTTGGCCTCGCCAATGGCGTAGAGACCGGGGATCGTGGTCATCAGGTTGTAGTCTACCCAAATACCACCCATCGTATAGTGTACAGCGGGGTAGATCTGCATGGGCTCGTTGTAGGGGTTCACGTCGGTGATCTCCTCATACATATCGAAGAGGTTGCCGTAGCGGGCCTTGATCACATCCTTACCCAGACGCTCGATCGCGGTCTTGAAGTCGAGGAATACGGCCAAACCGGTCTCGTTCACACCGAAGCCTGCGTCGCAACGCTCCTTGGCGGCACGCGAGGCTACGTCGCGCGGTACGAGGTTACCGAAGGCGGGGTAGCGACGCTCCAAGTAGTAGTCGCGATCCTCCTCGGCAATCTGCGAGGGCTTCAACGTGCCGGCACGCAGGGCCTTTACGTCCTCCATCTTCTTGGGAACCCAAATACGTCCGTCGTTACGCAGCGACTCCGACATGAGGGTCAGTTTCGACTGCTGGGTGCCGTGTACGGGGATACAGGTGGGGTGAATCTGCGTGAAGCAGGGGTTGGCAAAACCTGCACCCTTGCGGTAGCACTGGAAGGCAGCCGAACCGTTCGAGGCCATGGCGTTGGTCGAGAGGAAGAATACGTTACCGTAACCACCCGTGGCGATTACCACAGCGTGAGCACCGTGACGCTCCAACTCACCGGTTACCAGGTTGCGGGCGATGATACCCTTAGCCTCGCCATCCTCTACTACGATATCGAGCATCTCGTGACGGGGGTAGCTCTTCACCGACTTGTTGTGAATCTCCTTGTTCAGGGCTGCATAGGCACCCAAGAGGAGCTGCTGACCCGTCTGACCGCGGGCGTAGAAGGTACGCGATACCTGGGCACCACCGAACGAACGGTTGGCCAGCAGACCGCCGTACTCACGAGCGAAAGGTACACCCTGAGCTACACACTGGTCGATAATGAGGTTCGAGACCTCGGCCAGACGATATACATTGGCCTCGCGAGCGCGGTAGTCGCCACCCTTGATCGTGTCGTAGAAGAGGCGATATACCGAGTCGTTGTCGTTCTGATAGTTCTTTGCAGCATTGATACCACCCTGGGCAGCGATCGAGTGAGCGCGACGGGGCGAGTCCGAGATGCAGAAGATCTTGACGTTGTAGCCGAGTTCGCCGAGCGAGGCAGCTGCAGATGCGCCACCGAGACCGGTACCTACAACGATGATGTCGAGCTTACGCTTGTTAGCGGGGCTTACGACCTTGATAGCTGCCTTATGGTTGCTCCACTTATCGGCCAACGCGCCGGCAGGAATTTTGGAATCTAATTTCAGAGCCATATATCAATTTAATTTTAATTCTTATCAAACAATCGTTTCGATGCGGAATCGTTTAGCAGGCGCAGCAGGGGCATACGCTCTGTACATAGAACCAAACCACCACGGCGGCGAAGCCCAGGAATACGAGGGTAGCCACGAGGTTCGAGAGGCACTTGAGGCGGGGATACCAGGTGTCGTTGGCGAAACCTGCGGTCTGGAACATCGACCATACGCCGTGCGTAAGGTGGAACCAGAGGGCTACGAACCAAACGAGGTAGATCACCACGTTGTACCACTGCGAGAAGGTGTACTGAATCAGGGCAGCGCCGTCGGTGGGCGATACAACCTGACCGGTGGCGAGGAGTACCTCGTGGCCACCCATGAGCTCTACGAGCATCATCTTCGACCAGAAGTGTACGAGGTGAATGGCCAGACCGCCGAGCACGACGAAACCGAGTACCAGCATGTTCTTCGAGGCCCACTGGACACCGGGCTCGTTGACCGTTACGGCGTAACGCTGCTTACCGCGAGCGCGGTAGTTCTCCACGGTGAGGATCAGGGCATAGACGATGTGAACAACCACGAGGGCGGCGAGGCCGAGGGTTGCTACAACGGCATACCAGTTGGCACCGAGGAAGGCGCAAATCATGTTGTAGGCCTCGGCCGAGAAGAGGGCGGCGAGGTTCATGGACATGTGGAAGAGGATGAAGAGGACGAGGGCGCAGCCCGAGATGCTCATCACCAACTTCTTGCCAAGCGAGGAATTAGTTAGAAAACAGTTCATAAAGTGTTGGATTTGATTAAATAGTTTATAAAATTTGTTTGTGTTTTTCTGTTTTTCTGTTGAAATTCTCCGGTTTTGGGGTCAATCTTCCCACAAAGATAGTGTTTTGTTTGCGAAATAACAATGTTTTCGGGGAAAAACTCGTACCTTTGAGCGAACAAATTTACAATTATGATGCTCGATAAAGCCGAATTGCGCAAAAAGATGCGCCAAATGAACCGTTCGTTGACTGCGGAGGAGCGTGCTCGCCTCTCTGCGGAACTTTGGGGGCGTGTCGAGGCTTCGGCGGCCTTCCGCGCGGCCCATACTGTGGCTTTTTTCTGCTCGTTGCCCGACGAACCCGACACGACCACGGCTTTGGCGCGGTGGTCGGCCACGAAGCGGCTCGTGGTGCCGCGTGTGGAGGGCGAGGTGATGCACTTCTACCCCTACCGTCCCGCGCAGATGGCCTCGGGCTCTTTTGGGATCATCGAACCCGAGCCCTCGGAGCGTGTGAGCCCTGCGGAGATCGACCTGATCCTGGTTCCGGGGGTGGCCTTCACGCGCGCGGGCGACCGCATGGGTCGCGGCAAGGGCTTCTACGACAAGTACCTTGTGCAACTTCGCCCCGATGCGGTGAAGCTCGGTATCTGCTACCCCCACCAATTTGTGGAGGAGCTTCCTACGGAGCCCCACGACGTGGCTGTTTCGATTTTATAGGGCATATTTTGCACCGCCTTGCTTGGGCCGAATGGGCAGTACGGGAAGTACAGCCCATCCGGCCCA
>JAZLDX010000025.1:0-146344 GCA_045614985.1 Alistipes sp. | reverse complement strand
CCCACCAAAGTCGGCAACCGAAAAGCGCAAGTATAAAATTACAGTCCGTTTCGCTACAAAAGAATACTTTTCATTAAAGGAGAAGGCTCGCAGAGCAGGCGTAACTATGAGTGAGTATCTGCGCCGAGTATCAGCCTCCTCGGTGGTGCGTGAACGACTGCGCCCACAGCATCTGCAACATATCCTGCAACTGACGGGAATGGCAAATAATCTCAATCAGATAGTACGCAAGGCAAATGCTACAGGTTATGTGAGCATCAGGACGGAGTACCGTAATTTGGCAAGCGAAATAGATAATTTAATAAACCGCATAAAAGATGATAGGTAAGATTGTGCAGGGAGCTAATTTTCGTGGCGTGGTAAACTATGTGATGCAGAAACCCAATGCCGAGCCTCTCGGTAGTCGAGGATTAAGAAACGATAGCATCGACCATATTGTCGAAAGTTTTCGCACGCAAGCTTCGCTTAATCCTATTGCCAAGCCCGTAGCCCATATATCGCTCGACTTCTCCGTGAAGGATAAGGAGCGTTTGACGAACAAAATGATGTTGCAGATTGCCGACGAATATCTTAATCGTATGGGTTACGGAAACACGCAAGTGCTGATAGTTCGCCACAACGATAGGGAACACCCACATCTGCACCTTATTCTCAATCGTGTAGATAGCAATGGTAAACGAATAACCGACAAGAATGAGCGAGTGAGAAATGCAAAGGTGTGTAGGGAGCTATCAAATAAATATGGTCTTTATATAGCTCCGAATAAGGAGAATGTAAAACGCCATAGACTGCGCGAGCCTGATAAAACGAAGTATGAGATTTATGATGCTATCCGTAATGCTCTGCCGAGATGTAACAATTGGAATGACTTGACAACTGCGTTACGCAAACAAGGCATTAATGCCGAGTTTAAACATAAAGGCTCTACCTCGACTATCGAGGGCGTAAAGTTCTCAAAGAACGGTTATACATTCAGTGGCTCTAAGGTCGATAAGGCATTTAGCTACTCTAAGCTCAATCGCCACTTCGCCCAAGCGCAGCAACGAGTACCACAGCAACCATCGCTCGGCAAGAGAATGATGGCAGCAGCCAATAGTTATCGCTCTGCATTTTCGGGCTTGTTCGGCAATAACAACCCTTCAGTTACGCAGGGAGCTGATATGGGAGCGTATGGGATTATCGCCCTTCCTCCATTTGACTCTCCAATAAAATTGTCGGCATCACAACTTCAACGCCGAGTAGGAGAGTCGCCCAAGGAGCATCTTGCACGAGTAACAGCTCTACTTAATCAGATTGCCGAGGCGATGGCTGTTGCCGCCGAGGAGCATAAACGAAAACTACGAGACATAAAACCGAAGAAATCAACACTGAAACTATAATGCGATAAGTAAAAATAAGATAAGAATATAGTAGCGAAAATTCCAAACAACCACAATGCTGATCATATCAAGCCGATGCGAAGTGATGTAGAAGAGTACGAGCAAACTATCCTCTATCAGGCCGTCATCGTCGAACAAGTCCGAGTTTATGAGACGCAGTCGCTTAACAATAAGGCAAAGAGTCTAAAGAACAAATAAAAGTAGTAATTAAAATAAGCCGTTTGATAAGGCTATATTTATCTGCATCATGAGGCTGTCTAACAAGCCTAATTCTAACGCCCCCGCCAGAAGTGCATCTGACGGGGGCCATTTTTGAGGACTTGTTAGGCAACCCCATTATTTTGTGTTTGAATGTATGCTAGATAGTCTGTTCTTTTTACTTTGTTTCGTTTGGATTAGTTAATTATAATTCTTTTTCTTATATTTGTATGTGATTTATGGAACTGACCAAACAATACATACTTAATCTGTACGATTTGCTTGCTAACGATACTCAACGAAATGTTAGCAAAGCACAGCTTTTATATAGTATTATTAATCTTAAAAGTGATTATAATGCACTAATTAATGAACATCAGTCTCTATACATAGATGTGAAGATGTTTATCGCTGCATATCTAACAGAGATATCTTGTTTAGATTATGGATATGACCAGCCATGTGTTGCAAAATTACAATTTGTTTGTAAAAGTTTAACATTTAGACAGCAAAGGAATATTATAAATATCATTATTACCTCATTTTATCAGTATGATAAAATAGTACAATGGGCTAAACGATATAAATACAAAAATGCACTAAACATATCGGTTGATGAATGGGTATGGTATAACCCTTTGTCATACTTAAACTTTATAATCAGTTGGATTCTATGTAATCCATGGAATATCATTATTATATTCATTATTATCTTCTGTATATTGTGTGTTGTTTTATGGCCTGCATGTAATGTCGATATGGCGTGCCTTGAATTTAATAAGCAAATATATTCAGGAAATTATGTCTGGAATCATATTGTGAATGTATTTTGTGCTGTATTTCATATTGAAGAAGATGTATGTGTAACTCCATTAAATACACTTGGTGTAGTTTTGATAGGAATATATAAGATTTTGATAATATTAATAATTGTAAACTACCTATATAATAAGCTTTTAGATTTAATTTCTCTAGAAGATGCTAAATGATTTAAAATACATAGATAGCATATATAATCTATCAACATATGTTTGGACTAGAATCGTAACATTGATTCTAGGTATAGTTGTTTTTGTAGTTTATGAGAATATTTTCCCATTGTGGATTTATCTCACCATTTTAGCTGCATATATATATTGTATTCTTAAATTTAAGGATGGAATAAGGGTTCATTTTTTAGCAAATATTAGTTTAGATTATTTGCTAATATTCTTTATAGTTTTAGGAAAGCCTATACATGAATATGATATACTGCTCCTTATAGCAACTCCAATAATTAACCTTATATCGTGCAAAGAAAATTTAAGTAATTGTCTAATTGTGATTTCACTGCCATTTCTATGTATTTTATCTAATGATTTTTTGTGCAACTTAGACGATATATCTTGGGGACTATTTAGGGCGTATATTGTATCTATATTGCTTGTATTGGCATTATATTATCTTGTGGGATATAAGAAATTTAAGAAAGCCATATTAAATGCAATCGATCAATACTATCTAAGTAAAGAAGAATTTTACAAACCCCACAAAATATATGGAGAAATTCTTAGAATAATTAGACGAAGCATGCCTAATATTGATATAATCGCATCTTTTATTGTTAATACAGAGCCGTATATGTTGGTAAATTCGTCTAAACTTATTTGGCGTTGTCATATAAATATAAATCCAAATTTCGCTAGGCCATTGCGCCAACATAAATTATATCCTGTATCATTCGCGTACGACAATAGAAATAGACCTTATAGCTTATTGTACATTGACAACGTAAAGGATATTAATTATGGATATGTTATTGCGTTTAACAAAAAACCATCGCCCTTTAATATAATTGTATTATTTTCCTTCGTTCGGTTATTTTGTCATAAATATAGCCGAATTCTATATAGTCAACACATAGTGCGACAAATTGAGACAGAAAAACGTGAGAAAACGAATGAAAATTTAAAGTATATTAATCACGCTGTTAATACAATGCATTTTATTCGAAATAGATTATCCCCATTTAATAATCTAATAGAAATATTACAGTCTTCAACATTTGACAACTTGAGAAAATTGCCAAATGAAAAATTGCGCCCAATTATTTTAAAGGAAATTAAGAGATGTGGAGTTGAATTAAACGATTTACAAAAACGAGCAGATTACCTTTTAAATAACGATAATAACCCAGCAGATTATCAAAATATCAAAAAGTTTTCAGTCGTTGACATATATAAAATGGTCTCTAATTTATGGTATGGTATATTTTCTGAAAATATTGATATAAATGGTGATCCCGAGATATTAAGCCATATGCGTGTTAATGTCAATGAGGATGGCATATATATTGTTTTCGCAGATTGGATAGCAAATATGGATAAGCATGGAGATGGCGAAGTATCATTAGTTGTAGATGTGGTAAACAATGATGAACTAGCTTTTATATTTCGCAATAATCACAAACTGTCAGAGTCGGATACAAAAAAATTATTAAGCGATATTAATAATGACACTAGGAATGAAATTGTGAGACGCAAAACACATGGTCTATATAGTATCAAGACGATATCAGAAGCAATGGGAATGAAAATACATGCAGAGCAAGAAAATGCTAAAATTAAGTTTACAATATATTTAAAAATGTATAAATATGAAAGTGTTAGTTATTGAGAATGAGTACGCCTCTCTTAAAAATTCATTTGATTTTGCTAATGCTGCATTATTTAATAATGACTTGCAAATAACAAATGTGGAGAAGTCTCAAGATGTATCTCTAGATACGGTAGAACAGTATGTAACTATCTTTATTGATATAAGTCTTGCTACAAAAAGTTTAAAAGATGGATTTGGTATTATTCGGGATATCATAGAAAAGAATGATACCCTTGCTCACAAATTAGTCATATTGACTGGGAATAATAATATTGAAGAAAAAATCAGGGAGAATAAACTAGATAAATACGATATCAAAATTGTATACAAACCCATTAGTTATCAAGATATAGCATCTGCAATTAGAGAGAGTATCGAATGTAAACATGCTAAGTAGCTCAAATATACTACCATTCTTGCTATGTTGATAAATAATATAGAAACTTTAATAGTAGTTATGCATAAAGTTCGTATCTTTGAGCAACGAAACGAACTAAAACCGATAAACAAGACAAAAAGCACAAGAAGAATAGTATAACATACATATATAAAATAAGTTAGTATTAACTTTGGTTCTCGCTTACTGAAACCTAGGAAATTTCAAATTTAGCGAAGGGAATAAAAGTTGGTGCTCACGCTTTATGGCGTGGGCTTTTATTCCATTTATTCGCTAAAGGTTTTCCTAGGACCGCAGTAAGATAAATTCGAATAAGTCCGCGCTTTTTTTGTGCCCTTATTTGAACGCATAGTCGAAGTTAATCTATCCCAAAACTTCGACGATATGCAAGACTCCAAATATACATTTATAGATCTTTTCTCCGGTTGCGGAGGGCTGTCGCTCGGATTCGAGATGGCTGGTTATAAGTCGCTATTGGCGATTGATAACTGGCAAGATGCTCTTGATACCTACAAGCATAACAACCCTGACGCTCGCACTCTCTGTGGCGATCTATCTAAAATTATTCCCGAAGATATTAAGCGAGAATATAACATCGACCGAGTGAGCGTCATTATTGGTGGCCCTCCGTGTCAAGGCTTCTCAATTGCAGGTAAGCGCATCATTGATGATGAACGAAACAAACTTTACAAATCCTTTGTCGGCTTTGTTAGATGCTTTATGCCTGATGCCTTTGTGATGGAGAATGTGCCAAACATCCTCTCTATTGGCGATGGCGTTGTTAAGGAATCAATCATCAAGGATTTTAGTGATTTAGGTTATAATGTTAACTACAAGGTCTTGCTTGCCTCAGACTATGGCGTTCCGCAAAATCGCCGAAGAGCCGTATTCGTGGGTTTGAAAAATGGCGAATATACATTTCCATCGCCAACTATCCCTAATGCCGTGACCACAGAAGAGGCATTGTCGGATCTTCCTGATAATAGTGTAATGGATGGTGATGCGTACCCATTGTCGGCGCAAAGTGATTATCAGCAATTTATTCGTCAAGGATGCGCCACACTGTATAATCATCAAGCGACCATTCATACCGAGCAGACAACGCGCATTATTTCGATGGTTCCCGATGGTGGCAACTATAAGGATTTGCCCGAAGAACTTCAACAAACCCGCAAAGTGAATATTGCGTGGACTCGTCTGAATAGCAAGAAACCAAGCATTACGATTGATACTGGACATAACCATCATTTCCATTACTTGTATAATCGAGTCCCTACTGCGCGTGAAAGTGCTCGATTACAATCTTTTCCTGATTCATTTGTATTTACGCATGGCAAAACCAGTCAATTAAAACAGATCGGTAATGCTGTTCCTCCATTGATGGCTATGGAGATTGCAAAACAATTAAAGATACATATATGAGCTACAACCCAGACAACCAATACCGATGTACTATAATTAGAGGTAAAAGTCAAACGCAAATGGAAGACTTATTACCTCTGTACGCCAATATGGTACATAGATTATGTCCTTGCACAGAAGATGAATTTAATGAGCGAGGCAATAAGTTCCTATCAAAAGCTTTATTTGGTACTGACTGCTATGAGATACTACCTGATAGCAATAAAAAGACTGTAAGGAATCACCTTACGGAAATTGCTGGAACTTTGCTCGCATTATATCGTATTGATCTGGATGGCTATGTATATGAGACAGAGTTGTGTTCATATCTACTTGACACTAATGACTTCCCTGCATTCTTTCGTAATATATGTTTGAATTTTCAATTCCCCAATGGAACGAAGAAATCTAATTTTGTATTGCAAGATGTTGCCAATAGAATAAATATAAAGCCTTTTTGCTTTGTTGTTTCGTTACTTTACTATGCGCAACAACAGCCACCCAAACATCTTCTAACAAAACAAGAGATTGGATATTATGTGCTTAATAGTTTAGAAGTACTACAGGGTAGAGTCAGTGTCGAAACTGTGTATCATAAAATAATCGAAGATAGAGTAAATGGAGTGCATAAACCTCAGTTGTCAGGCTCTCACGATTGGCAACACATCAAAGAGCAGTTTAACTTATTAGAGTTAGCAAATATAGTACACACAGATAGAACTTATATTTGGCTTAACAAAGAAGAAGCATTGTCAATAGAGGTGTTTGTTAGATCTCTGAATGAATCTACATTTGATGTATATGCCTATAATCTGTCTTCTCTTGATGGAAGAAAACAATTTTACGCCGATTGGGAAGAGTATTATGGCAGATTGAATCCTGATTTGGCGATGCTGCCTACTAAATTCCAGAACGCAACAGAGATTGTTATTGCCGACAGAGTGGAACAAACTGCTCAACGAGGAGCGGTTGGTGCGACTACAATAGAGGTCGGCGATAAGGGAGAAGCATTAGTATACAATCTCGAAAAAGAACGAGTTGGAAACTACAAAGCAAGATTAGTTAACAAGGTGCTATTGTTAGGCAAAACAAAAGGACTTGGATATGATATTAGCTCTATCGAAGCTGATGAGAATCCCGACAAGCCTGAATTTGCACGATATATTGAGGTTAAATCTACTACACGAGTTACAGAGCCGTCATTTGATGACAACTGGACCGATTCGCTCAATTTAACATCAAAAGAGTGGGTAGCTGCTGAGCAGTATAAGGAGTACTATAACATATATAGGGTATACTTTACAAAGCAGAGAACTTTCGTTGTTAGAATCAAGAACCCTTATGAATTGGCTACTCAGGATTTAATCGAGGTATATCCCACGACTTATCAAATGAACTTTAATGACAAAGTAATAGAACATCGTTATGCCGGAGAATAAAATAAAAGTAGCCTCGCTCTTTTGTGGTTGTGGGGGTTCTGATTTGGGACTATTGGGTGGTTTTAAGTATCTTGGCAAACACTATAAAAGACTACCATTTGAGATTGTGTACGCAATCGACAACGACAAATATGCTGTTGAAACATATAATGCTAATTTCGAGCATCCTGGCGTATGTGAAGATATAACGAAAGTAGACTTTGCGGATGTACCTGATGTTGATATGATGATTGGGGGCTTCCCATGTCAATCGTTTAGCACTGTGAATCCAACTAAAGATACTAACGATGCTCGTGCAAATTTGTATAAAGAGATTGTTCGTTTCTTACAAGAAAAACAACCGAAGTATTTTATCTGCGAGAATGTAAAGGGTTTACTCACCCTTCAGAAGGGTGCTATTATTCAAAAGATAGTAAAAGAGTTCACAGAGTGTGGGTATAATATTCAATATAAGCTAATAAAGGCTGTCGAGTATGGTATACCTCAAAGACGAGAACGAGTTATCATTATCGGCATCAGAAAAGATATTGATTTAAGTTACCTGTTTCCTAGTCCTATATGCACAGAAGATAATGCAGTTCCACTTTGTAAAGTTATTGACAGACTTGATATTGAGGAGCAAAAATATTATTTTTCTCAAAAGGCTGTGCAGGGTGTAAAGAATGCTAAAAACAATATGAAGAGAGGACTATGGCAAGATCTAAATGCTCCTTGCTTGACTTTAACTTCCCATTTGGCAAAGGTTAGCATGAACTCTCGCGATCCAATTTTATTAGTTGACGCCGATAAAGAGCTGTATCGACGCTTCACACCTCGTGAAGCTGCACGCATACAATCTTTTCCTGATACATTTAAGTTGCATTCATCAGAGGCAAAATCATATAAACAAATTGGTAACGCAATCCCTCCTGTGATGATGTGGTATATAGCTCACAGCTTAGTAAAATAGTTTAAAGTATTATAAAATGAGTCCGCTTGACAGGCTTGCTAAGCGGACTCTATTGTTAGGTTATTACCCCTTTGGAGGATAAGGATCGTTGCCATAGCTATGCTTATCTCGAATCTGACCATCTCTTCCGTGTATGAGAAGTTCGGATTTTTGATTAATTGCTATCTCTCTTGCTCGATTAATCGCAGCCCGCTGCGTATCGAAATTCTGGGTGTTGCGAGTATTGTTCTCACCTCGTACACCCCAACCATCTTCGGTTTTGACTACATGTTGGTTCTTTCCCATAAGTTTTCCGATTTTTAACGAACTGGAACGAGAGGACCTTCAACTAAGAAGACATTGTTGGTATGATTGCAGCCATGGCATAATGGAACAATATACCAAGAGTCGTCGTTGGCTCCAACTTTTTTGACATGGGCTCCAACTAAATTATGTCGACCAGTTACATTACATCCAACATGATGACAATAATTAGCGATAAGCCTTGTCTCTTTTTCCCAATATTCTAACCATGAGCCTCCATTCTGAGGGAGTCTACCAGATGTCCCATTTACATTTTTTACTATATATCTCATTTTAGATAGTTTTATTAATGATGACTAACGGCATAAAACTTGTACCACTATGTTGTGGAATTTGAGGCGAATAGCTATATTTGCACCGCTAAAATGAAACATATGTGTTATTTCACACCCCATAGCCATCGTTATTCAGGGTTTGGCAATCCGCCATCTCTTTAATCATTGTCTAGTTATGTCATAAGCACCTCCTAACTTATTATGTGTTAAACAAAAAATGCAAAACAGCCAACACAATAGGCGTGCCAATGAAAAAATTTAGGCTAATGATTAGAATTTTGGCGTAATATATTGTTAACCGCTGACAATATGGCAGAAGGATTAGGTCACACCTAGTCCTTTTTTGTCATATATGACACAAGAATTCTTACCTCTCTCGGGAATTGAAAGAGTGCCGTAACTTTACGCAGTATTACAAATGTATGACAAACCCAAATAAAAACAGCGTTAGATACACTTCTAACGCTGTTTTGGTGAGGTCTGAAGCGGATTCGAACCGCTGTACAAGGTTTTGCAGACCTTTGCCTAGCCACTCGGCCATCAGACCAAAATTCCCATTTGGGTGTGCAAATATACAAACATTTCCGCAAAATGCAAAAAATATTCCGTTTTTTCTGTTTTTTTTCTGTGGTAGTCCGTACCAAATAGCAAAAATACACTCTCGTAGTACCACGAGAGTGTATTTTTAGAAAGCAATCTCGAATTTTACTCGGCCAGCAAGGCATCGGCCAGGGTCTCCATGGCTGCGAGGTCGCTTTGCTTCATGCGCGAGCGAATGGTAATCATCGGCTCCACGATCTCGATCTCCTTCATCTCGGAGAGCATCCCCTTCATTACACGGCCGGCCGTCGGGGCCCACGAGCCGTTCTCGATGATACCCACGCGACGCTTTTGGAAGGCTTTCAACTTCAGGTGGTGTAGGAAGTCGTACATCGGGGGGAAGAGGTCGCCATCGTAGGAGGGAGCGGCTACCAAGAGTTTACCCATGCGGAAGGCATCCTCTACGGCTTCGGCCATGTCATCGCGGCACAGGTCGGCAATCGATACCTTCGGAGCCCCTTTGGCCTTGAGGATTTCAGCCATCTTGCGAGCCACCACGGCCGTGCCGCCATGGATCGAGGCGTAGGCAACAAAGACACCGTCGGTCTCCACCTCATACTTGCTCCAGGTGTCGTAGAGGCCGATGTAGTAGCCCAGATTCTCTTTCAGGATGGGGCCATGGAGCGGGCAGATGATCTTCACGTCGAGCGTCGCGAGTTTCTTGAGCAGGGCCTGCACCGGGGCGCCATACTTGCCGCAGATGTTGAAGTAGTAGCGTCGAGCCTCGCAAGCCCAATCCTCCTCATGGGCAAGAGCACCGAATTTGCCGAAGCCATCGGCTGCAAAGACAACCTTCTCGCTCTGCTCGTAGGTAACCATCACCTCGGGCCAGTGGACCATCGGGGCCATAAAGAATTGCAGGGTGTGGTGGCCGAGGGGCAGGGTGTCGCCCTCCTTGACGGCCAAGGTACGGCCCTCAAGCGAGATCCCCTCAAAGAAGTGGGGCATCATGTCGAGCGCCTTGGCGGTGGCTACAACCTGCATTGTGGGGTACTTCTCCACTGCTTCAGCGATCAGCGAAGCGTGGTCGGGCTCCATGTGCTGCACCACCAGGTAGTCGGGGGTACGGCCTGCGAGTTCGCGCTCCAGGTTCTCCCACCAGGCTTGACCCTTGCGGCCATCCACCGTATCCATAATGGCGACCTTCTCGTCCAGGATCAGGTAGGAGTTGTAGGAGATTCCGTTCGGAATGATGTATTGTCCTTCGAAGAGGTCCAAATCGGTATCGTCTACACCGATGTATTTGATTTTGTCTGTAATTTTGATCTCCATATTGTTTTTTTAGGTTACTTAACGCACAAAGATACAAAAATGGTGTGAAAATTCAAAATGAGATCCTTTTGCCAAGGTGAGGCGTTTGCGATTTTATTCGATTTTTTTTATCTTTGGTGCGCTGATTTTACAGATTCCTCTTTTGCGGGATTCCAACCAACCAAGTATCGTTTAAAAGCATGAGCGTAGAAAAAGTACACACCGAAAAGTGGGGCGAAGGTACGATCGAAGTCTTTCGCCTGAGCAACGGCTCGGGAGCCTGGGCCGAGGTTTCTAATATGGGGGCGGGAATTGTGGCTGTGGCCGTTCCCGACCGGGCTGGGCGCGTGGATGATGTGGCCCTGGGATTCAAGGCCTATAGCGATTTCATGGTCGATACGGCCTGCTATGGGAAGACCCCGGGTCGCTATGCCAACCGTATTGCCAAGGGGGAGCTGACTCTCGGCGAAAAGAGTTACCAACTCGCCATCAACAACGGCCCCAACCACCTGCATGGAGGTCCGACGAATTATTCGCGTCGTCTGTGGCTCTCGGAGCCCGATGGGGAAGGGGTAACCTTTGTGATGTGCAGCCCTGATGGGGATGAGAATTACCCTGGCAACCTGGAGGCTCGGGTGCGCTATACTTTTACGGAAAAGAACGAGTTGTGTGTCGAATTTTCGGCCACGACCGATGCCCTGACGGTGGTCAACCTCACGAACCACGCCTATTGGAACCTCTCGGGTATTGGCGCGGGTACGGCCCTGAATCACGAACTGAAACTCCATGCCGCCAAGTGGCTTCCGACCGATCAGACGCTGATCCCCACGGGCGAGTTGCTCCCCGTGGCGGGCACCCCGATGGATTTCACCCAATCGAAACCCCTGGGCCGCGACCTGGAGGCTGATTTTCCCGCCTTGAAATATGGAAAAGGCTACGACAACTGCTGGGCGGTGGATGGCTGGAAGCCCGGAACGCTTTGTCGTGTAGCCGAACTTTTCGACTCCGTCTCGGGTCGTTTGATGACCGTGGAGAGCGACCAGCCGGGTGTGCAGGTCTATACGGGCAATTGGCTCGGCCATGGCGAGCTGACCAACAAGGCCGGTGGGCGTTATGCCGACTATGATGGCGTGGCGATCGAGTGCCAGGATTTCCCCGACTCGCCCAACAAGCCTCACTTCCCCTCGACCGAGTTACGCCCCGGAGAGGAGTATCATCGCACGATCCACTTCCGTTTCTCTGTTCAATAGAGGAAGAAGCGAGGAATACTCCCTGATCCAGCATCGAGTCAGCCACAAAAGCAGGGCCGACTCGATGCTTTTTTTGTGGATCGATGGGGCTGATTCGAGCCTCTCGTTTCGGGTCGAAAAACGGGCTGTCTGGGGGCGATTTTTGAACCATTGGAGCATAAATTTTCTCCCGATCGCCACTTTTTGCCCCAATCCGTTAAGTATATATACCTATATTTTAATGGAAATCGTGATTTTTGAATCATAATTAAAGGCTTTTTTGTACCTTTATGCGACTTTTTTAAACTAAAAGTAGAAAACAAGACCGCTTTTATACGCCAAAAAGGCTAAAAAAACAGGTCAAAATATTAACCCACACTAAAAATTGTGCGGCAGGATTCGCACATCTGTTTTTGTTATGAAAGAGCAGTTGGAGGCATTAAACACCGTTATCTTGAATTTTGGAGAGGGCGGTATGATGATCGTGAACATCATCCTCGCATTTGTGATGTTCGGTGTAGCACTCGGCATCAAGCCGGGGACATTCAAAGATCTTCTGAAAAATCCTAAATCGGTAATCGTCGGTGTGCTGTTGCAGTGGTTTGCACTGCCGGCCGTAACCTTCGTGATCGCGCTCCTCCTGAGCCCGATGATCACTCCGATGATCGCGTTGGGTATGTTGCTTGTGGCTTCGTGTCCGGGAGGCAACATCTCGAACTTCATGTCGTCGCTCTCGCGAGGCAATGTGGAGCTCTCGATCTCGATGTCGGCCATCTCGACCGCCTTTGCTCCGCTGATCACCCCCTTCAACTTCTTCTTTTGGGGTACGCTCTATAGTCAGTTGGTTAGTTTGCGAAGCGATATTCCGACGTTGGTTATCCCCTTCTTCCCGATGCTGGAGCAGATCCTGCTCTTGCTGGGTGTACCCATCGTGCTGGGTCTGATCTTCGCCCGCTACTTCCCCAATGCGACCCAAAAGATCACCAAACCGGCCCAAGTGATCTCGATCCTGCTCTTCCTGGGTATGGTGATTGTCTCCTTCTCGCAGAATTTCCAACTCTTCCTCGATAACATCTTCTACGTCTTCTTCATTGTCTTGATTCACAATGCAGCGGCGTTGGGTTCTGGATATTTGGGGGCCAAGTTGGCCAAGGTTTCGCAGGCAGATCGTCGTTCGCTGACCATCGAGATCGGTATCCAAAACTCGGGACTCGGCCTGGTGCTGCTCTTCAATCCGGCCATCTTCCCGCCCGAGATTTGGCACGGCCACTATGGCGGCATGCTCTTCATCACGGCCTGGTGGGGTATCTGGCACATCATCTCGGGCCTTACGGTCTCCTTCCTCTTCCGTCGAACCCCTCTTACCGAATAACGGGTTATGAGCAAGCGAAAAGAGAAAAAGATCCAGGATTACAACGGACTTTATAGTTTCCTGCGATACTATGTGGACCTCTGCCTGAAGCTCTCGTACCGCAATGTGCGTTACGTCGGCTTGGAGCGAGTGCCGCAGGACGGAGCCGTAATCTACGCCCCCAACCACACCAACGCCCTGATGGATGCGATGGTGATCCTGGCCATGGATCGTAAGGCCAAGGTCTTTGTGGCGCGTGCCGATATCTTCAAAAACCCCACTCTAGCCAAGATCTTCCACTTCCTGAAGATCATGCCCATCATGCGTATGCGCGATGGAATCGACGAGGTGAAGAAGAACAACGAGACGATCTCGAAGGCGGTCGATGTGTTGCGTGATCGCGTCCCCTTCTGCATCTTCCCCGAGGGTACGCATCAGGCCAAATACTCCTCGCTGCCCCTCTCGAAGGGTATTTTCCGCATCGCTTTCCAGGCCCAGGAGTTGATGCCCGATATGCCCCTCTACATTGTACCTGTGGGAATCCGTTATGGTAGCTTCTTCCGTTTCCGCTCCACGGTGCGTGTGCAGATCGGCGAGCCGATCCATGTCGGGAACTTCCTTGCCGAGCACTCGCTCTATGAGCCGCAGATTCAGATCAACCTGCTCCGCGATATGCTTGCCGAGCGCATGAAGCTCTCGATCTTCTACATCCCCGACGATGAGCACTATGCAGCCACCTACGAGATTTGTGCCGCGGTGGTCAAGCAGCGTGTTCGCTCGATGGAGAAGCTCCCGAAGAGTGCCCGTCGCCACCCGCTCGACATCCATTTCGAGGCCAACAACCTCACCGTATGGCAACTTTCGCAGATGAAGGAGAGCGAGCCCGAGCGTGCCGCCAAGTTGCTTGAGTTGGGTCGCGAGGCGGCCAAATTGCGCCATGCCGACCACATCAGCTTGGCCTCGGTCTCGATCAAATACCCCTTCTGGTCGCGTCTGCTGAAGCTCATCATCCTGATCGTGGCCCTGCCTTATTGTCTTTCGGTTTCGCTCTTCACGTTGCCGATCGAGGCGCTGTGCCGCTTGATCTTCCGCAAGATGAAGGATCACGCCTTCCGCAATTCGGTGCGTTATCTGCTTAACCTGATTTTGTGGCCCGTGTTGATGATCCTCTACTCGATCGTGGCCTATGTGCTCCTGCCGTGGCAGTGGGCACTTCCCGTGACGTTGGCCATGTTGCCGGCTCCGATTGTGGCCCACGAGACCTGGCGACTGATCCGATTGGTTATCTCCGATATCCGCCTCTTGATGAACAAGAAGTTGCGCAAGAAATATAAGAAGATTCGTGAAATTATATTTGAAAAATAAATCATTGGTGTTGAGTATGAAAAAGTTTTTTGTTTTATGCATCGCAATGCTCCTTGCGGTGTCGGCTCAGGCACGAAAGGTCGAGAAGAGTGATTCACTCGCGGGAAAGAATAAAAAGGAGATTGTCAAGACCGGTTACAACTTCGGCCCGCTGCCCGCTTTGGCATTCGATGCCGATAAGGGTATTCAGTTGGGTGCCGTACTCAATATCTACGACTTTGGTGATGGCTCGACCTACCCGAATACGCGCCAGCAGTGGTACTTGGAGGCTTCGTTCTTTACCAAGGGATCGCAGCAGTATGTCGTTTCGTACGACAACCAATTTTGGATTCCCGGGGTTCGCTTCTCGACGGCTTTGAATATTACCAACGACAAGGCAATGGATTTCTACGGCTTCAACGGCTATGAGTCGTTCTACGACTTCGACCTGGTGAAGTTGGGCAAAAAGAGCGACGAGATGTTTCTCTATACGCCGAAGTATCGCATGAATCGCTTGGCCATCTCGTATAAGGCCGATTTCGTGGGCAAGATCGGCGATTCCAAATTTTCGTGGGAGGCCGGCTACCACTTGGGCTATTACGACCAGGGAGCCATCGACCGCGACAAGATCAACAAAAACAAGGCCGACAACAAGAAGTTCCCCGACTCGGAGCCTACGCTTTTCGAGCAGTATCGTACCTGGGGTATCATCAAGGATAGTGAGGCCGACGGCGGCTTCAGCAGTGCACTGCGCCTGGGTATGCTCTACGACTCGCGCGACAAGGAGGGTGCCCCCTCGCGCGGTATTTGGGCCGAGGCTCACTTGATCCTGGCCCCCAAGTGGCTCGGAACCTCCGATCCCTACTACAAGTACTCGGCCACCTTCCGCCACTATGTGCCTATCGTCGATCGCGACCGCCTCACCTTTGCCTATCGTCTGAACTACGAGGGCACCTTCGGTCGCCAGGCCCCTTACTATGTCCTTCCCTTCCTGACGACCATGGGCCCCATGTACGATCGCGACGGTATGGGCGGTTTCCGCTCCGTGCGCGGTATTATGCGTAACCGTGTCCAGGGTTACGACATGGCCTCCTATAATGCCGAGTTCCGTTGGCGATTCGTTACCTTCACGCTGTGGAAGCAGAACATCGCCTTTGCGCTGAATCTCTTCAGCGATGGTACGATGGTGACCAAAGGCTATGACATGTCGTTTGGCCGCACGGCCGAGGAGTTCGCCTCGCCGGCCGCTTACGAGGAGGCCTACATGGAGTATGACTCCTATGTGAAAAAGGGCACCTCGGAGGATCGTCCCCACATCGCCGTGGGTGTCGGTCTGCGTTTTATCATGAACCAAAACTTCATCGTCTGCTTCGAGTATGGCAAACCGGTCGGTAAGTACAGCAAGCAGGATGGCAACGGAGCCTTCTACATCAATACGGGTTACCTCTTCTAACCCTTGTTGGTTGGGATATAAACACCGGCAACGCTTTCCGCGTTGCCGGTGTTTTGTTTGCAAGGAGTGGGTGTCAGAGTTTCGATAGCAGTTCGGCCATCAGCACGCCGAAGTGGGTGCCTAAGGCGTAGCCGACGATTCCCGCCGCGAGGCCCGTTACCAGGGTTCGTTTGTTGCGCAAGGCGGCCGCCGCCATCGGAACAAACGGTGGAGAGTTGATAAAGGCCACCGACGAGACCATCATCGAGTCGGCATCGACCCCCAGCAGGCGACAAAAGAGGGCGTGAATGAGGAGCGACCCAAAGACGGCCATTGTGAGATATCCGATCAGGTTCATTCCTCCGGCCAATTGGAGGTTCGAGAAGTCGGCCATCGAGGCAATGGCCAGGCTGAAGATGTAGATCAGATACATGCCGACATCGTAACTTCCGTCCCATTGGCGCACGGAGGGGAAGAACGAGCAGAGGGCACCTAGGGTGCTCAGCAGCAGGATAAAGACCACCATGAACCACGCTTCGGGCATCATGAGGGCCACACCGCCCGAGAGTCCCACAATACCGAGGGTGAGTGAAAGTGCTTTTCCTGTCTGTCGTAGCCCCTCGCGTGTGAGTAACTTGCGGTAGGGGTTCTCCTTCATCTTTTCGATTTGGCGATCCAGCTCCTCCAGCTCCTCTTGCGCAATTGCTTGTTCGCGTTGGCCGAAGAGCCAGCGGAAGAGGCGAATCCCCACGCTGAAGAGGAAGACCAGGTAGAGGAACGAGATGATAATGTCGTAGGAGCTCATCAGGATGTAGTTCTCGCTCTTGATCTGAAAAATAGCCTGCAGGGCGGCAGCATTCACCATGCCTCCCGTGTACATACCGCCCATGATTCCTCCGATCTGGTCGCCCTGATCCACCTGAGCACCAAAGAGCAGGTAGCCCACCACGATGGCCACGAAGACCGAGAGGAATCCGCTCAGGCAGAGTTTGACCTGCAGACCTGCCTCTTGGCGTGAGAACTGACACCCGAAGAGCATCATTGGGATGGCCAGGGGGACACAAATGTTGGGCAACAACTCTTGCAATACGCCCATCTCGGCCGGATGGAAGGGGAGGTTTCCGATCGCCATGCCGATTGCGTAGAGGACCATGATCGGGCCGAGTTTCCCGAGCCAGCGAAATCGCCGGCAGAGCCAAATCACGCCGGCCGGAATCAGACCGTAGAGGGCAAGTAGAAGGAGGTAGTTCATGGTTGTTTCGTATTTTGGCATAAAGGTACGAATATAATGGCAAAAAAGAACAACTCTTCCGAGAAAAGCCCTCCGGGGTGCCGATCTTTTACCCAATTGCTCGCTCACCCCCAAAGAGTGAGTATCACTTTAGTGATACTCTTTTTTAGAGAAGAAAAAAATTTCTCAATTCATCTAAAATTTTAGTAGAAAAATTTGTTTATCTAAAAATTTAGTAGTAGATTTGTCTTCGTAAACAGGAAAAGGACTCTGTTCGGATAAACCATGAGGGTTGGAAAATCAGAGAGTGCAATGAAAAATACAACAGATCACATGCCGGAGTTGACGCGCGGCGAGGAGGAGGTGATGCAGATCCTTTGGGAGTTGGGTACGGGGTCAGTCAATGAGATTATAGCCCGCATGCGCGAACCCAAACCCAAGTATACGACGGTGGCCACCTTTGTCAAGATTTTGGAGAACAAGGGCTTCGTAGGCCATGAGACGGCAAAGAAGGGTTTTCGATACCATCCGTTGATCGAGCGCGAACAATATGCCGGAAGACACCTGCGTTCGATGCTCTCGACCTATTTCGGAGGTTCGTTTTCGCAACTCGTGTCGTTTTTCTCGCAGCATGAGGATATTTCGCACGAGGAGATGTCCGAGATTCTCGAGATCATGGAAAAAGTAAAGAGAGGTTAGGGTTGAGAAGTTGAATAAATGAATTAAAAAGCCCCTATTCATGAAACTTTTGCTCGAAATAGTTGTAGTCAGTGGTTTGCTCTATGTCGGTTATGCTTGGCTTTTGGAGCGGCAGGTCGAATTTCGGTGGTGTCGCCGCTACTTGACTTTGTTGCCGCTTTTGTCGGTAATTATTTCCTCGCTAAAGATCCCTCTTTGGCCCGGGAAGGTGGTAACGTTTGCTCCGATTGGGGAGATTTCGTCCCTCGAATCCTTTTCTACGGTAGAGGCTGCGGAGGCTTCGACTTTTAATCTCAATATCCTCTTTTGGGCAATCTATGGAATAGGTGTAGCCCTCTTGGGGGGCCTGATGCTCTACCAATGGTGGCAAATTCGCCGTTTGGAGCGCGAGTCCGAGGTCAAAATAGTGGATGGAGTACGTGTTGTACACAGCACAAGACCAATTGCCGGATTTTCCTTCTTTGGCTCCATCTATCTTTCGGGAAAAATCTCGGCCGAGGAGCTCTCCGTTGTTCTTTTGCATGAAGGGAGCCATATTCGCCATGGCCACTCCTACGAACGCCTTTGGATGGAGTGCTGCAAGGCGCTGCTTTGGTGGAACCCCTTTATTTGGTTGGCAGTCCGTCGATTAACCGAAGTACAAGAGTTTGAGGCTGACCACGATGTGCTGGCCTCCGGTGAGAGAGCCGATCGCTATATTCAGATTATTTTCAAGCAACTTTTTGGCTATAGTCCGGACATTGCCAACGGGTTGCGTAATTCACTAACAAAAAAACGATTCCAAATGATGACACAGAAGAATGTAAGCCGTTATACGCGGCTTCGCGCGGCAGCCACGCTGTCGCTGGTTATGGCCCTGGTGGTAGCCTTTGGCTCTACAGCCCGCGCTACGCAATACACGATGGCCTCCATGGAGCAGGAGGATGTCTTTATAAAGGTAGACCAAATGCCGACCTTTGAGGGGGGGGGCTTGAATCAATTCCGCATGTGGGTAATGACCCAAATCCAATATCCGAAAGAGGCGGTTGAAAAGGGTGTTTCAGGCCATTTGGTCGCCTCGTTTGTCGTTGACGAGCAGGGACAAGTGGTCCAGGTAGAGATTTTACAGAGCCCCGATTCGGCTCTCTCTGAGGAGGTGAGCCGCGTTTTGGCTGCAAGTCCCCGTTGGAAGCCCGGTGTGCAGAAGGGTGAAAAGGTAAAGGTACGCTTCGTTTTGCCCGTAATCTTCTCCAACCAGTCGCAAACAACCGCACAAGAGGCTCCGAAGAGCGAAGTGGAACAGGCCTCAAATGTTATAGATGAAATTGCGGTAAGAACATATGAAACCCCGCAGCAGAAGCCCGAAGAGAATATGCAGGAGCAGACACAGCCGATGCTCTCGGTCGAGAAGATGCCCTCGTTTCAGGGCGGATCGCTCCGAGAATTTCAGGTTTGGGTGGCCGAAAACATGAAGTATCCCCAGGAGGCCATATCCAAGAAGATCTCGGGGCGCGTGCTGGTGCAGTTTGTGATCAACGAGGAGGGTGCGGTGACCGAGGTCAAGGTCTTACAGAGCCCCCACGCCCTATTGAGCAGCGAGGCTATCCGCGTGGTGAGCTCTTCGCCCCGTTGGGAGCCCGGCATGCAGAAGGGACAAAAGGTCTCGGTGCGCTATGTGCTCCCCTTGATATTCAACCTCTAAAGTGAGGGCCTGGTTTATCGCAGATTTCTTTAGGTTGGGTTTTGCCCAACCTAAAGTTT
This sequence comes from Alistipes sp., assembly GCA_045614985.1. Classification (GTDB taxonomy): domain Bacteria; phylum Bacteroidota; class Bacteroidia; order Bacteroidales; family Rikenellaceae; genus Alistipes. Next base: position 126,489 of record JAZLDX010000025.1, on the reverse strand, counting down.
TATTATCTTTGTTGTATGAAGAAGATCGTTGTTGCTTGTGATTCGTTCAAAGGGTCGCTCTCGTCGCGCGAGGTCGCCGAGGCTCTGGCTGCGGGGATTCGCGAGGCGGATCCTCATTGCGAGGTGCACTCCATTCCCCTGGCCGATGGAGGTGAGGGGACCCTCGAGGCCCTGGTCGAGGGGCTTGGGGGGCGCTATGTTGAGGTGGAGGTGAGCGATCCGTTGGGTCGCCCCATTCGGGCTTGTTATGGTCGGGTCGATGGGGGTGAAACGGCCGTGGTGGAGTTGGCTCGGGCAAGCGGTCTGACACTCCTGGCTCCCGAGGAGCGCGATCCGTGGCGGGCTACTACCTACGGCTTTGGCGAGTTGATTGCCCATGCCCTTCGTTCCGGGTGCCGTAGCCTGGTGCTCGGCATTGGAGGCAGTGCCACGAACGATGGCGGGGTGGGAATGTTGCGCGCCCTCGGATTTCGATTTTTGGATGCTGCGGGCAGCGAATTGATCGGCGGAGGAGAAGTGCTTGAAGCGATCGAAAAAATAGATACCTCGCAGTGCTTGAGCGAGTTGCAGGGGGTGGAGATCCGCGTGGCGTGCGATGTGCGCAATCCGCTCTGCGGTGCCCAGGGGGCTGCCGCAGTCTACGGCCCGCAGAAGGGGGCCGATCCCGCGCTGGTGGAGCGGTTGGATCGCGGGCTTCGACACCTTGCCGAGGTAGTTGAGCAATACAATGGCCTACAAGTAGCCGACCTCCCGGGAGCGGGTGCTGCCGGCGGGGTGGGGGGTGCCTTGGTGGCGCTGTTGGGTGCCCGCCTGGAGCGGGGTATCGAGTGGCTGTTGCAGATGCTGCGTTTTGAGTCGCGAATTGAGGGGGCCGATTGCATCATTACGGGCGAGGGGTGTATCGACCGTCAGACCCTGATGGGCAAACTGCCGATGGGGGTGTTGCAGGTGGCCCGACGAATGAAGATCCCGTGCATCGCCCTGGCGGGCCGTGTCGAACTTTGTAAAGAACTTCTTGAGAGTGGTTTTGCGCAGATCTGTGGGGTAACTCCCGAGGGCCAACCCTTCTCGGAGGCGATGCGTCCGGAGGTGGCGCGTGAAAATTTGCGCCGAGCCATCCACGGCATTTTAGCGAATGATCGGACGACGTAGAAAAATCAGCGGGGTCTCCTTTATGGGGCCCCGCTGATTTTTGTATAGACGGTCTGGAGGGAGCTACTCGCTCTTGAAGAGGTCGATTTCGCCACGCTCTACCTTGCCGTAGAGGGCGGCGAGTTCTCCGATCGAAGGGGAGATCAGGGCCAGCGTATCGCTCACAGGCGACTTCTCGCCCTCGCCCTTGATGCGGTAGAGCATCGCTGCATAGAGGGCGCGGAACTGCAACTCCGTGTCGCTCATCTCGGCCTTCTCCTTGCCCAGGATCAGTCGGAGGCGGGGTAACTCGGGGGCTACGCGCGCAAAGGTTTGGCGGTAGTGCTCCCCAATAGGAAGCTCCATGAGTTGCAGATGGAGGTTGTGCAGATCTCCGATCAGGTGCAAGGTGTGGTCGAGGTGTCCCTGCGACTCCTTGCCCTCCTGACGGAGCAGGTTGCCGATCTCCATGTACCAAATCAAGAAGTTGTTCTTCCCCTCCTCGGGGATTTGGCGCGGAGCCACGAGCTGCGAGTAGATCGCCTCGGGGCTGAATTGCAGGGCGCGCAGCAGATCCTCCAACTGCCAAAGGTAGAGGATGTATTCGGCGATGTTCTCGCGTCGTTTCTGTTGAGCTATATCCATCGTCCTTTATCGCATGGCTACCTCCGAGGAGCCGATCATGCGGCCGTCGGCATAAAGTTGTACGGTGTAGGTGCCGGCCGTGAAGCCTGAGCCCGAGTAGAAGATACCCACCTCGATATCCTCGTTTTGGTAATCGATCGTGCGCTGGGCCGAGTAGGAGATGCGCTCGCCCTCGAACTCAAACGTGGGGGCACCCTCGGTCGAGAGGACATAGCCGTCGGGGGCGATGATGCGGACATAGATCGTCTTGTCGCCCGGCGTGGTGAGCTCGTTGGCGGCAAGCATGAAGTCGGTACGCAGACGGGCAGCATTCTTGATGCGCGATACCTCGTTGCCACGGTTGTTGAGGGCCGTGAGGCGGATGCTTCGGGCCTTTAGTACCGAGCCGGCTTTCACCATGTTGTCGAGCTCCGTGGCCTTCTCTTCGGCCAATTCGGCACGCTGCGTGATCGACGAGATCTCCTTGCGGTAGCTCACATTCTCGGTGATGAGTTTCTTGTTCAGGGTGTTCAGCGAGTCGATTTGGCGCAGGTAGTTGCGCATCAAGCTCTGCAGGGTGCCCACCTCCTTCTCATACTTCTTGATCTTGGCGTAGCTCCACGAACGCTCCTTCTTGAGGCGATCCATCAGCGAGTCGGCTCGCTGCTTTTCGATGGCCAACGAAGCATTGATCGAATCGTTGTTGAACTGCAGGCTGTCGAAGTCGACCATTAAGTTGGAGAGATTGCTCTGAATCGAGTCGCGGTCGATCTCCAGCAGGGCGTAGTCGGCCTGCTGCTGGCGGTGGATGTTGAAGTAGAGGATCGACAGGGCGGCCAAAATCACAGCCAGGAGAATGATCACGATGCGGTAGCCGCGGATCGACTTCTCGGCATTCATCCCTTGCGGTTCGTCCTCGTAGTCATACTCGGGACGATACCCTTCGTTGTTCTTGTTGTAGTCTTCCATATTTTGATACTTGATTTATTTTTTGTTTGGGTTGTATTCGGCAGAGAAAAAAATTGGGGCTATTTAATTTTGCTGTCCAATGGATATTTCAATCCTTTGAGTTCGGTCACATAGGCTTGAATACTTCCCACCTTGATCGGAGATTCGAGCCAAAGAGGGATCTTGTTCTTGTCGTCCGAGATCCAGAGGAAGAACTCGTCGCCATCGGTGAAAGAGTACCCCTCCGAAGAGCCGATTTGGCAGGCGAACTTCAGAGTGCGGAACTTGCCCATGCGACGAATCTTCTTCTCCTCGCGGCCTATGTAGCGGTAGTTCAGGTAGCGCACCGTATCTTCGAGGAGCAGTTGCAGGGTACGCTGCTCACCTTCGCGGAAACTGTCGGCCTTGGCCGAACGCATGTTGAAGAAGAGCGAGATGGCATCCATGCTCTCGGCCGTCAGGTCGATTTTTCGCTGTTGTGGGGTACGCTGTCGCGATTGCCACCAGGTCGAGACCTGCATCTGCTCCCAATCGTAGTCGTAGCGGCTACGGAAGGTGTAGTCGCCCTCGTGCAGGTCGGAGTCGAACCGTACGGTACGCATCGTTTCGGGGTCGATGCGGATCGTGTAGTAGTCGTCCAGGGTAAAGAAGAGACGATAGGTGGGCAGGGTCTTGCCGTGTCCCACTACCTTGTAGACCTCCTTGCCGTTGTACTCCTCGCGTGTGGTTTTGACCGTGACGGTGGCTGCCTCTACGTTAGGGATTAGCTTGGCTCGGTAGCTTACGCTGTAGGAGAGCTCTTCGCCCGGATGGTAGAGCTGGGCTGCAACCACACTGGGAAGCAACAAAAACAGAAAAATCGAAAGGTGTTTCATGGCTCGAAGTTTTTCGTGTTAGTGGGTTGTTTTGGTTAATAAACGGTTTTTCTCCTTCGTTCCGTATGTGCAACGGATCAGGAGATGCGCGAAAAATCAATTTGGGGCTCTCCCGAGTAGCGACTCTTTAGTAGGCGTAATCCTTGATTTTCGGGTTGCAAGAGGTTGGGATCTTGTTGTAAAATCTCCTCAGCAGCCTCCTTTGTGCGACTTAGGATCTGTACATCGAGCGTTGGGTTGGCTACCTTCAGGTCAAAGGCCATGCCGCTTTGCTGTGTGCCATTGATATCGCCTGCTCCGCGCAGTTTAAGGTCGAGTTCCGCCAAGCGGAAGCCGTCCGTCGTTTCACACATGGCGCGCAGGCGTTCGCGCGAATCGCGCGAGAGTTTCTCGCCCGACATCAAGATGCAGTAGGACTGTCCACCGCCACGTCCCACGCGCCCGCGTAATTGGTGCAGTTGCGAAAGTCCGAAACGTTCGGCTGACTCGATCACCATCACCGTGGCATTGGGGACATCGACCCCCACTTCGATCACCGAGGTGGCGACCAAAATATGGGCCTCACCCCGCTTGAAGCGATCCATCGAGGCCTCCTTGTCTTGGGGCTTCATCTGTCCGTGGCAGACTTCGGTGATGTATTCGGGCAGGGGAAAATCCCTCGAAATGGCCTCGTAGCCCTCCATCAAATTTTTGTAGTCCATCTTTTCGGACTCCTTAATCAAGGGGTAGACCACATAAACCTGCCGTCCGGCCTTGATCTGCTCGCGCATGAATCCGAAAAGCTTCAGCCGAGCGGCATCCGTGTAGTGGTAGGTGCGGATGGGTTGTCGGCCCGGGGGCAACTCGTCGATCACCGAGACATCCAAATCCCCATAGAGGGTCATGGCCAGGGTGCGCGGAATGGGGGTGGCGGTCATCACCAAGATGTGGGGCGGCCGGGCATTTTTGGTCCAAAGGCGGGCGCGTTGCTCCACGCCGAAGCGGTGCTGCTCATCGATCACCACAAAACCGAGATTCTCAAACTGCACCTTCTCCTCGATGAGGGCGTGGGTACCGACCAGGATCTGCACCTCACCCGAGGCAATTCCCTCGAGGGCTGTGCGTCGCTCTTTAGCCTTCGAGGCCCCGGTCAGGATGGCCACCTTCACGGGCAACTCTTTGAGCATACGACTTAAGGTAGCAAAGTGTTGACGGGCCAGGATCTCGGTGGGGGCCATCATGCAGGCCTGGAAGCCGTTGTCCACGGCCAGAAGCATCGACATCAGGGCTACCATGGTCTTTCCCGACCCCACATCGCCCTGCAACAGGCGGTTCATCTGGTAGCCCGTTACGGTGTCTTTACGGATCTCATGGATCACCCGCTTTTGGGCTCCGGTGAGTGGAAAGGGGAGTTTGTGGTGGTAAAAATCATTGAAGAGCTCCCCGACCTTGGGAAAGAGGAAGCCCCCCATCTTCTGCAGACGCTCCGTGCGGCGCGATTGCACCCCGAGTTGTACGCCCAGAAGCTCGTCGAACTTCAGGCGATACTGTGCTTGGCGCACCCCCTCTGCCGAGGGGGGAAAGTGGATGTCGTGCAGGGCATCGCGGAGCGACATCAGCCCATATTTTTCGCGCACCGAAGCGGGCATGTAGTCGCGAATCGAATCCTTGACTAAGGGCCAAAGGGTACTCTGCAATTGATAGAGCCCCTTTGTACCAAAGGTGGCGGAGAGCTTCTCGGTTGAGGAGTAGATCCCCTGCATCCCACTCTCGGCGCGACGCGAGAGGGCCTGTTCCATGGTCTCAATTTCGGGGTGAACCATCGAGAGTTCGTGGCGGTAGAACGACGGGCGACCGAAGATGAGGTACTCACGCCCCACTTCGATCCGTTTCTCGATCCACTTCACCCCCTGAAACCAAACCAATTCGGCTGATCCGGTGCGATCCGATACAAAGGCGGTGAACCGCTTTTTGCGCCCTTCACCAGCATAACTTACCCCCGTTACGCGGGCTCGGAACTGCACGAGCGAGAGTTCGCGCTCTTCGGTGATCTCGTTGATCGCATAGACCTTCGTGCGGTCGATGTAGCGAAATGGGATGTGCCACAGCAAATCCTCCGCGGTGCGGATGCCAAGCTCCTTCTCCAGGAGCCTGGCACGCACTTCGCCCACACCGGGAATGAATTTTATCGAGTCACCGAGTTGCAAAACCCTCTTCGATTTACTTGTGTAAGATTACAGCCGACTCGGCAGGAACAGTCACTGTTTTACCGCTGATCTTCTTCAGACCCTCCAAATCAATCTTACCGTCGTAGCATACGGCTGTATAGTCGCCCTCGGGAATCTCCACTTCAGCAACCTTTTGGCGTGCATTGAGCACCACGATAATCTCGGCCCAATTGTCGCCACCGGCGTTCTCCTTCAGACGGAAGGCGACGAGGTTCGAACCCTCAACGGGCAGGAACTCCAGGTGCTCGCGTACCAATTCGGCCTTACCCAAACGGAAGGCAGGGTGAGCCTTGCGTAGGGCGATGAGCCCCTTGTAGTAGTCAAACAGATCGCGGTTCTCGCTCTTGAGCATCCAGTCGATGGCATTGATCTCATCGGGGCTTTGGTAACTGTTGTGAACCCCCTTCTTGTCTCGCATTACCTCCTCACCGGTGAAGATGAAGGGGATACCTTGCGAGGTAAAGACAGCGGTCTGGGCCAACTTGTCAAGGCGTACCAAACGCTCTTTCTTGATGCCCGGAATCGTAGCCTTCAAACGGTCTACTAGGCACATGTCATCGTGGCACGATACATACGAAATCATCTGTGTAGGCTCGGCTGCCCAAGGCTGCTTTACATAGTTCACCTCCTCCATGTTGATTTGGGGGTGGGCAATGGCTCCTACGATACCAAACTTGATACTCTCTTCCATGTGGTTCACTCCGGCCAGGAAGGCACCCTGCTCATTCGAGTGGAAGGGGCCACGGAGGGCATCGCGCAACTCATCACTGAAGGCGGCAATACCGGGGATGTTATACATGTTAGCCTTCATGGCGAGCTCCTCTGCCGGAAGCTGGGGAGCTTGGGCTGCCCAACCCTCACCATAAATCAGAATCGAGGGGTCAATGGCATCGGCAGCAGCACGAATTTGGCGCATGGTCTCGGCATCGTGAATACCCATCAAGTCGAAGCGGAAGCCATCCAGGTGATACTCCTCAATCCAATACTTCACCGACTCCATCATGTAGCGACGCATCATCTCGCGGTCGCTGGCCGTCTCGTTGCCGCAACCCGAGGCATCGCCATAGGAGCCATCCTCACGCTGGCGGAAGAAATAGCCAGGTACCGTGCGCTCAAAGTTCGAACCATCAATCGAGAGGGTGTGGTTATAGACCACATCTAATACTACTCGAATGCCGGCCTGGTGCAGGGCTTGAACCATCTGCTTGAACTCGCGGATACGGCAGGCGGGGTCGAAGGGATTGGTCGAGTAGCCTCCGTCGGGTACATTGTAGTTCACGGGATCGTAGCCCCAATTGTACTTGCCCTCCTCGAGTTTGGTCTCATCCACCGAGCCGTAGTCATACGAAGGAAGAAGGTGGACATGGGTAACACCCAACTCTTTGAGGTGGTCAATACCGGTCATCTCTCCCTTGGGGTTCTTCGTGCCGGTTTCGGTAAGAGCCAGGAACTTGCCCCCCTTCTCGATGCCTGAATTGGCATGAATCGAGAAGTCGCGGTGGTGCATCTCATAGAGGATGGCATCACCTAAAGCCTGAAAAGCAGGGCGCTTATCGTCGGCCCAACCCTCGGGGTCGGTCGTGTCGAGGTCGAGAATCGCACCGCGCTGGCCATTTACACCCACTGCCTTGGCATCAATACCGGCGCACTCGAGCATCCAATTCTCCCCGATGCGCACGGCAAAGGTGTAGAAGAGCCCCTGCTTGTCGCCTTTCACGCTTACCTTCCAAAGGCCACCTTTTCCCTCTTTGAGGTTGTAGACCTCCAGGGCCTCACCTCCCAGCCCCTCGGCATAGAGTGAGAGACGTACCTCATCGGCGGTCGGAGCCCAAAGTTGGAAAGTGGTCTGCTCGGGAGTATAGCTCATCTCCTGATATGCTTTTGCCGGCATAGGGTATTCGGCAAAAGATTGAAAATTTTTGTTTTTCGTACAGCCGATACTCATCAGCATCGCTGTGCCCATCAAGGCAGCAAGTAGTTGTTTTTTCATGCTTGTTAGATTTTATTTTGTTCTGTTTTTTCGATTGTCAGACACGCTCTGCCTATTGGGTGATAGGCTCCAATTTGTAGAGTTTGTCGCCTCGGCGAATCAATTCTGTCGTCTGAATGGCGCAGAGCTGCCCCTGCTTTACCTCCTCTACTGGAGAGTCAGTGAGGTGGATACGTTCGGCACTCTGCTCTACGCACCCCGTGGTTTCACCCATCCAAAGGATACGCTCACCCTGCTTCAGGGGGGCAGCCTCAATGAGCACCTCGGCCACCGAGATCTTCTTATAAAAATTCGTTACCTTGCCCACATAGACCTTGCGATGGGTTGCCCCCGAACCATAATTTTCAGAGAGTTCTGCGGTTGGCTTGCCGGCATAGTAGCCTTGCCAAAAGCCGCGGTTGAAGACCTCTGCGAGACGCGTCTTCAACTCCTGGGCCAACTCTTGCGAGTAGGCACCGGCTTCGATGGCTTGAAGAGCCTCGTTATAGCACTCTACCACGCGCTTCACATATTCTGCACCGCGGGCTCGTCCCTCGATTTTCAGCACGCGTACCCCCGCTCCGATGAAGCGGTCTAAAAAGTCAATCGTACAGAGATCTTTTGGCGAGAGTAAATAGCGGCCGTCAGTCTCAAGTTCTTCGCCCGTCTCGATGTTTGTGAGGCGGTATTTGCGACGGCAGACCTGGCGACAGGCTCCGCGGTTGGCCGAGCAACCCGACTCGTGGAGGCTCAGGTAGCACTTGCCCGAGATGGCCATGCACAATGCTCCGTGGGCAAACATTTCGATTTTGACCAATTCGCCCGAGGGGCCACAGATCTGCTCCTCTTCGATCTTGCGCGAGATGGCGGTGATTTGCTCCAAGGTGAGCTCACGAGCCAGAACGACCACATCGGCCCATTGTGAATAGAACTTGACCATCTCCGAATTGGAGATGTTACTTTGGGTGGAGATGTGAACTTCTACTCCTATGCGACGAGCATAGAGGATGGCAGCCATATCGGTAGCGATGATGGCGGTGATACCCGCCTCGTGGGCGCGGTCAATGGTGCGGTGAACCTGTTCAATCTCATCTTCGTAGACAATCGTGTTGACCGTCAAGTAGGTCTTAACTCCCGCTTCGCGGGCAATGCGGGCAATCTCATCCAAATCCTCAAAGGTGAAATTGGCGGCCGACTTGGCGCGCATGTTCAAGGTTCCGACCCCGAAATAGACCGAGTCCGCCCCTGCCGCAATGGCTGCTCGGAGCGACTCGTAAGAGCCTACCGGAGCCATGATCTCTATCTCTTTGCGTTTCATAACCGGTTTATGAAATTCAAAATTCAAGATTTTGGATTCACGATTCAATTCATTTTGAATCTTGAATTGAAAACTATTTCTTTCTACCCATCAGGCTCTCGGCAAACTCCCTAAGGCCGGCCGTGCGCTCCTCGGGAAGGTCGAGGGTGGTGAGCTGGGCCAGGGCACGCTCGAAGCGCAATGCGATCTGCTGCTCGGTCAGATGCGGAATCTCCAATTTGTCATATACCGCACGCACGCGCGCGATCTTCTCTTCGCGTGAAAGGGTCGGGTCGAGGTGTGTGTTGCGCAATATCTCACGCTCCTCTTCCGAGGCATGGCTCATGGCTGTAATCATCAGGAAGGTCTTCTTGCCCTCCAAGATATCACCTCCGATGGGCTTGCCAAGGCGTTCGTCGCCGTAGCTGTCCAACAGATCATCTTGTAATTGAAAGGCCAGGCCCAATTCAATGGCATACTTGTAGAGTTTTTTTGCATCGGCTTCGGAAGCACCACCAATCAAGGCTCCGATCATCGCCGAGCCGGCCAGCAGAACCGAGGTTTTCAGTTCAATCATGCGCATATACTCCACGACACTCACCTTTTGGCGAGTCTCGAAGTCCATGTCGTACTGTTGTCCCTCGCAAACACCTACGGCCATTGTATTGAAGACCTCCATCACACGCCCGAGCATGGGGGCTGGGGTGCCGCATAGCAGGCGATAGGCCGTAATCAGCATGGCATCACCCGAGAGGATCGCCACATTCTCGCCCCAACGGGCCGCTACCGAGGGCTTGCCACGACGCATGGGCGAGTGGTCCATAATGTCGTCGTGCAGGAGGGTGAAGTTGTGGAAAACCTCCACGGCGGCTGCGGCATCGAGGGCTGCTTTGTGGTTGCCCGAGAAGGCCTCACACGAGAGCAACAGCAGGAGCGGGCGCAGTCGTTTGCCTCCTCCGGCAAGCGAATATTCGATCGGGTTATAGAGCAGTTCGGGCTCCTGGGGGAGCTTCAATTGTGCTAAATAATTCTCGAAAATTGCCAGTAATTGGTCGTTGGTTTGCATGGTTGTAGGGTTTTATGCTCAAATATTTTTCAAAAATACGAAAAAAGTTTGGTTCAACCGAATATTTGTAATAACTTTACATGAAATTTACAGAAAAAATGTTGCATATCAAGCCGAAATCAGATAAAAACCTAATAATAACAACTAATAACCACGCTATGAAAAAACTTGCAATCGGCATCGACATCGGAGGAATTAACACTGCCTTCGGCCTTGTGGACGAGAAGGGAGACCTCTATGCCGAATCGGTTATTTCAACCAAAAAGTATCCCCTCTTCGAGGATTATAAATCTTATGTAAAAGATCTTTGCGAGGCTTTGCACGCCATGGCTAACAGCCTTTCGTTTGAGTACGAACTCGTAGGTATCGGTATTGGTGCCCCCAATGCCAACTACCACCTTGGAACGATCGAGCAGCCTGCAAACCTTTGGAAATTCCCCTCGACGGAGCAGAATCCCGATGAGTCGCGTCGTATCTTCCACCTGGCTAACGACATCAAGGAGCAGTTCCCCGGGGTGGAGGTGCTGATGACCAACGATGCCAATGCGGCCACCATCGGTGAGATGGTCTATGGCAACGCCAAAGGCATGAAGGATTTCATTATGATCACCCTCGGTACGGGTCTCGGTTCGGGCTTTGTGGCCAACGGCGAGATGATCTACGGCCATGATGGTTTTGCCGGCGAGTTCGGCCATGTGATCGTGGAGCGTGGTGGCCGTGAGTGCGGTTGTGGACGCAAGGGTTGCCTCGAGGCCTATGTTTCGGCCACGGGTATCAAGCGTACGGCCTTCGACTTGATGGCTAAGATGAACGAACCCAGCGAACTGCGCGATATCGCCTTTGCTGATTTCGATGCCTCGATGATCTCGACTGCCGCTGCCAAGGGCGACAAGGTGGCTTTGGAGGCTTTCCGCTTCACGGGTGAGATGTTGGGTCGTGCTTTGGCCGATATTGTTACCGTTACCTCGCCTGAGGCGATCTTCCTCTTCGGCGGTCTGGCCAAGGCCGGCAAGCTGATCTTCGAGCCTACCCAGTGGTATATGGAAGAGAATATGCTCGCAGTCTTTAAGAACAAGGTGAAGCTCCTGCCCAGCGGTATTCAGGGTAAGAATGCTGCTATTTTGGGCGCATCGGCCCTTATTTGGCAAAATTCTTAGTTCTATAGGGCATATTTGCACAGCCTTCCCGAAGTTCGGGGAGGCTTTTTTCTTTGTAATTATTCGCAGATAGGATGGCTCTCTTGCTATCCTTTTCTTGTATCATGGTCATTTCCTCTTCCCTTATGAACTTATCTGATAAGGAGGTAAGCAAAGAATGAAAATTCCCCGAAAGGGTAGTACGAAACATACTATCCTTTCGGGGAATTGATTGAGGGCAAACGATGCCCGCTAAAGTCAAAAACTACTTGTTGTTGTAGGCATACATCTTCTCAATGAGCATGAGCACCTTGTTCGAGTAACCCCACTCATTGTCGTACCACGAAACCACCTTCATGAAGGTGTCGGTCAGAGCGATACCGGCGGTAGCATCGAAGATCGAGGTGCGAGCATCGCCCAGGAAGTCCGACGAAACCACAGCGTCCTCGGTGTAGCCCAGGATACCCTTGAACTCACCCTCCGAAGCCTCCTTCATGGCAGCGCAAACCTCAGCATACTTAGCAGGCTTAGCCAGGTTTACGGTCAGGTCAACCACCGAAACGTCGATCGTAGGAACGCGCATCGACATACCGGTCAACTTGCCGTTCAGGGCGGGGATAACCTTACCTACAGCCTTAGCAGCACCGGTCGACGAGGGGATGATGTTGCCCGAAGCGGCACGGCCACCACGCCAATCCTTCAACGAAGGACCGTCTACGGTCTTCTGGGTTGCGGTGATCGAGTGAACCGTGGTCATCAGACCATCTACGATACCGAACTTGTCGTTCAGTACCTTGGCGATAGGAGCCAAGCAGTTCGTGGTGCACGAAGCGTTCGAAACGATCGTCTGGCCGGCATAGGTGTCGGTGTTAACGCCGCATACGAACATCGGGGTATCGTCCTTCGAGGGGGCCGACATAACCACATACTTGGCACCGGCAGCGATATGTGCCTCAGCCTTCTCCTTCGTGAGGAAGAGACCCGTCGACTCAACCACATACTCAGCACCTACCTCGTTCCACTTCAACTGGGCGGGATCCTTCTCTGCGGTTACACGGATTGCCTTGCCGTTTACGATCAGCTGGCTCTTCTCCTCGCAGAAATCTACCGTACCCTCGAACTTGCCGTGCATCGTGTCATACTTGAGCATGTAAGCCAGGTAGTCTACCGGGCAGAGGTCGTTGATACCTACTACCTCGATGTTCTCGTTCGTGCAGGCTGCGCGGAATACCATGCGGCCGATGCGACCGAAACCATTGATACCAATCTTAATAGTTGCCATAATTTTCAGTTTTTATGATTAAACAATTGTTTTCGTTTTAACACCGCAAAAATATAAACTTTCTGACGGCTATGCAAATAATTTTAAGTTTTTTAAATTCTATCCTCTTTCGGTTGCCCTTTTGAGGGTTGCTTTTTGCTTGAAAATCCGGTTAGCGTACCGCTTTGCGAGCTCGTTTTGCCATGGCCGAGGCAAAGACAAATTCACCGAGTTCCTTGTTGTCGGCGTGCAGGATATCCTCTTTGGTCCCTTCCCACCACTTGTTGCCTTCGTAGATGAAGACAATTTTCTCGCCAATTTCCATCACCGAGTTCATGTCGTGGGTGTTGATGATCGTGGTGATGTTATACTCCTTGGTGATCTCGTGGATCAGGTTATCGATTACGATCGAGGTTTGCGGGTCGAGTCCTGAGTTGGGCTCGTCGCAGAAGAGGTAGCGCGGGTTGAGTACGATGGCGCGGGCAATGGCCACACGTTTGATCATACCGCCCGAGAGTTCCGAGGGGAAGAGTCGGTTGGCATTCTCGAGATTTACGCGCTTCAGGCAGAAGTTTACTCGCTCCAACTTTTCGGCTTCCGACTGCTCGGTGAAGAGATCCAGTGGTAGTTTGATGTTCTCCTCCACGGTCGAGGAGTCCAGCAGGGCTCCTCCCTGAAAGATCATGCCGATATCTTTGCGAATTGCCTTTCGCTCGGTGAAGCCCAGGGCCGAAAAGTTTACATCGTCATACCATACGTTCCCCGAGTCGGGTTCGTGCAGCCCTACGAGGCTCTTCAACAGCACTGTCTTTCCCGAGCCGCTCTTTCCGATGATGAGGTTCGTTTTCCCCGTCTCGAAGGTCGTGGAGACATCTTTTAAGACGGTGCGTCCGTCGAAGGACTTGATCAGGTGGTCGGCTTTGATCATATCAGCAGGATTTGGGTGAGGATGAGGTTGAAGAGCATGATGACGATCGACGAGATCACCACGGCGCGGGTCGAGGCCTTGCCCACCTCGAGCGAGTTGCCGGCGGCGTAGTAGCCACAGAAGGCCGAAATTGAGGTGATGATGAAGGCGAAGAAGGCCATCTTAATCAGCGAGTAGATGATTGAGTAGGTGCGGAAGCAGTAAAAGAGTCCCTCCACATAGTCGTCTGGAATCATGATGCCGGTAAAGACGGAGATCATATAGCCTCCGATTATACCGATCAGGATCGAGAGGATGGTCAGGAAAGGGAAGAAGAAGATCGTGGCCACCACCTTCGGAAGAATGAGGTAGGAGGCCGAGTTGATTCCCATAATTTCCAGAGCATCAATCTGCTCGGTGATGCGCATGGTGCCGATCTCAGAGGCGATCGTAGAGCCTACCTTGCCGGCCAAAATCAGGGCTACGACCGTAGAAGAAAACTCCAAAATCATCGTTTCACGCGTGGCGTAGCCGATCAGGTATTGGGGAATAAAGGGCGACTCGAGGTTGATCGACATTTGGAGCGTGATGACGGCTCCGATGAAGATTGAGATGATCGCTGTAAGGCCGATGGAGTTCATGCCGAGGGCATCCATCTCGAAGAGGATGCGCCGGCGATAGATGCTCAACTTTTCGGGTTTGGAGAAGACCTTGCCCATGAGCAGGACATAGCGGCCGATCTGTTCAAAAAGGTTCAACATGGTGGGTTATCTCTTCTCTTTGGTCTCTTCAAACTCTACATAATCGCCCACATCGTTGGCGATGCGCTTTTCGGGGGTCTCGCTGGTGACATAGACTTTCACTTCACCTTCGTTCGTGGTTTGGCGAGCTCGTTGTTGTTGGGTGTAGCCTTCGGTGTGGCCTTGAAATCCTCCTCCCATATGGCCGAATTGCTCCTGCATTTCGCGCTGCAGACGACGGAAGCGCCAGCGGATGGTCAGCAGAATGATCAGGCCGAAGAAGAGGATTCCTATCACAAAGTAGAGCACAAAGGCTGCCAATCCCTTCAGGACAGAGGGGGCCAGCAAAGCCAACATCAAGATCAGCAGGCAGAGCAGCGGATTGCGCCTTACAAAGGTGGCGATCGAGTCGATCAGGATCATTATAAAGTTCATTTTATCTCTTCTTGGTTATATCCCTAAAGCGTTTCCCTATATATAAATATTGTATATAGGAGACGCATTTGCGATGCAAAATTATAAAAAATTAACGATTCGATCAAAAAGTGTATGCTTTCTATGTAAAAAGTAGTATTTTTGTGGAACGAAAAGCAAGAATCAAGCAAATCATGACATTGACAGCCCTTACCGCGATTTCGCCCGTAGACGGCCGCTATCGCTCGAAGACCGACAAGTTGGGAGAGTATTTCTCCGAAGCCGCTCTGATCCGCTACCGCATCCGTGTGGAGGTGGAGTATTTTATTGCTCTCTGCAAGTTGCCCCTGCCTCAGTTGCAGGGTGTTGAGCCCCAAAAGTTAGAGGCCTTGCGCGACCTTTATCGTAACTTCTCAATTGCCGATGCCGAGC
This sequence comes from Alistipes sp., assembly GCA_045614985.1. GTDB lineage: Bacteria > Bacteroidota > Bacteroidia > Bacteroidales > Rikenellaceae > Alistipes. The sequence continues at coordinate 111,482 of JAZLDX010000025.1, read as the reverse complement.
GTGTAAAGGAGATTGAGTCTGTTACTAACCATGATGTGAAAGCCATCGAGTACCTTTTGAAGGAGAAGATGGATCAGCTGGACATGGAGGCCTGCAAAGAGTTTGTACACTTTGGCCTCACCTCGCAGGATATCAATAATACGTCGATTCCCCTCTCGCTGAAGGAGGGTCTCGAGGAGGTTTTATACCCCTCGGTGGAGGAGCTTATCGACCGACTGAAGGGGTTTGCTGCCGAGTGGAAGGAGATTCCGATGTTGGCCCGTACCCACGGACAGCCCGCATCGCCTACCCACCTCGGAAAGGAGTTTATGGTCTTTGTGGAGCGTTTGGAGAAGCAGTATAAGCAGCTGTTGGCTATCCCCGTACCGGCCAAGTTCGGTGGTGCTACGGGTAATTTCAATGCCCACCATGCCGCCTATCCCGAGATGGATTGGGCCGCTTTTGCCAACGATTTCGTGAACAACACCCTGGGGCTCGACCGCTCGCAGTACACCACCCAGATCGAGCACTACGATAACTTGGCTGCCATCTTCGATGCCCTGAAGCGTATCGACACCATTCTGATCGACCTCTGCCGCGATATGTGGACCTACATCTCGATGGAGTATTTCAAGCAGCGCATCAAGGCCGGTGAGGTAGGTTCGAGTGCCATGCCTCATAAGGTGAACCCGATCGACTTCGAGAATGCCGAGGGTAACTTCGGCGTAGCCAATGCCCTCTATGAGCATCTGGCCGCGAAGCTACCCATCTCGCGTCTGCAGCGAGACCTCACGGACTCGACCGTGCTGCGCAATGTGGGTGTTCCCGTGGCCCACACGTTGATTGGTATTCAGTCGCTCTTGAAGGGTCTTGGTAAGGTGCTTCTCAATGAGGAGGCCCTGGCCCGCGACCTGGAGAACAATTGGGCTGTGGTGGCCGAGGGTATCCAGACCATCCTGCGCCGCGAGGGCTACCCGAAGCCCTATGAGGCACTCAAGGCGCTGACCCGCACCAATACCCACATCACCGCCGAGTCGATTGCTGCCTTTATCGAGGAACTCAATGTCTCGGAGGCCGTGAAGCAGGAGTTGCGTGCGTTGTCGCCCTCGACCTATACCGGCATCTTTTAATTTTTTGTGATAAGGGGCCATCTGCGGCCGCTAACGATAAACCCGACAATGGGATGTACCAAAGTACTACCCATCGTTGGGTTTCTTCGCCGAGCGTTGCAGCTGACCTCTTCTGACAAAAAATGAGCAAGGGGATATATCTCTCATTTAACAACATTATATCGGCAATGTTTTGTATATTTGTACTACCATATAGCACCATTGGATGATACTTATTGTTCAGTTTAAATTTAGGCACCATGAATGATTGTCAAATAAAAAAATCAGCAGAAGGTACAGCATCTTCTATCCTTAATGTATTTTACTACATCAATGTGTTTATTTGCGTTGTTGTTATACTGTGTGGCGTAGGTGTTCTTATGCAAGAACTTTTTCTTGGGCTGTGTATAGTTGTCCTAGCTATCGTGTACTTGTTGGCAATTGTTTTATGCAAGGCGTTATGCGATATATTTATCAACATCTCGATTAAATTAGAAAAAGGAGATGCTATTTTAAGCGAGTTACAAGTACTAGAAACCAGATTAAAACAAAACGTTAACGATACAAGAAGTCTAATTACCTTTAAAAATCAATCTCAAGAAGAGACCAAAGTTGAGGGAGTTGTATCTAAGTCACAAGGATCAACCTGTAATAAAGTAAAAGTAGAGGAGGTCGTGCTTCAAGTGAATGATTATGTGGAGAATGATATTGTGGAGAAAGTTTCAGAGGGGAGTGAATTTGAGGCAAAGTTATTACTGATGAAAGAGAGAGGCTTGTCGTTAGATGAGGCTACTGCATATATAGATAAATTAAGAGTGGAATAAAATAATAAACAAACCCCAATTTGCAGACAAGTCTTCCGAGGCGCCACAGGCCGAAAGGAGTTAGGGAGAGCAATACAAAAAATAGGCGGGAATCTCACGATTGCCGCCTACCTCGGGAGATTGCTCTCCCTAACTACTAACCCAAACTTAAATAAATGAAGAAACCTCACTGCGGTTCTGCCGCAGCTGACCCATTAACGAACAAATCCCGTGCCATCGTATGCCACGGGATTTGATTTTATGCAAATTTGGCCAAACCGAAGAGCCGAACGCCCTTTTGGGATAGTGGCTGCCGTTCGGATGGCCGAAAGAGCGGCAGGCGCCAACCGATTTGGCAGTCACGGAGGCGGAGCTACTCGGCCTCAAGGTAGATTGTCGCTTCGGAGTAGGCATAGCTTAATCCCTTGCGGGGGGTATCAATATGTCCTCCGGTGGTGATTTTGTGCTGTCGGCCCGAGAAGGCGACCGTCAGAAAATCTGTGCCGATCTCTCGCACCTTCACATCGGGCAGGTCTTCGCAGTAGGCCGTGAGGTTCATGCCGCGGGAGAGTTCTTCGCGGCGATAACTCTTGTGGCAGGGGGTCGAGGTGAGTCGTCCCGGATCGCAGGCTGTGATCCAGCCGTTGATGTTGCAAATCTTCCAAGTTTTTGTTTCCATAAGCAGTTTTTATTCACAATTCATAATTAGACGAACGCTCCGGAATATTTGTGAAATATTGGGTCATAAAATTCGTAAGTAAGATTCATGAAAACAAGAGAATAACAGTGTCATGAAAACTACTCTTTGGGCCAGCAGAGGTGCAGGGTGGTGCCACCCCATGGGTTGACTTCTATCTTTTGGGTGTGCTGGCAGGTGTGGCCCTCCAGGATGCGTAGTTCGGCTTCGAATGAGGGGGTATGCTCCAAAGTATTCTCCTCGGGTAGGCGATGGGGGAGCACATAGAGGTAGAGCTCGAGCCGATGGCAGGGGGTGCAGGTGAGGCGCGTGGTACGTTCTGTGGGGTAGTCCGTAGGCTTCGAGTGTATTTCTCCGTCGATGGGAGCAATTTGATCGGAGATGGAAAAGAAACCGACAGCCGTGCCAGCTGGGTCTAATCCGCGGGCGGTCATCACCACATTGTAGCACCACCAATCAGGATGGTTGCAGTGGAGTTCGATCTGATAGGTTGCGGTTTTTTTCATGACCTCGTCTTGATTTTCATGGTTTCTATGGCGAAGATAGTTATTTTGTGGCAGAATCCCCAATTTTTTGGCAAAAAGAGTTTGAAATCGGGCAAAAATCGCACGAAAAAGAAAAAATCTTTTGCGAATAATCGAATTTTTCGTACCTTTGCGCACTAACTGCGTATAAATGAACGTGGAAAAAGAGTTTTTGATACCGTTTAAAGGACTGAAAGCGGGGGTCTATACCTATGATTTTAAGGTGGATGATTCGCTTTTTGAGGCCTTTGAGTGCCCGGAGATCGAGCATGGAGCGTGTGATGTGCGCGTGGAGTTGCGCCGTCTGGAGACGATGCTCGATATGCAGGTGGAGATTGCTGGTAAGGTGGAGGTGATGTGTGATCGCTGTCTGGAGGATTGCGAGATGCCGATCGCCTACGAAGGCAATTTGGTGGTAAAGTTCTCGGACGAGCCCGGGGAGTACGACGGCGAGGTGCTGTGGCTCCACCCCTCGGAGGATATGGTCGATTTGGCGGCTTATATCTATGAGAGTATCATCTTGTCGTTGCCCTTGCAACGCGTACATCCCGAGGGGGAGTGCAATCCCGAGATGTTGAAGCGTTTTCAGATGATCACGGCCGAGGAGTTTGATCGCATGGAGGCCGAGATCGAGGCTGAAGAGGAGCCTTCGACCCTCTCGGAGGATGCCAAGGCCAAGTTGGCGGCCCTGAAGGCGCAGATGGAAGGAGAAAAATAAGAAGGCGAAGGGCAATTTTCTATCCCGATCGTCGTTTAGGTTAAGGATTAGCACCCCGGGGCTCCTATTACCCCAACAAACCGAGGCGACCAAGAGGAGTGGAAGAGGGCTCGGAGCCGAGAAAACGAAAATATACTAAACTAAAAAACTAAATAGAAAATGGCACATCCTAAACACAAAGTGTCGTCGACGCGTCGCGACAAGAGAAGAACTCACTACAAGGCTGTAGTTCCTACGGTCGTTGCTTGCTCGAACTGCGGAGCAGCGGTACTCTACCACCGCGTTTGCCCTGAGTGCGGTTTCTACCGTGGCAAGCTGGCTATTGAGAAGAAGGTTGCCGAATAGGCCCTTTTGAGAAAAAAAGTTGCACGGTCCGGGAATACCACCGTGCAACGCCCTTTTTTATGTTGAACGAACCTCACTTGATTTATGTTGAAGATTGGTGTTGATGCCATGGGTGGCGATTACGCTCCCGAGGCGGCTGTCAAAGGTGCTGTAATGGCTCTGGAGGAGATGGGTGCCGATACCCGTATCGTCCTTTTTGGTGACGAGGAGAAGATCCGAGAGATTCTGGCCGCAGAGAACTGTCCGGCCGATCGTTTCGATATTGTGGCTACGACGGAGGTGATCGAGATGGGCGACCATCCGGCCAAGGCCTTCCAGTCGAAGAGCAATTCGAGCATTACGGTTGGCTTTGGTTACCTGGCCAAGGGCCTCATTGATGGTTTTGCCAGTGCAGGAAGCACCGGAGCCATGATGGTCGGTTCGATGTACGCATCGAAACCCATCGAGGGCGTTATTCGTCCCACGATCACCTCGTCGGTTCCCACCATCACGGGCCGTCCCGCCCTGCTTTTAGATGTGGGTCTGAATGTGGACTGCAAGCCCGAGGTGTTGGTGCAGTACGGATTGATCGGCTCGGTCTATGCTCAGTCGGTGCTCGGTATTGAGAATCCGCGTGTGGCTGTGCTCAACATTGGTGAGGAGGAGGCCAAGGGTAATGCCCAGGCCAAGACGACGCACGAGTTGATGAAGGCCTGTGGTCAATTCAACTTTGTGGGTAACGTAGAGGGCTCGCACATCTTCTCGGGCCAGGTTGCCGATGTCATCGTTTGCGATGGCTTCGTGGGCAACGTAGTGCTGAAGATGGCCGAGGGCCTCTACCGCATCAACAAAGCGATGGGTGGAGACAACAAGTTCTGGGGGGCTATGAACTACGAGAATGTAGGCGGTACCCCCGTCTTGGGTATCAACCATCCCGTTGTTATCGGCCACGGAGGTTCCACGCCGCTGGCTATCAAGAGTATGATCCGTACAACCGAGCAGGTGGCCAAGGCTGACTTTACGGCTCGTTTGAAGGAGGTATTCGAGAACTAATATTTACTTTGATGAAAAAAATTACTGCTGCGATTACGGGTGTTGGTTGCTGGTTGCCCGACTATCTGCTCACAAACGAAGAGTTGAGCCGCATGGTTGATACAACCGATGAATGGATCATGACCCGTATCGGCATTAAGACTCGCCATATCCTGAAAGGCGAGGGGCTCGGTACCTCCTACATGGGGGCTCGTGCCATCAAGAACTTGTTGGATAAGACCGGGGTGAATCCGATGGATATTGACTTGGTGATTTGCGCTACGGTGACCCCTGACATGTTCTTCCCTTCAACCGGTAATCTGATTGCCGATCAGGCTGGTTGCAAGAACGCCTTTGCTTATGATGTTTCGGCGGCTTGTAGCGGATTCCTCTTTGCCCTGACGACGGGTGCGCAGTATATTGAGACGGGATTCTGCAAGAAGGTGATTGTGGTGGGTGCCGACAAAATGTCGTCGATCGTGGATTACAACGATCGCAACACTTGCCCGATCTTTGGTGATGGTGCCGCGGCTGTTCTCCTTGAACCCAATAAGGAGGGTTATGGTATCGTAGATTCGATTCTTCACTCCGATGGTTCGGGCGAGATTCATCTCCACATGAAGGCTGGAGGCTCTCGCTATCCTGCCTCGAAGGAGACTCTTGAGAAGAATTGGCACACCATCACGCAGGATGGTCCCGCAGTCTTTAAGCATGCCGTATCGAGCATGGCCGATGTTTCGGTGGAGATGATGGAGCGTCATCACCTCAAGTCGGAGGATATTCGTTACTTGGTACCTCACCAGGCCAACCTACGCATCATTGATGCCACGGCACGTCGTATGGGGTTGGGTCGCGAGCGTTGCATGATCAATATTGACCGCAATGGTAATACGACGGCAGCCACAATTCCTTCGTGTCTTTATGATTATGAGAATGCTCTGCGCAAGGGCGACAACCTCATTCTTGCCTCGTTCGGAGGTGGCTTTACTTGGGGTGCCGTCTATGTGAAGTGGGCCTATGATGGGGATAAATTCTCCGAGTAATTTGTTGTGATAAGGGGCCATCTGTGGCCGCTAACGATAAACCCGACAATGGGACGTACCAACGTACTACCCATCGTCGGGTTTCTTCGTCGAGCGTTGCAGCAGACCCCTTCTGACAACAAATTGGGTGGAGGGGGCTACGAGTTTGTGCCCCTTCTGTGGTTGCGCCCCCTCGGTTATTCCATTCGTCCGACGACGATGGTCGAGAGGGTTTCGGGGGCAAGGTATTGAAAAACAAGCGATTGGATGCGTTCGGGGGTGATTGCGCGGATCTCCTGCAGGTTGCGATTCACCACCTCGTTGTCATCACCCGTGAGTACATTCTCGATCGTTACGTCGGCAATGCCGAAGGGGCCGTCGAGGATGCGCATCATCTCTCCTGTGAGGATGTTTTTGGCTAAGGCGAGTTCCTCCTCCGATACAAGTTCTGTGCGCATGCGTTCAATTTCGTAGAAGATCTCTTTCAAGGCCTCGCGTGTCACCTCGCACCCCACCTGGGTGGCGATGGCAAAATAACCCTCTCGTTCGAAATTAACCATCGTGGCCATCACCCCATAGGTATAGCCGTGCTCCTCGCGCAGGTTGTGCATCAAGCGGGCTCCGAAGTAGCCACCCAAGAGGGTAGCAACGACCTGCATCCCCACGAAATCGGGGTGGTTGCGCGGGAAGAGCAGACGACCAATGCGGATGGCGGACTGTACCGCCTTGGGACGCTCAACAAACCATTCGTGGCGGCTTTCGGTGGGCGGGAAAGGTGCGCTAAAAGGTTCTCCAGTAGGGAATTGTTCGCAGAGATGGAGGATCGCTTCTCTCGCTTCAGGGGTGATGTGGCCGCTGCATACGGCGATGGCGTTCGAGGCGACATAGAGGCGGCGGTAGTGGTCGAGGAGTTGTTCGCGCGTGAGGTGGTCGTAGTCCGCTTCGGGGTAGCAGATGCCGTAGGGGTGCTCCACGCCGAAGAGGGCTTCCACGAAGCGTTCGCGAGCCTGGACATCCACTTTTTGACGCTCGATGGCGAGCTGCTGGCGGCGTTTCGTGCGGTAGGTTGTAACCTCCTGTTCGGGGAAGGCGGGATGCAACAGGATCTCGGAGGCCATCTCGAGGGTCTGCCGGATGTACTTGCCGAGGGCGCAGAAACTGATGTAGATGTAGTCGCGGTCGAGATTTACCTCGAAGTAGGAGCCGTAGAAATCGAGTTGTTCGGCAATCTCGCGTCCCGAGAGGCGGGTGGAGCCTTCGGCCAATAGGTTGGCCGTGGCTCCGGCCACAAAGGGGGCTGATTGGGTGACGGGGCCTGCGTGGAATACGAACGTAAGACGTACTACCTCAAACTCTTCGGCTTGCAGGGTGTAGAGTTTCAGTCCGTTTTCGAGGAGCTCCTCGTGGGCTGGGGTGATCTCCAATTGCTCGGGAATTTCAATCCGAGGAGGGATCTGTATCGGGTTGTTTTTCATGGGGTCAAAGAAAAAAGTCGCTACTTTCTGGCGCGGTAAATTAGGGTCGATTGCTGCTCGGGACGCAGGGTTTCTCGGCAGAAGTCGGCCACGTCGTCGGCGGTGATTGCGCGGAAGAGATCGACCTCCCGGTTGATCAACTCTCGATCGCCCAACATCTCGTAGAATCCGAGATTCATCGCCTTGTTCATCACATTGAGCTCGCCAAAGAGGGTGTTGGCTTCGAATTTGTTCTTTACCTTTTCAAGTTCGTAAGGGGTAATGTGGGCGGGGTCGCAGAGGGCGCGAGCCTCCTCCAAGAGGGCCGCTTCGGCCTCCTCCTCCGAGGTAGAGGGTAGGAGTTGTCCCGTCAGGATGAAGAGTCCGCGGTCGACACTGCCCAAGATGTAGGCGTTGGTCGAGGCAAAGAGGCGGCGTTGGCGTACCAGGCGGTCGTATAGACGGGCAGAGTCGCCTCCAGCCAGCAGGTCTGAAGCCAGGTCGCCCCGATAAAAACCTTTGCTCAGGCGGTCGCCCATCGGGAAGGCAATCATCAGTGAGGTGGCGGGTACATCGCGCTCGACGATCAAGCGGCGTGGTTCACTCTGTGTCGGCTCCTCGGGAAGCGGGGTGGGGGTGAAAGTACCATCGTCGGGAATCGAGCCGAACCAACGCTCGGCCAATTCGAACATGCGCTCCTCCTCCAAATCGCCCGAGATCGAGAGGATGGCATTCGAGGGGCGGTAGAAGTGGCGATAGAAGGCCTCGACCTCTTGGAGCGTAGCCTCCTCGATGTGTTCGGGAGTGAGTCCGATGGTGGCCCAGCGATAGGGGTGTTCGCGGTAGCACAATCCGCGTAGGAGCATCATCTGATCGCCATAGGGTTGGTTCAGGTAGCGTTGGCGAAACTCCTCGATCACTACCCGTTTTTCGGTTTCGAGCACTTCGGAGGTGATTTCGAGTCCCGTCATACGGTCGCTCTCAAGCCAAAGAGCAGTCTCGATGTTGTCCTTTGGCAGGGTGATGTAGAAATCGGTGTAGTCGTTGTTTGTAAAAGCGTTGTTTTCGCCACAAGCCATCTGTACGGGAGTATCGAAGTCGGGTACGGCTTTTGTTCCTCTAAACATCAGGTGCTCAAACAGATGAGCAAATCCCGTGCGGGCCGGATTTTCGTTTCGCGCCCCCACTTTGTAGAGAAGATTGACGGCAGCGAGTTTTGACTGTTGATCACGATTGGCCAAAACCATAAGGCCGTTCTTGAGCCGGTATGATTTGAAAGGTATCATTCGATCCTGATAATATTTGGTTTCGTTGGGCAAAGATAAATGTTTTTTTGTCAAATTTTATCTCTGCAACCGCTTGAAGTGTGATAACCTTGGCGAATTTTTTGTATCTTTGCATCGAATTTTCGCGCTTTGAAAAAAAAGTGAAAAAGAGGCGATGAAAATCAAATAGGTTAGTTGGAAACTGAGTTGGAAAATAACGTTAAAATCTGATAAAAATGGCAGAAAAGAAATTCATTACTTGTGATGGTAACTACGCCGCCGCCCATGTGGCCTACATGTTTTCGGAGGTAGCCGCCATCTATCCTATTACGCCGTCGTCCACCATGGCCGAGCTCGTTGACGAGTGGGCCGCTGCCGGACGTAAAAACATCTTTGGCGAGACCGTCAAGGTGGTGGAGATGCAGTCGGAGGCTGGTGCTGCCGGTGCTGTACATGGCTCGTTGCAGTCGGGTGCTCTGACGACGACCTTCACCGCATCGCAGGGTCTGTTGCTGATGATCCCCAATATGTACAAGATCGCCGGTGAGTTGCTTCCCGGTGTATTCCATGTCTCGGCTCGTGCCCTGGCCGCCCAGTCTCTGTCGATCTTCGGCGACCACCAGGATGTGATGGCAACCCGCCAGACGGGCTTTGCTATGTTGGCCACCTCGTCCGTACAGGAGGTGATGGATTTGGCCGGTGTGGCTCACATCGTAGCCCTGAAGGCCCGCATTCCCTTCCTGCACTTCTTCGATGGTTTCCGTACTTCGCACGAGATTCAGAAGATCGAACTCATTGATGAGGCTCGTTTGACGGCGATGCTCGACCGCGATGCCCTGAAGACCTTCCGTCAGAAGGCCCTTAACCCCGAGCACCCCGTAACGCGCGGTACGGCTCAGAACCCCGACATCTACTTCCAGACCCGCGAGGCTTCGAACAAGTTCTACAACGCAGTGCCCGACATGGTGGCCGAGGCTATGAAGCAGATCTCGGAGATTACGGGTCGTGACTATAAGCCCTTCACCTACTATGGTGCTGAGGATGCCGAGCAGATTATCGTAGCGATGGGTTCGGTAACCGAGACCATCAAGGAGACGATCGACTACCTTGTGGCACAGGGTAAGAAGGTGGGTCTGGTGACCGTACACCTCTATCGTCCCTTCTCGGAGAAGTACTTCTTCGATGTACTGCCCACGACCGTGAAGCGTGTCTGTGTGCTCGACCGCACGAAGGAGCCCGGATCGAATGGTGAGCCCTTGTACCTCGATGTAAAGGATATGTTCTATGGCAAGGAGAACCAGCCGATGGTGATCGGTGGTCGTTATGGCCTCTCGTCGAAGGATACGACGCCCGCCCAGATGCTGGCTGTATTCGAGAACTTGGCTGCCGCTGAGCCCAAGAACCACTTCACGGTGGGTATTAACGACGATGTAACCTTCCTCTCGCTGCCCGTAGGCGAGGAGATTTCGCTGGCCAAGCCCGGTACCTTCGAGGCCCTCTTCTTTGGCCTGGGTGCCGATGGTACGGTGGGTGCCAACAAGAACTCGATCAAGATTATCGGTGGCTCGACCAATAAGTATTGCCAGGCTTACTTCTCTTACGATTCGAAGAAGTCGGGTGGCTACACCTCGTCGCACCTCCGCTTCGGCGACAACCCCATCACTTCGCCCTACCTGGTAACTACGCCCGACTTCGTAGCCTGCCATGTCCCCTCGTATGTCGATAAGTATGACGTGCTGAAGGGTCTGAAGGCCGGTGGTTCGTTCCTTTTGAACTCGGTACACGATGCCGCCACGACCTGCGCCACGTTGCCCGACCACATGAAGGTCTATTTGGCCAAGAATAAGATCAATTTCTATATCATCAACGCCACGAAGATCGCTGCCGAGTTGGGCTTGGGTTCGCGGACCAACACCATCATGCAGGCCGCCTTCTTCAAGATTGCCGAGGTGATCCCCTTCGAGAAGGCTGTCGAGGAGATGAAGAAGGCCATCCTGAAGTCCTACGGCAAGAAGGGCGAGGATATCGTTAATATGAACTACGCCGCCGTGGATGCCGGAGGTTCGGCCGTAGAGAAGGTGGAGGTTCCTGCCGCTTGGGCCGAGATTGAGCTCAAGGAGGCTTGTGCCTGCACCACCGACGAGAAGCGTCCCGAGTTTGTCTGCAACATCGTGGATCCGATCAACGCCCTGAAGGGCGATCTGCTCCCTGTGTCGGCTTTCAATGGTCGTGAGGATGGTACCTGGGACAACGGTACGGCTGCTTGGGAGAAGCGCGGTATCGCCGTGAGCGTTCCTGAGTGGAAGGTGGAGAACTGTATCCAGTGTAACCAGTGTGCTTATGTCTGCCCCCACGCCGCTATCCGTCCCTTCCTGGCAACGGAAGAGGAGGCTGCCGCTTCGGGCTTGGAGTTCAAGCAGGGCTTGGGTGAGACCAAGGAGTATAAGTTCCGCATCCAACTCTCGCCGCTCGACTGTACGGGTTGCAACAACTGTGTGGATGTCTGCCCCTCGAAGGAGAAGGCTTTGGTAATGAAGCCCCTGGAGAGCCAGATGAAGGAGGCCGAGCATTGGAACTACTGCGTGGAGAAGATCGGCTACAAGAATGTCGTAGACAAGACCAAGTCGGTGAAGAACCTCCAGTTCGCCCAGCCTCTGTTCGAGTTCTCGGGTGCCTGTGCCGGTTGCGGTGAGACCCCCTATATCAAGGCCATTACCCAGCTCTTCGGCGACAAGATGATGGTGGCCAATGCCACGGGTTGCACCTCGATCTACTCGGGTTCGGCCCCCTCGACTCCCTACTGCACCAACGAGAAGGGTCAGGGTCCCGCTTGGGCCAACTCGCTCTTTGAGGATAATGCCGAGTTCGGTTTGGGTATGCATGTCGGTGTGGAGAAGCTCCGCGACCGCATCCAGCTTGCCATGGAGGATGCCATTGCCAACTGCGCCAAGTGCTCCGAGGAATTGAAGGCCACCATGAAGGAGTGGATCGAGAAGCGTGGTTCGTCGTCGGCTTCGGCCGAGGTTACCGCCCGCCTGGTGCCGATGATGGAGGCCTGCGGTTGCGATGCCTGCCAGAAGATCCTCGAGATGAAGGATTGGCTCGTGAAGAAGTCGCAGTGGATCATCGGTGGTGACGGCTGGGGCTACGACATCGGCTTCGGTGGTGTAGACCATGTCCTCGCCTCGGGTCAGGATGTTAATATCCTGATCATCGACACCGAGGTATACTCGAATACCGGTGGTCAGTCGTCGAAGGCTACCCCTGTGGGAGCTGTGGCCAAGTTCGCCTCGAGCGGTAAGCGCATCCGCAAGAAGGATATCGGTGCCATTGCTATGACCTATGGTTATGTCTATGTAGCTCAGGTGTCGATTGGCGCTTCGCAGCAGCAACTCTTCAATGTGCTCAAGGAGGCCGAGGCCTACCCCGGACCCTCGCTCATCATCGCCTACGCACCCTGTATCAACCACGGTATCAAGGGTGGAATGACCCGCACGCAGACTGTCGGTAAGCAGGCCGTGGAGTGTGGTTACTGGCACTTGTGGCACTACAACCCCGAGTTGGAGGCCGCCGGCAAGAACCCCTTCGTCTATGACTCGAAGGAGCCCGATTGGTCGAAGTTCCAGGACTTCCTCAAGAAGGAGGTACGCTACACCTCGTTGCAGAAGGCCTTCCCCGCCGAGGCTGAGGAGCTCTTCCAGGCAGCCGAGGAGAATGCCAAGTGGAGATACAATACCTATCAGCGCCACGCAAAAATGGAGTATTAGCCGTTTTATGCGGTAGATTCCGCATATCCTAAACAAAACCCGAGCGGGACGTACCTCAAGTACTACCCGCCCGGGTTTCTTATTACGATATACGGAATATCCTCGCCTAAAACGACTAATCTAAGCGGTAAATTCCGCACCTCAATCCTTGGGGTGAATGGGACGTACGAAAGTACTACCCATCCGCCCCAATTTCATGTCGGCACGGAATTTCCTCGCTTAGTATCCCATCTTTACCATGCAATAGGGGGGGAAAATTTCGCATTTCAATCCTTGGGGTGAATGGGACGTACGAAAGTACTACCCATCCGCCCCAATTTCATGTCGGCACGGAATACCCTTGCCTAACATCTCATTCCGCTATATATGAAAAAGCCTATCTAACCATTGATTAGGTAGGCTTTAAAAAGTTTAATCTCGAAATAATCAGGCCTTTTTGACCGATTGATGTTATTCGTTTTTCTTGGCCTTCATGGCTTCGGTGAAACAGTGGCGGCAGATGGGCTGGTAGCTGTCCTGTGCTCCCAAGACCACCTGTTTGTCATCCACAATTAGGCGGTGCGAGTGGTGGGCTAGGTTGCCACAGCGAACACAGATAGCATGTACCTTGGTAACATACTCGGCCGTAGCCATCAAGGCGGGCATCGGACCAAAGGGCTTTCCCAGGTAGTCCATATCCAATCCGGCCAGGATGACGCGCACGCCGTTGTCGGCCAACTTGCGGCAGACCTCTACGATTCCCTCGTCGAAGAACTGGGCCTCGTCAATACCCACTACATCCACATCCGAGGCCATCAGTAGGATGGTTTGTGCCGAATCCACGGGGGTGGAGCGGATGGCATTCGAGTCGTGCGACACGACCTCCTCCTCCGAATATCGTACATCAATACGGGGCTTGAAGATCTCGACCCGCTGGTTGGCAAACTTCGCACGCTTCATGCGGCGAATCAGCTCTTCGGTCTTGCCCGAGAACATCGAGCCGCAAATCACTTCGATCCAGCCCTTCTTTGTTGAACTTTCCAAAAACATATTTCGATTCTTTTCCTTATTTGTTGCAGTTATACCTATATGGTGTTTTTAACCTACTCGTCGAGGCGGGTGATTCTTGCTCCCAGAGCATTCAGTCGGCGGTCGATGTCGCGGTAGCCGCGGTCGATCTGATCCACATTCTGGATGGTCGAGACCCCTTCGGCCGACATGGCGGCAATCAGCAGGGCCACGCCGGCACGGATGTCGGGCGAGGACATGCGCGTAGCGCGCAGGCGCACCTCGTGGTTGTGTCCGATCACGGTGGCACGGTGGGGGTCGCAGAGGATGATCTGGGCCCCCATGTCGATCAACTTATCGACGAAGAAGAGGCGGCTCTCGAACATCTTTTGGTGGATCAGTACAGCTCCCTTGGCCTGGGTGGCCACCACCAGGAAGATCGACAGCAAGTCGGGCGTGAGACCCGGCCACGGAGCATCGGCGATGGTCATGATCGACCCATCCATAAAGGTCTCGATGCGGTAGTGATCCTGCTGCGGGATGTATAGGTCGTCGCCCCGCTGTTCGAACTGTATACCCATGCGGGCAAATTGGGTGGGGATAATACCGAGATTTTCGAACGACACATTGCGGATCAGAAGCTCCGAGCGGTTCATGGCCGCCATGCCGATAAAACTACCCACCTCGATCATGTCGGGAAGCATCGTGTGCTCGGTGCCTCCCAACGACTCCACGCCCTCGATGGTCAGCAGGTTCGAGGCGATACCCGAGATCTTTGCTCCCATGCGGTTGAGCATCTTGCAGAGTTGCTGCAGGTAGGGTTCGCAGGCGGCGTTGTAGATCGTGGTCGTCCCCTTGGCCAAAACGGCGGCCATCACGATATTGGCCGTACCCGTTACCGAGGCTTCGTCCAGGAGCATGTAGGTACCCTTCAACTCCTTGGCTGAGACCTTGCCTGCGGCAAAATCCAATTCGGCCCCCAATTTTTGGAATCCGAGGAAGTGGGTATCCAGGCGACGGCGACCGATTTTGTCGCCTCCGGGCTTGGGGATGTAGGCTACTCCGAAACGGGCCAACAGCGGGCCGAGCATCATCACCGAACCGCGCAACTTGGCTCCACGACGGCGGTAATCCTCACTCTGCAGGTAGTCGAGGTTGATCTCGGCAGCGCGGAACGAGTAGCAGTCGTCGGAGAGTTTTTCCACCTCGACCCCCATCGCCTTCAGCAACTCGATGAGTTGGAGCACATCCAGGATTTGGGGCACGTTTCTTACGATCACCTTTTCGGGGGTCAGCAACGTGGCACAGAGGATCTGAAGAGCCTCATTCTTGGCTCCTTGCGGGGTGATTTCACCATGCAGGCGGTGTCCGCCTTCTACTTGAAAAATAGCCATAATCTCTTTTGGTTCGGGTTCGATATACAAAGATAATAAATAATTGGGAATTATTATAATTCAAAATTCCTTTTTTAGACTCCCAATACGCCACCCGTTTTTTTGATTTTAGAGGAGCAGATTTCGATTTAACGTAGCAAGTCCCGGATGGGTTGTACTAGAGGTACTACCCATTCGGGGCGCGCAAGGCAAGGTGAAATCTGCCCTATAAAATCAAAAACAGAATGGGGTGATGCCTTGCACCACCCCATTCTATGGCCAATTCCCGAGGGAATTAAGCGTACTTGAAGGTCGACTCGTCCGAAACGGTCAGCTTCTTGCGACCCTTGGCACGACGTGCGGCCAATACCTTGCGACCGTTGGCGGTTGCCATACGCTGACGGAAACCGTGCTTGTTAATACGCTTGCGGCGCGAAGGCTGGTAAGTTCTTTTCATTGCCATAGCTATCTCGTTTTTAGTTATTTATTGCTCAAATAATCACATTTCGCGGAGTGCAAAGGTAAAACGATTTTCCCGATTTACCAAACATTTCCACCTTTTTTATCTCTTTTCCGGTGGTTTTTTCCTCCCGAGCCCCGTTTTTTCTCGATTTTCGAGCAGAAAAAGATTTCATACTTCACCTCTTTTTATCCCTTGGCAGCCTTGAGGGCGGAGATAAATTCGGGGTGTAGAGCCCACAGGGGTTCGGTTTGGAGCCACACTTCGCGGGCCTGGGCGCGTGCGGAGGGGCGTTCGGAGTTGATCTCTTTAATGAAGGCTTCGTCTGCGGGGTGCTCCTCGGCCGTGAACTCCTCGAAGAGGGCCGTGTGGCGGCTCTTGAGGTGCTGCAACGGGGCGGCAGCCAACTCTCCGCTTCGACGGAAGGCGAGCCAAAGTGTCAGCAGGGGACACATGGGGCTCTTTTCGGAGATGTCGAGCAAGACCTCCTCGCAGAGTTCGTACTCACCGAGTTCTACATAGTCGAATCCCAAGAGATTGACCGCCTCAAGGTGGTCTTCGGGGTCGAGTTCGAGGCAGAGTTCCAAGAGGGCTGCCGAGAGCTCGAAGTCCCCAATCAAGAAGTGGTCGATGGCCGAGCTGTGGATCAGTTCCAGGGCGGCCCGGCTATTTGGGTGGTTCCACTCGAGGTTGATCTCCTCCTCCTCGGGCAGAAGCTCCTCGATGAGCTGCACGGCGCGGTACCGCTCCTCGCAAGCGGCTTCGATCTGCCCTGAGCGTTGTAACTCCTCGGCCGTACGGAGACGTTTACGAAAATCCCAAGGTCCCGAGCCCTCCAACTCGAAGGTCTGTTCTGCGGTGGGGATCAAGGTGTATTTAGGCGTGTTTTTCATGAGCATATTTTCTTATGAGTTTGAGTACTGCACCCAGGATGATCAGCGTGAGGAGCCCTCCCAATAGGTAGGCTGTAAGGCGGCTTTTGAGTCCGAACATCAGGGGCGATACAAAGATGTAACTGCTGCAGACAAAGGTCATAAAGAGGGCGGGAAGCAGACCGATCCAAATCGGCTTTCGTTGCTTGGCCAAGTAGACCGTGATGGCCCACAGGGTAATGGCTGCCAGGGTCTGATTGCACCAGGCGAAGTAGCTCCAAATGGTTTGGAATGGCAGGACGAGGATGATAAAGAGACCCAAGGCAAAGAGCGGCAAAGAAACATAGATGCGCTTGCTGAGGTTCTTTTGTTCGATTTTAAGGAAGTCGGTTACAATTAGGCGCGCTGAGCGGAAGGCGGTATCGCCCGAGGTGATAGCGCAGGCAATCACACCGAAGATCACTAGGCTGGCAATCGTAGGACCGAGGGTCTCGGTTGCAATTTGGTTGATCAGAATGGCGGCATTGCCTCCGTGGGTGGCAATTGCCTCGTTGAGCCCTTGCACACCGCCCCAAAAAGCCATGCCGATGGCAGCCCAAATCAGAGCGATGATGCTCTCAGCGATCATCGCTCCGTAGAAGATCGAGCGGCATTGTGTCTCGTTGGTCATGCAGCGCGCCATCAGGGGCGACTGTGTGGCGTGGAAGCCCGAGATAGCTCCGCAGGCGATCGTCGTGAAGAGCATCGGAAGAAGAGGGAACTTCTCGCGGTTGGCAATCATATTCTCAAACGACGTGAACTCCGGAATGGGGTACTTGTCGCTCTGGGTCAGCAGCACGAAGAGGATCCCCAGGGCCATGATAAGCAGGGCCAGGCCGAAGATGGGATAGAACTTGCCAATGATCTTGTCGATGGGCAGCAGTGTGGCCAGGACGTAGTAGACGAGTATCGCCCCCAAAATCAGGAGCAGAGTCCAACTGTAGTTTCCGAAGACTACGCCTTCGAGGCCGGGGATGTCAAGTCGGAAGTCGATGAGGTTGGCGGGCTGCGAGAGGAAGACGGCTCCCACCAATACCATCAGCAGCACCGAGAAGAGGCGCATGAAGAGCTTCACCTTGTCGCCCAAGAGGTCGCCAATGATCTCCGGAAGACTCATGCCGTTCTGCTTCAGGGAGATTACACCCGAGATCATGTCGTGCATGGCTCCAAGGAAGATGCCTCCGAGGGTGATCCACAGAAAGGCCACGGGGCCGTAGGCGGCACCCAGCACCGCTCCGAAGATGGGACCCAGGCCGGCAATGTTGAGGAGCTGAATCAGAAAGATCTTCCAGCGCGGAAGGGGGAGATAGTCGACTCCGTCGTAGCAGGTTTTCGAGGGGACGGGGTTTTTTGCATCGATTTCGCAGACTCGCTCCAAATAACGTCCGTAGGTGAAATAGGCCCCTATGAGCATCGCCAAACAGATCAAAAAGGTTACCATATCGTATTTTTATTTGTTTTCTCCTACAAAAGTAATAAAAATCACACGATTTAGGTCTTAATTTTCCGAATACTTTAGGGTAATAAAAATAGGTGGGGTGCAAAAAAAGAAAAGGACGAAAATATTTTCGTCCTTTTTGCCTTGAGCCGAAACCGAGATTTGAACTCGGGACCCCTTCATTACGAGTGAAGTGCTCTACCGCTGAGCTATTTCGGCCTTCCGGAGAAACGGGTTCTCCTCTATTGCGGGTGCAAAGATGATAAAAAAAAATGAATCGACCAACAATTTTGCCAAAAAAATGTAAAAAAGTCAAAAATGGGCCCCAAAACCTCTCTGATCGAAAATATTCCTGTCTTTAGATATTCACCTTGCACCATGAAACACTTCTCGTTTATTTTGCTCTCTATGCTCCCTCCCTTTGGGGCTTTTGTGCGGGCGGAATCAGTCTTTGTGCAGCTCCAGCTCGGTGGGTGTAGAAAACTCCGCGCTTAAGGGGAGCACCATCGCTCGGTCGCGTTCGGGATCACCGGTGCCGAAGTCGAAGTCGTTCGTGGCAAGCAGACGCACGGGCACCTCGCCCGAGAAGCTGTGGCGGGCGTAGAACGCGCGCACCCCGTCATTGGCGGGGATCAGGATGAGAGCCTTCAGCCCCTCGGCTTGGCCACGCCGGATCGCCTCCAGCAATAGGCTGGTGGCCAGGCCACGACCTCGGGCCTCGGGGGTGGTGGCCACGCCGTAGATATAGCCCACGCGTTCGCCCTCCTCGGTACGGAACGGAAGGAGGTGGAGCATCGAGAGGAGTTTTCGATTTTCGGGGTTGGTGAGCGTCGATGGTTCAGCGCAATCCTCCTCGATGCGGAGCATTCGGTCGCTTCGGAAGTGGTGGATCAGAAAGCGATCGACAAAGGCCTCCTCGTCGCCAAAGACCTCCTGCCAAAGGGTTTTGCAGGCCCGCTGCTCGTCACCAAGGAGCAGTGCTGTGGTCTTGGGCCAAAGCAGGGTGGGGTAGTAGGAGAGTTTCGAGCGACGCAGCCCCTCGAGCCCCATATCCTCCTCGCGGTTGATGTAGGTGAACTCTGTGGGCAGGTGGTCGGCAAAGAGTTTGTTGATCGCCGCGAAGATCCCCTCGTATTGGGTGTCGGCCTTCTCGATGTGGCAGTCGAAGGTGTCGTAGTTGATCCGCGAGCCGTAGGTAAAGGCGGCCAGGCGGTCATCGACATAGAGCACGCCCCCCATCAGATCGAGCTCCCGCCAATGGTCGAAGGCCTCGCGCAGGGCCCGCTGCTCGTGGCGCATCGCCTCGCTATCAGAGTCGCTCGTGCGGGCGGCCCGCCAGGCGGCTTCGAGTTGCAGACACGCCTCGAAGTGGTCGGGGGTGAGGGGCTCGTAGCGGTAGTTGTAGCCGTTTAGGAAACGGTTCAGGTGGTTGCGTTTGGGTTGGTACTTGCGGCCCGCGAGTGTGCGGAGGTCGTCGGCCAGGTAGATGTAGTCCGATAGGGCGCGGTCGTCGTCGAAGGCGAAGTCGTGGCAGAGCGAGCTCTCGCAGATGCACTTGCGGCCTTCGCGACAAAGGCCGTAGAGGCGCAGCGGTTGTCCGAAATTTTCGCGTGCATCCTGCTCCAAGAGGGGAAGCAGGTGTGAAAAATCCCCCTCGCCGATGGGTTGCATGTAACCCAGTTGCTCTCGGCCGTCGATCAAAAAGCGAATGATCAGAAACCCCTCCACCACGGCCCAATGGGTTTGGTGAAAGGCGCGCCAGCAGTAGATGTTGGCGAACGACATGTCGCAGTTGCGGCACTCGCTGGGGTGGGTGTAGTGTTCGATTGTGGCCTTGTCGGCCAGCTCTACGGGTTTGAACGAGATCATTTTACCAGGTAACTCTGTTGGCTGATATGCGTGTAGTATTGCTGAATGAGGGCCTTCAATTTTTGTGCCTCCTCGTCTTGCTCCGAGAGTTCGGGACTGAGGGCGCGGGCCCCCTCTTCGGTGATGAGTTGGTAGCCGTTTTCGTAGCTGAAGGCCCAACGCGGACGCTCGGGCTCGGCGAAGAGGTCGCGCCCAAAGGCGAAATAGGGCTTTGTATTCCCCAAAAGAGAGAGGATCGTGGGCATCCAGTCGATCTGCTGTGCCGGCTCCGAACTCTCGCCCTTAAGATTGCTTTCGGGGGCGTAGCAGAAACCGAAGATGTGGTGGTCGCCCGGCCAGGTGAGGCTCTCCGTGCTGTAACGCTCCGACGAAACATGGTCGGCTACGAAGACAAAGAGGGTATTCTTGAACCATTCAGTCTCCTTGTAGCGATTGAAAAATTCCCGAAAGGCGTAGTCTTCGTAGGCAGCACAACGGTGGATGGCCGTGTGGCCTAAGGGGAGTGAATCCTTCAGTCGTTCGGGCACCACAAAGGGGTGGTGCGACGAGAGGGTGAAAAGGGTGGCCAAAAAGGGCTCTTGTAGGGTGGTGAGCTCCTCGCCAAAGAACTGTAAAAATTTGTCGTCCCAAATCCCCCAATAGCCATCGAAATCGGCCTTGCCGTGGCGGGCTTCGTACTCCTCACGGGCGTAGAGGTGCTCGATGCCTGCTGAGCGGGCATAGGCTCCGAAGCCCATCGAACCCGCCTCCGAACCGCAGAAGAAGGCCGTTTCGTAGCCTTGGTCGCGCAAGATGCGGGGCAACTGTCGGCTCTCTCCCAGCGATTGGGGCATCAGTACAAAGGGGGTCTTGAACGAAGGAATGCTCCCCAGAACGGCCGGCATGGCTTGAATCGAGCGTAATCCGTTCGAGTACATCTGCTTGAAGCAGTAGCCCTCGCGCATGAGCGAGTCGAGGAAGGGGGTGAAGCCTTTGTAGTATTCGCTTTCGGCGTAGAGGTCGGGGCGCAGGTGGGCCGAGTGCTCGGCCGACATGCTCTCCAATATGAAGATTACCACGTTGCGCCCTCGAAGCGGAGCCTCGGCCTCCGGGGTGGGGTAGTGGTAGGGCGAAAAGTGCTCCGCGAGGGTCTCGGGGGGGAAGAACTCCGGCACCTCGACCTTTGAACTGCTTCCCGCCGTGCGCAGGATGCAGAAGGGGTTGCTCAGAATGAGGTTCGCCTGGGCGCTCGTCGGGGCGTAGAGCGTGGCATTGGAGAGGGTGATTGGGCGCGTCATGCGAGTGAAGCCTCCGCGGATACCTCCAATGGCAAGCCCCACCGTAAGGGCCAGCACCGCGAGCGATGCGGGATAGTAACTCCACCAACGGCGCAGGGGTGATTGGGGGTGGAGTTTGCGACCGCCTCCCCATACCAACAGCACGGTAAGGAGGAGCCAAGCTACAACCAGGGGCCAATTCTCGGCCATGAATTTCCCCATCAATTGGAGCGAGTTGGCGTTGTCGGCAAAGAAGATCTCGTCTGCCGTGAATCGCTTCTGCGTGTAGCGGAAGTAGACGGCATCCGAGAGGTTGAGGGCGATGATCAGCGAACCTACCGTTGTGTAGAGCCCAAAAAGAAAGCCTTGCCACAAGCGACTCTCGCGCAGGGCCAAGGGCAGGGGAAGCAGGGCCAACACAAGCCAAAGCCCCTCGGCATAGAGGATTGAAACGGTGTCGAACTGCAACGCACCCTTTACCAACGGCCACCAAGTCTCGATTGGGCCGATCAATTCGCGGTTGTGCAACCAAAACAGAAGACGACACAATGCCAATACGGCGTATAGCAATGCTACACGCCGTAGGGTGATTGCCGTATGGCTCATGCTCCCAAAGTTTTTGGATTGCTTCATCCTTAGCAGGCTTTGAGCGACATGTCGAGCGAACGGATCTGGTGGGTCAGGGCACCTACCGAGATGAAGTCTACGCCGCAGGCGGCATACTCCTCCATGGTCTCGAGCGTGATGCCTCCGCTGGACTCCGTCTCGCAACGTCCGGCGACCTTCTCCACCGCCAAGCGGGTCATCTCGGGGGTGAAGTTATCGAACATGATGCGATCAACCCCTCCTGCAGCAAAGACTTTGTCGATATCCTCCAACGAGCGCACCTCGCACTCGATGGGGATGTTTTTGTTCTTTTCTTTGAGGTAGGCTTTAGCTCCGAGCACAGCCTTCTCAACCCCACCGGCAAAGTCGATGTGGTTGTCCTTCAAGAGGATCATGTCGAACAGACCGATGCGGTGGTTCTCTCCGCCTCCGATCTTTACGGCCATCTTATCCAAAACGCGCATACCCGGGGTGGTTTTGCGTGTGTCGAGCACCTTGGTCTTGTAGCCCTTCAGACGATCGGCATAGACTGCCGTTTGGGTGGCCACACCACTCATACGCTGCATGATGTTGAGCAGGATGCGCTCGGCTTGCAGCAGCGACTGCAGACGACCCTCCACATAGAAGGCTACATCGCCGGGCTTCACGCGGGTGCCATCTGCCAACAGGGGCTCAAACTTCATCGTAGAGTCCAAGCGGCGCAAGACCAACTCGGCCACCTCCACTCCGGCCAGAATTCCCTCCTGCTTGCAGAGCAGGCGCATACGACCTTGCTCCTGGGCGGGGATACAGCAGAGCGAGGTGTGGTCGCCGTCACCAATATCCTCTTTGATGGCGAGTTCAATCAACTCATCCACATAGGGCTTATATTCGGGTTTCATAAGGCTTGTTTCTCTTTTTTTGGTTTTGTGGCAGGGGGTTAGTTCTGGGGAATGCTGGCAGCCTTGGCCTCGAAGAAGTTGTTCGAGCCGCTTTCCAACAGGCGATACTCACCCTTGTTGCTCCACCCTGCGGGGCGGTCCTTGATCTTCATGTCTTCGCCCGTGTCGTTCGATACATAGTCGCCGATCATGGCGTGCCAACCCTTGATGCGGGCAGTGGCGGCTGCGGGCTTCATCAGGTTGTCGTTCGAGCAGATCTCCTTCAGAGCATCGAGGTAGATCTTCTTATAGTCGCTGAACTGCAACAATTTCTCGATGAGCTGGCGACCCGAATCGCTGTTGTCCCAATTCAAGGGGTTCTGGCGACCGGCATCAATGATGGACGAGGTACCCAACGTGTTGTCGTAGTCGTAGGGGATGAAGAAGAATTTGTAATTCTCTTTGTCCATCGAGTTGAAGTAGATGTAGTAGTTGTTCTGATTGCACCAGTAGTCGTCCCACATACCTACAGCCACATTCACGGCGTAAGTCTTCAGCAGCAACTCCACATCCGTCACCGACGAGATCCAGTTCTTGAAATCGTCGCCCGACTTGCCGTTGAGTTTCTTGATGAAATCCTTGATTTGGGTCTTGGCGGCGTCGAAACTCTCGATCTCGGTCTTCAAGCAGTAGGCGCGGTTCTCCGTGCCAGCGTTGTCGTCGTGCCAAAAGCGGTCGTCGTTCGTGTTGTCCAAACCGGCACCGAAGCCGCTGTTCGACCAGCCGCACTTCCACAAGAAGCCCTTATCATTCTCAAAGCCGTCGATACGCTTTTTCAAGTAGCGCTCATCGGGAGCCTCCAGCATGATGTAGACACCGTAGTAGGCCTCCTTCGAGTCTCCAACCTTGAGCCACAGACGGCAGTAGGAGGTATTCAGCGCCGTCCAAATGCCGTAACGGCGGAAGAGGTCGTAGCAGAAGATCTCGCGGGCGTAGCAGGGGTCGTCCTTGTGCCACTTGAGGTGGATCTTTCTCACGCCGCCCAACTCGTGCTCGTCGTCCTTTTGGAACTTGCGCAGGTTGAGCATGAAGTGTACATGGTGGTAGTCGGGATTCTCGGTGTTGTGCATTTCGCCACCATTACCCTCGGGGCGACGACGCGAGGTGTTGCCACGCAAACGCAGACCCGTGTCGGTAAAGCTGTGAACCTTACCCTCTTTAATAAACGAGGCATCGCAGTGGATGTACTCGTCCGTATTGGAGTTTTGGTCGTAGAGCTTCAGCAACTCGTTCCACTCCTTCTCCGTGATGTTGAGGTGAATTTCGGGCAGAGCCTCCATGTCGAAGATGTAGCTGTAACCATCGGCCACATCCTCTCCGGGGGTGGGGGTAGGTTCGGGTTCCTCGCCGGGCTCCTCGTCTACCACAAAGTCAATGTTCGCACCCTCTTCCCAATCCTCGATTGAGTAGGAGAGCGTCAATTTGAGACCCTCCTTTGCGGTGAGGGTGGCATGGGCCGTGTGCTGCTTGCCGGCGGCCAGGTCGGTGCGCTCCTCCAGACGGCAGGAGTACTGCTTGCCCGAGGCGGTGGTTACCGTGAGTACAGGATCGGCCCCTTGCTGGGGAGCCACGATCAGCTGCCAACCCTCGGCATCGTCAATCGTTACGGGGGCCGCCTTGATGGCCATCATGTTGCCCGTAGCGGCGACCGAAAGGTTTTTCTGATTCACCTTCACGCTACCCAACACATTCGAGATCGAGACCTCGCGGATCGCCTCGCCGAGCTGGTTGTTGATTTTGAGAATCACCTTCGAGAGGGCATGACGGAAAGGAAGGGTTACCGCCTCCGAGGTGGGCTTCGCGGTGGTAGTGGCCACCATCAGATCTGAAATGGTGTAGGTCTTTTGGCTCGTCTGATCCTCGCGAACGGTAAAAATTACCCCCTCGGCGCTGTATTTCCAGGTCGAAGCGTAGGGGTAGTAGGCTACAAGGGTCGATTCGATCGTCTTGTCCTCATACCAGTAGCGAGCACCGTTCGACTGCAGAGCCCCCTCCTTGATCGTGTAGAGGCCATTGTCGATGTAGGTCTCCGAGGTGAAGATGTACAAGCCGATTTGGTCGCCCTCTTCGAAGAGGGTGTCGGTGGCACGCCCATAGTCGGCTAACGTAGCCTGGAGGGCAATGGGGGTCTTTCCCGTTGGGGCCGGTTGGAACTCCTCGGGATCGCTTCCACAAGCGATTGTCAGACTAAAAAGAGCCGCATAAAGGGCTAAACTCAGAAGTTTTTTCATCATTAACCTTGGTTTTATTTGTTTATAATTATTTGCTTTGTCGGCAAAGGTACAAAAATAATTGTAAATTAGGGGTTGGAGAGGAGGAATTATTTAATTCACCTTGCGCAAATTAGGATTGTATTCTGCTTTCAGCAGTAAACCATCGGCCTTTCGAGGAGAGATCGAGGTGAAATAGGTTTTTAACGATTCGATTAGCAACATCTTTGTTCCTCTAAACCCTTTAGCCCCCTCCCTCAAAGAAAAACGGCCGAGCGGAGAGCTCGGCCGATGGATTGCTGGGCGGGTTTTCTATTTGGTTCCTGCAAAATGTACCTGCATGGTGTTGCAGTCGAAATCGACCACCAGGCTTCGGGTCGAGGGGTTGTACTCGCCTCGCAGGTTCGCGATCGGGAAGGAGTCGTAGGGGGCTCCCATGAAATAGGGGATGGTCTCGGCAACCTCGAAACGGATTGCCTCTCCGTCTGCCGTATCCTCCAGGCCGCGCACTTCGATTGAGAGCCAGGGCATTTGGGGTACAAATTTTATCTCGGGCATCAGCAGATTGTAGAGGTTCTCCCCTGCGGCTTGGAGCTCCATCGTGATACCCTCTTCGGCAAAAGCTTCGAAGCGGCTTTCCTGGTCGGGGGTAGCCTCAAGTAAGCCCGTAAAGAGGAGTTTCTCTGTGGGTGCCGGAGCGGGAGTTTCGTTCTTCTCGCTATCGCTGCAGGCCAAGCATCCTCCGAGCAGCGCAATAAGCATCAAAATTTTTTTCATAAATTAAAAAGATATGGAGTTTTTGGTTTTGTGATATCGAAAAATCTAAAAATTGGCCGTGACCGTAAATCCAAAGGTGCGGGGACGGCCTTGCTGCATGAACTCGCGACCCACGGACTTGAAGTAGAAGAGGTCGTAGCGAGTATCGGTCAGGTTGCGACACCAGAGGTCGAGGCTGTAGTTGCGATGCTCGAAACGCAGAGAGAAGTTGGGCACCAAATAGAAATCCTGCCAAAGGGTATTCTCCTCGTTCCACGCGATGCGCCCTGCGCCCCGCACATCAATCGAAGGGATGATTCGCTCGAGCCAGGAGCATCCTATCTCAAAGTGGTAGCCTACACGCGCCGAGAAGGTGTGTTCGGGGGCGTAGGGTACGCGGTGGCCGGCGTAGTTTTGATCGCCGTTCAGATAGTCGCGGAAGGTGGCGTGGGTGTAGCCGTAGGAGGCGGCGAGGTGGAGGTGGCGGGTGGGGCGTGCCGCGAGCGAGAGTTCGCCACCCAGGCTGTGGGTGCGGCCTGCGTTGGTCATCATGCGGCCGGTGGTTTGTCCCGGGGGGAAGACGGTGAGCTGCTGGTCGTGGCAGTCGATAAAGAAGAGGGCCCAATCGAGTTGCAGATCTCCCTTGGCCAGGTGGAGGTGGCCGCCCAATTCGTAGTTCCAACTCCACTCGGGGTCGTAGCTCACCACCTCCGAGGGGTCGAATTGGCGATTGAAGGAGATGCCCATCTTCTTCATCAGTGCATTTTGGAGCACCTCGCTGAACATCTGAGTGTTGAATCCTCCCGCTTTATAACCCTTCGAGGCCGAGAGGTAGAGGTTCGAGAGGCGATGGTTGCCAAAACGATAGAGGGCCGAGAATTTGGGCAGCAGTTCGGTAAAATCGTTTCGAAGGGCTCCGCTCAGAGCGAACGGGGCGATGGTCGTGGTGTTGACACGACAAGGGTAATGGGTGGCGCTGTGGTAGTCGAGCGAGGCCCACTCCATGTCGAGGCGCAGACCGGCGGTCAGGAGCCAATGGCCGAGTCGCAGGGTCGATTCGTGGTAGAGGGCCGCCCCGAGGGTCTGCTGGTCGAAGCGGCTGTCGAGCGGAAACTCCTCGGGAAAATCGACCTCGATCCCTTCGGGAATATTCCCCAGGATCAGGTTTTGGATGCCGTCGGGTTTGAAGACGACGGGGGCCTGCATATCGCCCCCCTTCCAAAAGCCGAAGGCCCCCACGAGCCATTGGTAGCGGCTCTTGGTGGTCGAGCGTACCACGACCTCCTCGGTCAGGGCGTGTTCGCGGCGAATCTGCTCGAGGGTGAAGTAACTCTCGGGACGAAAATCCTGGTCGAGGGTCATGTGGTCGTCGAGGAATTGGTAGGAGGAGATGCTCTCCACCACAACCGAGGGAGCCGTGTAGCGCAGGGTGAAGGCCTCGGTGATCGAGGCACGATCGTAGCCACAGGGGTCGTTGTAGGCGATGTCGCCCGTCTCGACCGAACGATAGGGGTAGCCCCCCTGCTCCAGGTACCCTATGGCGAGGGTGTTGCCCCAAAACCATCGGTCGCGCTCCCACTCCACCTTGATGCGGGCTCCGCCGCTGGTCTCGTGGTCGCACTTTTTGCCCGTGTATTCGTTGGTAAAGAGTCCGTCCGAACCTCCGAAGTGGGCCGACAGTCCCAAGCCGAGGTTTTTGAATCGGTTGTAGCTCGAAAGGCGCAACTTATAGGTGTTGCCGCTACCATATTCGCCCAAGAAGCGGGCCCCTTGGTAGTGCAGGGGCGAAAGGGTCTGGAGGTTGATTACGCCCCCCATCGTGTTGCGGCCGTAGAGGGTGCTCTGCGGGCCGCGCAGTACCTCCAGGCGTTCGATGTCGGCCACCTCTAGGTCGTAGGCATCCTTGTTCAGTATTGGCACATTGTCAACATTGAGCCCTACTACGGGTTGGTCGATGCGGGCCCCCAGGCCGCGTACATAGATCGATGAGGTCATGCGCGAACCATAGTCGGGGGCGTAGAGGTTCGGAACAATACACGAAATCTCTTTGGGAGCCGAGAGTTGGAGTCGATCGACTTGCTCCTTTAGAAAGAGCGAGGCGGCCACGGGGCTCTGACTCAGGGGCAAGCGTTGCTTGACCGACGAGGAGCGAATGACTACCTCGCCGACCTGAATGGTCGTATCGGCCTCGATAAACGGATCAGTGCCGCGCTCACGAGCCGAGGCTCCGAGGGTGGCAAAGTGTAGCATAGCGATCAGCAAGGAGTAAAAAATGCACCTTTTCACGGGTGCAAAGGAACAAAAAAAGTTCGGATGCTGCAATCCTCATTTATGAGGAGAGTGGGCGCATTACTCGTCGATATACCCATTCATCATGGCGTAGATCGTCAGGGCCGAGGCGGTACGGATGCCGAGTTTTCGGGTGAGGTTGCGGCGGTGGGATATTACAGTGGTGAGGCTTACTCCCATGCGATCGGCAATCTCCTTGTTGATCAGCCCCCGTGTAAGGAGTCGTAAGACCTCGATTTCTCGGGGGGTGAGTTGCTTTTCGGGCTTCGGACGGGGGGCACCGTGCCCCTCTGCGGGGTGGCCGAAGTGGCGGATGCGCATCACCTCGCGCACAATCTCGGCTTCGTTTTGGCGGATGTCGAGGTGGTGTCCTGCGACCGCCTCTCCCTGCGTCAGGCGGATCGTGCGGTGCAGTTTGTCGTGCAGCCTTGCCGGCTCGCGCTCCACCAACTCGGAGTCGATGAAATAGTGGAAGAAGTGTTCGTGGCGCTCCTCCTCCAAAAGGGCCTCGATCGAGGAGAATAGTACCACCTCCACCGAGGGAAGAATCCGCTCCAGGAGCGATTTCAGCCCTAAGCCGACCAGGGCGTTGGTGCTAAGGATGGCAAAGCGCGGGGTGGGCATTGAGGAGTTATTCATGGTGGTAGGGTTCGTTGTTGAGGATCGTAAAGGCGCGATAGATCTGTTCAGCAAAGAGAGCTCGGACAATCTGGTGCGAGAAGGTCATGCGCGAGAGCGAAAGTTTGCCGTTGGCGCGGGCATAGACCTCTTCGGAG
The DNA here is from genome assembly GCA_045614985.1 of Alistipes sp. Lineage (GTDB taxonomy): Bacteria > Bacteroidota > Bacteroidia > Bacteroidales > Rikenellaceae > Alistipes. The sequence goes on along the minus strand of JAZLDX010000025.1, from coordinate 82,937 downwards.
AATCCGTAGGGGCCACCGATAATGAGCACCAAACGACGCATGCCACTGTTCATCCGCTTTTGCAACCAATAGGCAAACTCCACGGAGCGCATCTCCTCGCCCCGCTCATCGAGCAATACAACATAATCGCCCTCGCCTAACTGCCTCAGGATTGCCTCTCCCTCTAATGTGCGCTGCTGCTTGATGCTCAGTGATTTGGCGTTTTTAATATCGGGCAGGGTCGTGATGGCCATGCGGCAGTAGTGGTTCACCCGTTTGAGATACATCTCCACGAGAGCTCCGACCTCCTTCGAGTCGGTTTTTCCGATGACAATCAACTCTATATTCATGCTGTTTCTGATTTTGTGAGGCCGTTTTTCGCTTGTGGCCTCTTCTAAAACTTGTTGAACGGCTTCTAATCGCTATTCCATTCCCCTTGGGCATCTTCGTAAAAGACGGGGCGTTCAGTCTCTACTGATTTGATCCACTGATAGGCCTTGTAGAGGGCGTAGCCGTTGCCCGAGGGGTTAGCCAAACGGAAGCCGATCACCGAGGTGTGGTTGCGCGAGCGGTAGTACATGCGTTTTACACGCAGGGTGAACTCCTCGGCCAGCGAGGGGTCGTTGGCGGGGGTGCCTCCTACGGTGCGATCTTCGCGCTTATCGGGGGCTGAAATGGCGGCACAGTCGATGATATAGAGCCCCAGTCGATCGGCCAACTCATAGTACCAGTGCGGTTGCGGAGCCGTGGGGCAGAGGGTGTTGAATCCGGCCTTCAGTAGGCGGCGCATCTCGCTTTCGGTCGTCTTTTTATCGGACAATGCGTTGCAGGGGGTGCTCTTCAGGGTGTAGGGTTCGCCAAAGCGGTACCAGGTACCATCGCGGTAGACCATGTCGCTGAAACCCAACTCGATAGGCATATACTCCCACATCTTGCCATCGCGTTTCGTGAAGAGCATCACGCGGTAGAGAGGGGCCTTGCCGTTGCCCCACTTTTGTTCGTTGGTGTGGTAGATAAAGGGGTGTAGATGTACTGTGTCCTGCGAGCGACCTGCAATGCGGATCGGATGGTCGGTGTAGTCCATTAACTTCCCTTCGGGCGAGTAGATGTCGTAGGCTACATTGACCTCCTCCTCGTAGTTGAAGGCGTTGCGGGCCACGATATCGAGTTCCAAGACTCCGAAGCGACGCAACGAGTCGGGGACCAAGCGGATACGGTAGTCGGCAATCGAACGCTTCTGCAGGGTGAAGAGGTAGGAGCCGGCGAAACGCTCGCAGGCTAGGCCGAGCCCTTGTTGTGTGTGCTCCAATTCTCCGCTACGCAGGGCGATGCGGAAATGGTTGAGGCCCTGGCGGATGTAGGGGGTCAGGTCGAACTCGGCGGGTGAAAGTCCATCCTCGTTGCGACATACCTCGTGGCCGTTGGCTTCAAGCGTGTAGGCTTGTCCCACCGCCTCGAGGTGGATCATCACCAAGCCGTCGGTCCAAAAGTAGGGGATTTCGGACTTCTGCCCCATCCAAATCGCCTCGGCCTCCAACGACTCCACTTCAGGGGCAAAGCGAAGGTATTGGTTGCTGTGGGTGAAGTCGCCTCCGACCACGGCATCGTGGCGGTTTTGATAGGGGAGGCCTTCGGCACGAAAAACCTCGTGTCGTTGGGCCAAAAGGGGGCTCCAATGCCCCGCAAAAAGGGCTGTAAGGAGCACAAGTTGTAGCAATCGAAACTTTCTCATAGGGGCAAAGGTACTTTTTTATTTGAATTATCGCAAATAAATACCTATCTTTGTGGGCTAAACCGAACTACGAAAAACAAAAAAACCAAAAATATAAGATGAAAAAGTTACGCATTGTAGAGTTGCTTGCCTCGAAGGAGGTCGATTGCGACGTAGTGGTAAAGGGTTGGGTTCGCACGAAACGTGGGAACAAGAATGTAGCCTTCATCGCGCTGAACGATGGTTCGTGCGTGCAGAACATCCAAGTAGTAGTAGATCTTCAGAAGATTGATGCCGAAGAGTTGAAGCCTATTACGACGGGCGCTTGCTTGCGTGTGGATGGTAAGTTGGTTGCCTCGCAGGGTGCCGGTCAGGGTGTTGAGGTGCAGGCCGAGAAGATTGAAATTTATGGTACGGCCGATCCCGAGACCTATCCCTTGCAGAAAAAGGGCCACTCGTTGGAGTTCCTGCGCGAGATTGCTTACCTGCGTCCTCGTACCAACACATTTGGTGCCGTGCTGCGCATCCGCCATGCCATGGCCTACGCCATTCACGAGTATTTCCACAACCATGGTTTCTACTACTTCCATACCCCCATCATCACGGGTTCGGATTGCGAGGGTGCCGGTGCCATGTTTACCGTAACGACCATGGATTTGAACAATGTCCCCAAGAACGAGGAGGGTCAGGTAGACTACACGCAGGACTTCTTTGGCAAGCCCTGCAACCTCACCGTGTCGGGTCAGTTGGAGGGTGAGTTGGGAGCTCTTTCGCTGGGTCGTATCTATACTTTCGGCCCCACCTTCCGTGCCGAGAACTCGAATACCGTACGCCACGCTTCGGAGTTTTGGATGATCGAGCCCGAGGCTGCCTTCTATGAGTTGGAGGATAACATGGATTTGGCCGAGGATTTTATCAAGTATTTGGTACGCTATGCGCTCGATAACTGCCGCGAGGATCTTGAGTTTATGAATAAGATGTGGGATCCCGAGCTGTTGGATCGCCTGAACTTTGTGGTGGAGAACGACTTCAAACGCTTGGATTATACCGAGGGTATCGAGATCTTGAAGGCTTCGGGGCGCAAGTTTGAGTTCCCGTGCAACTGGGGCGATGACCTGCAGTCGGAGCACGAGCGCTACCTTGTGGAGGAGCACTTCAAGCGTCCGGTCATCCTGATTAACTATCCGAAGGGTATCAAGGCCTTCTATATGAAGCAGAACGAGGATGGCAAGACCGTACGCGCCATGGATGTCTTGTTCCCGAAAATCGGCGAGATTATCGGTGGTTCGGAGCGCGAGAATGATTATGGCAAGCTTCGTGCACGAGTTCAAGAGTTGGGCATGAACGAGAAGGATGTGTGGTGGTACCTCGATACGCGCCGTTGGGGTTCGGCTCCTCACTCGGGCTTTGGCTTGGGTTTTGACCGCCTGCTGATGTTCGTCACGGGTCTTCAGAATATCCGCGACGTGCAGCCCTTCCCGCGTACGCCGAAGAATGCCGAATTTTAATAAAAAGGCACTACGACCAAAATAGAGACCGCCTCCCAAATAATAAAACCGGTTTGGGAGGCGTTTTTGCTTAAAGGATGAAGAGGCCAATTTGTGGAAGATAAATTACAAATGGGCAACTTACTATGGCAATAAACCAAAAACAACTCCTGACGCTTCAGCAGAAGCTCTCTCCGCAGCAGATTCAGATGATCAAGTTGCTGGAGCTCCCCACCATGCAACTCGAACAACGCATTAAGCAGGAGATCGAGGAGAATATTGTCTTAGAGGAGGAGCGACAGGGGGACGCTGAGGAGGAGCCCCGTCAAATCTCCGTGGAGGAGTATCTCAAAGAGGATGATACCCCAGCCTATAAGAGTCGCATCAACAACTTTTCGAAGGACGACAAGCAGCGCACGGTCTACCTCTCGGGTGGGCGTTCGTTGCAGGAGTATTTGGTCGAGCAGCTCGGTTATCGCAACCTCTCGGAGCGACAGTTGCGTCTGGCGGTCTACCTGATTGGGTCGATCGACGAGGACGGCTACCTTCGGCGCGAGCTCTTCTCGATTGCCGACGACATCGCCTTTACGCTCGGCATTGAGACCTCGGAGCAAGAATTGGAGCGACTTCTTGAGGTGATTCACGAGTTGGAGCCGGCCGGCATCGGAGCTCGCGATCTGCGAGAGTGCCTTTTATTGCAGATGAATCAGATCCCACCGACCACCCGGTCGCGCCGATTGGCCAAGCGAATCCTTGAACACAACTTCGAGGAGTTTGTCAAAAAACACTACGAGAAGCTGATTCAGCGTTTGCAGGTCTCGGAGGAGGAGTTTCGCGAGGCGTTGCAAGAGATTCGCCACCTCTCGCCCAAGCCCGGAAACCTCTATGCCGAAGGGGGGAGTGAGGCGACCCCCTATATCATTCCCGACTTTGTACTCGACTACCACGATGGGCAGTTCGACCTCTCGCTCAACTCCACGGGGGTTCCCGAGGTGAAGATCAATCGTCGCTATGTGGAGATGATGCGCGAGATGGTGCAGCCCGACGGCTCGGTCAAGAGCGAGAATCGTGAAGCGGTGCAGTTCGTGAAGTCGAAGATTGACTCGGCCAAGTGGTTTATCTCGGCTATCCGCCAGCGACACGACACGCTGATGCGTACCATGCAGGAGATCCTGAACTACCAAATGGAGTATTTCCGCGATGGTGACAAGTCGAAGTTGCGCCCGATGATTCTTAAAGATATCGCCGACCGTACGGGGCTCGATGTCTCGACCATCTCGCGTGTCGTTAATAGTAAATATGTGCAAACGCCCTTCGGCATCATCTTGCTGAAATCGCTCTTCTCGGAGGCGATGCAGACCGATTCGGGCGAGGAGGTGTCGAGCTATGAGGTGAAGACCCTGCTGCAACGCTTTATTGATGGCGAGGAGAAGCGTCGCCCCTTGACCGACGAGACCCTCATGGTGATGCTTAACGACAAGGGATATCGCATAGCCCGTCGCACGGTGGCCAAATACCGCGAGATGCTGGGTATTCCTGTCGCCCGCCTGCGCAAACAGATTTAGATTTTTGAGAAGGGTGATTATGGGATGGTTTAAGGAGTTGGATTGGGCCCGAAAGGAGAGGTTGGCACATGGGATATCCACGGTGCTGCACCCCTTCTTTATCCCCCTCTATGCCCTCTGTGTACTCCTTTTTACCCCGACCCTCTACTCGTTTCTCTCGCTCACGACCAAACTCTACCTCCTCGGGGTGCTCTTGCTCTATACAATGGCTCTTCCTACGCTCTCGCTCCTCTTTTTGCGCCGCTTGGGGCGGTTGAGTTCGCTTCGTATCGACGATCGACGCGAACGCATTCTTCCCCTGATGTTGGGCACGGTCTGCTATCTGCTTTGTGCTTTGACTTTGCTGAACTTTCCCGTGGCACAACTGCTCCACAAGATGATGTTTGGGGCAGCCCTCTGCCAACTCTTCTGCCTGGTGGTAACCTTGCGCTGGAAGATCAGCCTGCACCTGACGGCGTTGGGCGGAGCTACCGCTTTCTTCGTTCTGCTGGCGGTGGCCGGTGCCGGCGATATGTTGCTTCCGTTGATTGGAATTGTGCTATGCAGTGGTCTGTTGGCTTCAGCGCGTCTATGGCTCGGTTGCCATACCGCCACCCAAATCCTGGCCGGTTATGCCGGAGGCTTCCTGATCATGAGTTCGGTGGTGCTCTTACTCTGATTGCTGCTCTTGGCTTGTATGGGATGACCTCCTCCACTCGATTGAGTGGAGGAGTGTTTTTTGTTTCAGGGGTAAATCTTATTGCGAAAGCTTTCGATTTTTTTGTCAAGAAAAAAAGATTTTTGTATTTTTGTGAAAACAACAAAAATGAACTAAAATTCAACATCTATGAAAAAGCTTTTGTTTTATAGTCTAATGTTCCTTTTGGCCGCTTGTGGGGGAGATTCCGACAATGGACAGGGAGCACCATCTGGAGGTCAGAGTGTTAATAAGGTAGGCGTGCTCCTTTCGGTCGATAAGAACTATATCAATGCCGATGGGGAGGATGTGGCTACTTTCCGTATCCTCTTTACCGATGATAAGGGTTTTACCTACGATATCGGAGAGCAGGCCGAATTGCTTTGCAACGGCGAGAAGATTCAGTTGGAGGAGTTGCGTTTTACCTCGCTCGAGGAGGGCGATTTCTCGTTCAATGCCGACTACAACAACTATCGTTCAAATACGGTCAAAGTTTCGGCCGTACACGGTATTGCTTCGCTTCCGGCCGATAGCGACCCAAGCAATTTTTCGTTTAAGCACCGCATGCTCTTGGTGCAGCACACCGGCAACGCCTGCCCGAACTGCCCGCGTATGATGAACCTCTTGAAGAGCCTCTCGGAGGATGAGGCCTACAATTCGCTCTACCATCAGGTGGCATCGCACTCCTACAACAAAACCGACAAGGCCTACTCGGGGGCGGCCGTCCTCCTTTCCCGAGAGTTTAATCTCGATGGCTACTACCCCTGGCTTACTTTCGATTACACAACCGACTACGAGCATGAGATCTCGGCCGTGAAGAGCTATATCGACCAGCACCACAAGGACGAGGCCGGTGCCGGCCTCTCGGCCGCCGTGTCATTGATCGATAAGCGTCTTTATATCAACGTGGGGTTGAAGGTGGCCACTTCGGGCAACTACCGCGTGGCGGTTTGGATCCTGGAGGATAACATTCAGTCGAATCAGAGTGGAGCCACAGCCAGCTGGCACCATATTCACCACAACTGCCTGCGCGAGATGCTTGGCGACAACAAGACGACCCGTATTTTTGGTGCCCAGCTCGGGGATTTGGAGTCGGGTGAGACGGTCAATTACATCACCGCGGCCCTTTTGGTCGATAGCTGGGCGGCCGAGAATTGCAAGGCGATGGTTCTGACCTCGGTACGAGGCAGCGATGGCGAGTTCCATTTGGTGAACTGCACCGTATGTGCCCCCGGCGAGACGGTCTCCTACGAATACAACTAAAGTCGGGGTAGGGAGCTTCGGATGATCTGCTAATCTCCTTCTGATACTCTACGAAATAGCCCGCCTAACATCGTTAGGCGGGCTATTTTTTTGGTTTGGCTGAAAGGCTATCGCTTAAACGAGGCTCCGATTTCGATCCCCGGGTAGCTCGAAATGATCGAGGAGGCGATCTTTACATAGTCGTTCTCGGCAAGCGAGGGCGCGGCGGCTTGGATGGCCGAAAGGGCCTTGTCTGCATCGAACTTTAGGGTCAGGACACCCTCTTTGTACTCGGTCTTCCCGGAGATTGTCAGCGACTTCTCCTTCGAGGTGAGCGTCAGCGTAATCTCGCCCGTCGAGGGGGTGTAGAGGTAGTTGCCGGCACCGATGAAGTCGTTGATCTCGAGGGTCATTGTACCCCGCTTGTTGAAGGTAATGCGGTCGCGGCCACGCTGTACCCCTCCTTTGAGGAGGATGCCGTCCATCTGTCCCTCCAGGGCACTGACGGCCATGGTGGCGACGGGATCACTGCCCGTATAAACGATGACGGGGTCTGCGAAGATCCAGGTGGCGGCGAGTTCCGTGGCGGTGATGTGCTTCACCTCGGGGACCAACTCGGTCTCCTTCTGCGAGCCGATGCCGAAGAGGCTCTTCAGCATCTCTGTCCAAGATTGAGCCTGCATATTGTGGGCACTGCCCGACAGCAGGGCTAAAATAAGAAGTATGCGTTTCATCTTTTCTTTTGTTTTGGGGTGATTACAAGGGTGAACTACTCCTTTTTCAAGGTCTCTATTTCCGCCAACCATACTGCCGCCGAGGCATCCGAGGGCATGCGCCAGTCGCCACGCGGCGAGAGACTCACCGAGCCCACCTGGGGGCCATCGGGCAGTGCCGAACGCTTGAACTGCTGCGAGAAGAAGCGGCGGAAGAAGACCTCCATCCAGTGGAGAATCACCTCACGCGAGTAGCGACCCGCGAAGGCCTGATCCGTGAGGAATAGGAGTTTTCGGGGGGAGGCTCCGCGTCGAATGAAGTGATAGAGGAAGAAGTCGTGCAACTCGTAGGGACCCACTAAATCCTCGGTCTTTTGCGCAATTTCGCCCTTCTCGTCAGCCGGCAGCAGTTCGGGGCTGACGGGGGTATCGACAATATCCAAGAGGGTCTTTTCGACTTCACCTCCCAACTGCTCGGCTGCTGTGCGCACAAGGTGGCGCACCAGGGTCTTGGGAATCGAGCCGTTTACTCCATACATCGACATGTGGTCGCCGTTGTAGGTGGCCCAACCCAGGGCCAACTCGCTCAAGTCGCCCGTGCCGATCACTAAGCCTCCCACCTTGTTGGCGTAGTCCATGAGGATCTGCGTGCGTTCGCGCGCCTGCGAATTTTCATAGGTGGCCGAACGGTCTGCGGGGTCGAGTCCGATGTCGGCGAAGTGTTGATTGACCGCCTTGGCGATCGAGATCTCGGCCTGTGTGATGCCCAACTGATCCATCAGGTCGAGGGCATTGCGGTAGGTGCGATCCGTCGTGCCGAAGCCCGGCATCGTGATGCCGTAGATTCCTCGGCGGTCGAGCCCCAACTTGTCGAATGCCTTGACCACGACCAATAGGGCCAGGGTTGAGTCCAAACCTCCCGAGATACCCAGCACCACCGATCGGCAGTGGGTGTGTTCGAGGCGTTTGGCCAATCCCATGGCTTGAATTTGGAAGATCTCTTCGCATCGGGCGTGGCGCGTGGCTTCATTGGCCGGAACGAAGGGCATGGGGTTGATCTTTCGCTCGAAGGGGCTCTCTTTGGGCTCAAATGCACAGGGACAAAGCAGGAAGGAGGCTTCGTTGTGCAGAGGAGCAAAGGTGTTGGTACGCGTGCGCTCCACCTCGATGCGCTCCACATCAATCTCGGCACAAAGCAACTGCTCCTCGAGAGAGAATCGTTCGCTCTCGGCCACCCACTCGCCCTGGTCGGCAATGAGGATGTTGCCCCCGAAGACCAGGTCGGTCGAGGATTCTCCGAAGCCCGACGATACATAGAGGTAGCCTGCACGAAGACGGGCCGACTGCTGACTGACAAGCGAGCGTAGGTAGGCATACTTTCCCACCACCTCGGGCGATGCCGAGAGGTTGATGAGGATGCGGGCACCCCCCTGGGCAAGGGCTGCCGAGGGGGGATTGGGTACCCACAGGTCTTCACAGATCTCTATGCCGCACTCCACCCCGTTGATCTTGAGCATCACATCCACTCCGAAGGGGACCTCCTGGCCACAAAGTTCTACGAGACTTCCCTTGATGTTGGCCCCTGAAGCGAACCAACGAGGTTCGTAGAATTCTCCGTAGTTCGGGAGATAGCTCTTGGGCACTACGCCCAAAATTTCGCCTTGCGAGAAGGCTACGGCGCAGTTGTAGCGGCGACCTCCTGCTACGATAGGCATGCCGACCACTGCTGCAATGGGGCAGTCGGCTGTAGTCCGCACGATCTCCTTAAGAGCTTTTTCTGCTGCCTGCATGAGGTTGGGTTGCAGGAAGAGATCACCACAGGTGTAGCCAGTGAGAGAGAGCTCAGGGAAGGCGACAAGTTCCGCACCGCGCTCGGTGGCTCGGCGGATCAGTTCGATGTGGCGATCCGCCAAGAAGGCGCAGTCGCCAACCCGCACTGCGGGAATGGCGCCTGCGACCTTAAAGAAACCATAGGGGTTCATTGTTATTCGATTAGGTTCTACTATTTTGCCCAAAGCGAGGCCAGGTTCAAGATTACCTGCGTGGCCTTCTGCATCGTCGTCAGCGAGCAGTACTCAAATTTGCCATGGAAGTTCATGCCACCGGTGAAGAGATTGGGGCAGGGCAGTCCCATGAAAGAGAGACGCGAACCGTCCGTACCGCCACGAATGGGCTTCACGATGGGCTCTACATCCACCATACGCATTGCCTCCTTGGCCTTCTCGATAACCTGAGGGTGCGGCTCCACCATCTTGCGCATGTTGAAGTACTGATCCTTGATCTGGAGCGACACAATGCCGGCCGAGTACTTGTGGTTCAGGTGCTCGACACAAGCCACCATGAAGTTCTTCTTCTTCTCGAAGAGCTCCATGTCGTGGTCGCGGATGATGTATTGCAGGTCGGCCTCCTCGACCGTACCCTTGAAGCCTACGCAGTGGAAGAAGCCCTCGTAGCCCTCGGTGAACTGCGGACGCTGCGTAGCGGGAAGCAGCTGGTTCAGCTCGCAGGCAATATCGATGGCGTTGAGCATCTTGCCCTTGGCTGCGCCCGGATGCACATTGCGACCCTGGATGTGGATCTTGGCTCCTGCGGCGTTGAAATTTTCGTACTCCAATTCGCCCTCGAAGCCGCCGTCCATCGTGTAGGCGAAGTCGGCCCCGAATTTTTCGACATTGAAGTAGTCTACTCCGCGACCAATCTCCTCATCGGGCGTAAAGCCGATGCGGATCTTACCGTGTTTGTGCTCGGGGTGGCTCATCAGGTACTCGGCTGCCGACATGATCTCGGCCACACCGGCCTTGTCGTCGGCGCCCAGCAGGGTGGTGCCGTCGGTGTGAATGAGCGTGTGACCCTTGAAGAACGAGAGTTCGGGGAAGTCCGAAACCTTCATCGTGAGCTGGCCGTTGAGAATCAGGTCGCCGCCGTCGTAATCCTCTACAATGCGCGGTTTTACATCCTTGCCACTCATGTCGGGGGCTGTGTCGACGTGGGCGATGAAGCCGATCACGGGGCTATTTTCATACCCCTCCGAGGCGGGAATTGTACCCATCACATAGCCATACTCGTCCATTGTTACCTCAGTCAGTCCCAAGGTCTCCATCTCCTCTTTGAGGTAATTCAATAAAACCTTCTGTTTTTCGGTTGAGGGGAAGGTCTCGCTGTTCTCGTCCGACTGTGTGTCAAACGAAACATATTTCAGGAATCTATCGATTAGTTGCATATTTCTATTAAAAATGAATTCTGAATTTTGAATTGAAAGGAGCTACTCCTCCTTCTTGGCCTTCATGGTGTGGCAGATGAAGTAGCCAATCAGGCAGAGGTAGGCCGCTACACCGCACCACTCGGCGGCATTCGACGAAGCCCACTCAGCCAGGCGCCAATCCACGCCGGCGAACTTCAGTACAGCACTTACCACGCCCATCAGGGCACCTCCGGCGATGAAGCCCGAGGCGATCAGCGTACCACGATCCGTGCGGGCCTTGTTGAGTTCCTGATCCTTCGAGCGACCCGATACGAACCACGAAACCAAGCCACCCACTACCAGCGGGGCATTCAGGTGCATCGGAATGAACATACCCAAAGCAAAGGCCAAGGCAGGGATACCGATGGCCGTCAGAACGAGAGCCAAAGCGGCACCGATGAAGTAGAGGGCCCAGGGGGTCTGTCCTCCCGTCATCAGGGGCTGGATCACGGCCGCCATGGCGTTAGCTTGCGGAGCCACCAGGGCCTCGGGGTTGTTGGCCGTGTCAAAGCCATAGGCGGCATTAAGTACCAGGATCACGCCTGCTACCGTGGCGGCCGAGATGGCTGTGCCGAGGAACTTCCAACCCTCCTGCTTGCGAGGCGAGGTGCCGAGCCAGTAACCGATCTTGAGGTCGGTAATGAAACCTCCAGCCATCGAGAGGGCGGTGCAGACCACGCCACCGATGATCAGGGCGGCCGTCATGCCACTCTTGCCCGTCAGACCCACGCTGACCAAGACCAGCGACGAGAGAATCAGCGTCATGAGCGTCATGCCTGATACAGGGTTCGAGCCCACGATGGCGATGGCGTTGGCCGCTACGGTCGTAAAGAGGAAGGCGATCACAAAGACGATCAGAATGGCCACGATCGACTGTCCCCAGTTGTTGAGCACACCAAATTGGAAGAAGATGAAGGTGGTGATCAGGGCGGCGCAGAGCACCGAGAGGATCAACTTCATCGAGAGATCACGCTGCGTGCGTACCTCCGTGGCACTCTCCGTCTTCTTGCCTCCGAGCTCCGATACGGCCAATCCGAGGGCCGACTTAATGATGCCGGCCTGGCGCACGATACCGATCAGACCGGCCATGGCGATACCACCAATACCGATCGGACGACCAATGTATTGGTAGAGATTCTCGGGGGTGAGGATCTGCGAGGGGTTCTCGAGGATGTGGTTGGCCGTAACACCCAACGAAGCGATCAGCGTCGAGGGGTCGATCGACTCGGCCAGCGAGCCTACGAGCGGTACGATGAAGAACCAAACGAGGCACGAACCAGCGGTGATGATGACGGCATACTTCAGGCCGATGATGTAACCCAAACCCAATACAGCGGCCGAGGTATTCAGACCAAAGACCACTTTGTGCTTCTCGGCCAAGGCCACGCCCCACTGCGAGATGCGCGTGGAGATCGAGTCGGTCCAAAAACCGAAGGTGCCCACCACGAAGTCGTAGAGACCTCCCACAAGGCCGGCCACGGCCAGCAGTTTGGCTTGGTTGCCACCCTTCTCACCCGATACGAGTACCTCGGTAGTGGCCGTAGCCTCCGGGAAGGGGTACTTGCCGTGCATCTCCTTGACGAAATACTTACGGAAGGGGATCATCAGGACGATACCCAACACACCGCCCAGGAGCGACGAGAGAAAGACCTGATAGAATTGAGCCTCCAGCCCCAGGATGTAGAGGGCCGGAAGGGTAAAGATAGCACCGGCTACGATCACGCCCGACGAGGCTCCGATCGACTGAATGATCACATTTTGGCCCAACATGTTCTTCTTTCCCAAAATTGAGCCCACACCTACAGCGATGATGGCGATCGGGATGGCGGCCTCGAAGACCTGACCCACCTTCAGGCCGAGGAAGGCGGCGGCGGCCGAGAAGATCACGGCCATCAGAATACCCATACCCACCGAGTAGGGGGTTACCTCTACCGGAGCGGGAGTATCGGGCATCATGGGTTTGTACTCTTCACCGGCTTTGAGTTCGCGATAGGCGTTTTCCGGCAGGGAGTTTTGCATTTTTTGGTTTTCCATGTCCTTTGTTTTTATTGTTAGTATTGTTTGTTTTCGAAGCGGGGGCTTTCTAACTTACAAAACTAATAAAAAAAACGCGAATACGCAAATTTATACCCGACAAGCCCACCGGACAATCTCCGGTGGGCTTTGTGCAAGGCCTTGTGTAGGCCAACTATCCTTTGAGGTGGGGTTTGCGGGCGGGGTTCCAATCCGAGTGGTCGGCCTCGTGGCTGGGGGTCTCTCTCTTTTTGGAGAAGGGGTGCTTCTCGAGCGAAAACATCGGGAGCAGGAATACCCAGGTAACAAAACAGAAGGGGGCCGTGAGTGAGGGTAGACCCAGCGGAGAGAGCAGCGAATTGGTGGCTGCCTGGGCAAAGAGTGTGATCACAATGCCGACAATGGCCCAGAGAGCCGAACGCCATGAGGGGTGGTAGAAGATCGAACCCAAGGCAATGCCCGTCAATACGGGGCTGAAGCCGTAGAGTCCTTCGCTGATACCCAATCCCGGCGCATCGAATAGCAGGGCCACGGCGAGCGAGAGGGCTGAGGCGAAGGCGGCCCAAAAGGCCGACCAGCCGTTTGCGGCGATCAGGCCCGCCAGGAAGAAGAGTCCCGTGATCCAGGAGTCGATCAGAAAGACTTGACCGATGCCGCGCAGCCAATAGAGGAGCAGGTGGAGCGGTCCGGTGGCGATGTGGGCCGTTGCGGCGTGGGGGAACATCGGAGTCGAAAGCCCCTCGATCGGAAGCCCGTTCAGTCCGCGTGCGGCAAGCAGCAACATCCAGGTGGTCAGGACAAAGGGCATGGTCATCGAGTTTACTTTCCATTTGGCCATGATGCGGTTCAATCCTTCGCGCAGCCAAACCGTGTGGGCAGCTCCCAGGATGAGGATGCACCAGGTCAGCGGGGTACTTCTCAGGAAGGTCATGATTGCACAACCGACCAAAACGCCGTTAAAACCCCACAAGCCCTGCTCGCCCTCTTCGGCTTTGAGCCCCAAGATACGCCCCGTGAGGTAGGAGACGATGAGTCCGACCAATCCGCCCCAGGCCACCGAGATCCGTCCCTCGGCCCAGGCACCCCAAAAGATACCGATCAAAAAGAGCAGGCTGCACCAAAGGTTTTGTTGAAACATCACTTGGCCGGTGCCGCAGATCATTCCCCGCAGGGAATTTTCAGTTGAAAGATTGTTTTCCATAGAGATACGTCTTTAAATTTTACGTTTATATTGGTTGCGACTTGGTGGCTATCGCCAGGGAAACTCCTCGGGCATCGGAACCCCCTTTATCACCTCGCGCGTGGCCGAGCAGAGGGTGCGCAGCAGCCTCTTGGCTTCGTCGCTCTGCCGGCTTAAGATGCGGCAGACGAGCCCCGCATCAGAGGGTAGGCGGAGGATCCCGAGAGCCCACTCCGACCGAAAGCCAATCAGCTCCCGTACCCGTTTTAGGATTGCCTCGCGTTGTGGGGGAGGCGTCAGGATTAGGGCCGTGGCAAAGAGTTCATACCGACCCATCACCCCCAATCCCGTGGGGGTGTGCCGCGCGGGTTCGAGCAGAATTTTCTCGCAAAAAAGCTCCTCTCCCGAGGGTCGTTGTGCCCGGAGATTGAGTGAGAGTAGGTCGTACTGGAATCGCTCTTCGAGGTGGTGGTGTCGCCCCGAGAGGTAACACTCCCCATAGAAGAGGGTGGCTGAGGGGGCGATCGTAAGTTCTGTGTGACTCCAAAGTCGGGCTCCGCGGGCCGGGATCACCGGCTCGGGCAGATACTCCATGTAGGCCCCATCGTCGAGCCTGAAATGCTGCTCTGAGGCGGCAAAGTTGTGGCGCATGGTAGCCACCTTGGTGGCGGCTCCCGTCGAGAGGTGTACCTCGCTTTGGGCTCCGGCATGCACCTCGCAACGGTAGCGGTCGCCATCCACCTGCGGGCCGCCGGCCGAGAGCATATAGACACAAGCCATCGAGGGGAGGCGTTCGTCGAAGTAGAGGGCCTGCTGTACGATCATCGGGGCGCGGCGTTCCCAATGGCGCAACAAAGTCTTCCCTTGGCTGTTGCATTCGAAACCGAGGTATAAGTAGCCTCGTTTCCCGGCTCCTCCGGCGGCCATAGCAGGGGGGTCGCTTAGGTAGGGGCGCAGTTCGCGTATATGTTGGAATTCGGATTTCACGCTTCAGTAGGTGTTTCGAGGTCGAAAAGAGCCATGCGAAAAATTAGTCTCAGGAGTTCTTCAATTCCTTCGCCCGTCATGCAGTTTGTAAAAATAAAGGGTTTCCCGGGGCGCATCTTCTCCGAATCGCGCTTCATTACCTCGAGCGAGGCTCCTACATAGGGGGCCAGGTCGAACTTGTTGATTACCAGGATATCCGATTGAGAGATTCCTGGGCCGTCCTTGCGGGGAATTTTGTCGCCGGCCGCCACGTCGATCACATAGATGAAGAAATCCACCAGGGCGGGGCTGAAGGTGAGCGTGAGGTTGTCGCCTCCCGACTCAATCAATACCACATCCGTCTCGGGGAAACGGTTCTCCATCTCCTCGACAGCGGCTAAGTTCATCGATGGGTCTTCTCGCACGGCCGTGTGAGGGCAGGCTCCGGTCTCCACACCGAGGATGCGATCCTCGTGGAGCACCCCTTTCAGCGTGCGTCGGACGTGTTGGGCGTCCTCTGTGGTAACAATGTCGTTGGTGATAACCAGCACTTGAAGCCCTCGCTCAAGCAGGCGGGGGACAAGGGCTTCGATCAGGGCGGTCTTTCCCGATCCCACGGGGCCGCCGATTCCAATTCTGCAACTCATTTCGATTCTTCGGTATTTTCGTTTTGTTCCGTTTATTTTCTCTTCCGATTTTTTTTTCGGTTGCGGAGGAGGTTTTTGGGGAAAAGGAGGAGCGGAGTGCGCACCTCCGGCGCTAATTCATAAACATACGTTGCGGGCCCTCTTCGTGCATTGAGGCCAGGATCTCGCGTTCGGGGCCGAATAGGTGCATCTCCCCCATCTCGAGTGGGGAGAGCTCCTCATAAAGCCTCGCGACCTCTTCGCCCAAGGCGTAGAGCAGGCGTTGGGTGGCGAAGTGGTCTATGCGCATCAGGCGTAGGGCTGCTCCCGTGATTTGGGACGCTGTCCCATAGAGTAGCGAGGCGAAGAGTTGCTCTTCGTTTTGTCCGGTGAGGGCAAAGAGCAACCCCAGCATCGGGGCATGGTGCCCCTCGATTTTACCCCGCATCACAGCTTCGCTCCACTTGATAATCTCCTTTTGGGGGAGTACTTGTCGGGTCAATTGACCGAGTTTGTGGCCCATGCGCAGGCTCATACGGCGATTTTCATCTCCCGTCTTGAAGAGCCCAATCCGATGGTCAGCGGCCGCAAAGGCCTCCCAGTCCTGACGGAGAATGGCGCGGTGAGCTGCAAGGGCGGCCACGCCGTCGCAGGTTGCGACCTGACGGGCCGTCGCGAGCAGATACTCTCCGAGCGACTCTTCGTCGTGAATCATTCCACAGGCTGTGGCTGTTTCCACCCCACATGAGAAACTGAAACCTCCCACAGGCAGGGCAGAGTCGGAGAACTCCATCAGCCGAAAAAGTTCACAGACCGAGCGATTACTCTTTTCCGTGGGGATCATGGGTGCCCTCTTTTTGGTGTTCGTGCTTGTGTTCGTGGGGGTCGGCTCCGGCAAACAGGCGGCGAATCTCGTGGGGCGAGAGGTAGGGAATCACCTCGTTGCCCGCCTCGAAGTGGAAGGAAATCCCCTCGAAGCGGTGGCTCTCGAGGACACTCTGCATCACCTTGCGATCTACCGCCAGGGGGACATAGACCCGCTTGTCGTGAATCACGGCGGGCCAATGTTGGTTGCCGATGGCGTGGCCCAACTCGAAAAGGCGCTCCCGATGCTCCTCGGGTGATCCTCCCTTCGGCTCCTCGAGGTCGATCACCAGCACCTCGCCAAGGCGTAGGTGTACGACCAGGGCCTCTCCGGTTGAGGGATTGTAGCGTAGAATGTCGCCGTCGTGGAGCCGCTGGGGACGGTTCAGGGCAACGGCCACCTCCTCGCCCCGCGAACTGCGGCCGATGAGGCGGCTCTTCTGAGCCGTCCATCGGTCGAGTTCCAGGGTGTCAATCGAGCCGTGGGAGAGCCTCTCGGCCCAACCCTTTTCGGCTCGATTCCCCAAAATCCGGGAAATGATCTCGCCGGCCATCAGCTGAACCAATAGAGTTGTCCCAGAGCCACCTTTTCGGTCGGCTTGAGCGATACCACCTCTCCGTTGATGCGCACCTCGAAGGTTTGGCTGTCTACCTCGATCTTGGGGGTCGAGCCATTCATCCACATGTGCTCTTTGGTGAGCTGTCGGGTGTGGTGAACGGGCTTCACGCAACGCTCGAGGCCCAAACGCTCTTTGATGCCGAGTTCGCAGGCTGCTCGCGATACGAAGGAGATGCAGCTGCGCTTGAGGGCCGATCCGTAGGCTCCGAACATCGGACGGTAGCACATCGGTTGCGGGGTGGGCAACGAGGCGTTCGGATCGCCCATGTTGGCCCAGCTGATCATGCCGCCCTTGATCACCATCTTGGGCTTGGCTCCGAACATGGCGGGATCCCACAGGACCAGGTCGGCCACCTTGCCCTTTTCGATCGAGCCCACATAGTCCGAAATGCCGAAGCAGATGGCTGGGTTGAGGGTGATCTTCGCCAAGTAACGCTTGACGCGGAAGTTGTCGTTCTCGGAGCAGTCCTCCTTCAGCCTTCCGCAAGCCTGCTTCATGTAGGAGGCCATCTGGAAGGTGCGCATGAAGCTCTCGCCCACGCGTCCCATGGCCTGGGAGTCGGACGAAACCATGGATAATACCCCCAGGTCGTGGAGCATATTTTCGGCGGCCTGTGTCTCGGTGCGTACGCGGCTCTCGGCAAACGAAACATCGGAGGGGATCTTCGGATTGAGGTTGTGGCACACCATGATCATATCGAAGAGCTCGGCCTGCGAGTTGATGCCGAAGGGCAGGGTGGGGTTGGTGGACGAAGGGAGGACGTTGTGCATCGAGGCCACCTTCAACAGGTCGGGGGCATGGCCTCCGCCTGCACCCTCGGTGTGATAGGTGTGGATCGTGCGTCCCTCGAAGGCGGCAATCGTATCCTCGACATAGCCCCCCTCATTCAAGGTGTCGGTGTGGATGGCTACCTGTACATCGTAGCGGTCGGCCACCTTCAGGGCGGTGCGAATCGCCTGGGGGGTAGAGCCCCAATCCTCGTGGATCTTCAGACCACAGCAGCCCGCTTCGAGTTGTTCGGCTACGGATTGTTTGCCCGAGCAGTTCCCCTTGCCCAACAGCCCGATGTTGACCGGCCATGCTTCGGCCGCCTCCAACATGCGCTCCACGTTCCAAACCCCCGAGGTGATTGTCGTGCCGTTGGTGCCATCCGTGGGGCCCACGCCACCCCCGATCAGGGTGGTAATTCCGTTCGAGAGGGCCGCCTCGGCCTGCTGCGGGGCGATCATGTGGACATGGCCGTCAATACCGCCTGCCGTCAGAATCAGATGCTCGCCCGAGATGGCATCGGTCGAGGCTCCTGTAACCAATTCGGGCGAGACCCCGGGCATCGTGTCGGGGTTTCCCGATTTGCCGATGCCGGCAATTTTACCATCTTTGATCCCAACATCCGCCTTAACGATGCCCAGTACGGGGTCGATGATCGTTACATTGGTGATGACCAGATCGAGCGACCCCTCTTTCGATGAGGTGCCGTTGGCCAGCCCCATGCCATCGCGCAAGGTTTTGCCTCCGCCATAGACCACCTCGTCGCCGTAAACGCGCAGATCCTTTTCGATCTCTACATAGAGATCCGTATCCCCGAGGCGGATTTTATCGCCTACCGTCGGACCGAAGAGGTCGCAGTAGGCCTGTCGTGAAATTGTAGCCATTGTCTATTCTTCTTTTGTTTTGCTCGTTGTGGTTGAATCTTTCTTTTCGTCGTGGCCGCAGTCCTGCGACTCCGTGTGGCAGAAGCCGAGTTTTTTCATGCGGTGGATGGCCCGATGTTTCGTCGGATCGTAGATCGGCGCATCCTCTCCTCCGGTGTAGCCTTGTACCAACCCGTTGAAGCCGATGATGCGCTGTTTTCCGCCGAAGGGGACCGCCTCGACCTGCTTTTCATCTCCGGGCTCGAAGCGAATGGCGGTGGTGGCGGGGATGTTCAGATGGCATCCGAAGGCCGCTTTGCGGTCGAATTCCAAGTAGCGATTGGCCTCGAAGAGGTGGAAATGGGAGCCTATCTGAATCGGACGATCTCCCCTGTTTTTCACGGACAAAGTGATTACGGGGCGTCCCTCGTTGTATTGGATCGGCTCCTCGGCAAAAAGAAGTCCGCCGACTGGTACGGCCTTCCGAGGTACAAACCCTGCCTCGCAGGGATAGAGAGAACTGTTTTTCATGTCTATTTGATTGGTTGGTGAATACTTACGAGTCTCGATCCGTCGGTGAATACCGCCTCGATCTGCAAGAGCCCGATCATGTCGGCAACCCCCTCCATCACATCTTCGCGACGGAGTACCTGGGCAGCCTCCTTCATGACCTGCTCTACATTCTTGCCTTCGCGGGCACCCTCCAGGGCACTTGCCGTGATGTAGGCCACGGCTTCGGGGTAGTTGAGCTTCAACCCCTTGGCTTTGCGTCGCTCGGCCACCTGACCCAGCGATAAAAGCATCAGCTTTTCAATCTCTTTCGGTGTTAAATGCATAGTTTTTAGGAATTAGAAATTAGGTATTAGGAATCAAGAGTTATAAAATTTTGCATTCTCTTTATTTTATGACGGCTCGTCCGAGCATCACCATCGTAAGACCCAGGGCAAAGCTCATCACAAGGTAGACCACGAAGAGTACCTGGTGGCGTTCGGCAAGCAACAGATAGAGGTCGTCGGCAAAGGAGGAGAAGGTGGTAAGACCTCCGCAGAGGCCCGTGATCAGCAGGGCCGAGGCGGCCGGAGAGAGCAGGTGGTGCTTTTCGGAGAGGCCGTAGAGCACTCCGATCAGGAGCGACCCCACCACATTGACAACAAAGGTACCCCATGGAAAGGCTGTCGCAGGGGCGATGTGGTGCATATAGCGTCCCACCAAAAATCGGAGGCAGGTTCCCAAAAAGCCACCGGCTCCGGCTATTAGCATCAAGCGTATCATAGGCATATTTTGTTTTTGCGATTCTTTGCCCTTGGCAGGCAAGGATTGTGCCAACATGGCCCGATTGCCGCCTCATGGGTTAATTTAGAATCTCTCCCGTGGTCGAACCGTAAAAATAATTTTGAATCAAATAATTCCTCATTCCTAATTATTTTGTATCTTTGCAGGTTGTAATCGAACGAACAAAATAAAGACAACAAAAATTAACGATATATGACACAGGAAGAACTCTTTAAGAAGTTGGTCGCTCACTGCAAGGAGTATGGATTCGTATTCCCCTCGAGCGAGATTTACGATGGCCTGGGTGCCGTTTACGATTACGGACAGAATGGTGTGGAGCTTAAGAACAACATCAAACGCTATTGGTGGGATTCGATGGTCAAGCTCCACGAGAATATCGTGGGTATTGATGCCGCGATCTTCATGCACCCCAAAACTTGGGAGGCTTCGGGCCATGTGGGCGCCTTCAATGATCCGTTGATCGACAACCGCGACTCGAAGAAGCGTTACCGCGCTGATGTGCTTGTGGAGGATTGGATGGCCAAGCAGGACGAGAAGATGCAGAAGGAGGTTGATAAGGCCAAGAAGCGTTTTGGCGAGGCCTTCAACGAGGAACAGTTCCGTTCGACTTCGCCCCGTGTGTTGGAGATTGCCCAAAAGAAGCAGGTTGTATTGGATCGTTTCACGAAGGCGCTGAACGAGAATGACCTGGAGGAGCTCAAGCAGATCATTCTCGACTGCGAGATCGTCTGCCCTATCTCGGGTACGCGCAACTGGACCGATGTGCGCCAGTTCAACCTCATGTTTTCGACCCAGATGGGTTCGACGGCCGAGGGTGCCAACACCATCTACCTGCGTCCCGAGACGGCACAGGGTATCTTCGTGAATTTCCTTAATGTGCAGAAGACGGGCCGCATGAAGCTCCCCTTTGGTATTGCCCAGATCGGTAAGGCCTTCCGCAACGAGATCGTGGCTCGTCAGTTCATCTTCCGCATGCGCGAGTTCGAGCAGATGGAGATGCAGTTCTTCGTGCAGCCCGGTACGGAGATGGAGTGGTGGTCGAAGTGGAAGGAGACCCGTATGGCTTGGCACCGCGCCCTCGGTTTCGGTGACGAGAACTATCGTTTCCACGACCACGAGAAGTTGGCCCACTACGCCAATGCCGCTACCGATGTGGAGTATAACTTCCCCTTCGGATTCAAAGAGGTGGAGGGTATTCACTCGCGCACGGACTTCGACTTGGGTCGCCACCAGGAGTTCTCGGGTAAGAAGATTCAGTACTTCGATGCCGAGCGTGGTGAGAGTTATGTCCCCTATGTGGTGGAGACCTCGATCGGTGTGGATCGTATGTTCTTGCAGGTGATGTCGGCTGCCTATACCGAGGAGGCCCTCGAGGGTGGCGATCAGCGTGTGGTGCTGAAGCTCCCCGCAGCCCTCGCCCCCGTCAAGGTGGCCGTGCTGCCCTTGGTAAAGAAGGATGGCATGCCTGAGGTGGCCCGCAAGATTGTGGACGAACTCAAGTACGACTACAATGTGGTTTACGACGAGAAGGACTCGGTAGGCAAGCGTTACCGCCGTCAGGATGCTGTGGGTACTCCTTTCTGTGTGACGGTCGATGGACAGACCCTGGAGGACGGAACCGTTACGGTGCGTCATCGCGACTCGATGCAGCAGGAGCGCATCGCCATCAGTGACCTGAAGCGTATGGTAGATGAGGAGTGCTCGTTTGCCCGTTTGTTCAAGAAATTGAGCCTCTAAAAACTTGCAGATGGGGCGTATTTTGGCCATAGACTACGGCACGAAGCGCACGGGGATTGCCGTGAGTGACCCCCTGCGCATCATTGCCGGAGGACTTGAAACCGTGGAGACCAAGCAACTCGAGAAGTGGTTGGCGCAATATGTAGCCAAAGAAGATGTCTCGACGATTGTGGTTGGCAAGCCTATGCAGCCTAATGGCCAACCCTCGGAGACCTGGCGTTTCGTAGAGCCCTTGGTACGTCGTCTAAAGGCAGCCTTTCCCGAGAAGGAGGTAACTCTTTACGATGAGCGCTTCACCTCGGTATTGGCCAACCGTGCCATTCGCGAGTCGGGCATCGGCAAGATGGCCCGCCGAGATAAGGCCCTGGTTGATAAGGTCTCGGCAACCATTATCCTGCAAGATTATATGGAACATTTGAACTTTAAGTTATGATTTACCCGATTGTCATCTATGGCTCTCCGATTTTGAGAAATATTTCGGAGGATATCACCCCCGACTACCCCGATCTGAAGAAGCTCATCGAGGATATGTTTCTCACCATGCGCGAGGCCGAGGGCGTAGGTCTTGCAGCCCCCCAGATCGGTAAGAATATCCGCCTCTTTGTGGTGGATTGCACCCCCTGGGCCGAGGAACATCCCGAGTTGGCCGATTATCGTAAGGCTTTCATCAATGCCGAGATCCTTGAGGAGTCGGAGGAGACGGACCTCTTCAATGAGGGGTGTCTTTCCCTGCCAGGTCTGCATGAGAATGTGCGCCGTCCCATTGCCATCCGCATGCGTTGGATGGATGAGGATTTCAATGAGCACGATGAGTGGATCGAGGGATTGCCCGCTCGCGTGATTCAGCACGAGTACGACCACCTCGAGGGCGAGGTCTTTACCGACCACCTCTCGCCCCTGCGCCGCAATCTACTCAAGAACAAACTCACGAACCTTACCAAGGGGAAATATCGTGCGCATTATCGCACCAAATAGGTTTTAATTTATGCAGTAAATTTTGCACCGCCTTGACTACCCCGAATGGGGGGTACACAAGTACCTCCCATTCGGGGTAGTTTGCGTTAGCGCAAAATATCTTCTCCTAAAATCAAAAACTTTGGGCTGCCGATCGTCGTTACAACGAAAACGCCTCTCCGAAAAGGGAGAGGCGCTTTCGTTGGGGCCTGTCTTGGAGTTACTCCATGCCGCGGATGCGGACCTCGCAAATCCCCTCCAACTCGCGTTGTAGACGCTCCAGGTCGGTTAGTTCCTCCACCTGACCGTAGTGGTAGGGGTAGAAGATGCGGGGACGGATTGCCTTCACGGCATCAATGGCCTGATCCACGGTCATCGTGTAGGGCTGATTGACGGGCAGCAGGGCGATGTCGATGTTGGGCGCGGCCTTCATCTCGGGGGTGTTCTCTCCATCGCCGGCGATGTAGATGCGTACGCCGCCGAAGCCGATGATGTAGCCCACATCCTCGCGGCTCTTGGGGTGGAAGTTGGTGCGGCCCTCCGAGTAGTTGTAGGCGGGTAGGGTCTCCAGGCGCAGGAACGGCAAGGGCTTGATGCTGATGCCCGGGCGTACCGTGGAGCAGTCGATGCCGTGCTCGGCCAGGATGCCGGCCGTGGTCGCATCGCAGAAGATCAACGTATCCTGCTTCATGAGTTTGTAGACCGCCTCGATCTCGAAGTGGTCGTAGTGGTGGTGCGAGATCAGGATCAGGTCGGCCTTGGGTAGCGAGTCGTAGTCGGCGTGCGCCACCACCGGATCGGTGTAGATGTACTTGCCGCCCACCTCGATGGCCAGCGACGAGTGTTGGAAGAAGATCATGCGAAACGGGGCTCCTACACTGGCGGTAAAGGCGTCAGACGGATATCCGAAGGCGAGTTCTGGAGTGGTTCCCATAGCGGTTATTCTCTTATAGTTTAACGATCTCAAGTTTGTGCTTGCCTCGCTTTTTATGGCAAATGTCAAGCGTTTCGGGTCTCACAAAGATAGCAAAAAATCTCTCGATTTCCAAACTTCGTCGCAAGGATTCGATTTTTTTTATACCTTTGTCTGTTGTTCTGCCCGGGCAATAATCGCCCCAAAGGGGGCGTTTGCTTGAATAAACCATATAAAAAGAAAAAATGAAACGTGTAATCAAAAGTTTGTCTGTGATTGTTGTGGCTACCTTCGCGCTCTTGGCCACGGCCTGCAACAAGGATGCCGAAGCCCACTACTTTGGAGAGTATAGCGATCTGAAGCCCGGGTTGGCGATTTATAACGCAACCTCCACTCAGCAGTTGGTTTCGCTCGATCCAGCGGCCGTTGCCATTCGTCTGGCAATGCTCCTCGATGAAGCCGCATCGAAGGGGGTGGCGATGGATGAGGTGGAGGTGCAACTCTCGGGGCGCAACCATCTGCTCAAGGATCTTCTCTTCGGTCGCACGGTGAAGATCGAGGCCTTGGTGGAGGAGGGGGAGATTTCCGCCCCCGAGGAGTATCGGATCACCTATGTAAATACCCCTCCCACTTCGCTTGATCGGTTTTGTCGTGAGGGGAGCTATTTGGTCACCACTCATGGAGTCTCGCTTGCGGAGAGTTCGGCCGAGAGCCCCTGGTCGGTAACTCCTGTGGAGCCCATGTATCTCTATGCCGGCCTTGGCGATGCCGAGCGTTTTATGATCAAGGGAGGGGTTGTGCGGCTCTATGCCACCGCCGCAGGCTCCTATGCGATCCGCCTCGAGGGGCTGAAGGCATCGTTCGAGGTCTCGGAGCGCTTCGCCTCCGCCTGGTCGGGCGAATTTACGCTCACCACCTCGACCACCACCGGCAACTTTGCCTTCTCGAACCACCACAAAGACACCTTCGCCCTGTGGGGTGAGGCCGAGGGGCGCACCTTCTATGCTTTCGACAACCGATCGACCACCCACATGCACTATCGCGTGGAGGAGTCCGACCGCCTGAAGTGGGAGCCGAGTAAGACGGGATCGTTCTCGGAGGTTGTGAGCGGGGTGGAGCATTGCCGACTGACCCATCCGGAGGAGTACTCCGCGGCCCTCTATCCCTCACCCGAGGTGACGGTTTCGCATACCACCGAAGAGGGTAGGGTGACTCGTACGCTTCTCTACAACGGTCTTACGATGCAGTTTTAAGGGGGCGAGGATGCGATAAAAAGAGTAAAAACAATAAAAAATAGTACACAAAGAGCAACATCTGAAAAAAAATGCTTATCTTTGCGCGCTATGTTTAACTAAATTAACTTTTACGACAATGCCTAAAATGAAAACGAATGCCGCTGCAAAGAAGAGATTCACTTTCACCGGCACAGGTAAGATCAAGCGCAAGCACGCTTATCACAGTCACATCCTGACCAAAAAGTCGACGAAACAGAAGCGTAACCTCTGCTACTCGAGCACCGTTGCGCCTGCCGATGAGGCAAAAATCAAGAGCCTGCTGGTTAAATAATTATTTGGCCGCGTAGGGATTTTATTAACCAAAGAGCGAAACAGCCCCAAAGAACAGGAGAGAAGCCTGTCGCTGACAGCTCGTCAAAAACTTTAACACTATGCCACGTTCAGTAAACGCAGTTGCGTCACGCGCAAGAAGAAAGAAGGTTTTGAAACTTGCCAAGGGTAACTTTGGTTCAAGGGGAAACGTATGGACCGTTGCCAAAAACACGGTCGAGAAGGGTCTGCAGTATGCTTATGCACACCGCCAGCTCAAGAAGAGAACGTATCGTTCGTTGTGGATCACCCGTATCAACGCCGGTGTTCGCGCTTACGGTATGACCTATTCGCAGTTTATCGGTAAGCTCAACGTGAAGGGTATCCAGCTCAACCGTAAGGTGCTGGCCGACCTCGCCATGAACGAGCCGAAGGCATTCGAAGCAATCGTTAACGCAGTTAAATAGTACAGCTCGATAGCTGTTTATGGTAAAGGCGGAACTCGAAAGTTCCGCCTTTACTTATTTTTTTATTCAAGGGAAGCACCTATCGATTCAGCGTGAAGGGAAGCGACATCCCATCCCGGTAGGCAATGCCCCTCTCGATGTAACGTTGCGAGGCATTGTCCCACTCCGAGTAGAGGCTGATTTGGTCGTATTCGAAGGGGATGATCACCTTGCCACGCGAAGAGATCACCCCGAAACGAAGTTGTCCCGTGGCGTCGGCAATGGCACACGAAGCGTGACCGTAGCGGCCGCTCGGGTTTAGGGAATAGACCCATTGCGAGAGGAGTTCGCGTCCCTGGCTGTCGAGCAACATGTAGCGCATGGCCTCTCCCTCGTTTTCACCCACCCACAGGCGGCCGAATTCGTGAGCAGAGGCGTAGTCCCAGCGAATGGGGATCACTTCGCGCCCCGTGAGGTCGATATAACCATATTTTGGCTCCCCTTGAACGACTTTACACACCACGGCCAGTCCGTCGTTGAACCTTTCGGCCTGGTAGTAATCAAAGGGGATGACCGGTTCGCCGTTGCGATTCAGATAACCATATTTGGGATAATATTTCCCCTCGATCGCTGCAATGGCAAGACCATTATGCATCTTGTCGATTTTGAGGTATTTGGGGGCTATGATCTCGCGGCCCAGAGTATCAATCAGACCATACAGGCCCTTGAATTTTGCCGCTATATCGCGCATCCTGAGGGTATACCCTTCGGGAAGTTTCACGTTGTCGGGAACCGTGGGGCGCTCCCAAGTGCCGACACCGATCACGGCAACCTCTTCGCTGAAGTCGTCGGCATAGTCAAAGGCGCGGTCAAAGAGTTTTTCGCCCTGGGTGTTTAGGTAGTAGTAGCTTCTCTTGCCCGAATCCTCCTCTTCGCAGACGACAAAGTGCCCCTCGACGACCGCTCCCACATGACTCCAGCAAATCGGGGTTACCATCCGCCCCGTGGTGTCGATCAACCCTTTCAGGTCACCACCCATGGGGCCCTCGGCCACGATGGCATAGCCGTTTAGGAAGGGGTGGGCATAGCGGTATTGGGCTTTGATTATGATCTCCCCTTCGCGGTTGGCATAGCCGTAGCGGGCATGCTCCCCTTCGCCTTTTACGACCAGATGAAATCCCTCTTGTGAGGCTTTGGGTTGCGTAGAGAGGCTGTAGCCTTTGGGAAGCTTTAATTGGGTTTGCTGTGCCGAAACAGAAACGCTAATCAGCAGAAAAAGGAGAAGGAGTCGCTTCATATAGATTAGGTGTTAGCAGGTAAAATTCTACAATCCCGTGATCTTTTTGATCTCGTTGAGTTTGTTGAGGGCTTCGAGAGGGGTGAGCGAGTTGATATCGATCCCCTTGATTTGGTCGCGGATCTGCACCAATACCGGGTCATCGAGGCGGAACATCGAGAGTTGCATCTCTTGGGTGCGCGCGAGCTCCTCGACGCTCTCCTTCACCGAGATCGAGGCCCGTTTGCGACCGCGCTCCTTGAGACTCTTCGAAGGAACAATCTCGTTTTGGCCATAAACCTGCACCAGATTTTTCAGGATCTCGTCCGCGCGGTTCACCACCGACGAGGGCATGCCCGCAAGGCGGGCTACATGGATACCGAACGAGTGTTCTGAACTGCCACGCAATAGCTTGCGCAGAAAGACTACCGATCCATCCAACTCTTTGACACTGACATGGAAATTCTTTACGCGCGGATACATCTGCTCCATCTCGTTGAGCTCGAAGTAGTGGGTAGCGAAGAGGGTCTTGGCGTGGGCCGAGGGATGGTTGTGAAGGTACTCGACCATGGCCCAGGCGATCGAGATACCGTCGTAGGTACTCGTGCCTCGGCCGATTTCATCCAAGAGCACCAAACTGCGGTCCGAGATATTATTCAGAATCGAGGCTGACTCCAACATCTCGACCATGAAAGTCGATTCTCCTTGTGAGATGTTGTCCGAAGCACCCACGCGAGTGAAGATCTTGTCCACCAGACCGATTCGGGCCGACTTGGCGGGGACGAACATGCCCATCTGGGCCATCAGCACGATGAGGGCTGTTTGGCGCAGTAGGGCCGACTTACCCGACATGTTGGGGCCCGTGATCATGATGATCTGCTGCTCCTTGTCGTCCAAGGTTACGTCGTTGGGGATGTATTCCTCACCCACGGGCAACAGCATTTCGATCACGGGGTGGCGACCCTCCTTGATCTCGATGCGTTTCCCGTCGTTGAGCTCGGGACGCGTATAGCGACGTTCCACGGCCAAGCGGGCAAAGGATTGCAGACAGTCTACGCGGGCAATAATGGTGGCATCGCGTTGCAGGATGGGAATGGTGCGGGTAAGGTCTGCGATGAGTTGTTGGTAGAGACGCAACTCAATTTGGAGCATACGCTCCTCGGCTCCCAGGATCTTTTGCTCGTACTCCTTGAGCTCCTCGGTGATGTATCGCTCGGCCGAGGTGAGGGTCTGCTTGCGGATCCAATCCTCGGGAACCTTCTCTTTGTGGGTGTTGCGCACCTCGATATAGTAGCCAAAGACATTGTTGTAGCTGATTTTCAGTGAGGGGATGCCTGTGCGCTCCGACTCGCGCTCGAGGATCTGATCCAAAACCTGCTTGCCGTGTCGGGCGATGCGCCGGAGGTCATCGAGCTCGGCATCCACTCCCGGAGCGATAAATCCCCCCTTTTGGAGTTGGTTCGAGGGGTCGGGGTAGAGCTCGCGTTCGAGGCGTTCGCGCACCCCCTGCAGGGGGTCGAGCTCTCCGCCCAAAAGATTGAGTTGTTCGGCATCGGTCGAATCCATGAGAGCTTTGAAGTGGGCCACGGCGGCCAGTGCCGTCTTGAGTTGAATCATCTCGCGGGGCAGGATTCGGCCCGTAGCGATGCGCGATACAAGTCGTTCCAGGTCGCCCACCTGCGCAATCTGTTCGCGCAAAGCCTCGGCAAACTCCCCATCCCGGGTCAGGTGCTCCACCACATCGAGGCGGCGGTTGATCTCCTCGATTGAGCGGACGGGCATGGCCACCCATCGCTTCAGTCGTCGTCCTCCCATCGGGGTCAACGTACGGTCGATCACATCGGCAAAGCCGCACTTTTCGCGAGAACCGTTCGAGGAGAAGAGCTCCAAGTTGCGGATTGTGAACTTGTCGATCCAAACATACTCCTCCTGGTCGATGCGTGCAATGGAGTCGATATGTGCCGTGTCGCGGTGCTCTGTAAACTCCAAATAGTAGAGGATGGCGCCGGCAGCCGAGATGCCGCTCGTAAAGTGATCCACGCCGAAGCCCTTGAGCGAAGAGGTCGAGAACTGTTTGCAGAGTTTTTCTCGGTTCACCTCCTCCGAGAAGACCCACTCATCGAGACGATAGGTGTAGTGGCGTGAGCCGAAGAGGGATGAAAAGCGATCTTCGCAGCCTCGCTGGTAGAGAATCTCTTTGGGTTGGAAGTTCGAGAGGAGCTTATCAATGTAGGTGTCGGAGCCCTCGGCTACATAAAATTCACCGGTCGAGATATCCAGGAAGGCGACTCCGGTCTGTTGTTTCCCGAAGTAGATCGAGGCCAGGAAGGAGTTCTCTTTCGAGGGGAGGATGTTGTCGCCCATGGCAACTCCCGGGGTAACCAACTCGATCACTCCGCGCTTGACAAGCCCCTTGACAGTCTTAGGATCTTCCAACTGCTCGCAGATGGCCACGCGCTCGCCTGCGCGAACGAGTTTGGGAAGGTAGGTGTCCACTGCATGGAAGGGAAATCCGGCCAATTCGACAAACGAGGCAGCCCCGTTGGCGCGGCGTGTGAGCGTGATGCCCAAGATGCCGCTCGCCTTGATGGCATCCTCGCCAAAGGTCTCGTAGAAGTCACCGACTCGGAACAGCAGGATCGCATCGGGGTGTACCGCCTTGATCTGGTAGTACTGCTTCATCAAGGGGGTCTCTACATATCTCTTCTCTTTGGTGGTCTGCTTCTCTTCGGCCATGATTTCGGTTTTTTTCGTAAAGGACAAAGGTACAAAATAATTCAAAATTCAGAATTCAAAATTCAAAATTTTTCTTTGTCGAGCCGAAACATTCAGTTTCGTTGTGAATTTTGAATTTTGAATCGTGTATTGTGCATTGTGCCTCCCCCCTTCATCCTATTTTTCGATCCCCATCAGACGACGGTAGTGTTCGCAGTTGGGGCCGATGGGGCAGTCGATGCAATCCTGCTTGGCGCAGTCGATGGCGTGCGCGGGGCTCTTTTTGTCGGCCAGGAACCAGACAGCCGCGCCCGCCAAAATCGGAATCAGGATCAATAGAAAAATCATCTTCTCTCTATGCTTATGGTTTCGAGACAAAGATAGAGCCCCAAAACGACAATTTTTGACACAAATTTCGAACTACTCAAAGAAGTTATCGTCGAAATTGACCAGGTAGAGGCGATCGGTGGCGCGTGTCAGGGCCGTGTAGAGCCAGCGCATCCAGTCGCGCGACATGGGTTCGTCGCCGAAGAGGAAACGGTCGATGAAGACGGCACGCCACTGGCCGCCTTGGGCCTTGTGGCAGGTGACGGCATAGGCAAATTTGATCTGCACGGCGTTGAAGTGCGGATTTTCTCGGATCTCTTTGAACCTCTTGATTTTGCTCTTGATGTCGAGGTAGTCTTTTTCCACCTCCGAAAAGAGTTGTTTGCTCTGCTCCGAGGTGAGCGACGGAGCCTCCGATGAGATGGTGTCGAGGAGAATCTTACACTCGATCTCCAGGTCGTCGTAATCGGGAAACGAGAGGACGGCATTGGCAAAGCGGAAACCGTAGAACTCCTCGAAACGGCGCAGGCGTTTCAGCCGCGCGATATCGCCGTTGGCCATGAACGAAATGGGGCAATCCTCTATGCGTTCGGTGAAGTGGTAGTTGTTCTTCACGACCATCAGCATGTCGCCGCTCTCGATCTCCTCCTCGGCCGAGAGGATGTGGCGGCGAATTCCCTCGTTGTAGCGGTTGGCCCGCTTGTTCGAGCGGGTGATGACGATCACCTCGTCGCGTCCGTAGCGGTCGTAACAATCTTGCAGGGTCTCCAAAAACTCTCCACCCGTAAGATTTTGAATATCGGGAAAATCCATGCGAAAGCGCGGAATTTCGTAGATCCCCTGCTCCAACATGCAGCGCACTAAAGTGGCATTGAAGAGAATTCCCGAGTCGGCCTCCTGGCGTACCACCTCGTCCATGGAGCCGTACTCCACCTCGCCGTAACGCGCCATGTAGTCGGGATCGAGGGCCGGGCTGCGATCCGAACCCACGGGGGGAAGCTGGGCACTGTCGCCTACTAAGATTAGGCGGCAGCGTTTGCCGCTGCGTACATAGGTTATCAGGTCGTCGAGCAGAGCCCCCGAGCCGAAGAGTTGTCCTTCACCCGAAGCGTTGGCCAGCATCGAGGCCTCGTCGATGATGAAGACCGCATCCTGCTCTTTGTTTAGGTCGAGCGAGAATTTTGACTCGTATTGGGCGTTGGTGCGCTCGCGGTAGATGCGTTTATGGATCGTGAGGGCCTTTTGGTGAGAGTAGCGAGCGAGTACCTTGGCAGCACGTCCCGTTGGAGCGAGGAGTATTGTTTTGATTTTCAGTTCATTGAGTGCTTCTACGAGGGCTGAGATTAGCGTGGTTTTTCCCGTTCCTGCATAGCCGTTGAGGACAAAGATTCGCGAGAAATCTTCGTCTGAAAGGAAATTTGCGAGTTGTTCAACGATTTTTTTTTGGCAAAAAGTTGGTTTAAAACAAATTTTAGCGTAAATTTGGGTCGCAATATCCGTGTTAAGCATAATAAACGGGTTAAAATGGTGTAACTTGGGGCTTGCTTGCCGGCGTTTGCCACACTCGGGCATTCGTTGTTCGTTATCAGCCTTCGTTACCACAAAGATAGGAATACAAACTTAAAAAAATAACAAAATGATTAAAAAACTTGTTCAGGTGGTATTGGCCATCGTAATTTTGCTTCTCTGCTACAAGATTTACGACCAGATCTCGACTCCGATTCGTTTCGAGAAGGAGACCGCACAGCGTAAGGCTTTGGTAATCGAGCGCATCAAGGACATTCGTGCTGCTGAGCGTGCTTTCAAAACCAAGTATCAGCACTTTACCGGCGATTTCGACTCGCTGATCAACTTCGTGTTGAACGAGGAGTTGGAGTTCGAGCGTAAGATCGTCGACGAGGATGACTCGGTAGGTTTGGCCCTGCTGAAGAAGGCCGGTAAGAAGAACATCGAGAAGTTCACGATGCCCGCCATCGATACCGTGTTCGGTGCCAAGAAACTCACCCCCGATCAGGTGAAGGAGTTGCGCTATGTGCCCTTTACCCACCACCAGCGCGAGTTTATCCTCGAGGCTGCCCAGCTCACCACGGGTTCGGGCGTTGTGGTTCCCGTTGTAGAGTGCCGCGTACCCTACAAACTCTTCCTCGATACGGTTACCTACCGCCAGGAGGTGATCAACCTGATCGACAATGAGGAGAACAACTTCAACCGCTATGCCGGTGTGAAGTTCGGTGATATCAACGCTGCTAACAATGAGGCAGGTAACTGGGAGGACTAATCCCGAATTTGTATCCCAAAAGATGTCCATCCGCCTTTGGTCGGATGGACATTCTTTTCCCGGGGAGCAGTTCAAAACCTTGCGCGAGCAGGTGGGGGAGGGGGGTGTCGAGATCGAACTTCTGAGCCCTCGCACCACCCTCGTTCCAGCGACCTGTTTTACTCCAGAGCAGGCGGAAAGTCTTCTATCGCTTGCCGGACAACCCTGCCACGATACCGAAACGGCGGTCTGGAGCGAAGCTTGCGAAGGGGTAGTGGCTGTTATGGCGATTGATCGCGCAACCCTCGAGCAGTTGCCCAAGTCGGTGCGCTTCACCTCGCCGCTCCTTAGCTTGAAGGGAGAGACCAAAGAGTCTGTGCTTTTGGCCCGCTATGAGAACCTCCTATATATAAAGGTGTGGGATAGACGCCTCCGCCTTGCCGAGGTGATTCGTGTCGAGTCCGAGGAGGATCTGCTCTATTACCTTACCCGCCTCGGGGAGGTGCTTCCATTACGCAATTACTCGCTCGAGGTTGCCGGAGAGGAGCCCAAGAGCCTCCGTAAATTAGTGAAAAAATATTTTAAATAGGCTGTTATGCGTATTATCAGCGGACAATATAAGGGTCGTGCCATTACCCCGCCTCGCAACCTTCGGGCACGTCCTACCACCGATTTTGCCAAAGAGAACCTCTTTAATGTCCTCGGCAACTTAGTGGAGTTTGAGGAGTGCGATGTCCTCGATCTCTTCTCTGGAACGGGCTCTATCAGCTACGAGTTTGCTTCGCGTGGGGTGAAGAGCGTGACCTCGGTGGAGATCAATAGCGTACACCACAACTTTATTCGCCAGACGGCTACCTCGCTCGGGATCCGAAACCTCTTTGCCGTGAAGGCCAACGCCTTCCTTTATTTGCGTTCTTGTCCCAAGCAGTTCGATATTGTCTTCTCGGATGCCCCCTATGATCTCGAGGGGGCAGAACAGGTTATCGACTTGGTTTTTGAGGGCGATTTGCTGCGCGAAGAGGGCTTTTTGGTCTTTGAACACTCCAAAGGAAAAGATTTTTCTGAGCACCCAAACTTCTGGCAACAAAGGAGTTACGGAAGCGTGCAATTTTCTTTCTTCAAAAAATGACGATTTTTTTTGCGAAGTAGAAAATTTGTATTATCTTTGCACTCGCAATCAGCAAATGGTGCGTTAGTTCAGCTGGTTAGAATACGTGCCTGTCACGCACGGGGTCAGGGGTTCGAGTCCCCTACGCACCGCCAAAGCAACCGAATTTTCGGTTGCTTTTTTTGTTGGAGATTTTCTCCTATTCCTCCTCCTTTTCTCCTTCTTTTTCTCTTTTGTGCTCTCCAAATGATTAAAAACCATCTCCTCTAAGTTAGAAGAGATGGTTCGAAGTGGCGAAGGTGGTGTAAATGATGATATGCACTCCGATTTAATGGATTACCGTTCGAAATGCTGGTAGTCTTTCAAGGAGTGCCAGTCGCCACCCCAGGTGAATCCGTAGGCTTTGAAGAGGCGGCAACAGAGGTCATCGGCTGTGATTTTGTAGGGAAATTTTCGGGAGCGATCCACATAAGGGGTTGCTTCGGGGGGCTCCACCCGAAGTCGATCTCCCACCTTTTTTACATAGGGGTTGTAGAGCGGATTGATGTCCACGGCGCGCCCGAGACTGTGCTTGGAGAGTTTCGACGAGCCCACCATGCGGCGGAAGTTGAAGGCTGAAGTATTGTTGTCGGCCATCGAGCGACCGTCGTCGGCTCCGTAAGCATCGACGAGCACCATGCGTTCGATGGGGTAGCGGGCCTCGTAGAGTTGGCGAAAGATCGCCAAGAGATCCTCCGCAAGGTCGGCATGGCAGACCAACTCCCCGCGAAGCGTCTCTCCCTCTTGGTTGCAATGGAGCACCTTCAGGTAGCGTAGCTCCTCGCGCGGCACGGTGCAGTCGGTCTTGAAGGAGAGGCCCCACATTTGTTTGAAAAGGGGGTCGGAGAGGGGTTCGGCCACAAAGAAGGCTTCGATTCCCTGCTGTGCGATCTCCTCCACGGAGAGGATCTCTCCGGCGGGCCACTCTTCGAGTGGGAGCCATCCTTCGCTCTGCTGGGCCGAGATGGGCGGTGCGCAGAGGAGTATGAAGGCGACAAGTAGCGTAGGAAATTTCATGGCTAAATCGAAAATGCGGATCGAGGTTGGGTGGGGTTACTCGCGCCCCTCGAAGTAGTAGGGTGCGTAGTTCCAGTCGTAGGCCTCGTAGAATTTACGCAGTTGCTCCATGCGAGGACGGATGGTCGCTTCGTTGCGACGCTCCGTAGCCCATTGCACCTCTGAAAGGGCGGCCAGGCGAGGCAGGAGTTTCTTCTCCACGGTCTCAAAGTCGAGGATATACTCTGTCCAGAGGTTGCACTGCACCCCGAGGATGTACTTTTTCTCCTCTTCGTTCAACCCCTTATAGGGATCCCACGCATAGACCTTCTCGAAAGAGACGTGGCCTCCGATCTGCAATCCTTCGCCCTCCTGGCTCTTGGTTTGGTAGAAATCGAAGTAGCAGGGCTCCATGGGGGTCATCACTACCTGGTTGCCACGCTTGGCGGCGGTGATGCCCCCCTCCGTGCCGCGCCACGACATCACCGTGGCCGTGGGGGTAACGCCACACTCCAGGATCTCGTCCCAACCGATCAGGCGGCGACCATAACCGTTCAGGAACTTTTCGATGCGCTCGATTAGGTAACCTTGCAGTTGGTTCTCGCTCTCCAAGCCGAGGGCCTCCATGCGGGCCTGGCAATGCTCGCAGACCTTCCAGCGCTCCTTCGGGCACTCGTCGCCACCGATGTGGATCAACTCCGAGGGGAACAACTCGATCACCTCACTCAACACCGTTTCTAAAAACTCATAGGTCGTCTCTTTGCCTCCGCACATTACTTCGGGAGTTACGCCCCACATGGACCACACATCGACCTTTTGCTCTTGGCATCCAAGCCACGGAAGGGCATGGAGGGCCGCTTGGGCATGACCCGGCATTTCGATTTCTGGGACAATTGTGATATAGCGTTTTGCGGCGTAGTCTACCACCTCTCGAATCTGTTCTTGTGTGTAGTAGCCTCCATAGGGGATTCCGTCGAATCCCTCGGGACGGTGGCAGTGGCCGATCAGGGTCTCCTTGCGCATGGAGCCCTTCTCTGTGAGTTCGGGATAGGCCTTAATCTCGATGCGCCACCCCTGGTCGTCGGTTAGGTGCCAATGGAGACGGTTGAGTTTGTGGGCCGCGAGGATGTCGATGTAGCGCTTTACCTCCTCGACCGTGAAGAAGTGGCGGCAGACATCAAAGTGGGCCCCGCGGTAGGCAAAGTTCGGGGCATCGAGGATCTCCCCACAGGGGATGCGACCCTCGTAGGTGTGGATCAGCTGTCGAAGGCTCTGCAGGCCGTAGAAGATCCCCGCTTCAGTGCCTCCCGAGATACGAATCCCCTTTTTGGTAGTTACCATCCGGTAGCCCTCGGCGGCCAATGTGGGGTCGATGCTCAGGCGGATTCCCTCCCCCCGAGTCGTGATGGTCATCGGTTTTTTCTGCCCGAAGAGGGGCATCATCTGCTCGGCAAAGATGCGGGCCGGATTTTCATCGCCCGACTCCACGATCAGCGGGGTCTTGGCCGTCACCTTGAAAATACCTCCGGTGAGTACAGCAGAGAGGGGTTGGGGAACCAAGAGCAACTCCTCGGCATGCACGGTGCCGGCGAGCATCAGAAGAGCCATCGCCCCAAGAGCGATGCGGGAAAGGAGCTTTTTCATGCGTGTAAGTTTTTCGTGTCTATACAAAGATACGCTTTATTTACCGAATTTTACGCTTTGCGCACAATTTTTATACGGTGGAGGCCGAAGGTTTTCTTTTTTTCGTATCTTTGCACTTGTAAAGTGCAGGTTTGTGAAGACACTTGATGGCCAAAATGAAAATTACCAATCAATAAATTTTTACCTTTATGAAGCGATTTTTGACTTTTTTGATGGCTGCAGCCCTCATGTTGGGGGCAGGAGCTATGACCTCGTGTGGAGGCGATGATGAGCAGAAGGCGGGTACTCAACTCTCGGGTACCGCGGCAAGTCTGGTGGGTACTTGGCGTACTGAGGCCAACTATGGTTATTATGTCATGATTACGCTCAATGCCGATGGCACGGGTGTTTGGCGTGAGGTAGACCTGGAGTCTGGCAATGATGAGTTTGATGCCTTCCGTTGGAGTTATGACGATTTGACTCGTCGATTGGTCTTCACCTATGGTTATGAGACGGAGGTTTATGAGTTGATTACGATCTCCGGCAATATGGCAGTCATCGGCGTTTGGGATGATGGTGAACTCTATTATATAAACCTTTCTCGCGTACGGTAGTCTTCGCGCTATTCAATCAATAAGCGGGTCACCTTTTCGGGTGACCCGCTTATTTGTGTTTTTGGTTCTTAATTATTATTTTGTGCTTCCAATCCTTGCCTCTAAACGCTGGATCCAACTCTGCCCCCCCCAGGGTTAATTCAGGTTTCGGCGGTCGGGGTTGGCGTTGGGGGAGGCGGCCTCCATGTCGATCTGCATACGCACCATGCGGATAGCCTCGGCGGCGGCGAGGACTCCTCGGTCGCTTTGCTCGAAGGCTGCCCCGCGCTCCACGGCCTCGACTACACCCCAGGCGCAGGGCATGTTCCACTGCATCTGGATTTGGAGTACATTTTGGGCGATGGGGCCCATGAGCGGGTTGTTACCCTCTGTCGAGAGGTGGCATCCGAGGAGGATCACGGCATCTACGTCGGTATATTCGGCGAAGAACTGCGTGGCCATCGGAAGGCTCATGAGGTTCGGCACGCTCTTGATTTGGATGTTGTGTTCCAGGCAGCCGGCCTCTTTGAGGGTGCGCATCGCCCCCTCGAGGAGGATTCCGGTGATCTCTCCGTGGGCCTCGGCCACCACAACGCCAAAGGCCATCTCATCGGCCGCCGGCAGGGTGAGGTTTTTCGAGGATCCGGAGATACGCACCATGGTTTTTAGTCTCTGGGGTTAGTTGTTGGCACCCATCAACTTCTCGGCCTCACGAGCCTCCATTGAGGCGGGGTAGGAGGTCAGAATGCGCTGGAAGAACTTCTCGGCAGCCTCCTTGTTGCCCTGCAACTGCTCGGCGATACCGGCCTTGCGCAGGTAGAGGGGCGTCGTGTAGTTGTTCTCGGCAGCAGCTACGGCCTTCTCGTAGAGGGCTACGGCGGCGGCGTAGTCGCCCTGCTCCAGTGCGATATCACCCTGCAGACCCAGATTCTGGGCATTGACGATGGCGCCCGGCAGACCCTTTACGGCCTTATACTTCTTCAGGTAGGCGGTGGCGTTCTCCATGTCGTCCAGCTTGTAGTAGCAGATACCGGCGCAGTGCTTGGCCAGGTTGCCCGAAGGGGTCGAACCATACTGCTCGATCACCTCGAGGAAGCCGGCACCGTTGGCATCACCCTCCAGGGCGAGCTGGAAGTCGGGGGTCTCCTCCGCAAAGCGGTTCTGAGCCTCGGCGATCAGCTCGGCAGCCTTCTCGATGCGGGGCTCCGAGATGAGCTTCTTATAACCAAAAATAGCGGCACCTAACACCAGCAGGGCGATAATGCAGTAGCTTGCCGTCTTCGAGTGCTCCTCCAGGAAACGCTCGGTCTTGCCCATGGCGACACCTAAGGTCTCCTCTTCGGGCTTCAAAATCTTCTCTTTTGCCATAACTCTTATTTTTTAGTTTTTCAATTATTTCAATTCTTTGTTTTTCTTTTCGTTTTAGTCCTTGGCTGCAAGGTCTCTCGTATTTTGCCACCCCTTTGCCCCTCGGGCTTTTTAGGGTAAGGGCGCAATAACACGCAAAGTTAGTGCTTTTTTCCGAAAAAAAGAGAAAAGCAACCAAAAAACATGGAAAATGGGTGTGATTTAGCGAATAATCACCGCATTAACCAACTTTACCCCTGATTTTTCGTTGATTTCAAGGCGCAGTGCCTCGCGCTGATAGAAGAGTTCGGAGCGCAGAATCGAGGAGCGCATCCGTACATAGAGTACATGATTTTCCAATTTCAATTCGGCTGTATCGTTCGCAGCGTGTTCGCCCACGATCGCCCGCCAGGTCTCGGGCAGGCGACCCTCGGCCACCTTGGCGGCCACATAGGGGCGTTGGAAGAACTCCTCGAGAAGTTCGCCCATCAAAAGGGTTTTGGTGCGTCTCATTGGGTGGCGGTTCCTCCCGTAACCGTAAAGAGTTGATAGGGGGTGTCGGCACGATCGAGGGTCGTCTGCAGGCGCGTAGGGTTGCAATCCGTGATCAAGATCTGGCCGAATTGTTCGGCTCCCACCAGGCGTAGAAGTTGTGTTACGCGCCCTGCATCCAACTTGTCGAACAGGTCATCCAACAACAGGATGGGTCGCTCGTTGCACTCCGAGGCAATGATCTGATATTGAGCCAACTTTAGGGCGATCAGGAAGGATTTTTGCTGCCCTTGTGAGCCGTATTTCCGCAGCGGATAGCCCCCGATCTTAAGGATCAGGTCGTCGCGGTGAATGCCCGAGGTGGTGAATTGATTCACAAGGTCGCGTTGGCGGTTGCGTTGCAGGATCTCCATCAGCGGAGCCTCATTCAACTCCGAACGATACTCAAGCGATACTTGTTCGCGATCCTCCGACAGGGCGCGGTAGAACTCCTGCACCAGGGGGGTGAGGCGTTCGATGTATTCTCGGCGTAGGCGGTGGATCAGGGCCGCCTGCTCGGCGAGCTGCAGGTCGTAGATCTGCAACATATCCTCGTCCGAGGAGACCTTCAGCAGTTTGTTTCGTTCGCCCAACACGGCGTTGTAGCGCATGACTGCCATCAGGTAGCCTCGATCCAATTGCGAGATGAAACCGTTCAGGTAGCGGCGGCGTTCATCGGCCGCATCGCTGATCAGGGTTGTGTCGGCCGGCGAGACAATCACTACGGGGATCAACCCCACATGATCCGACAGCCGCTCATACTCCTTTCCGTTGCGTTTAAGTACCTTACCCCCCTTGCGCGAAAAACTACACACTACCTGCTCTGTCTTCCCTTCATCGGTACGATAGCTTCCCTCGACCAAAAAGAAGTCGCTCTCGTGGCGAATATTCTGCCCGTCGGTCGTGGGGAGGGCCGATTTACACATCGAGAGGTAGTAGACCGCATCGATGATATTGGTCTTCCCGGCACCATTATCTCCGACAAAGCCATTGATGCCCTCACCCAACCGAAGTTCCAATTGGGCGATGTTCTTGAAGTTGATGAGGGATAGTTTCTCTAACCGCATACGACAAAGGTACGAAATAATTGGGAATTCGCAGAGAGGAATAAGAAATTATTTCAATTCACGATGCACAATTCACAATTTGGGGTAATAGGGGTGAGAGGGTGTTAAGGAAATTCCGTGCCGACATGAAAATTCCTTTGGAGGGGGATTTTAGCGTCAGAAGCGGTTGGCTGCAACGCTCGACGAAGAAACCCGACGATGGGCAGTACTTGGTACGTCCCATTGTCGGGTTTATTCTTAGCAGCAACAGACAGCCGCTTATCACGCTAAAATTAGTCGATGATGGCTACACGGTTCGTCTCAGCCGTCGTGAAGGGCTCAGCCTTGTCACCAACACCCTTGTACTGAAGCTGCTCAGCCTTTACACCCTTCTCAATGAGGTAGTCGTAAACGGCCTTGGCACGAGCCTCCGATACGCGCATATTGGTAGCGGCGGTACCGGTCTTCGAGTCGGCGTGACCCTCGATCATGTATACCTTCTTGGCGGGACCATTCTTGATCTGGTCGGCCTTCAGGTCGAGCGTGATCTTTTCGTGGTCGGTGAGCTTGGTGCTACCCAGCGAGAAGAATACCACGGTCTTGCCACCTACATAAACATCTACCTGCTTCTCAACAACCACCTCTACGGGCTTCTTGTTGGCAGCCTCGCGCAGAGCCTCAGCCTCGGTGGCAGCAGCGGCCAGGGCGGCATCCTTCTCAGCGAGCAGAGCGGCATAAGCAGCAGCGTCGGCACCCGAGGTGGTAGCGGCCACCTTGCGATCCCAGTCGCGCTTACCGAAGCGGTACGAAGCACCTACCGTGGCGCTGAACGAGGTGATCAGACGACCACCGCGAGCGAGTCTGTGGTCGTTCTCGGGATAAACCCAACCCTTCAGCTCGAGGTTGATGTCTACGCACTTGCATACGCGGAACTTGTTCAACAGACCGATCGTGGCGGCAAACTCGTAGTTGTTGGACACCTTGCCGTTGAATACGTCCTGAGCCAGCAAACCGAAGCCAAGGAAAGGAACGGCGTAGTATACGCGATCCTCACGGTAGCCACCTACCCAGTTCGAGAAGTTCATCATAGCGTCAGCGTGGGCGAAGAGGAAGTTGGTCACCGTGCGGGCCTTAGCCGTGGGGCTCTTGTAACCCATGGTGAAGCCGCCCTGCAACTGACCGCGAACACCCCAGATGGGGTGGAACCACTTCGTAAGGGCGCCATTGACCTCAAGACCGATGGTCTTGGCAGCCTTGCCGTAGTCGTGACCCAGGGCGATGCCCTCGTAGTCGGCTCCCACACCCAGCGAGATCTCCCAGTTGTCCCAGAATCCGTTGGTTACAAAGCCTTTGTTGCTCGGTTTTTTGGCCGGAGCCTCACCCTCCTGTGCGTAGGTGTTTACTGCGAAAGCAGCACACAGCACCAAAAGAAAAAGTTTTTTCATGTTGTTTAATTTTAATTGTTTATTTTATTTTCTGTTTTTTTAACCTAAATTTTAGGCAACTTATCCGTACAAAGGTAGTAAATTTTTCTTTTCTGCGTTAAAATTCACCCAAATATTTCTCTCTTTTACTCCAAAAGTATAAAAAAACAGCGCATTCGAGGTTTATTTCCCCAAATGCGCTGTGGATCTTTCGGTTTAATGCGAAAAATCAACCGCACTTCGAATAGCCGCACGACATGCAGGTCAGGCAACCGTTTTGGTAGGCCATCTGCTCCTGGCCGCACTGCGGGCACTTGCCCTTGTGCTTCGTGCCGTCGGTGATGTAACGCTTCAGAGCACGCTCCACACCCGTTTTCCAGGTGTTGATCGAGGCGCTGTCCAGGTGGAGCGATTCGATGAGCGAAACCACATTCTCGATCGGCATGCCTTGGCGCAATACACCCGAGATCAGCTTGGCGTAGTTCCAAAACTCCTCGTCGAAGAGGCGCGAGATGCCACCGATCGTATTCGTGTAGCCGTAGCGGTCTTTGTATTGGAAGTCATAACGCTTTGATCCATCCTCCTCGCGTACACGGATGATCTGACCCGAGGTGATTTTGGGCGGGATGTACATGGCGTCCTCCTCCAACTTACCCGTGAAGATCTCGTAGGGGCGACCCTCCTGCAGACCCACAAAGGCGATCCAATCCTCCTTGCCGTTCTTGAAGCGCAGAATGTCGGCGGCAATCGACTTGGGGCGCTTGTTGCTGGGCACCTCGTTGGCTTTGGGTTCCTCCTTCTTTTTCTCGATCAGCACACCCGAGCGGCAGCCGTCGCGGTAGACTGTAACGCCCTTACATCCGCACTCCCAGGCCGTGCGATAGACATCGGCTACCAAGGCCTCCGTTACATCGTTCGGCAGGTTTACCGTCACCGAGATCGAGTGGTCCACCCACTTCTGAATGGCACCCTGCATCTTCACCTTGGCGACCCAGTCGATGTCGTTGGCCGTGGCCTTGTGGTAGGGCGAGGCTTCGAGCAACTTGCCCAGCTCCTCGTCCGAGATCGACTCCAGGTTCGAGGTGTCGTAACCGTTCACCTCCAGCCACTTTACGAA
This sequence comes from Alistipes sp., assembly GCA_045614985.1. Taxonomy (GTDB): domain Bacteria; phylum Bacteroidota; class Bacteroidia; order Bacteroidales; family Rikenellaceae; genus Alistipes. The sequence goes on along the minus strand of JAZLDX010000025.1, from coordinate 41,137 downwards.
GTTGTGGTGGAAGACATTGTACTCCTGGAACTTTTCGCCCGTCTCGTCCACATAGTCGATGCGGGCATCCTTGTCCGAGGGGTTGATCTTACGACGGCGCTTGTAGACCGTACGGAAAACGGGCTCGATACCCGAGGTGGTCTGCGACATCAGCGAGGTGGTACCCGTGGGGGCGATCGTCAGCATGGCGATGTTGCGGCGACCCACCTTGATCATCTCCTCGTAGAGCTTCGGATCGGCCTCGCGCAGACGATTGATCATTGGATTGTTCTTCTCCTTGTCGGCATTGTAAAGGGGGAAGGCACCACGCTCCGAGGCCATCTTCACCGACGAGCGGTAGGCCTCTACGGCGAGGGTCTTCTGCACCTTAACGGCAAACTCGATGGCCTGATCCGTACCGTAGCGGAGTCCCAATGCGGCCAGCATATCGCCCTCGGCCGTGATGCCGAGACCCGTGCGGCGACCCTTGAGGGCCATCTCCTTGATCTTTTTCCAAAGGTTGAGCTCCACCGAGCGGATGTCGTTATCCTCGGGGTCGCCGGCGATCTTCGACATGATCAGATCCACCTTCTCCAACTCCAGGTCGATAATATCGTCCATGATGTGCATCGCCTTGTAGACATGCTCCTTGAAGAGCGGGAAGTTGAAGGAGGCCTCCTTCGTGAAGGGCTTCTCCACATAGCTGAAGAGGTTGATGGCGAGCAGACGGCACGAGTCGTAGGGGCACAAGGGAATCTCGCCGCAGGGGTTGGTCGAAACGGTCGTGAAACCCTGATCGGCGTAGCAGTCGGGCACGCTCTCGCGGATGATCGTATCCCAGAACAAAACTCCGGGCTCGGCCGACTTCCAGGCGTTGTGGATAATCTTGTCCCAAAGATTCTTGGCATCAATCTCCTGCGTGTAGGTGGGCTGGGCGCTTTGGATCGGGAACTGCTGCTTGTAGGGCTTGCCCGAGAGGGCAGCGCGCATGAACTCGTCGTCGATCTTGATCGAGACGTTGGCTCCGGTCACCTTGCCTGTATCCATCTTGGCGTCAATAAAACGCTCGGCATCGGGATGCTTCATCGAGAGCGAGAGCATCAAGGCTCCGCGACGACCATCCTGTGCCACCTCGCGCGTGGAGTTCGAGTAACGCTCCATAAAGGGAACAATACCCGTCGAGGTAAGGGCCGAATTCAATACGGGGCTGCCCGTGGGGCGGATGTGTGAGAGGTCATGACCCACGCCACCGCGACGCTTCATGAGCTGTACCTGCTCCTCGTCCATGCGGAAGATACCTCCGTAGGAGTCGGCTGGATTCTTATGGCCGATTACAAAGCAGTTCGAGAGCGAGGCTACCTGGAAGTGGTTGCCGATACCGGTCATGGGACCGCCCTGCGGGATCACATAACGGAAGTGGTCCAAGAGCGAGAAGATCTCGTCGTGTGACATCGGGTTGGGATACTTGTTCTCGATGCGTTCGATCTCCGAGGCAATGCGCTCGTGCATCTCCACGGGCGACTTCTCGTAGATGTGTCCGAACGAATCCTTCAAAGCGTACTTCGTCACCCAGACCTGCGCGGCCAGCGCATCTCCGGCAAAGTACTCCTTCGAAGCTTCAACCGCCTCGGTGAAATTCACCTCCTGCGGGGTTGCGTTCTTTTCAGCCATAATTTTTACCTTTATTATAATTTTCTAATTGTCAACGTATTGTGCTGTATTCGCTAATTTATGGCGCGAAATTTTCACAAAAGTAGACCCTTTTTTAGAACAAACAAATTACTCGAATGGCTATTTATTGACAAGTGATTAACAAAAAAAGAAAACCCTCTGGAGAAGGGCTTAGAGGGGGTCGGTGAGCCTGTTTCTCCTTTCCTTAGGGGGAGGCGATGGGGTAAAAAACAAATGGAGAGATCGTCTCTCTCCATTTGTTTTTTTATGTGTGGCTACAAAGGGTAGCCTGATTGATACAACCTTATTTTACGGCGATTGCATCAATCTCTACCAGAGCACCCATCGGGAGCTTGGCCACCTCGTAGCAGATACGAGCAGGTTTATCGCCCTGGAAATACTCGGCATAGATGGCGTTCATCGCGCCGAAGTCGGCGATCGAGTCGAGCAGTACGGTGGTCTTCACTACGTTGTCGTAGGTATAGCCGGCCTCCGAGAGGATGTGTCCCAGGTTCTTGAGCGACTGGTGGGTCTGTGCCTCGATGCCCTCGGCCATTTGGCCCGTAGCACCATCAATGGGGAGCTGGCCCGAGATATAGAGGGCGCCATTCTCCACGGCCTGCGAGTAGGGGCCTACGGCTTTGGGGGCCAAAGGCGATGCAATAATCTTCTTCATAGGTTTCGTTCTCTTGCGGTTTAACCTTCTTTACTTGTTGTTGATCTCGCTCAGGGCCTCGAAGAGCTTCTCGAACTCGTTGTCGAGTTCTACACGCAGGGCAGCATAGTGCTTGCGCACGAGCGAGGGGTTGTGGGGCTCGGCGGGGTTGTTTACCTTCTTCATCATTGCGTTGCGCAACTCCACGGCCTGACGCATCAGGTCGAAAATCTCCTGCTCTTTCGAGGGCTGGAAGCAGATTGCCATGTCGCAATCGAATACGAGCTCCTCCAGGCAGTAGTCAATCTCCTTTTTCAGGGTTCTCAAATTTGCCATAATCGTCTCTATTTTTTTGGTTGTTTTTGCTCTGGTTTGCAGCGGGGCCTACGCAATCATTTGATTCGCCCCAAAGCCTAACGCACAAAGATAATGAAATCTTTTGACAAAAAAAGGCCGAGACCTTAAAAAATGGTCTCGGCTGTGAAAATTTTATCGCTTTTCGGGGAATTCGACGAGGAATCCCGTGATCGCCTCGTCCACCACCAAGCATTCGCCACAGGGGTCGGTACGCGGCTTTTGAGCCATGGTGGGTTTCGCCTCGGGCTTGGGGGCGGGTTTGGGTTGGGGGATCGGGGTGCGTACCTCCACGATGCGTTCTCGGTCGAAGTTCACGGCCACCTCCACGCGGCGCAAGTGGGGCAGGATTTGCTCTTTTAGGTACTCCCAGGCCGATGGCATCTGCTTTAGAGCGTGTTCTTTTTGATCTGCTGTAAGATGCTTGTCATCAAGGATTTTGAGCACGGCATCACGGTCGGGTATGGAGGATTCAGCCACCATTGTGTGGCAGCTCTCCCAATCCTCGGCCACGGAAGAGGTCGTTAGCGGAAAATGGTGTGAAAGTTGGTATTTTTTGTCGCTATAGGCGACGAAATCAGAGGTGCGGTTTTGGGCCAATTGTTCGTTGAAAGGGTGGGGACCGTCGGGGGAGGAGTAGCCCGTGACGGTGATTTGATGCACACGAAGCGAGGGGTCTTTGGTTAGCGAAAGAAGCATCTGCTCCAAGGCCTGCAACTCGTCTGCGTTTTTATCGATTTGGGAGGAGACTTGCGCCCGATTGATGCGATAATGGATCGTGTAGCCGGATTTACCCGCTTCATCGACACGATAGCGACGAATCAGGTTTTCGCCCTCTCGCTCTTCGGAGAGGAGTACCGAGTCGATTTTCGGCTGTGATGGGGTGTACGGTTGCGCTTGCATAGGCTGCGATGCCGTCCCGAGAGCAAGTAGAGAGGCCAGCATACCAACGGTAGGAAGATAGAGTGTTTTCACGGCAAAATGAGTTTAAAAATTCTTTTGCCAACCTCTACCAAGAACCGAGCCAAACGCTTTTGGGGGAGAGTTGAGAATGGGGAGTTATTTCGAATTACAGCGAAATAACTCCCCATTCTCAACTTGGGTGAAGCAATTAAATTTCATGCGAGAGGGGGGCCGGGATGGTCGATCCCATGTCGAAATCGCCCCATTGGTCGGCGATGTAGTCGAGCGTAGAACAGATCTCCTCGGGGTCGTAACTCGTAACGAGTTTCAGGCGGGTTTGCTTGAAGTCGGGCAGCCCCTTGAAGTAGTTGGTCAGGTGGCGGCGCAATTCAAGAATTCCTACGCGCTCACCTTTGACCTCCAATGACTTGCGAAGATGATCCTTGGCGATCTCCACACGCTCCACGACCGAGGGCTGGGGCAGGAGTTCTCCTGTGTTGAGGTAGTGCTTGACCTCTCGAAAGATCCAGGGACGGCCGTAGGTGGCGCGACCGATCATGATGCCGTCCACTCCGTAGCGGTCGAAATACTCCTTGGCCTTCTCGGCCGAGTCAATATCGCCGTTGCCGATGATGGGAATCTGGATGCGGGGATCGTTCTTGATCTTGCCGATTAGCGACCAGTCGGCCTCTCCTCTATACATTTGCGCGCGCGTGCGCCCGTGGATGGTGAGGGCGGCGATGCCCACATCCTGTAGGCGCAGGGCGATCTCCTCGATGTTTTTCGATTCCTCATCCCATCCCAGGCGGGTCTTGACCGTCACGGGTTTCTTCACCGCCTCCACAATTTGGCGAGTCATCTCGACCATCAGCGGCACATCGCGCATCATGCCCGATCCGGCTCCGCGTCCGGCGATCTTCTTCATCGGACAGCCGAAGTTGATGTCGATGAAGTCAGGGTTGGCCGTCTCGGCGATGCGAGCCGCCTCGACCATTGGCTCGATCAGGTGGCCGTAGATCTGAATCCCCACGGGTCGTTCCCCTTCGTCGATGTTGAGCTTTGCGCGCGACTTCCAAGCATCGCGAATCAGTCCGTCGGAGGAGATAAACTCTGTGGTAACGACATCGGCCCCGAACCGCTTACACATGTAGCGGAACGAGGGGTCGGTTACATCCTCCATCGGTGCCAGGAAGAGGGGCTTTTCGCCCAATTCGATGTCGGCGATCTTCATGGCCTACATGCGTTCGGGAACCTCGATACCCAGCAGACGCATGGCGCTTCTCAAGGTGCGGGCTACCACCGAGGCAAGCTGCAGGCGTAGGGCTCGCACGGCCTCGTTCGACTCCTTGAGGATCGAGTGGTCGTGGTAATATCCGTTGAACTGCTTGGCCAACTCATAAGCGTAGGCTGCAATGAACGAAGGGGCAAACTGCTCGCCGGCGGCGGCCACTACGGCCGGATACTCCGTCAGGCTCTTGATGAGTTCCACCTCCTCGGGTAGCAGGGTGCAGGCTACCGCCTTATCGTAGGCGATTGAAGCCTCTTCGGCCTTGCGCAACACCGAGCAGATGCGGGCGTGGGTGTACTGGATGAAGGGGCCGGTGTTGCCGTTGAAGTCGATCGACTCCTTCGGATCGAAGAGCATTGTCTTCTTGGGGTCTACCTTCAGGATGAAGTATTTCAGAGCACCCAGTCCCACCATGTTCGATACAGCCGAGGCCTCCTCCTCCGAGCAGCCGTCAAGTTTACCCAACTCATCCGACATCTCGCGGGCCGTCTGCACCATCTTCTCAATCAGATCGTCGGCATCGACCACCGTACCCTCGCGCGATTTCATCTTGCCCTCCGGAAGTTCCACCATACCATACGAGAGGTGGGTGATGTGGTCGCTCCAATCGGCATAGCCGAGTTTCTTGAGCACGAGTTTCAGCACCTGGAAGTGGTAGTTTTGCTCGTTGCCCACCACATAGATCATGTCGTCGAGGCGATTATCCTCGAAACGACGGTAGGCTGTACCCAAATCCTGGGTCATGTAGACCGAGGTGCCATCGCCACGCAGCAGCAACTTCTGATCCAGACCGTCGGCCTCGAGGTCGATCCACACCGAGTTGTCCTCTTTGCGGAAGAATACCCCCTTCTTAAGACCCTCCTCTACGAGCTCTTTGCCCAAGAGGTAGGTCTGCGACTCGTAATATACTTTGTCGAAGTCGACACCCAGGGCCTTGTAGGTTACATCGAAGCCCTCATACACCCAGCCGTTCATCTGCTCCCAAAGGCCATATACCTCGGGATCCTTGGCCTCCCATTTGCGGAGCCACTCCTGGGCCTGGAGCATGATGGGGGCCTGCTTTTTGGCCTCCTCTTCGGCCATGCCTTCTGCTACGAGCTCCTTGATCTGCGCCTTGTAGTGCTTATCGAACTCCACATAGTACTTACCCACCAGGTGGTCGCCCTTCATGCCCGACGACTGCGGGGTCTCGCCTTCGCCGTAAAGTTTCCAGGCCAACATCGACTTACAGATGTGGATACCGCGGTCGTTTACCAGATTCGCCTTGATAACATTGTGTCCATTGGCCTTCAAAATCTCGGCCACCGAGTAGCCTAACAGATTGTTGCGGATGTGTCCCAAGTGGAGGGGCTTGTTGGTGTTGGGCGACGAGTACTCGATCATCACCGTGCGCCCCGTCGGGATACCCTGGCCGTGGCTCTCGTTGAGGCGTACCTCCTCGAAACGCTCTGCCCAGAACTTCTCGCTCAAGGCGAGGTTCAAGAAGCCCTTGATCACATTGAAGGCACTGATCTCGGGGTTGTTGGCCACCAAGTGCTCACCAATCTCCGTGGCAGTAGCCTCGGGCGACTTGCGGCTGCGCTTCAGCAGCGGGAAGACCACCAATGTAAAGTCTCCCTCAAACTCTTTGCGCGTCTTCTGGATCTGCAACTGCTCACCCTCGAGCTGACCATAGAGAGCCTCCACCGAGCGGGTGGCGGCATCCAAAATAAACTGTTCGATCTTCATCTATCTTATTATTTTATATTTTTCTTTACCGAATCAAGGGGCAAAGATACGAAAGATTGAGCAATGAACAATAAAAAAAGCGAACCGAAGTTCGCTTTTTTGGCCCGAAAGGGAGATTTGCCTACTCTTTGTTGCTGGATTTCGATTGCAAGATCATCAGTAGCGACCCCTTCGAGAGGAGCATCATCATCGGGCCGTCCATCTCGTAGTGGGTTACGCGGTTCAGGGCCTCGAAGAACTCCCCTTCGCGCGGGTCTCGACACAATTTGCGGGTCGATGCCACGGGACCGATCTCCAGTGTGCGTTCCTTTGATGTGGTGTAGGAGCCCATCAGGCGGTTGCAGGCGGCCATCCCCTGCACCTCGCCCGCGGGGGTGAAGCGTAGCGTATAGGCCTCGTTCTCGGCGTTCATCTTGCGGCCGTTGAGTTGTACGAGTTGCCACTCGGTGTCGATAAGCGGTTGTTGCTGTTTTTGGTAGGTGCGGCACGGGGTGCAGCAGCCGCTCATTCCTGCGCAGAGGGCCAAAAGAAGGAGATAAGTGATTTGTCGCATGCTTCAAGTTTCAGTTTCGAGGGCAAAGATAGGCCAAATTTTTTAATTCCATCGCCGCGGCTCCGGATCTAAGCAAATTGGTTGCCAAAAAGGGCTTTGGATAGATTCCAAAGCCCTTTTGTTGTAAATCTAGCTCGTTTCGAGAGCCTTTAGGTGGCTTGATTAGCGCGCTGCACGCAATGCCTGCATCTTCAGGGCGTGTGCGTGGTCGTGATTCTCCTCCTCTTCTTCACCGCTTCCGGCCATCTCGTCGCGGAGGTCATCAGCCACTACGGCACCTTGCCACTCACCGGTGATCTTGTTGCCGGCGCCATCCTCCAGGTCGAAGACGAACTTATACTCGTCGCCCACCTGCGAAATGGTTACCGTACCGGCCTCGATAGCGGCCATGGCCATCGAATAGCCCTCCTCGTCGGGGGTCAGATCGCCGTAGTAGGAGAAGAGTACGGCACCCTGATAGCTCAAGTGTCCCGGGAGCATCGTGTGGTCGCCCAGGCTCCAGTTTACCTGGAAGGTTCCGGTGGGGAAGGTGGTACCGGCGCCCTCCTCCACGAGCAACTCTGTGGTGAAGTAGTCGCCATAGCCATTCGGATACTCCGAGTTCGAAGCCATGATCATCAACATCCAGGTATCCATGCCCGACTTGATGTAGTCGCCCATCAAGAAGGCAAGACCTGCCGTCTCGGGCTTCCAATCGTAGGTGTAGTCCTCGGTCAGCGTGGTCCAGGGACGCGAAATCCAATTCTCGTTCTCGTCGTTGTCGTTGTAGTTACCCATATTGAGCGCACCCTCGTAGGTACCCGTAATCGAGATGCCCTCCTCGGTCAGGAAGTCGAAGGTGAGCTGATAGTTGTTGCCCGAACCCGAAATGGTCATATTGCCGCCTACTACATAGCCGATCTTGTTGATATTCTTGCTCTTATCCACATAGGTTACATAGGTTCCCTGGTTGAGCATCTCTCCGAAGAGCTCGGTCAAATAGCCGTAGTCGAAGGTGAAGGGCATGGCATAGGTCTTCACATAGGCAGGGTTTTCCCCTACCACCTCGTAGGTGCCGTTGGGCAGTTCGATCTGCTGTGCGTTGTAGTCGAGCATCTTCTCGATGTAGAGGTTCGAGAGGTGGAGGTAATATCCCTTTTGGAGGACACCTTCGCTGTCGATTTCGCCCTGGAAGAGCTCCAACATCGTCTCATCGGCAAAGGGATAGAACCAGCTGCCCCAGTAGCGGCCCTGCGAGTGGGTGAAGGCGATCTCTTGGTCGCTATCGAAACGCTCGTAGGTGGCCGTATTGCTTTGGATGAACTGAATCGGGCCCGTGTAGGAAACCTTCACCGGCATCGAGTTTAGGAAGAGTTCGCCCTCGACCGTGATGGTGTAGTTCGGACCCGTGCGATCCACGGTGATCATACCCATTACGGGCGACTCGATCACCTCGCCATCCACCATGATGCTCATGTAGGTGTAGGAGGGGTTGTAGCTGAAAGCCGAGTAGTCGTTTGCGGGGGCATACTGGCCGTTGGGGAGGACTGCGTTGATGGGATCCTCGTCGGCCACATTGTAGAGGTCGAGTACCATTTGTGCATCACCGTCCCACGACAACGAGGTGGCGTTTGCAATGACGATCTCGTAGTTGCCTGCACCGGCCGTGTTGTCCGTGCGATAGAGGGCCTCGATGAGCATGTTGAGCTCAATTACATCATCGGCAACCTCTGCCTTGGGGGTCGAGGCCTCCAAGCGTGCCGTGGCACTCTTTTGGCCGTTGCGAACGGCGGCGATTACGACATAGTCGGTCTCGGCGGTCAACTCCTCTACGGTGTAGGTGGTACCTACCGAGGGAAGTTCTACGCCCGAAGCGAGCACCTGCTCGGCCGTGGGCTCACTCTCGCCCTTTTCCACATAGCTCAAGAAGCAGGCCTCTGCGTTTTGGGTGTCGACCTGCAGGGTCAGTGAATTGGCGGTGCTACGCACGAGATTGAGCTCCACCGAGGGCTCTTTTGCGGGGGTGGGGGTTGCCGCAGGCTCTTCATTCGAGGAGCAGGCCGTAAAACCTACGGCCAACAGCAAGGCGGCCGATGTGGCTGCGATGCGATGTAAAAAGTTTTTTTTCATTGTTGGTATTCGTTTTGTTTTTCTGTTTAGGTTGATTTCTCTTTGGCTGTTTTTTGTGGGACTACTCGCGGGTCATCTCCTGAATTTCACCCGTGTATTCCATCCAAATCTTCTTGGTTGTTCCCGAAGAGGTGCCTTCGGCATCCACCTTAAAGCTATATATACCGCCCTCACACGATACCTCCACCTCGCAGGAGGAGAGGTTGCAGCTCCAGTAGGGGGAGTAGAGGCTGATGCTGGTGTAGTTGGTCATCGTGCCATCTGCAATCGAGTAGGTGCCTGCGGGGAGTCCGGCATTGCCATTCTCGCAGAGGGTGGGGTCGGCCAAAATATCCAACGTGAGTTCACCGGAATCTTTGTTGTAGAAGCGCAGGGTGTACTGGCCCGGCTTCTCATCGTTGCGCGTAATGCGTTTCGGAGTCAATTTCGAGGGGTCCGGCTCGAAGGTGTAGTAACCCTCGGGAGCTCCCGGTTTCGGGAGGATAATGCCTTCAATCTCTCCGCGGTAGACAACTGTGACGATGTGGCCGTTTTCAAGGGTCAGTTGGCCCGTGATGCGGTAGGTTACTGTGCGCTGCTTCTCGTTCAGGGTGGCCGTTACGCTGATCGACCCTTCGGCGAATTTTTGGGGATCGCCTCCCTGCTCGGTGAAGGAGGTGTAGCTCTTCGAGATGTTGCCGGGCTCGGCTGCTCCAAGCATATACTCACCCTCGGGGAAGTAGCTGCTCTCGGGGGCGGTGTAGATGTCGGCCACGAAGGTGTAGTTGTTGACCTTATCCTCGAAGGTGACATAGAAGTTCGTGTAGGAGGTGGTGTTGTAGAGGGTGACGGAGGCGTTCTCGGAGGTCACCGCATAGGTGCGGATCTCCTTGATGGTCTTTACCTCAAAGGGCTCGGCCATGACGAGCACCTCTCCGGCGGCTGCTACGGCATGGAACTCATATTCGGTGTCATCCTTAAGCCCCTCGGCGGTAATCTCCACGGTGGTGTTGGCATCAGCCGAAGTGCCATACTGCAACACTTGCTCGGCCTTCAACTCGCGCGAACCCTTTTCGATGTAGATCCACTTTACCTCTTCGGCATCGGTGGAGCTCAAGCGGAAGGTAACGGTCGTCTCCGTCACGGAGAGGAACTCCAGGGCCACGGTGGGATCGGGCTCCGGCTCGAGGGTGGTCATCGTCACTCGGTTCGAGAGGGTCTGCTCATTGCCCGCCACGGCTACGGCGACGAAGGTGTAGGTGGTGGCTGCGGGGAGCTCTCCGACCCTAATCTCCACCTCGCGATTGGGCTCGGTTTCCGTTCCCTCGCGCAAAATCGTGGCGGCATCGGGTGCGGGGGTCTCGTCCGTGTAGCACATCCATTTCACCTGCTCGGCATGCTCGGAGACGAGATTTACGCTCAGGGCATCGAGGCTTGCCTCACCGGCTGTCAGGCTTACGGTCGGTTTTTCTACCGGTGGCAGAGGTGCCGGGGTCGGGGTCTCTGTCGAGTCATTGCCACAGGCACACAAAAAGAGCGCGGCCATCAAGGTAAAAAGGGTGCGAAACAAAAGGTTCTTTTTCATCTTTGTCGTGTTTTAATTTCCTGTTTTTACGCGAAAAATATATTTTTTCGGTTTTTGCTTCTGCAAGGTCGGAATTTTCTTTGAATTTTGCAATAGAGAGCTGAAAAAATTAACAATATTGTAACATTTGGAGGGTCGGTTGTTCGATTTTGTGAAAAAAAAGGAGAAGTTTTTATCCGATGCCCGAAAAGAGTTGCGAATCCAATATATTTTAGTTAAATTTGTCGTTGGATGCAGTGGTGTGTCCGCTAAAAACCTACACATATATTATATGACTATGAAAAACTATGCACTTTGGAGCCTCGGACTCCTTTTTTCGCTCCTCTTTGTAACGGCCTGCTCTTCCGAATCGGAAGAGCCCGCCCCTGCTCCGATCGAGCCTTCGGTCGAGTTGATTGCCGGGGAATGTGGTAGTTACACCCTCACCTTTACCCTAACCCCCGCAAATGCTACGCAGGCTGCCTGGCTTTGTGTCAAGGGGGGTGAAAAGATTCCTTCGGCCCTTGAGGTACTCGATCGTGGTGAGCAGGTGTCGGCCTCGGCCCCCACGACCCATACCCTTACCGAGTTGGATGCTGAGAGCCATTATACAATTGTCGCGGCCGTTGCTCGGGAGGGTTTAACGACTTCGAAACAGCTCCAGATGACCACTTTGGAGGCTCAAGCCCCTACGCAGAGCCATGCCGTGATCCTCTTCATGCAGGGCGACAACGGCTTGGAGTCCTTCATGGACACCAACTTGCAGCGAGCCATTACAGCCTACTACCAACTGCCCGAGGGGTCGCGTTTTGTCATCTTCTACGACCGTGGTAACTATACCCGTTTGACGGAACTCTACATGGACGATGGCATGGCCAAGCAACGACTCATTCAGGAGTATAACACGGAGCTCTCGAGTGTAGATCCCGACTTTGTCAAGGAGGTCTTCGAACTCATCAAACAGGAGGTTGAGGTCGATACCTACGGCTTGATCCTCTCTTCGCACGGCGGCGGTTGGGTCCCCTCCGATATTTTTGACACCTACCTCTTCTATGATTGGGAGGGGAGCGCCACGGCTACCTATGCCCCCTCGCCCCTCTTCTATGCCCAGGATGGCTACGACTGTATGGAGATCGCCGACTTGGTGACGGCTATCGATACCTTCCACTACGAATACATCCTCTTCGATGCCTGTTTCATGGCCTCGGTCGAGGCGCTCTACGACCTGCGCCACAGCGCCGACTACATCATCGCCTCCCCGATCGAGGTGATGGGCGAAGGCTTCCCCTATGAGGAGATTCTTCCGTTGCTCTATCGCGAGGATCATGGTCTGCGTCTCTCGTGCGAGGCCTTTATGGAGCTTTATGAGGGGCGTTCGGGGGCGATTTCGCTCATCGATTGCGCGAAGCTTGAGTCGCTGGCCCAGGCCATGCGCCGGGTGGTGGCCGCCAACGATGGCACCATCGATGTCGCCCAAATTCAGGGCTACGAGAGTTTCCCGATTCACCTCTACTACGACCTCGAGCAGTTTGTGGAACAGATGACCGATGATGAGGCACTGCGCAGCGACTTCCGTGCAGCCCTCTCCGAGGCCGTGCTCTATGCGCACCACACGCCCACCTTCTGCTCGACGAGCTACCAGGAGTTTATTCTCGACCTTCCGCGTAGTTGTGGTTTGAACTGCCATGTGGAGCGCGAGGAGTTCCCTGCCACCCACGCCGCCTGGCTTGAAACCGCCTGGGCCAAGGCCGTAGGGGCTCGATAATCCGAAACCAAAAAAAACTCAAGGGGTCGCTCTGCAAAAGGGCGCCCCTTTTGGTATCTGCTTCGGGGTTTCTGTCGAAGTGATTCTCCTACCTGTGCCCAACCTCCTAAAAATCCGCACACAAACCAAGCTTTTTTGCATTTTTTTTGAAAATCATTTTGTCAGTTCATTTTTTTATTCTACCTTTGCACCGCTAAAGTCCCGGACAATCGGAACAATAGTGGTAAGGCCCATTCGTCTATCGGTTAGGACGCAAGATTTTCATTCTTGAAAGAGGAGTTCGACTCTCCTATGGGCTACAAACGAGGGCTGCAAAGGCTATGCGGATGAAGAGAGGGGGAGGCTTGAAAAGAGCTCGGTTCTCTTGAGAGGTAGAGTCGGAGCAGTTTCCACGGGTGAAGAGAGAGTTTAGGAGCGAACCCTGCGGGTTTATCCGAAAGCGGTCACGGCCGTTCCATGTGCGGAGGAGGGTGCAAGACTCCGCGGAGGGAAGACCTCCAACCAAGCGCACCTTAACCAAGATAACAGAAAAAGTAAAAAAATAAAAACATTAAACGATTATGGCAAACCATAAGTCTTCGAAGAAGAGAATTCGTCAGACCGTGACCAAGCGCGCTCACAACCGTCTGTACCACAAGACCGCTCGCAACGCCGTGAAGGCCCTGCGTAACACCACTGAGAAGTCGGCCGCTGAGGCTCTGCTTCCCAAGGTAACCGCTATGTTGGACAAGTTGGCTAAGCACAACATTATCCACAAGAACAAGGCTGGTAACTTGAAGGGTGCTCTCCAGCTTCATGTAAATGCTCTCTAATCGAGCGTCTTATTTACCATGACGGCTCTCCCAATGGGAGGGCCGTTGTTTTTTTTGTGCTTCGCTCATTCATTCTGGCGAACAAGGTCGCCGTGTTGATCGTCTGTGGATTGTACAATGGTGCCTATCTTCGCGGGTGTTTTCCCAGCGTAGACAAGGCGTTTCTCGATTTTCTAATTCTTTGGGCTTAATTCTAAAATATACTCCTCTGCAACATACCCCTCCGCCCTTGTAGGGTGCCTCCTTTAACTTTGGGGGATGGGGGATTGATCCTCTTTCCTCTGGTTGCCTTGTGTTTCGCTTCCGAAGAGGGAACGATAAAATAAAAAAACCTTGATATTCGATTGAATATCAAGGTTTTTGGTTAGTCGGGATGACTGGATTCGAACCAGCGACAACACGCCCCCCAGACGTGTACTCTAACCGGGCTGAGCTACATCCCGTCTGTTTTCGGAGTGCAAATATAGGGGGTTTTTCCGAATTCTCCAAATATTTTTGTGTTTTTTTTCTCTTTTCATGTAAAAAGGGGCTCAATGGCTTGATTTTTCCTTTTTAGACCTTCCGAAAAACTCTTTTTTGCGGGGGGGGTAGTTTTGCTCGGAGGGTGAAGTTGCCCCTTTTTGCTTCATTTTACTTTTTAGTTAAGAGGAAGAGCAACTCTCGTGGGTGATCAATTACCACGTCGGCCCCAGCTTCGAGGAGCTCTTCACGCGAACGAAATCCCCACGAAACACCCACTGCTCCTATGCCGGCGGCCTTTGCTGCGCGAATATCCGAGGCTGTATCGCCCACATGTAAGGTCTCGTAACCTGATATTCCGGTTCGCTCCAACACTTCGAGGTCCGCAGCGGGGTCGGGCTTCAGGGGTACCTCGGGGCGATTTCCAAATACGGCTGCAAAAGGGGTGGTGGGAAAGAATTTCTGCACCAACAGTTCGGTTCCTTGTTGGAATTTGTTGGATACAATAGCCACCTTTACTTGGCGGGCGATAAGCTCCTCCAGGAGTTCAAAAATCCCCTCGTAGGCATAGCTGTGGCAGTCGATGTGGGTCGTGTAGTAGGCCACAAACTCATCGCGCACGCGGTCGATTTGCTCTTCGGTGCGCAACGCCTCGGGCAGGGCCCGTTCGCAAAGTTTTCTCACGCCGTTACCCACAAAGCGACGATAGGCTGCGTAGTCGTGTTCCGGAAGTCCGTGGCTGCGCAATACGGCATTGCATGAGGCGGCCAGGTCACCTACCGTCTCGAGAAGCGTTCCGTCCAGGTCGAATATGACAAGTTTAATCATCGTTTTTTGGTGATTTTATAGCCCAACAGTGCCACGAAGATGGACATCAGCGGGCTGACATAGTTAAAGATGCAGTAGGGGAGGTAGGTGAAGGTAGCAACACCCAGCACCGTGGCCTGGGTCATGCCGCAGCTGTTCCAGGGCACCAAGACCGATGTTACCGTGGCCGAATCCTCCACGGCGCGACTCAACAGACGCGGCTCAAGCCCTCGTTCGCGGAAGAGCCCTTTGAAGAGGCGGCCGGTGAGGATGATCGAGATGTATTGGTCGGCCGTGATGAGGTTGAAGCAGAGACCTGCCCCCACGGTGGCCGCCACCGTGCCGGCCGCGCGGCGCACCCAGCGCAGGAAAAGCGAGGTGAGTGACGAGAGCATCCCGCTGCCGGTCATCACCCCTCCGAAACACATGGCGCAGAGAATTAGCCAGATGGTATTCATCATTCCGGCCATGCCGCGTGTGGCTACCAGGTCATTAACCTCGGCAACCCCTGTATCGAGTGCTGTGGAGCCAAAGCAGGCGGTCAGTACCCCCTTGAATCCCATGAGAAACCCCTCATCGGCCCCTCCGGCCAGGGTATGAAGTACCTTCGGCTGAAAGATGGGGAGGGCCAGGGCGGCCAGTAGGGTGGCTATGAAGAGGGTTACCAAGGCGGGCAGTTTGCGCCAGATCAGCAGGCCCGTGGCTACCGGAACCAGCAGCAGCCAAGGGGTGATATGGAAGGTGGAATGCAGCGCCTGGGCGTAGAGGGCCACATCACCGGCTCCGGAGGAGGCGTGCATCAGACTTGCAATCAGGAAGACCACCAAGGCGATTACCATCGAGGGGATGGTGGTGTAGAGCATGTAGCGGATGTGCTCGAAGACCGGCACCTCGCAGGTGGAGGAGGCAAGAACCGTTGTGTCGGAGAGAAGAGAGAGTTTATCTCCAAAGTAGGCTCCCGAGATGATGGCACCGGCTACCCACCCTTCGGAGAACTCCATGGCGCGACCGATGCCCATCAGAGCCACTCCGATGGTGGCAATAGTTGTCCACGAACTGCCCGTGATCAGTGATACGCCGGCACAGATCAGGCACGAGGCGGCCAGGAACCAAGAGGGGTGCAGCACCTCCAGTCCGTAACAGATCAGGGTGGGGACCACGCCGCTCACCATCCAGGTGCCGGCAATCGAGCCGATCAAAAGCAGAATGATGATAGCCGAGGCCGAGGAGCGGATATTTTCAACAATCTCGTTTTCGAGTACGGCCCACTTGCAACCGTAGAGCCCCACCGAGAGGAGGGCACAAACCGAGGCGGCCGAGAGGAGGGCGATCTGACTACCTCCCATAATGGAGTCACTGCCAAAGGCGCGAATGACCAGCACCAACAGAAGGGCCAGTACAAGGAGGGGTATCAGCGAAACCCCGACCGATGGGGTCTGCCCCCACCGTTTTGTAAAAAACTTTTTCATCTCCTAACTTTTCTAACCAAATGAACCTAACATCGGGTACCTACGGCCCGCTTCGTAGGGCCGGGCACCTTATTTATAAATGGATTGTTTTTTAAGCGGAAGGTCGGGTTTGAGGCGGAGCATATTTCGCATGCACCATCCAAACCCGACCTTCGAAGAGCCAAGAGTCGCATCGACTCTTTTATGCGTTACTCAATCTCCCAATCGTAGCCGTCCTTGCGGTCCTTCACGCGGATGCCAATCTCGGTCAGGGCATTGCGGATCTTGTCCGAGGTACCCCAATCCTTGTTAGCCTTGGCCTCCATGCGCATGTCGAGTAGCATATTGACCAACGGGGTGACCAGGTCTTTCCCGCCCTGTGAAGAGGCCGACTTCTCGTCGCGCAGACCCAGGATATCGAAGACATAGCGGCGAACCACGGCCTTTAAGGTCTCGAGATCCTCGGTCGTGATGGTCTGCTGACCATCCGAGAGTTGGTTGATGATGCGTACCCAATCGAAGAGGGCCGAGATCACCATTGGCGAGTTGAGATCGTCGGCCATGGCGGCGGCGCAACGCTCCTCAAGCTCCGTAGGATTGACCGTCGAGGTGGCTGCGGGCTTGATCTTGTTCAGGGTCTCTACACCCTTCATCAAACGATCCAATCCCTTCTCGGCGGCCTGCAGGGCCTCGTTCGAGAAGTCGAGGGTCGAGCGGTAGTGGGCCTGAAGAACAAAGAAGCGGATTGTCATCGGTGAGTAGGCCTGCTCGAGCATCTTGTGCGTACCCGTGAAGAGCTCCTCGAGGGTAATGAAGTTGCCGAGCGACTTACCCATCTTCTGGCCATTGATCGTGATCATGTTGTTGTGTACCCAATAGCGAGCCGAGTCATGGCCAAGGGCCGCGGTGGCCTGGGCAATCTCGCACTCGTGGTGGGGGAACATGAGATCCATGCCACCACCGTGGATGTCGAACTGCTCGCCCAAGTATTTGGTGCTCATGGCCGAGCACTCCATGTGCCAGCCGGGGAAGCCATCGCTCCAAGGCGAGGGCCAGCGCATGATGTGTTCGGGCGAGGCCTTCTTCCAAAGGGCGAAGTCAAACGAGTGATGTTTGTCGCTCTGACCATCCAATTCGCGGGTATTGGTCAAGATGTCGTCCAAATTGCGACCCGACAAGCGGCCGTAGTTGAATTTACGGTTGTAGGCCTCCACATCGAAGTAGATCGAACCATTCGATTCGTAGGCATAGCCGGCCTCGAGAATGCGCTTCACGAAGTCGATCTGCTCGATGATGTGTCCCGAGGCGTGGGGCTCGATCGAGGGGGTCAGCACATTCAGTTCGTCCATGGCACGGTGGTAGCGCTCCGTGTAGTAGTGGGCGACCTCCATCGGCTCGAGTTGTTCGAGGCGGGCCTTCTTGGCGATCTTGTCCTCGCCCTCGTCGGCATCGTGCTCCAAGTGGCCTACGTCGGTGATGTTGCGCACATAGCGCACCTTGTAGCCCTCGGCCTGCAGGTAGCGGAACAAAAGGTCGAAGGTGACGGCCGGGCGGGCGTGTCCGAGGTGGGGATCGCCGTAGACCGTGGGGCCGCACACATACATGCCGACTCTTCCTTCGTGGATGGTCTCAAACTCCTCCTTGCGGCGGGAGAGCGTATTGTAAAGAGTTATCTTTGTCTTTGCCATAAATGCTTAAAGGTTTTTTATTTTTTTGCAAAAGTAGCAATTTCTTGTGGAATTATCGCTTTTACCCCCTCGAAAATTGTGTGAGGGAGGTTTTTTCTCTCGATTTTGGGTCGTATGCTCTTTTTTTCGGGAAATAATGGCTGAAATTTCTCGTTTAATCGCTACCTTTGCCTCTTTAAGCAACGAATAAAAAGCAAACAAAAAGAGATAACCATGAACTTCAAAGTTTGGAATAATCGAATCGGATGGGTGGTTTTTGCCATTGCCGCCGCGGTTTATCTGATGACCATGGAGCCGTCGACCAGCCTTTGGGACTGCTCCGAATTTATTGCCACTTCCTATAAGTTGGAGGTGGGGCATCCTCCCGGGGCCCCGCTCTTCATGCTTCTGGCGCGTTTGGCCACCTTATTGGCCCCTTCGACCCACTATGTGCCCCATGCGGTCAATGCTTTGAACTGCCTGGCTTCGGCCTTTTCGATTCTCTTCCTCTTTTGGACGATTACCCACTTGGGAAGAAAACTCTATGCCCGCGGTCGCCTGCTCTCCGATCCCGAAAAGTGGGCTGTGTTAGGGGCCGGAGCCGTGGGTGCCTTGGCCTACACCTTCACCGACACTTTCTGGTTCTCGGCTGTCGAGGGGGAGGTTTATGCCTTTTCATCGCTCTTCACCTCGCTGGTGGTTTGGCTCATGTTGAAGTGGGAGGAGCAGGCCGATGAACCCCATGCCAACCGCTGGATCATCCTGATTGCCTATCTGATGGGCCTTTCGATCGGTGTTCACCTCTTGAATCTGCTGACTATTCCCGCCTTGGTCTTCATCTACTACTTCCGCAAGACGGCCCAGCCGACTTGGAAGGGGCTCTTCTATGCCACGCTGACGGCCGGGGCGATCCTCGTCTTTATGAACAACCTGATCATCCCCTACACGGTCTACATCGGGGCGATGATCGACCTCTTCTGTGTCAATACGCTGGGGCTTCCCATCAATGCGGGCATGGTGCTCTTCTCGTTTGCCCTCTTCGGGGCCTTGGGTTGGGGGGTGTGGTACACCCACCGCAAGGGTCGCGTGTTGGCCAATACGCTCTTGTTGGCCTTGAGCCTTGTCTTGCTCGGCTTCTCCTCCTACGCCACCGTGACGATTCGTGCCGTGGCCAACCCGCCAATGAACAGCAATAATCCGAACAATCCGCACGCCCTGCTGAGTCTGCTGAACCGTGATCAGTACGGACAAAAGCCCCTCTTGTATGGGGCCTATTACTCGGCGCCGGCCGTGGATTATAACACCAAGACCACCTACTATGTGGGCGATGACGGTAAGTATCACCCCGCCGAGGTGCTCACCTCCACGGTTCATGATCCGCAGTTCATGCACCTCTTCCCCCGTATGTGGGATGCCCGCTACACGGATCGCGATTACAAACCCTGGGCGGCACACCGTACCAAAGAGGAGTTGGTGCGCGATGAATCGGGCAATGTGATGCGCGACGAAAAGGGTCGCCCAGTCTATGAAACCCGTCTTGAATACGGTCGCCAGGTACGCTACAATGATGGTGAGCGGGTGCGCACGGTGGTGGAGCCCACCTTCCGCGAGAACCTCAACTTCTTCTTCTCCTACCAGCTCAACTACATGTATTGGCGCTACTTCTTGTGGAATTTCGTAGGCCGCCAAAGCGATATCCAGGCCCTGCACGAGACGATCCTCGATGGTAATTGGCGCTCGGGTATCAATGCCATTGACGAACTCTATATAGGCCCCCAGGATGAGGAGTTCCTGCCACGCGAGGTAAGGGAAAACCGTGGTCGCAATGCCTATTACTTCCTTCCTTTCCTATTAGGTCTTGTCGGACTGCTCTACCAGCTGAACCGTGATCAGCGTAACTTCACGGTGGTGATGTGGTTGTTCTTGATGATGGGAGTTGTGCTGGTGCTTTACTTCAACACCTCGCCTAACGAACCCCGCGAGCGCGACTACATTTATGCCGGTTCGTTCTACGCCTTCTCGATTTGGATCGGCTTGGGGGTGATGGCCCTGCGCGATGGCCTTAAGTGGTTGACGAAGCGCGATACGACGACTGTTGCCGCTGTGGCCACCCTCCTGGCACTCGTGGTGCCGGGCATCCTTTGTGCCGAAAACTGGGACGACCACGACCGTTCGGGCCGCACCTTTGCCCGCGATATTGGCTGGAATTACCTCCAATCCACCCTTCCGAATTCGATCATCTTGAACTACGGAGATAACGATACCTTCCCTCTTTGGTTTAATCAAGAGGTAGATGGGGTAAGACCCGATGTGCGTATCATGAATACGAGTTACTTGGGTGGCGAGTGGTATATCGACGAGATGAAGACCCGAGCCAACGAGGCGGCTGGTGTACCCTTCTCCCTGCCGCGCCACAAGTACACCCATTGCAACGAGCAGATATTTGTGGATCCCCTGGTGGATCGCCCCGTGGAACTTAAGGAGGCGATTGCTTTTGTGGCAAACGATGATCCCCGTACCCAGGTACCGCTGATTGATGGCACGATGGCTGACTATTTGCCAGCCAACCTCTTTGCCCTGCCCGTGAACAAAGAGAACGCCCTCCGTTCGGGCATTGTGAAGGAGGAGGATGCCCACCTGATGGTTGATACGGTCTATTTCCAGATCAACAAAGGGGTGCTCTATAAGAGTGAGCTGATGCTCCTCGATCTGTTGGCCAATTTCGATTGGGAGCGTCCGATCTACTTCACGCAGCCCTATATCCTGCAGGGGTTGGGCGCAAAGCGTCAGCTCAGCGATGGCACCTCGACCCCCTCGCTGATGGACTACCTCCAGTTCGATGGCTACGCCTACCGCTTTGTCCCCATTCTCACCCCCTACGAGGCCTCGTGGGATATTGGTCGCATCGATCCCGATTATGCCTATCCGTTGCTCATGGAGACCTTCCGCTATGGTAATCTCGAGGACGAGGAGGTCTATGTTGATAATTTCGTGCAGTATAATCTTTCGGCCTCGAAGGCGCGTGAGGCTTTTGCCCGCGTAGCCAAGGAGTTTATCCGCCGCGGAGAGGATGATAAGGCTTTGGACCTCTTGGAGGAGGGACTCCGCCGTATGCCCACGAAGCAGGTGCGCTTCTCGGAGTCAAACACCCTCCCCTTCATCGAGGCTTTCTATGCCATGGGCGAAAAGGAGCGTGGTGATGCCCTATTGCGTGAATATGCCCAATGTATTATGGAGTACATCGACTACTACCTGGGCTTTGAGGGAGCTCAGGGGGCGCTGATCGAGAATGCCCTGATCGAGAAGCTCGAACAGCTGGAGGTGCTCTATCAGTTGGTCATTGTGGCCGACCGTCCGGAGTTGGGTCGCGACCTGAACGATTACTACCGCTCGTTGGGCTACCTCGATGAGGAGCTCTATGACTTCGGATCGAATTATACGCTCTTGGACGAGGCCAAGTAATCCGAGTGTGATGTTTTATGTACGGAGGGGAAGTCTCGGCTTTCTCTCCGTATCTTTTTTTGAGTCAACTTCTATCAGCTTTTCCCTTTCGCTCTTGGAGGGGGCCGCTATCGATTCTATGCAACGAGCCCCGAATGGATCCATTCGGGGCTCGAAAGCATGGTAAACAGGCCTTGATTACTTGATGCGCTCGTAGTACTCGCGGGTGCGGGTGTCTACGCGGATCTTGTCGCCCGTATTGATGAACAGGGGCACGCGAATCTCGGCACCGGTATTTACCGTAGCAGCCTTGAGCGAGTTGGTCGAAGCCGTATCGCCACGAACACCGGGCTCGGTGTAGGTTACCTCCATATCTACGATCGGGGGAAGCTCGGCCGAGAGAACAGTCTCCTTCTCGGTGTGGAA
This sequence comes from Alistipes sp., assembly GCA_045614985.1. GTDB lineage: Bacteria > Bacteroidota > Bacteroidia > Bacteroidales > Rikenellaceae > Alistipes. The sequence continues at coordinate 19,529 of JAZLDX010000025.1, read as the reverse complement.
CATCACCTCCACGATCTGGCCATCGGCCATCAGGTCGTAGTTCGTGATCAGGTTCTTGTCGATATTGATCTCCTCGAAGGTCTCGGTGTGCATGAAGTGGGCACCCAGGTCATCCTCGTAGGTGAACTGGTAGGGACGACGCTCTACGCGTACGGGCTCGATCTTGGCACCGGCCGAGAAGGTGTTGTCCAATACGCGGCCGTTCTCAAGGTTCTTGAGCTTGGTACGAACGAAAGCCGGACCCTTGCCGGGCTTTACGTGCTGGAAGTCGATGATCTGAACCGTCTTGCCATCGAGCTCGATGCACATACCAATTTTGATGTCAGCAGTTGTTGCCATAGTGTATCTGTTTTTTTAAGTTATTGATTTCGCGGGCACAAAGATAGAAATAAATTCAGAATTCAAAATTCAAAATTCAAAATTATTTTCTTCACCTTTCAATATTTCTCTCTTTTGGCGTGCAAATGCTCCCTCTTTTGTTGCTTGTTACAAAGTTAGTCGCCCCAATTTCTATACAAATTTTGAATAGCTCCTCCTACTCCTCGCCCCAGGCATAACGCTTGCCTTCGAGTCCCAGTAAGGCGCAAACACGGTCAGTAACCGAGTGGCAGAGCTCCTCGAGGGTTGAGGGGTGGGCGTAGAACGAGGGGCTGGCGGGGAGAATCACAGCGCCGGCCTCGGTCAGGGTTGTGAGGTTGCGCAGGTGGATCAGCGAGAGGGGGCTCTCGCGCAGGACGAGGATCAGGCGGCGACGCTCCTTGAGCATCACATCGGCCGCCCGCTCGATCAGGCTCTGCGAGATGCCGGCTGCAATGCGCCCCGCCGTGCCGACCGACGAGGGGCATACCACCATGGCATCCCAACGAGCCGAGCCGCTCGCGGGCGATCGGAAGAGGTCGTGATTCTCCATGCGCTCGATTTTGGGGTGGTGGGGCAGGGTGATTCCCTCCCAGGTGGCCACCTCGGGGGCGTGCGTACTCTCGATGAGGGCGGTCTGCTCCACCTCGGGGGCGGCGATGAGCTCCTCGAGGAGTTGGCGGGCATAAATGGCCCCGCTGGCGGCTGTTACGGCGACGATAATCTTCATCGGTTTTTCTGATTTTGCGGCGAAAGGGATAAAAAAACCTCTGCACGGCAGAGGTTTATCGAGCAATTACGCCTTTTGCGGAGGAAGAGGGATTCGAACCCCCGGACCCGTGAAGGTCAACGGTTTTCAAGACCGCCGCAATCGACCACTCTGCCATCCCTCCGAATAGTGGTGCAAAAATACATCGGATTTTTTATTTGGCCAAATATCATAACCAAAATTCTCTATTTTTTCGATTCTTGTGATGATTTATTTCGAAAAACTCTATCTTTGCGCCATTAAAATGCATGCGATGACACTGACCGAACTCTTAATCATTGCTATCGGATTGTCGATGGATGCTTTTGCCGTTTCGATCGGCAAGGGGCTCTCGTTGCGTTGTGTGCAGTTTCGCCATTATCTGCTTGCGGGACTCTGGTTCGGAGGCTTTCAGGCCTTGATGCCCTTGGTAGGCTATGGCTGCGGAGTGAGTTTTGCTGAGGCGGTGGCCTCCATCGACCATTGGATCGCCTTTGTGTTGCTGGCCATCATCGGCGGTAAAATGGTGTGGGATGCCCTCTCGGGCGAAGAGGAGCCGTCGGATGCTGACTTTTCGGTGCGCACCATGTTTCTGCTGGCCGTGGCTACGAGCATCGATGCCCTGGCCATCGGGGTCTCGTTTGCCTTTCTGCACGTCGATCTGCTCCTCTCGGTGACGATCATCGGCTTGACCACCTTTCTCTTCTCGTCCGCGGGTGTTCAGATCGGCCACTTGTTTGGAAATCGTTGGCGTTCGCGTGCCGAGCTCTTAGGCGGTGTGGTGCTGGTCGCCATGGGCCTCAAAATCCTGGTCGAACACCTTTTCTTTAATTAGGAATTATTTCAATTCAAAATTCAGGATTCGAAATTGGCCTTGGTCCAATTCTTCTCCTTGTTGCAAGGATGCAAAAACTCGAACAACTTTTGTTGCCCGAGTTTTTGTATTATAATCTTTCAAACGAAGCGCTAAAAAGTGGCGATGGGTCTGACATTTGCGGCTTTGGTGCAATAGCAATCAGCAGGGGTGCTAGTTATCTTACTTCGATAAGGATCGAAATAAAGTACGGATAATACGCCTTTGTCAGTTCCTGGGTACGTAGATAGAAACTCCTCTATTGAGGAATAATATCCTTTAGGTATTTTCCCTCCCATTTCTCTTATGCTGTCGCCTCCATGTTGAACGAGTATAGCATCTATCTTCTTGTTTAAATCATTGTTTTCAGTAAATAGCAACAACTCTTCAATTGCAGGTATATACCAATCTTTTCCAAGTTCTGCACACCAAGCAAAAGGGGGATACTCTTCTCTCCAATTGGGGAATGACATAATGGCTTCCATATTCTTTTTCCCATCAACCCTGCTTTTTGCTACAAATTTAGTTTTATTACTCTCCTTTAATGTTGTCCATAAAAAATCCATAGGATTCACAGTAGGATCGTCTATGTTAAACCACTCTTTCATTCCGACGATCTTTCCATGCTTGCCGGTTTCATCCACCCAAAAAACGACACCCCCTTTGCCATTTTCGTTGTAGTAATCGCCCACTTTGTAGCTTTTTTCTTGTGAGGCGATCTGCTGTGCGGCCAATTCGCTGTAATTGGTATAGACCGGAACCTCGAGACGCAGGGAGTAGGTGTGACCGGAGAGAATTTTTTCAGGGAATTCGTAATTCAGGGGAGTGAAGATAAAGTCGGGGTGGGAAATATAGAGGTTTCGACTGCCCGCAGCCATATAGACCTTATATTCTCCCCACTCGGCTTGCGGTTCACCCACAATATTTCCTCGAAACAGACAATCTTTGGCTGCCACCTGAACTCGTATTAAGGCGCAATAATCACCATTTAGGTCTTTCACGGGATGGGTTTTGGCTGTTAGATCTCTGGTATTCAATTCAAACGATTTTACGACCAACTCTTGTGCCATCATACTCCCCGAAAAAAGGAGGGCCAGGCAAAGCCATAATAACTTTTTCATTGCTTAAGTATTTTGGATTAGGTGCTTTCGTTCTGTTCAAATTCATCTTATGCCACATAGGCAACATGACAAATATAGTTATTTTTTTGGAAATCCGACAAGAAACCTCTAACTTTGTATAAATTTGGTAAAATTTTTAAACAGAATTTAATAAAAAACGGTGCAATTATGATTTTATACTACTTGATGCCGGTCATCTTTTTGATCGGAATTTTGATGATCGCATTCGAGGATGTGATCCGTATCAACAAGGCGGCTACGGCCGTGGGAATGTCGATTCTCCTGTGGCTGATCTTCCTCTTGGATGCCGCCGGAATCTTCTCGGCCCATCCTCCCGTACACCTCCAGGAGTTCCTGGTGGGATTCCCCCAATTTGCCGAACTCTCGACGGCGGAGTTGGCCTATCGATTCATCGAGTTCAAGATGGTGGAGTCGTTGGGCGACGTGGCCACCACGCTCTTCTTCGTGCTCGGCTCGATGGCCATCATCGACATCGTGGACAGCCACGGCGGTTTCGGGGTGATCTCGGCGGCCATTACGACGAATCGCCAGCGTAAACTGCTCTGGATCTTGTGTTTCACGACCTTCTTCCTCTCGGTGCTGTTGGGCAACCTGGCCACGGTGATTGTGATGATTGCCATCGCCCGCAAGTTGATCCCCGAGCGCAATATGCGCTTGCTCTTCTCCTCGATGATCATCGTGGCGGCCAATGCCGGAGGCTCGTGGTCGCCCATCGGTGATGTGACGACCCTGCTTTTGTGGACGGGCGGTAACCTGACGGTGACACATCAGATGACCACTCTCTTCCTGCCTGCTTTGGTGATGTTGCTTGTCCCTTTGACGGGTGTTACGCTGATGCTCCCCAAAGAGGGGCTCATCCCCTCGGTGCCGGCAGCGATGGAGAGCCAGGGCAAGATCGACCCGAAATTCCGCAAGCAGATTCTCATCGTGGGTCTTGCCTCGCTGGCCTTGGTGCCGGTGTTGCAGAGCCTGATCCAGTTGCCCCCCTTTATGGGTGTCTTGCTCGGTTTGGTGGCCCTTTGGATCATGACCGACCGTCGTTATGCCGAGTCGGAGGACGAGGAGTTGCAGAATCTGCGTATGCATCGCGTCTTGATGCGTGTCGATATCTCGACCATCTTCTTCTTCCTCGGTATTCTGATGTCGGTCAATGCCCTCAATGCTACGGGGCAGCTCGCCATCTTGGCCAATTTCCTCAATGCTACCTTCTCCGACTCGAATCTGATCGCTCTGGTGTTGGGTGTCTGCTCCTCGTTCCTCGACAACGTGGCCCTGGTGTCGGCCACGATGGGTATGTATCCTGTGGCTGCGGTGGGTGAGTTTGCCTGCAACAGTTCGTTCTGGACCTTCCTGGCCTATTGCGCTGTAACGGGAGGTTCAATTCTGATTATTGGTTCGGCTGCCGGTGTAACGGTGATGGGCTTGGAGAAGATCTCTTTTGGCTACTACCTGAAGAAGATTTCGTGGCTCGTCTTGATTGGTTACTTTGCAGGAGCGGCCCTCTACTTGTTGATTGCTTAAACGATGAAGAGAGGCTGGGCACTTGTTACCGGGGCCTCGTCGGGCATCGGAGCCGCCTTTTCGCGCCAGTTGGCCGAGGAGGGGTGGAGCCTGGTGATGGTGAGCAATCGTGCCGAGGAGTGCGATGGCTTGGCCGCACAACTTCATGAACGCTATGGGGTTGAGGCAAAATCGCTTTGCCTCGACCTTACTTTGCCCGATGCGGCTGATCGACTTTATGCCTGGTGTTGTGCCAAGGGGTTGGTGGTCGATGTTTTCATCAACAATGCGGGGATGTTGCTTTTCGGTGTGTTGGAGCGGAGCAATCCTGAGCAAGTCGAGCGAATCGTGGCCCTGCACTGCGCAACCCCCACGCAACTTTGTCGGCTTTTTGGTGCCGAGATGGCGGCGCGTGGCAGGGGGTATATCCTGCTTGTAAGCTCTATTACGGCCTGGATGCCCTATCCAACCGTTTCGGCCTATGCTGCCTCGAAGGCCTACTTGAAGAGCCTCGGGCAGTCGCTTTGGTATGAGATGCGCGGGCGCGGAGTCGGAGTAACCACCCTGTTCCCCTCGGCCGTAGATACGCCCCTCTACGATTTGGATGATCGAATGCGTTGCCGCTTGCGTCGTTTTGGGCTGATGCTTACCCCCGAAGAGGTGGCCCGCAAGGGGCTGAAAGCCCTCTTTGCCCGTCGGCGTCGTGTTATTCCGGGGTTTTGGGCCAAGGGGTTGGTGGCGGTTTGTGCGCTGCTTCCCGCGTGGGCCTTGTTGCCGGTGCTCAAGTTGCCGATCGTCAAGCGGATTATGTGGGGGTAGAAGAGAATGCCCCGAACGAGTTAAAAGCAACATGGCGAACCTCGATGGGTTCGCCATGTTGCTTTTGCATTTCGGCTTGCTATTTCGCAGGCTCCGTTTGGTGGAGGATGACCCGCTCGAGGTTGCGCTCGCAGACGGGGCAGAAGCGCTCGGCCACGTTGTCGCGCATGCGGCAGACCACGGTCGGGCGGAAGATTCCCTTGGTGCGGTAGCCGCCACCCTCATAGAGTCCGACGGTGTAGTCCGCTTTGCGCTCCTCGGTCACCTCGGTCGGGGTTTCGACTCCGGCGGGCATCAGATCGGCCCACTTCGAGTCGAAATCCACGCGCGTGGTGATGTTGGGCTCCCAGGGTTCGTGGGCCAGGGAGTAGGTCTCGTCCGTAGCGTCGGGGGTGTCGTAGAAATACTCATCACCCAGACCACCGAACGAGTGGCCGAATTCATGCACCACCACGGGCTTGAAACTCGGGTGATGGGCCGTGGTGAGGGTGTAGGAGTTGTAGATACCGCCACCGCCGTAGGTGTCGGTGTTGGCCAGTACCACCAGGTGTTCGCAGGGGATGTTGCGAACTTGGTCGTAGAGTTTGTAGACACTGCCCGTGGTGAGGTAGCGGGGCATGTAGAAAGTCATGAAGTTGGAGTTGATGGCCGTCTCGCGCCACGCCTCCTCCTGCGGAACGCTTACGTTCGAGTGGAGCGAGGGGGACTTCACGGCGATGAAGTTGAAACGGTCGCGGTAGGCGTTGAAGGGGGCGTAGCGCAGGATCTCCTCGGCCGCCGTGCGGGCATCCTGCAGGAAGAGCTCCATCTCCTCGGGGGTGTAGCCTTCGGCCAAGATGCAAACATCGATGCAGGCCTCGTCCGAACCTCCGCGGTGGAGGTATTCGTAGGGCAGGGGATCGACCTTCGAGAGGTCGCGAATCAGGGCATCGTCGGGGCGGATCGTGTGCTTCAAGGAGCACTGCTCCTCGCCTCGGTTGTTCATCAGAACGATCTCGGCCTCGGCCTCCTTCAGGGGCATTGGCACGAGGAAGGTGGCCTCGAAACTGCGGCTCACCTGCTGTGCTTCGGGGGTTACGATCCACTCCTGGAAGAGCGACGAAAAGGCTTGGCTGTAGATCACTTCGCCCGAGGCCTTGTCGCGCAGCGTCACCCGACCATTGCCTCGCAGCGGAGTGGTGGCCAGGTTGTGACGACGTCCCGACCACTCGGGGTGGTACTGCAACTCTTTGAGGGCGACGTGTTGTTCGCGGGCATCGCCCAGGAAGGTGTAGTCGATGCGCAACGTAGCATCCTCGAAATAGGTTTCAAAGGACTGGGCCACAGAGGATAGCGTGCAACCCAGCAGGGTAAACAATAGCAGAATAAATCGATTCATGTTTCAATTGGTTTTGTAAGGTTTTCTACAAAGGTCGTTAATTTTTCTTTGTTTTGCAATTTTATGGCTATTTTTGTGAGGAAATGAGGAATTTTTGCTGTTTGATAATAGTCGGCTGGCTGCTCTCTTATACCCAAGCGTTGTGGGCACAAGAGCCCTGTGGTGTGGTCTACTACGACCTTGGTGGCCTCTACGACATCGAGCCCTCGCCTTTTGGAGGGGATGAAGACTATCTTCCCGGAGGACGCTTGGCATGGAGTGAGGAGCGTTATGAGATGGCCTTGGATCGCTATGCGGCCTTGATCGATACGCTGGCGATGCCCCTCGTCGCCCTCTTTGGGGTGGAGAATGAGGAGGTGGCCTTGGCTTTGGCCGCTCGCAGTCGGGGCGACTATGCCGTCGTGCACCGCACCTCGGCACGCCGTGACGGCCTCGATTTTGCCCTGCTCTATCAGGCCGACCATTTCCTGCCCGGCCGTGTGGAGAGCGATTACGGACTCCTCCAAATCGAAGGAGAGTTGATGGGGCGACCGGTGCTCCTGTTGTTGACCAACGACCCCGAAGCAGCCTCCGAGCGGGTCGAGGTGTTGTGTCGTTTTCGGGAGAGGAGTCCGTTGCTTGTGCTCGGATGTACGGGGGCGTTTGCCAAGGGAGTTCCCCTTTGCGATGCCCTCCTGTTGGCCGAGCGAGCGGGGCGCGGTACACGCCTCTCGCGCGGCGGCTGGTGGATGCGTGATCGGATTTGGCTGGGGAACGAATGGGAGCCCCTGCGGGCCGATGTCTATGCCGATCGGATGCTCTTTGATGAAGACACCGGAGCACCTCTTCCGCTCTATGATCGTGAGCGCTATCGGGGTGGTTGGAGCCGAAATTTGCCGGTTTTTCTCTATTTCCGTGCCGCGAATTTGGAAAATTAGGAAAAAAGCCGTACTTTCGTAACCCTTAATGGCTTGTTTATTGGTCGAAAACGTAGGGTATCGGCCCGATAAAGGGTTGCAGAGGTGGGGCGGGCGCAGATGCGTTCTTCCTCCGCTTTTTCGGCTATAATGGAGCCAATAGGTTGATTAGCAAGGACTAACAAAGTATTGAAATATTTTTTAACAACTCAAAAACACCAAAAAAGTTATGGCAGATGTAAAACGTGTCTATACCTTCGGTAACAAGCTGGCCGAGGGTAATGGCAAAATGAGAGAGCTGCTGGGTGGTAAGGGCGCCAACTTGGCGGAGATGAACCTGATCGGTATTCCCGTACCTCCCGGATTCACCATCACCACCGAGGTTTGCTCGGAGTACTACAAGCAGGGCAAGGCCGCTGTGATCGAGATGCTCAAGCCCGAGGTGGAGAAGGCTGTTCAGAACATCGAGAACCTCACGGGTCGCAAGTTCGGCGACAAGGAGCTTCCTTTGCTCCTGTCGGTTCGCTCGGGTGCTCGCGCCTCGATGCCCGGTATGATGGATACGATCCTGAACCTGGGTATGAACGACCAGGCCGTAGAGGCGCTGTCGAAGCTCTCGGGTAACCCCCGCTTCGCTTGGGACTCCTACCGTCGTTTCGTACAGATGTACGGCGACGTGGTACTCGGCATGAAGCCCGTATCGAAGGAGGATCAGGATCCCTTCGAGGTGATCATCGAGGAGCAGAAGGAGAAGCGTGGCGTGAAGATGGACACCGATCTGACGGTGGAGGATCTCAAGGAGCTCGTAGTAAACTTCAAGGCTGCCGTGAAGGAGCAGACCGGCAACGACTTCCCCACCTGCCCTTGGGAGCAGCTTTGGGGTGCCATCTGCGCCGTGTTCGGTTCGTGGATGAACGAGCGCGCCATCCTCTATCGCCAGCTCAATAATATCCCCGCAGAGTGGGGTACGGCCGTTTCGGTACAGGCCATGGTATTCGGTAACATGGGCGACAACTCGGCAACGGGTGTAGCCTTCTCGCGCGACGCCGCCACGGGTGAGAACATCTTCAACGGTGAGTACCTCGTGAACGCTCAGGGTGAGGACGTGGTAGCCGGTATCCGCACGCCGCAGCAGATCACCATCGAGGGTTCGCGTCGTTGGGCCAAGGCTCAGAACATCTCCGAGGAGGAGCGCAAGGAGAAGTATCCTTCGCTCGAGGAGGTGATGCCTACCGTATACGCCGAGCTGAACGACATTCAGCACCACCTGGAGCAGTACTTCACCGATATGCAGGACATCGAGTTCACCATCCAGGATGGTAAGCTCTGGATGCTGCAGTGCCGCAACGGTAAGCGTACCGGTGCCGCCATGGTGAAGATCGCCATGGATATGCTGCGCGAGGGTCTGATCGACGAGAAGACCGCCGTGCTGCGTTGCGAGCCCGCCAAGCTCGACGAGCTCCTCCACCCCGTATTCGACAAGACGGCCATGAAGAACGCCACCGTTATCACGAAGGGTCTGCCCGCTTCGCCGGGTGCCGCTTCGGGTCCCGTTGTCTTCTTCGCCGACGATGCCGAGAAGGTATTCAACGAGACGGGCAAGAAGGCCATCCTGGTGCGTATCGAGACCTCGCCCGAGGACTTGAAGGGTATGTTGGATGCTGCCGGTATTTTGACCGCACGCGGTGGTATGACCTCGCACGCTGCCGTTGTGGCTCGTGGTATGGGTAAGTGCTGCGTATCGGGTGCCGGTGAGCTGCTGATCGACTACAAGACCCGCACCATCCAGGTGAACGGTTACACCGTGAAGGAGGGTGACTGGATTTCGCTGAACGGTTCGACCGGTGAGGTTTACCTGGGTCAGGTAGCCACGCAGGATGCCGACCTGAGCGGCGACTTCGGTCAGCTGATGGAGTTGGCCGGCAAGTATGCCACCATGAAGGTGCGTGCCAACGCCGACACGCCGCGTGATGCCGAGCAGGCTTTCGCCTTCGGCGCTGAGGGTATCGGTCTCTGCCGCACGGAGCACATGTTCTTCGAGGGCGACCGCATCAAGGCCGTGCGCGAGATGATCCTGGCCGATGACGAGGCCGGTCGTCGCGTAGCACTTTCGAAGCTTCTTCCCATGCAGCGTGGTGACTTCGAGGGTCTGTTCAAGGCCATGAAGGGCTATCCCGTGATCGTGCGTCTCTTGGATCCCCCCTTGCACGAGTTTGCCCCCAACACCGAGAAGGAGCAGCGTGAGATGGCCGAGGTACTCGGTATCCCCTACGAGACTGTAGCTGCCAAGGTAGAGTATCTGCACGAGGTGAACCCGATGCTGGGTCACCGTGGTTGCCGTCTGGGTAACACCTATCCCGAGATCACCGAGATGCAGGCCCGCGCCATCATCGAGGCTGCCATGAATGTCAAGGCTTCGGGTACGGATGTGAAGGTGGAGATCATGGTGCCGCTGGTAGGTAACCACAAGGAGCTCCGCTACCAGAAGAACATCATCGACCGCGTAGCCAACGAGGTATTCTCGGAGCGCAACGATCGCATCGACTACCTGGTAGGTACGATGATCGAGGTTCCGCGTGCCGCCGTTACGGCCAACCAGATCGCCGAGGTAGCCGAGTTCTTCTCGTTCGGTACCAACGACCTCACGCAGATGACCCTCGGTTTCTCGCGTGACGATATCGCCAAGTTCCTGCCCGTATACCTGAAGAAGGGTATCTTGAAGGCCGATCCGTTCCAGATCCTTGATCGCAACGGTGTAGGTCAGCTCGTTCGCGAGGCTGTATTCAAGGGCCGTGGCACCCGTCCCGACCTGAAGTGCGGTATCTGCGGTGAGCACGGTGGTGAGCCCTCGTCGGTAGAGTTCTGCCACTATGCAGGTCTGAACTACGTCAGCTGCTCGCCCTATCGTGTGCCCATCGCACGTTTGGCAGCTGCTCACGCGGCTCTCAACCAGAAATAATAATTTCTGATTTTATAGGGCATCTTTGCCCTTGCTCTCGGGCGGCTCGAATGGAATGTACGGCAAGTACTATCCATCCGAGCCGCCCTTCCTTTAAGGACAAACCTGCTCCTCTAAAATAAGAAATTGGGTAACGAAATGGGCCGAGTGTTGCCACTACCCACTTCTCCTACCAAATTGGTTGCCGTAGCCGCAGGGAGGTATAGGAAAAAGTCTGCTCCTCTAAAATAAGAAATTGGGTAACGAAATGGGCCGAGTGTCGCAACTCCCCACTTCTCCCGCCATTGTCTGCCGGGGTGTGCCTGTTGTCGGATAATCGAAAATCGGTTGTCGACTCGAAATTTTTTGGCGGTTTTCCGAGAAATGCACTATCTTTGTAAGCAGCAGAATGAAAAATGTTGTAGATAGATGAAAAAGTTATTTTTACTGATTGCCGTGATGGTGGCTTCGATTTCGGTTGCCTCGGCACAGGAGGCCGGTCAGTGGACGTTGGGCCCGCGCATGAACATTTATGCCAATTCGGGCGATGGGGCGGTTTTCTCTTTGGGAGCCTTTACCCGCTATAACTTCACCGATGCCTGGCGAGTGGAGCCGGCGGTGAGCGTACTCTTCCACAGCGGTTGCTCCGTGGATATTCAATGCGATGTACACTACCTCTTCGAGGTGGCTCCCAAATGGTATCTCTACCCCTTGGCGGGTGTTACCGTGAGCGATATCGGGAAGTGGGGATTTGGTATGAATTTGGGTGCCGGTACCGACTTTGCGGTGGCCCGAGACTGGGATCTGACGGCTTCGGTTAAGTGGATGCCGGTCTTTGAGTCGCTGCGCAAAAATCCGATTGTAATCTCGGTGGGTGCCTGCTACAAGTTTTGATCTTCTGCCCCTTATTGGAAACAAAAAAGAATCGCATCTGCGATTCTTTTTTGCTTCCCACAGGGAACCTTTCTCGGGGGGCGATTAGAAGCGCCAGGTAGCCGAGAGACCGAAGCTGAGGAGGCCCGAGGAGAAGAACTTGCAGGTCGAGGGGATCTTGACACTTGCCTCCACCATCTCGTTGCCATTTCCGGTCAGCATGGTGACCTTCTTGCCGTAGTGGATGATGGGACCGAACGACGGGGTAACATCGAGTGCCAGGCGAATGGGCACTCGATGGAACTCGATACCAAACTTCGCCTGACCGGCCACACCAAAGAAGCAGCAGTCGCCGCTGCCACCGATACGACCTCCCACACCGGCATCGAGGAACCAATGACCGGCCGAGGGGGTCCAATCCCACTCGAAGCAGTTCCAATTATGGATCACGCTGAAATCGACATTTCCACCCACAAAACTGAAGCCGAGCAACCCTTCGAGGTAGGCCTTATCCGAGTAGAAATATTCGCCCTCTACCTGAGCACCCGTGCCGAGACGAAGGCCGACAGACCATTTGTCTTGAGCCGAAGCCGTTGCAATACAAAGCATTGCTGTCACAACAAGGAATAATTTCTTCATAAACATAATGTATTAAAGTGAATAAATAGGCTGTTTTGGGATGCTTGGATTGACATCCTTACTACAAAGTTAGAAAAAAAAATAGAGAAAACCAAGCATTCGGGTAGGAATATGGCCGAAGAGGACAACTTGCACCTTGCGCCATTCGGCTCGGGATCAGAGTCCGCGTTTGGCCACCCACCAGGCCAGGCGGTTGTAGGCAGCAAGCAGAGGCGAGCGCCATGAGGGGGGCAGGCTGTTGAGCAGGCGCAGTTTCCACCAGGCAAAGCGGTTGAGCTGCGTAAACCGGAAGGTGCGCAGGGTTTCGGCCGCAAGGCGGGTGCCTCCGCGCGAGGAGACCAAAAGCCCCTTGCCGAGGGCTACGCGGGCCACATACTCGTTGCTGATGGGGCTGCCTGTTGCATTGTAGAGCGCTTCGAGCGAGGTGGCACACGTTTCGGGTTGCCAAATTGTGGCCGAGCGGTTGGAGGCCGATCGCGAGTAGATCACTTCGCTTGCGGGGCTGAAAGCGATCTTTTCCCTGCGAGCCAAAAGGGTCCAAAGGTATTGATCTTCGCCCATGCGCATCCCCTCGGGGAAGCCTCCGAGCGAGAGGGCCACTTCGCGATTCAAGGTTGTAGAGGAGGGGATTAGTACATAGCAACGCATTGCCTCGCGAAAGAAATCGACTATGCCATCGCTTTTGGGGCAGTTGGCCGGGGTGAGCTCCTCCCCGTTCAGGATATCAAAGCCTGTGGCATAGGCTCCGCAGTTGGGGTAGCGTTCCGCAAGGCGGCAGACCGCTTCGAGGTACCCCTCGCGCCAGGTGTCGTCGCCATCCAAGAGGGCCACCCAGGGGGTTTTAGCCTCTCGCAAGCCGTGGTTGCGAGCAGCACTGACTCCGCGGTTCTCCTGACGGATCAATCGAATGAGGGGGTGGGCGATCCCGGCTACAATTTCGGCGGAGCGGTCGGTTGAACCGTCGTCTACTACAATTACTTCACGCGGCAGGGTGCGTTGTGAAAGGACCGAGCGTAGCGTGCGTTCGATCTCTGCCTCCTTATTATATAAGGGGATGACCACGGTGATCTCACAGGCGTTCATAGCTCGATTTTTCGGGAAGTAGCTCCTCAAAGGCGCTTTTTAGTCGGCTTTTTGAGCACTCAAAGTTGGCCACTCGGTCGCTGTCGTTCAGGCACAGCAGGCGGAAGCATCCCTTGCGCACGGCTGCACATACTCCGTCAAGCCCCTCGTCGTCGAGGTTCATCAGACGGCTGTCGCGGAAATTGCGCGGCATAAATTCTCCTCGGCACAAGCCGTCGTAGCGGATCAGCCAATGCGAGAGGTCGGAGAGTTCGCGCAGGGTGTTGTGGCATGCTCGGTCGAGCTCCGTGCCCCAAAACTCCCAAGCTCTCAAGAATTGGCTCTTGAGGTAGGGTTGAGGCAGGTGGTGGTCGTAGAATCCCGGGAAGAAGCTCCAGGGCATCAGACTCAGCGTCTTCAGCACGGCTCCCGGGCCGTAGCAAGGGGAGAACCACTTCGCAAGGTGGCGATTCAGGCTCTTGCGGGGGTGTAGGGCGTTGATCAGCGTCAGGTTGTTGTAGATCGTGTGGCCCACCGACGAGGCCTGCACCAGGCTTAGGCGAGCCATGTCGCAGGGGAGCCCATCGCGGAAGAAATCCTGCTCGCTGGCAGGGGCCGTCAGGAAGGTGTCGTCGTTGAAGAGGACAAAGCGGTCGGCTAGCCCCTCGATGCGGTGTAGATTCAGCTCCAAGGTATTGGAGTTGAAGGTGGGGCGGTAGGCAGCGGGCAGATACTCCTCGTGGCGTACGATGTGGAGCTTGGGGTGCGAGGTGTCAAGCCAGGCGGGCAGATGTCCCCAGGTGATGAAGTGGATCTTCCGAACCCAGGGGGCGAATCGCTCTACGCCGCGAAACCAATAGCGCAGGGTGGCCCAGTCGCGGTAACGAATCACCGCGCCATCGGCATCACGCCCCGCCTTTCGACGCGCTTTGAGAAACTCCTCGCGCCAAGCAGGGTCGTCGCCATCGACCCACAACACCACAAAATCTACCATTCCTAATTTTTATTGCTTATGGGCAATCAGCCACTCGGCGATCTGCACGGCATTCAGGGCGGCACCCTTCTTGATCTGGTCGGCTACGCACCAGAAGGTGAGGCCGTTTTCGTTCGTGAGATCCTTGCGGATGCGACCCACATAGGTCGGCTCCTTGTGGGCAATGAATAGGGGCATCGGGTAGGCCTTCTTCTCGGGCTCATCCATCAAGACGATTCCCTCGGCCGCGGCAAAGGCGGCACGCGCCTCCTCTACCGAGATCGGACGTTCGGTCTCGACCCAAATGCTCTCCGAGTGGGCACGCATGACGGGAACACGCACGCAGGTGGCCGACACTTGGATGTCGCTGTGCATGATCTTGCGCGTCTCGTTGTACATCTTCATCTCCTCCTTCGTATAGCCGTTCTCGGTGAAGACATCGATGTGGGGAATCACGTTGTAGGCCAACTGGTAGGCGAACTTTTCGACTTTGGGCTCCTCGCCGCGCGTCAGTTGGGCATGCTGCTCCTCCAACTCGGCCATCGCCTGGGCACCGGCACCGCTGGCCGATTGGTAGGTCGAAACATGTACCTTTTTGATGTGCGAGAGCTGCTCGATCACCTGCAGGGCTACCACCATCTGAATCGTGGTGCAGTTGGGGTTGGCAATGATTCTGCGCGGGGCGTTGAGGGCATCGGCGGCATTTACCTCGGGGACCACCAAGGGAACATCCTCCTCCATGCGGAAAGCCGAGGAGTTGTCGATCATCAGCGTACCGTGTTTGGTAATTGTCTCGGCAAACTCTTTCGAGGTCGAGCCGCCGGCCGAAACCAGTGCGATGTCGATCCCTTTGAAGTCGTCGTTGTGTTGCAGGAGCTTCACCGTGTGCTCCTTGCCGCGGAATAGGTAGGTTGTTCCGGCACTTCGGGGCGATCCGAAGAGGGTCAGTTCGTCAATCGGGAAATCTTTATGCTCCTCCAAGATGGTCAGAAACTCCTGGCCTACGGCACCGCTGGCGCCTACAATGGCTATCTTCATACTGATTATATCTTTTTCTTTTGTTATACTTTGTTATCTCTTTGCTCCAAATTTGGGCAATCTTTTTTCTCTTCAACTATTCGAAGAACTCGTCCTCGGACTCTTCATCGCCAAACTCGGCTTGAATCTCTTCGGTTGAGCAGTCGAGGCGGTAGGGGTTGGTTGGACGTACAAACATATCGCTACGCGAGATCCCGAGGGTGCCGTCGTTGTGGACTCGTTGCAGGAAATCGCCCACGATCGGCAGGGCTACCACGCCTCCCTCGCCGCGCGACGAGAGGTGTACCGACTGATCCTCACCTCCGACCCAGGCTCCCATGGTCAGTTTCGGGGCCACACACATAAACCAGGCATCGCGGTTCTTCTGAGAGGTGCCGGTCTTGCCTCCCAACTCTACGCCATCCATGCCATAGGCATAACGCAGGCGCGAGGCTGTACCGTTGGTTACCACCTTTTGCAACATTGTCAGCATCGTATAGGCCGTGTCGTCCGAGATGGCATCCTGCGATTGGGGGATGAAGCTGGCGATCAGGTTGCCCTGGCGATCCTCGATGCGTGTGACGAAGATCGGGTCGGTATGTACGCCCTCGTTGGCAAAGGTCGAGAAGGCCGAAACCATCTCGTAGACATTCGATTCCGAGGTGCCGACGCACATGGCGGGCACCGGATCAATGAAGCTACGGATTCCCATGTTGTGGATGAAGTCGGCCACGGCTTCGGGCTGCTTGGCCTGTTTCATGATCCAGGCCGAGTAGTTGTTGCGGCTCAGGGCCAGACCCCAATACAGGGGGTGCAGTTCGCCCAGCTGCTCCACTTTGCCCGCCTCTTTGGGGGTCCAGGCCGTACCTACGGCCGTCTCGATCGAGACGGGAAGGTTCGGTACCGGGGTACAGGGGGTGAGCCCCAGGTGGTCGATGGCGAAGGTGTAGATAAAGGGCTTGATCGTCGAGCCGATCTGACGCTTACCCTGCTTGGCCATGTCGTACTTGAAGTAGCGGAAGTTGGGGCCACCCACATAGGCTTTGACAGCTCCCGTGCGGGGATCCATTGCCACGAACGAGGCGCGAAGGATACGTTTGTGGTGGAGGATCGAGTCGCGGGGGGTGAGTACCGTGTCGCGTTCGCCCTTATAGGTGAAGACCTTCATCGGGCAGGGCTTGTCGAACGAGGCCAGGATCTGCTCCCGGGTGGCTCCCGCCTCCGACATCTCGCGGTAACGATCCGAGTAGCGGATCGCCTGCTGCATGATCTTTTCGCGATCCTCACGCTCGGTATCCTGGAACAGCACCTTGGTTGCCTTGTATTGACGCTCCATCTGGGGTTGAATCACCTCCTCCATCTGTTTCTGTACGGCCGCCTCGGCATACTGCTGCATGCGCGAATTGACGGTGGTGTAGATCTTCAATCCGTCGCGGTAGATGTTGTAGGGGGTACCGTCGGCCTTCTTGTTCTTCAGGCACCAACCGTATATCGGGTTCTCGTCGTACTCGCGGCAGGCCTCAATATAGTCCCACTCGTTGTAGAATTGGCGGCGCGAGGGACGCTCGGCATTCATCACCAGGCGCAGCATCTCGCGGAAGTAGGTGGCCTGGCCCTCGTTATGAGATACGGGTTTGTAGTTCAGCGTGATCGGAAGGGCCGAGAGTGAATCCCTCTCCCTATTCGAGATGGCTCCCGCCACCGCCATGCGCGAGATTACCAGGTTGCGACGCTTCAGGGCGCTCTCGGGGTTGCGTACCGGCGAGTAGCGCGTCGGGGCGTTCACTACGCCCACAAGTACGGCCGCCTCTTGGATGTTGAGCTCCTCGGGCGATTTGTTGAAGAAGGTCGTGGCGGCCGACTTGATACCATAGGCATTCGAGCCGTAAGCCACCGTGTTGAGGTACATGGCGGCGATCTCCTCCTTTGTGTAGTTGTACTCCAATTTCAGGGCCGTGATCCACTCCTTAAACTTCGCCTGTACGAGTTTCGTCATGCGGGCGGCCTTCGAGCGGTGGCGCACCGTGTCGCGCGGGAAGAGGTTCTTGGCCAGCTGCTGGGTAATGGTCGAACCACCGCCTTGCGAGGCATTGCTCAATAGGATCGTCTTTACTCCTACACGCATCAACGAGCGGAGGTCGATGCCCGAGTGGTTGCGGAAACGCACATCCTCGGTGGCGATCAGTGCGGCTACGATGGGGGGAACTTGGTGCCCGTCGAGGGTGAGAGCCTTTTCCGGATCACTCGGAAAGAGGTCGGCATACTGCACATGCGAACGATTTTGTACGAAGAAAGTGCCGAGCACCTTGCCATCCTCGGAGTAGATCTCGGTGGCCAAATTGCTCTTCGGGTTTTCGAGCTCTTCGAACGAGGGCATGCGGCCGAAGGCTCCGAGCGCTGTCAGAAGCAGCATCCCCAACCCCAATGCAACGGGGAGGAAGATCACGAGCCAGAGCCAAATATAGTTTCGCTTTTTTGTCAGTTTGGTAGTTTCAGCCATTTCGCAAATTTGAATGGGTTATTTGGGACAAAGGTAGTGAAAATTCAAAATTCAAAATTCAAAATTCAAAATTATTTTACTCCCTGCCTAATATTCTTGAATATTAGCCCTCTTAAAGAGAACTTTTTTAGGGTGAATTTATTGTGTGAATAGTCGAGATCCCCCTTTCTATTTTTTGGTAGTCGGCCGATTCCGGCTTCGTGTGGTTTGTTTTTGGAGGATAAAGTGTTTAGGGTTAGAATGGCAGTCCGATCCCTGCTCCGAACCAGAGTGAGCCGTGTTTGGGCTTGTAGAGCGAGAATTTGAGGGTCGAAGTGGCCGAATCGGGCTGGCGGAAGAGGTTGAAGTCGACGAGCAGGTCGCCTCCGTAGGCATGCAGTCGCATCCAATCGCGCCCGACGCGGTAGTGGGCATAGTCGAAGCCGACATTCAACCGCAGGCGTCGGAAGAAAATCACCGAGGGGATACCCCCTTCGGGGTACCAAATCGGCAACTGATAGTGGATCGAGGTGGCAAAGTAGTTATCGCTGCGAATCGCCCCTGCGGAGTAGCTGTGGGGGATCAGGCGGGTCGATTTGTAGGTCAGCATCGCCTGGCCGTTGGGGGTTTGGAAGCCTCCGAGCGAGGTTTGGTAGTTCATGGCCACCATCAGCGAGTGGGGACGGGTGATACCCGGCAGATAGAAACGGCCGTAGAACGAGAGCAGGTCGCTGAACGAGCCATTCGAGGGGTTCATGGCGTAGTCGGCATTGAGTACATAACCCCAGCGCGGGGCAAACTCACGCGGCGAGGTTTGTACCTGATCGGCATAGCCGATGCCGAATTGCAGTTTGTGCAACCCCTCGCTGTAGCCGATGACCCCGATGTTTGAGATGATTCCCGTGATGTCGTTGTAGCGAATCGCTTCGAGGTTGGCCACCAAACCGTTCGTGTAGTTCCAGACGGCCGATAAGGAGAGTTGGCGCGTGTGGTAACCCCGGGCAAAGTAGAACGGGAAGCGGATGCCGGCCGAGAACGAGTAGTATTTGTCGAGCTCCGGGATGGCCTGGCTCTCGATCTTATTGGTGGCGGGGTTGAACTGTGCCAAGGAGTAGATGCTTTGCGTACCTCCGTAGGAGCCCGCAATTTCGATCGTGGGCCCCAAACCGTAGTAGCGTAGTCCGAGTTGGAAGAGCGATCCCTGGGTCAGGTTGTAGCCCCACGAGAAGAAGGCCTCGGTCGACGAGAGGAGGTTTTGCGAGAGGAGAGTTACACCCCAGTTGATCGCTACGTTTTGCTCCTCGACTAAGTCGAAAGGATTCACCGACATCGGCATCCAACTGTGCAACTTAAAGAGATTTAAGCCTTTGCGGTAGCGTTTACTGCGGTGTCTTTCGCCGAGGTGCACCGAGTCGCGAGCCTCGAAGCGCACCGTGTCGAGGTTGATCACCTCCCAACGCTTGCGGGGCGGATTGACCAGGTTGCAGGGCAACCTCCCGCTCGGACTCTCGAATCGGGTGGCGAGGGGTTGTGCGGCTAAGCGGTAGCCTAAGCGGGTGTAGTCTCCCACCAAAAGGGTGGAGTCGCCCACGGGGATTGGGTAGAAGGCTCCGTACTCGGACTCGGTGAGGCGATATTCGCGACGATTTCGTAGGTCGAGGCTGTGGGCTTCGTCTTTTCCCGAACGAATCGAGCCGTAATAGAGTATTCCATCTCGTGCTTGCAGGTTGCTCAGCGTGACATAGTTGCCTTGGGTGATCGGCTCGAATCGGCCCGCGGAGTTGAAGGTGGCGATCGACATGCCGTCGTCGTCGGTGATCAGCAGGTAGAATTGGCGCGTGAAGTTGTCCCAGGC
>JAZLDX010000024.1:0-25852 GCA_045614985.1 Alistipes sp. | reverse complement strand
CCGGAATGTTTTTTCGGGGAGATTCCCCGTCAAATGAGTTTTATTCGGCGATGTGGATGCGGGCCTGAGCCTTGCGGCTCTTCAACTCGGCTCTCTAAGTCGGATCGAAGCCATGTCGTTCTGTGTGCCAAGGAGTTGATCATTTGGTTTGTCTTCCTAAGACCGCTTGGCCTCCGACTTCCGGAATGTTTTTTCGGGGAGATTCCCCGTCAAATGAGTTTTATTCGGCGATGTGGATGCGGGCCTGAGCCTTGCGGCTCTTCAACTCGGCTCTCTTCTGCTCGCGCTTCTCGGCCTCCACCTTTTGGTGGTTGGCGCTCTTGGCCTGGTTGATCACCTCGCTGTTGAAGCGGTTCGAGGTCTGCTTCTTGGCCTGTTTTGCGAAGGTGCGCTTCGAGGCCGGGGCCTTGAACGTGTCGATCGACTCATGCTTGAGTACCATCGAGCGCGTGGCTCCGATCAGTTCGTCGATGGGCGAAGCACCCTCCTTGGTGAAGGTTACCACCTGGCGGTAGATGGGCGAGTAGTTGCCGTAGTAGTCGAGCGCCATGGCAGCAATCATCACGGGGGTATCCCACGGGGCGCGGAAGTTCATCTCCGTAGCGTAGGAAACACCGTCGAAGAGCGAATTGTAGAGCATGTGGTCGGGGTAAAGCTCGGGATCCTCCAGCCCCTCCATGTACTGGAACATGGTGTAGTAGTACTCGCCGTACTCACCCTCGAGCTCGATCTTCAGGGGAACCATGGCGTAGCCGGCGTAGATGGCATACTCCTCGCTGGCGGCGGCCAACAGATCACCATCGTAGTAGGCATCGAATCCGCAACTTACCTCGATATCGGCGTAGACCATCTCGGTGGTGGTGAAGGTGTCGCTGAAGTGTACCTCGGAGAGGTATTCACCCGTCTCGTCGTCCATGATCACGGCGGCCACCTTGTACTCGGTCTCGGGCGAGAGCATCGTCACCTCGCCGTCGCTGCTGCCCTGAACGAGCTCATAGTAGGCAAACTCCCACATATCGCCGTAGTACCACTCGTCGATCACCATTTCGATGTTCTCCTTCACCTCCTCGGCCGTGGCCGAAGCCTCGAAGACCATCCAATAGTAGTAGTGGCTGTTGTCCGAGGGGGTGATACCCACATAAGCGTAGTTGGATCCTACCTCTATCACCTCGAATTCGAAGGTGCAGTCGGCGGGGTCGCCACCGGCCAGGGTCGAGATCGAGGTGCGTACCACCTCGGTTGTGCGGGCACCGGCCTCATAGCCATAGGCGATCACCGAGTACTCGGTCTCGGTGTCCAGACCCGTGAAGCGGGCATCGGTTACGGGGCCCTCGCAGATGTAGTCGGTGATGTACCAGGTGCCGTAGTAGGCCATCACATAGGCGTGGATCTCGTCGTCGGTCATCTCATCCCAACCGCACCACTCCGAAGGCTCGGCCAGCACGACATAGGGATCGTTGTTGGTCGTGGTGGTATTTACATCGAACGTGGTCGCTGTGGGGTTGCTTACCTCCAGGGTGATCTGGTTGTCTGAAGGCTCCACCGTGGCGGTCGTGTGCCAATAGGTGGCTACCTCACCCTCGATCTCGCAGTTCTCGTTCCACTTGGCAGCGTAGATGATGTACTTCGTGTTGGCCATGCACTCGAATTGCGAGTTGGTGGCTCCCAGCGTGGTGAACCACTCGTAGTACTCCGAGCGGTCGTAGATGTCGCCCCAGTAGAGGTAGTCCTCGATGTCGTACTCGATCAATGCCGTAGCCGCCTCGGGCATCGAACCGCCCCACTCCTCGTAGGTGGCTTCGTCCATGATGTTCCAGTAGTAGGAGACACTCTCATCCGACGGGGTGATCGTGATGTCCATGATGTAGTTCTCCTCCGAGACCTGGATGTCGAAGGTGATCGGGCCGTCGTAGGGAGGCTCCGTGGTAAATTCGGCCGTAAAGATGTCGGTTGTGCGAACACCCTCGCCCGTCACGCCGTAAACATAGAGCGTATACTCGGTCTCGGGCATCAGACTTTTGAAGGCAAGGCCCTCCATCGTACCGGTCTTAAGCAGCGTGGGCAGGAACTCGGCCAGCGTCATGCCGGCATCCTGTGCCGCCCAGGCGATGTAGGCCATGTCGTCCTCCACTACCTCGTCGAAGCTCTCGAAACTGTCGAAATACTCCGTGGTCGTCACCAGCGGAATCCAGGTCAGTTTGGGATCGGTGGTCGTTACGGTGAAGTTTACCTTCGTAGCCTCTACGGCGTTCAATGTCAGCGTGATGGGAGCCTCCCAGGCGGGTTGGCTTACCGATACGGTGACCGCTTCGGCGTTCTTGTAGTTGAAGACCAGCTCGGCGGTGCGCTCTTCGCCTGTCTCGTTCTTCGGGGCCGTGAATTTGATGGCTCCGGTGGCCGAGAGATCCACCGTGGCCCAGCACTCGGCAGCAGCCTCATAACTCAGGCTCTCCCCCTCGATCGGGTTCGTGATCTCGTAGTTCACCCATACGGTGGCACCTAAGGCGGGAATCACCACCTCGGTCTCGTCGATTTGGATGGTCGGGTTGGGCGTAGGGGTCGGGGTTTCGGTATTCTCCTCGCTACATGCGCTCAGACCGAAAAAAAGACCCATCGCCAACAGCATAAAATAGAGCTTTTTCATAGGTTTGAAATTTAATGATAAATGTTTTGTGATTCACAATTTTCGCTTAAAAGTAAATATTTTTTTTTACTTTTCAAAACTACCCCCCCCGAAATCCGAACAAAAGAACAATAAAAGGGTGAAATTTAGGGTAAAATAGGAAGAATAGAACAATAAAAATGGCCCATCAAGTGGCCGGGACTGTAATTAGGGTTAGGAATGAGGAATCCTCCCCTAATGCCCCTAATGCCCTTGTAAATAATTCGAAATAATTCCTCACTCTTCACACCGAATTCCTAATTATTTTGTACCTTTGCCCCCGCAAGTCCGCCCTATCGCTGCCTGCCACGCGCAGGGGGAGGAAAGTCCGGGCAACGCAGAGCACCGCGCAGGTTAACGGCCTGATCTTCGTGAGGGGATAGCAAGTGTAACAGAAAAGAACCGCCACGACCCGCTTTTTAGCGGGCGGGGTAAGGGTGAAAAGGCGGGGTAAGAGCCCACCGCGATGGCAGCAATGTCTATCGGCAGTACATCTCGCGGGTTGCAAGACCATGTATACCGACAATTAAGGGTTGCTCGTCCAATGTCGGGGGGTAGGTTGCTGGAGGCGGCAGGAGACTGTCGTCGTAGATAAATGATGGGGGCTTGCATCGCAAGAGTGCAAGTACAGAACCCGGCTTATAGGATTTGCTGTACAACAGAGAGGATTTCTGAAGGAGTCCTCTCTTTGTTGTTTTTTGGGTTGTGGGTTCTGTACCAAAGAGGTTGACAATCCCCCTAAATCCCCCTTTGAGAAGGGGGACTTGGCCCCGGCTTATAGGATTTGCTGTACAACAGAGAGGATTTCGGCAGGAGTCCTCTCTTTGTTGTTTTTAACTTGTAGAATGTGTTTTAATCGCACTGACAGTGAGGCGATTAAGAAATGTGTTAACGTGATGAAAAATGGAATATATCTTCGGTTCCCTTGAACTGTTATTACATTTTGCAATGCCCTAAAATAAAACGATTTGGGACAACAAAAGAACAATTCGCGATTTACAATTTCCAGACGGCCCACTCGGGGTCGATGCGGCGAAAATGGAGGGTGAAATATTGATCGAGCAGGCGACATTCGATTGCTCCTTGCTCGGGGGTTGTAAATTGAATTTTAAGGAGTTGCAGGTCGCGCAGTAGGTCGAGTTCGCGGCGGCGGGCGAGTTTATAGAGGCACTCCTTGGCACACCAAGCAATGCAGAGGTAGGCGGGGTGGTTGCTGAGTTGTAGTTCCGAGGGGCTTAGGTAGCGCGATTTGATGCGCTCAAAGTTGCGGTCTTCGCTTTCGATATCTACAGCGCAGGGACCTTGGGGTGAGTAGCAGAGGGCGACCTGTGTACGGCTGTGCGACACGCCGATAAAACCCTCTCCTTGAGGGAGTTCTGGGGATCCGCAGGGGGCATAAGTGATGGGGATCATCCCCAATTCCCGGTAGAGCAGAGCACGCCACGCGAGGGTCTCGCGACGACGCTGTGGGGAGGTGAGTTCGGCGGCTCGGCGGCGATCCTCTTCGCTCACCAGAGGCAGGGTTTCGTGCTCCAGGGCCAGAGGCTCGATGCGAAGCCATCCCCCCTCGGGGGAGTGTAGTGTGAAGCGGCTCTCCATGGGACAGGGATTTACTCCTTGGGGAGAATCACTTTGATCTTATCAATGCGGTGTCCCTCGAGGGTATCGACCACAAAACGGATCTCATAGGCGGTAAATTCATCCCCTTTTTTCGGGAAGTTGCGCTTGAGTTCCAGGAGTAGGCCGGCCAGCGTTTCGGCCTCGCCCTTGAGGTCGGAGAAGAGGTCTTCTTCAAGCGACAGAATACGCTCAAAATCACCGATATGGGTCTTACCCTCAAAGAGATAGGTGTGTTTGTCGAGACGGGTAAAATACTTCTCGTCGGCATCGCTTTCGTCCGAAATTTCGCCCACGATCTCCTCGATGATGTCTTCGAGCGAGACCAGGCCTAAGGTTGAGCCATACTCATCAACCACGATGGCCATGTGGACCTTGTTGGACTGAAATTCCTCCAAAAGGTCGTTGATCTTTTTATGCTCGGGGACATAGTAGGCCTTCCGGATCAACTGCTGCCAGCCGAATTCATCGCCTCGGTTGATGTGGGGCAGCAGATCTTTGACAAAGAGTAGGCCGCGGATGTTGTCGAGGTCTTCGTCGTAGACCGGAATGCGCGAGAATCCCGATTCGACTACCGTGTGCATCACCTGCGTAAAGGGGGCGGTGAGGGGGACGGCCGTGAGATCGACTCGTGGGCGCATGATCTCCTCGACCTCCGTATTGACGAAATTGACGATGCCCGTGAGGATTTCGTGCTCTTCGGGGGTGGCATCCTTGGTCATATCCACGGCATCGGCCAATTCGTCAATCGAGAGTTCGCTGTGGTGAGCGGCCTTCTCGCTCAGTCGGCTTCCCGTGCGCAGCAGGATATAGGTGAAGGGGTATAATATCCATTGGAATATCTGAAGAGGACGGGCCATCATTGAGGCAAACTTCACCGGTACGGTCTGCGCAAAAACCTTAGGGAGGATTTCTCCGAAGAGTAGCAACAAGAAGGTAACGACCACCGTCTTGAAGAGAAATTCGAAGCGGTGGAAGGTGAAGACAGCATCGATCAGATTGGATGAGAGAATAACAATACAGATATTGACCAAGTTGTTAAGTACCAATATGGTAGCTAATAGCTGATCAACATTTGAAAGCAGTTTCAGGATCGCCTCTGAGGAGGCGGTTTTTCGCTCGCGCAACATATGAATGTCGTTGTGCGTAAGCGAAAAAAACGAGGTCTCGGAGCCCGAAGCGAGGGCCGAAAGGCAGAGTAAGAGCAGGGTGGCCGCCAAAAGCAGCCAAACCTCGGGCCCGTAGGCGTTCAGGGTAAGGATGGGGGTACTCTCCAAGGGGTATCAGGTTTCCGGTTATAATTACAAATCGAAGAGCGAAGCACTCTTTTCGGGCTCTTTCGGGCTCTCAAACTCCTCCTTGAGCACCTCTTTGTGGCGTTCTCCGCTTGCTACGGCTACAATGGGGGCTTCGCGACGCAGGTAGGCCGGCACATCGTAGATCTGCTCGATCCCCTCGTAGCGATTCTCCTTCTTGCCCAACACGACAGGGTCGTCGGGTTGCTGCACGGGGGGGATCGTGGGCACAGCCTTCTTCTCGCCGATGGGTTTCAGGGGGCTTTCGGGTTGTGCAGCGGGGCGAGGAGCCACGGGCTGTCGGTGGAAGGTGGGCTGGGGAGCCACCTCGGCATCGTCGAATCCGGTGACCACAACCACCAACTCGAGGGCCTTGCCCAACTGTTTCTTCTCGCTCGTACCCCAGATGATGTTGGCATCGTGGTAGCCGTTGGCATCCTGCGATGCAGCCTCCGTCTGGAGGATTTCGAGCACCTTGCGCTGCTCGGACTGCTTGAGTTGATCGCTCTCCGAGACCGAGATGTTGACCAGGATATTCTTGGCTCCGGCGATGCTGTGGTGGCCCAGCAGGGGCGAATTGAGGGCGGCACGCGTCGCCTCCTCGGCTCGATTGGGGCCCTCGGCTGTGGCGACACCCATGTGGGCGCGACCGCTGTCGGTCATTACGCGCTTCACATCGGCGAAGTCGACATTCACCAGGTCACTCTCCACGGTGATGATCTCGGCAATACCCTTGGCACCCGAGGCCAAGATGTCGTCGGCCTTGCCAAAGGCCTGCTTCAGGGAGAGTTCTCCGAAGATCTCGGCAATATGTTCGTTGTTGATCACCAGCAGCGAATCGACATGCTGGCGCAGGGCATCCACCCCTTTGAAAGCTTGCTGATAGCGTTTGCTACCCTCGACGGGGTCGGGTGTGGTGACGATGGCCACCGTCAGAATCCCCATCTCGCGGGCGATCTTGGCGATCACGGGTGAGGCTCCGGTACCGGTACCACCGCCCATACCGGCTGTGATGAAGAGCATGCGTGTGCCGTTGATCTCGAATTGGCGGCGAATCTCCTGCTCGGAGTAGATGGCCGCCTTGCGACCCTGCTCGGGGTCGTTGCCGGCTCCCAGGCCATCCTCGCCAAGCAGCACCTTGATCTCCACGGGGCTCTTTCCGAGGGCCTGACTATCGGTGTTGCAAACCATGAAGTTCACCCCTTCGATGCCGAGGTTCCACATGTGATTGACGGCATTGCTACCAGCTCCACCCACACCGGTCACCATGATGATCGTGTTCTCTTCGCGTTCGGCTACCACCTCGTTCATTAAATTATCGTTGCTCATATATTGTCTCTTGTTCTTGCTCTGTTTTTCTTCCTACGGTTGAGAGTGTTCCTACCGAAAAAACTAAATTTCTTCGTCGTCGTTGCCGCTGCCTACCTTCTCGAATTTGTCGTTTACGGTGTTGATTACCTGCGAGAAGAGCGACTTCCAGTTGCGTTTCTTGCCAGAGGTGGCCTCTGCGGGGGCCTCCTGCGCATGGGTGATCTCGGTCGCCTTGGGCTGCTCCACAACCTTCGGGGCCGGTTGAGGCTGTACGGGTTGAGTGGGCTGCACGGGGGCAGGCTGAGGCTGCACGGGTTGGGGCGCGGGTCTCGGGGCCTCGGGGGCGATCACCTTGGCCGGCTCGGGCTTCGGGGTTGATACCGGCTGGGCGGGAGTTGCGGGCTGCTCGGCTCCCTGGAGGTTGTCGATCTGGCGCTTCAGCTCCTCGATTTGGCGACGCTTGAGCTCCTCCTCGCGCTGACGCTGGAGTTCTGCCTCGCGGAGGGCCGCTTCACGCTGACGCTCGGCCTCTTCGGCGGCCAGACGCTCACGCTCCTCGTTGCGGCGTTG
The DNA here is from genome assembly GCA_045614985.1 of Alistipes sp. Classification (GTDB taxonomy): domain Bacteria; phylum Bacteroidota; class Bacteroidia; order Bacteroidales; family Rikenellaceae; genus Alistipes. Next base: position 18,397 of record JAZLDX010000024.1, on the reverse strand, counting down.
CTCCAGCCACCCCTCGTCGATCGGAGTAATGCAGGCTCCGGCCTTGGCTCCGCGCAGGAGCAGACCCACCACCGTGGCGGCCTCGGGTGACTGCACAAAGGGGCGTGATGCCTCGGTGATCCCCTCCTCAGGAATACCGATACGCACATCGTATTTGGTTTGGCGGCGGAAGAGTTCATCCACATCCTTCATGCGGGCGGTACCTCCGGTGAGGACCAAACCGTAGTTCAGGCGTTGGGCATAGCCCGAGTTCTTGAGCTCCATCTGCACATACTCCACAATATCCTTCATGCGGGCTTCGACCACCGAGGCGAGGTTCTTGACCAAAATGTCTTTCGACTCACGGGCCGTGCGACCGTCGATGTGGATCTGTTTATCGGGGGCGAGTTCCATGACGGCCGATCCGTAGCGGCACTTCAGGCGCTCGACGAAGCGTTCGGGGATGCTCTGCGAGCGGATATCGCGGTTGATGGCGTTGCCTCCTAGGGGGATGGAGGCAACATAGCGCAGGATATTACCGTAGTAGACAGCCACATCCGTAACGCCGCCTCCAATGTTTACCACGGCAACACCCTCCTCCCGATCATCGGGCGAGAGTACCGAGTCGGCCACCACCTGCGGATTGGTGAAGACCTCTTTGAGCAGGATGCCGCAACGCTTCATGGCCAGCTCCAGGCGCTGAATGGGGGTCTGGGCGCAGAGGATGAAGTTGAAGGTTGAGGTAAGTTTCCCGCTGAAGCATCCCACGGGGTTTTGTACCTCGGTATTGTTGTCTGTGAGGTAGTTTTGGGGAATACGCTCCATGACGACCTCGTCGCCGGGTGCCTGTACATTGCGCATGCGGTCGAAGAGACGGTCTACATCCGACTGACTTACCCCTCCGAGTTTATCCTCCGTGAAGACATAGTCGCGGTGGCTGGCACAGCGTACATAGGGGCCCGAGATACCCGCATAGGCCTCCGTGATGCGGATTCCAAGTTGCTCGCGAATCTCGGCCTTTGCCTCGTCGATGGCGCGAGCTACCAGTTCGATGTTCTCGACCTGACCGGCATGGACTCCTTGGCAGGGTTTGGTGACCAATGCTGCCACCGAGAGCCCTTCGGGGGTATGCTCTCCCACAGCAATCGACACGTTGGTCGTGCCGAGGTCGATGGCAACCACATAGTTTTTATTCTCCATATCTTGTCTCTATTTTTTCTATTCTTCTCCTTCTTCTCCTTCTTCTTCGCTTGGGCAAACAACGTGGCTGCCCGCGCTAGGTCGGCCAAGTCTTAACGCTCGGCGCAAATAATCTGCCCCTCGTAGCTGACATCTAACATGCGGAAACGATCCCATCCCAAACGACCAAAACCGCGCTCGCAAAACTCTTCGGCACGCTCTAATTTTTCATCGCTCTGCTCGAGTCTTCCAAGGCGAATGGCAAAGGCTCCACTACGGGGTATAAGTTCTACCTCCAAGGCCCCGCTGTGGGCTTGGGAGGTAACAATTTGTACAATTTCGGCGTGCCAAAAGGCATTCGTCTCTATCTTTTTGACAAAGGTAATGAGATTCTCAAAATCTTCGTAGTTTTTTTCCAACTTTTTTTGTCGATTCTCCTCCGCCTGCTGTCTGTCGCTGATTTGATCAATTCCTTTGTTGATTTGTTGCTGCACATAGCGATAGTGGCGACGGCGCAGTCTCTTTTCGGCGCGCAGATCCTCGACCCGTTTCTCGAAATGTTCGTCTGACTCCAGGAGCCCCTGGCGGATAAACTTGCGGCGCGTCTCTCGGTGGTAGTCGAGGTTCTCCTGCTCGCGGGCAAAGAGGGGGTATTTATCGCGCTCCAACGCTTCGATTCTTTTAGCCGATGCCTGCTGTGAGGCGGTGCGGTGCGCGGAGAGTTCCCCCTCGAACGAGGCCTCGAACGGGGGGCGGTAGTTGCCCGTGACGACCGGTACGCAGATCGAAGAGCTGTGGGGGGCGCGGAAGATCACCCCTTGTTCGGTTACATAGTGATTGTAACCATCGACCAAAAGGCGAAAAAGCGGGTCGCGCTGTCGGATGCGGATCAGGAGCTCCCCGCGGTAGCCCACCGAGGCGTTGACTTCGCCCACAAAGCCGTTGCGGGCGATGATCGATTCGACTTGGTCGAGGTCGATTGCGGGGTACTCCCCGGGGGTGGATTTTGTCGCGCGGAGCCACCCCTCGACCATCTCGCGCGTGATGAGTTGTCCGTGGGAGGTACTGTCTAAAATCTCGATCTGCAGGCGATTGATCTTGCGGTTGCTTCGTCGCGTGTGGGCGCGCTCCGCGGCGATGAACACCGAGGTGCCCACCAAAAGCCACAGAAGCCCATGTAATAGCGTACGCAAGATCTTGTCTTTCATTGCCTTATCGAGAGGTTGAGGAGTGGTCTTTTTTCTAACATTTGCGGCTCAATACGGCGGCCAAATTTCGGCAACAGGCATCGATGTTGCCGGCACCGAAGCTCACCACCACATCGGTATTCATCACCCCTACGCGGCTTGCCAGCTCCTCGCGCTCGAAGATTTGGCAGGGAACCTTTACGCGCTCGGCAATCAGTTCGCTTGTGATGCCGGGGATGGGCTCCTCGCGGGCGGGGTAGATCGGAAGCAGTACCACCTCGTCGGCTTGCGAGAGGGCCTCGGCAAACTCCTCATACAGATCGCGCGTGCGGGTGTAGAGGTGGGGCTGGAAGATGGCCAGCATCCTGCGTCCGGGGAACATTCGCTTCACGGAGGTGATGGCTGCCGAGAGTTCGCGCGGATGGTGGGCGTAGTCGTCCATGTAGACTTGGCGAGGGGTGTTGAGGTAGAATTCAAAGCGGCGCTTTACCCCCGAGAAGGAGCCGAGGGCGCGCATCACCAGATCGCGGTCGAGCCAACCCTTCCGGGCGCGGGCTGCGCACCATAACGCGGCCACAGCGGCCACAGCATTCTCGATATTTACCCAACCCGGGATACCGAGCGTGCAACCCTCATAAACGGCATCGGGCATCACCAGGTCGAAGAGGTAGTGGCCTCCTTGCTGCAGACGGATGTTGCGGGCGTAGAAGTCGCAAGGGGTATCGAACGAGTAGCGGTAGCAGGAGATCTCGCGGTTGCGGATTTCGAGCTCCACGCCGTGTTTGATGATCAGCGAGCCCCCGGGCTTGATCCGATCGATGAAGTCCGAAAAGGCCTCCTTCATCTTTTCGTAGGTGCCGTAGATGTCGAGGTGGTCGGGGTCAGCCGAGGTGATGACCGCCACGTCGGGCTTCAGACGCAGGAACGAGCGGTCGAACTCATCGGCCTCCACAGCCAGACGATCGCCTCGACCCAGAACCAGATTGCTCGAAAAGTTTTTCGAGATTCCCCCCAGGAAGGCCGATCCTTCGCCTGCGGCGCGATGGTTGAGCCACGCCACCAGGGTTGAGGTGGTGGTCTTTCCGTGGGTGCCGGCTACAGCCATCACATACTTCCCCTCGGAGAGGAAGCCCAACATCTGCGAGCGTTTTTCGATGCGAAAACCCTGTTCGATGAACCAACGGTATTCGGCGTGGTCGGTCGGCACGGCCGGGGTGTAGACCACCAGGGTCGTTTGCGGGTTGCGGAACTCCTCGGGAATCAATGCTACCCCTTCGTCGTAATGGATTGCAGCTCCTTCGTGCTCCAGCTCCTCACACAGGGGCGTGCGCGTGCGGTCGTAGCCGGCCACCTTGCGTCCTTCGTGCAGAAAGAATCGCGCCAAGGCACTCATGCCGATGCCTCCGATGCCTAAAAAGTAGATATTTCGATATTGAATCTCCATCTTGTTATTCATTCTCTATGGGTTACCAAATCTTTTTCAGTTCGCGGACAATACGCTCGGCCGAGTCGCTGATGGCCAACTTCTCGATGTTTTCCGAGAGTTGGTTCAGGCGCTCACGATCGCCAACCAACAGCAGCGCCTCCTCCATGGCCCGCTCCACGGCCTCCGAATCTTTCACCATCGTGGCAGCCCCCTTTTCGACCAGGGCCATGGCGTTTTTGGTCTGGTGATCCTCCGCCACGTTGGGCGAGGGGACGAAGAGGGTCGGCTTGCCCACCAGGCAGAGCTCCGAGACGGTGCAGGCACCGCTGCGCGAGATCACCAGATCGGCCGCCTCGTAGGCGTAGTCCATGCGCTCGATAAAGGCCCCCTGCCACACCTCCTTGTTCGGGTATTTTGCCAGGTGCTCCTTCATCTCCTTTTCGTAGAATTTGCCCGTCTGCCAAATCACCTGCACGGGGCTCTCGCCCTGCAGCTCGGCCGTCCATCGCTTGAGCATGTTGTTCAGTGTGCGGGTACCCAGGGAGCCGCCCACCTCCAGGATCACCGGTTTCTTGTCGGTAAATCCAAAGTATTCGAGGGCCTCGCGGCGATCGGTGCCTCCCTTGGCAAATTTTCCGCGCAGAGGATTTCCGGTCATCGTGATCTTCTCCTTGGGGAAGAAACGCTCCATCCCTTCGTAGGCCACGCAGATGCGCTTGGCTCGTTTGGCCAAAATCTTATTCGTCAACCCCGCGTAGGAGTTCTGCTCCTGGATCAGGGTGGGGATGCCCATGTGTTGGGCGGCCCACAAAACAGGGGCCGAGGCGTAGCCTCCGAAGCCCGCCACCACGTCGGCACCGAACTCGCGGATGATTTGCTTGGCACGGCGGATGCTCTTGACCACTTTATAGGGAACCAGGATGTTGTGCCAATCCATGCGGCGTTGCAACCCGGCAATGGGAACTCCCTCGATGCGATAGCCCAGGGCGGGGATCTTCTCCATCTCCATCTTTCCCTCGGCCCCCACAAAGAGGATTTCGAGCTTCTCGCCGCACAACGCAGCATCTCGGAGCAGGGCTTCGGCCACGGCTACTGCCGGGTAGATATGTCCTCCGGTTCCACCACCGGAGAGGATAATTTTCTTCATCTGTTCAATTTTCTCAAAATATGTTACCGTCCCCACGTTTCGCGGTCCAACGAGCGATAGTTGATTGCTTCGGCAATATGGGCGGTCGAAATCTGCTCTGTGCCGGCCAAGTCGGCAATCGTGCGGGCTACCTTCAGGGTGCGGTCGTAGGCGCGGGCCGAGAGGTTCAGTCGCTCCATGGCCCGCTCCAAGAGTTGGGCCGAGGCGGCATCCAGGCGGCAATACTCGCGTAGCATCTTCGAGTTCATCATGGCGTTTGTGTGCACCCCTTCGATCGAGCGGAAACGCTCCTCCTGCACCTTGCGGGCCCGGATCACGCGTTCGCGGATCGAGGCACTTGTCTCACCGGACTCGGCCGAGGCCATTTCCTGAATCGAGACGGGGGTAACCTCGATGTGCAGATCAATACGATCCATTAGCGGGCCTGAGATGCGGTTCATGTAGCGATGTACCGTTCCCGGGGCGCAGGTACACTCCTTCGAGGGGTGGTTGTAGTAGCCACAGGGGCAGGGGTTCATCGAGGCCACGAGGGTAAAGTTGGCAGGGTACTCCACGCTATACTTGGCTCGTGAGACGGTGATCCGCTTGTCCTCGAGCGGCTGACGCATTACCTCTAGTACCGAACGACCAAATTCGGGCAACTCGTCCAAAAAGAGAACCCCGTTGTGGGCCAGCGAGACTTCGCCCGGTTGGGGCGATTGTCCGCCACCAATCAACGCCACGGGAGAGGTGGTGTGGTGCGGTGTGCGGAAGGGGCGACCTGTGAGCAGTCCGCGTTGCGACCCCAATTTGCCCGCCACGGAGTGGATTTTAGTGGTTTCGAGGGCCTCATCGACCGACAACGGAGGCAGGATGGTTGGAATGCGTCGTGCGAGCATCGTCTTTCCCGAGCCCGGGGCTCCGATCATGATCACATTATGGCCTCCCGCCGCCGCAATTTCGAGGGCTCGTTTGATGTGTGCCTGCCCTTTCACATCGGCAAAATCTTCGGTATAGCGGTTTGCTTCGCCCGTAAACTCCTCGCTCGGAAGCGGGGTTGTAGGGCTGAGTTCCCGATCGCCGTTCAACCACTCGATCACCTCACGCAGGTGGTTGATGCCCAAAACCTCCAGTCCGCTGACCACAGCCGCTTCGGCAGCATTCTCTTTGGGAACGACGATGCGCTTGAGTCCCTTTTCGCGAGCCATGACGGCGATGGGCAGTACCCCCTTCACGCCTCGGAGCGAGCCGTTGAGCGAGAGTTCGCCCAAAAAGAGGGTTTCGCTCAATTTTTCGACCACTACCTGCTCCATGGCCCCCAGGATGCCGACGGCAATCGGCAGATCGAAGGCTGATCCCTCCTTTCGGAGGTCGGCCGGCGCGAGGTTTACGACAATCTTCTTGCCCGATACACGACGCTCACAGTTCTCGAAGGCCGAGCGGATGCGCTCCAAACTTTCGCGAACCGCATTGTCGGGCAGTCCGACCAGGTAGAGTTCGGTGCCGGTCGAGAGGTTTACCTCCACGGTAACTTCCACGGCATCAATCCCGACAAGAGCTCCGGCATAAGTTTTGACAAACATGGCGTTCTATGGGTATATATCCTTAAAAGGGAACCTCTTCCTCTTTGGTAAGGGGGGCCATGTTGACCGGCCCAACGGCAAATTCATCGTTGGGCATCGCTCCCAGTGAGGCGTTCGACTCCGAGGAGAAATCTTCGTATTGTTGTTGTGTGGGCATCGCTCCTTGCGCCATGGGGATTCCTGCATCGTCGAGGTCGGCAAAGCGGGTTTGATCTTTCAAGAAGCGCAGGTTGACATCCGTTACCGCACCATTACGATGCTTGGCGAGGATGAACTCGGCCATGCCGGCCGTGGGCTGTCCGTCTTCGGTGGTGTTGATGCCGTAGTATTCGGGGCGGTGGATGAAGGCCACGATGTCGGCATCCTGCTCAATGGCACCCGACTCTCGCAGGTCCGAAAGCTGCGGACGCTTTGAGCCTCCTCGCAACTCCGTTGAACGGTTTAGCTGCGACAGGGCAATGATGGGTACATCGAGCTCTTTGGCGATCGCCTTCAGTGTGCGCGAGATGAAGGCCACCTCCTGCTCGCGGTTACCACCGTTGCCGGCCTGACCTCCGGTCATGAGCTGCAGGTAGTCGATGATGATGATCTCGATGTGGTTGTGCATCTTCAGGCGGCGGGCCTTGGAGCGGAACTCGAAGACCGAGAGGGCGGGGGTGTCGTCGATAAACAAAGGGGCTGCACCCAGGGGCTTGGTCGAAGATTCGAGGTGTCGCCACTGCTCGGGCGTAAGGCGTCCGCTCTTGATATCCATGCCGTTGAGCCCCGTCTCGGCCACAATCAGACGCATCATGAGCTGGACGGAGGACATTTCGAGGGAGAAGAATCCCACTCCTCGCTCGTGGTCTACGGCAATGTTGCGGGCCATCGAGAGCACGAAGGCGGTCTTACCCATGGCCGGACGGGCTGCGATGATGATCAGGTCGGAGAGCTGCCAGCCGAGAGTAACCTTGTCGATGTCGCGGAAGCCCGAGGGAACTCCGTTGATCGAACTGCTGTTCTTCGAGGCCTCTTCGATCTGTGAGAGGGCACGAGCCAGGATGTCGTGGGCCGACTGTACCGAACGCTTCACATGGCCCTCGGCCACCTTGAAGATCTCCCCTTCGGCAAAGCCGATCAGATCGGTTACGTCGGTCGATTCGTCGTAGGAGCGGCGTTGAATTTCAGTGGCCGAGCGGATCAACTCGCGCTGCACATATTTTTGGGCGATGATCTTCGCGTGGAACTCCACATTGGCTGCCGAGCCCACCTTTTGGGTTAGCTGCGCAAGGTAGGTGGCACCTCCCACCTCTTTGAGCTTTTTCTGCACCTTGAGTCGTTCGGTCACGGTGTAGAGGTCGATGGGTTTGAGTTCTGTGGAGAGCTCCTCGATCGCTTTGTAGATGGTTTGGTGCTCGGGTTTGTAGAACGAAGGGGCGGAGAGGAACTCTTGGACGGTGATGATGCTGTCCTTTTCGAGCATCAAGGCACCCAGCACAGCCTCCTCAAGCTCTACGGCTTGTGGGGGGACGGTTCCGATGGGGTCTACCAGCTCCTCGTAGGAGCTTCTATTGCGGGTTGCGGGGGTGGAGTTGTTGTATTCTTTTGCCATAACGGATTTCTTTCGCGCAAATTCAGCCCTCAAAATTAGGCATTTGATGTGAATTTTCAAAGCCGCGAAAAGAATCTTTTTTTCAACAACGAAAAGGAGGGGTTATCAACAAGTTGATAATACCCTCGAAAAGGGGGTTACGGATGCTGGATATTGTGTTTCGAGGCAGCCAGTACGGCCACGCTCAGACGGCAGTCGGGAACCGCTTTTAGAATCGCCTCGCCACACGAAATCAGCGTCGCTCGGGTGGTGAGCACATCGTCCACCAGCAGGAGGTGTTTGCCGGCCAGGCGTTCGGGGTGGCGAACTGAGAAGACTCCCTCGACATTCTGCCAACGCTCCTCGCGCGAGCGTTGGGCCTGGCTCGGGTTGTTGCGGTGGCGACGGACGCTCCGAAGGTCGCACTCCACCCCCAACTTTTCGGCGATTCCCTGGGCCAAGTACTCCGATTGGTTGTAGCCGCGAAGAAGTCGCTTGCGCCAATGGAGCGGAATGGGGATCACCCGATCAATCGAGTGGTAGAGGTCGCTCTCGGCGAGTTCGGCCCCATACCAACGACCCATCTCCAAGGCCAGGCGCCATTGGTGGTGGTATTTGAAGTCGTGGATCAGGCGGCGCCAACCGCTGTGGGCCGAAAAATAGAGCAGAGCCGAGGCCTGCTCTATCGGCAACAGGCCCCAAAAGGAGCGGGTGAGAGGATTGTCGGGGGCGAGCCAGAAGTGGGTCAGCGGAGCCTCGGCAAGACAGCGTGTGCAGATAGTTCGGCTTCCCGAATTCAACTCCCGGAGGCACACGGGACAGCGAGGTGGAAAAAACAGGGCTCCCAGATCATGGGCCCACTCACTGAGGATCGACATCACAAAGAAGCGTTATGTTTTTAAAACATCCCGATCGAAAGGCTGAAATCTCCTGACGCAGGATGGTGCGAGCGCGTTGCGAGGAGGCTCCGCTCTCGATTTTTATGAGGAGTTCGGCCAGATATTCGTCGCGAATCTTGTCTACGGCCGGGGTGACGGGACCCAAAACTCGGCGGCCGAAGCGTTGGCGCAGTTGTTCGCTCAGCGAGAGGGCTGCGCGGAAGAGCACTTCGCGATCTGTGTGGCGCAAAGTGAACCGAATGAGCCTTGCGTAGGGCGGATAACGAAAACTTTCGCGTTCAGCAAGTTCGGCCCGTGCCATGGCCGCGTAATCGCCTTCGACCACGCGACGGATCACCGGGTGGGCGGGGTCGGAGCATTGGATCACCACCTCGCCTTGGCGGTCGCGGCGACCGGCACGCCCTGCCACCTGGCTCAGCAACTGATAGGCGCGCTCCGAGGCGCGGAAGTCGGGCGAGAAGAGGAGGTTGTCGGCATTGAGGATCCCGACCAGCGAGACCTCTCCGAAGTCGAGCCCTTTGGTGACCATTTGGGTGCCGACCAAGATGTCGGCCTCGCCTCGTTCGAAGGCCGAGATAGTACGACGGAAGGCTGTCTCGGAGTTTACCGTATCGCGATCCATACGCAGAATCCTGGCTTCGGGCCAAAGTTTGGCGATCTCCTCGGTGAGTTTTTCGGTGCCGAAGCCGGCGGGCGAGAGGGGACTTTGGTGGCACTTGGGGCACTCCGTGGGCAGGGGGGTGTGGTAGCCGCAGTAGTGGCACGAAAGCCGTTCGGAGGCCTTGTGGTAGGTGAGCGATACGTTGCAGTGGGGGCAGCGGGGCGTATGGCCACAAGATTCACACTGCACAAAGGGCGAGAATCCGCGTCGATTTTGGAAGAGGATGACCTGTTCTTTTCGCGCCAAGGCCTCGGAGATACGCTGCCGCAACTCCAGGTTGAAGTGGCTCTTGCGCTCACCGCGTTTCACCGAGCGCAGGGTGTCGGAGCAGAGGATTCGGGGCAGGGGCGTTCCTCCGTAGCGTTGGGTGAGGGTGCTGAAGCCGTATTTGCCGGTTTGGGCGTGGGTCCAACTCTCGAGTGAGGGGGTGGCACTGCCCAAGAGGGTGCGGCACCCCAAAAGGCGGGTGGCGACCACGGCGCAGTCGCGGGCATGGTAGCGTGGTGCGGGGTCGCTCTGCTTGTAGCTCGCATCGTGCTCCTCATCAACGATGATGAGTTGAAGATGCTTTAGGGGTAGAAATAGGGCCGATCGGGCTCCCACGACGAACTCTCCCCCCTCGCTGCGACAGAGATCCAGGTAGGTTCGGGTGCGCCGTTCGGGTGATAGTTTTGAGTGGTAGGGGGTGACGCGACTGGCGAAGATGCGCTCCAGGCGTTCGACCAATTGGGTGGTGAGGGCGATCTCGGGAACGAGCATCAGCACATCGCCCCCGCGAGCCAGTGTCTCGGCGATCAGGTGGATGTAGAGTTCGGTCTTCCCCGACCCCGTAATACCGTACAGCAGGGCGGTCGGATGCTCTTCGAAGGACTCTTTCAGCCGATCGAGGGCCCCTTGTTGGTGGAGTGAGAGTTCGGGAAGCCGAAAGGCGTGGGCTCCGCGCTTGGCGAGCAACTCTTTGTCTCGGGTGCGCTCTCCCTCGCAACCGATGATCAGTCCCTTCTTCTGCAAGGTGTTGAGCACCGTGGAGTCGCTCTCGATCAGGCGACGCGGGATCCATGCGGAGTCGAGTTCGCGCGTAAGTTCTGCGAGGCGTAGCAGTGCAGTGTATTGGCGGGGAGCCCTGCGTTCGAGTTTTTCGAAATGAGGGTACAACTCCTCCTCTCGAGGAGTAGTAAGGGCTAAATAACGCTCCGTGCGGGGGCGGTACTCGGCCTCCAGGTGGCTCTCGGCATCGAGTGCCGAGGGTTTTAGTAGGGCCGGTAGAGCAATGCGCATCACCTCGCCCAGGGTGCAGAGGTAGTAGTCGGCTACCCACTCCCAAAGGCGTTGCTGTGCGGGAGTCAGCAGTCGGCGACCCCCATAAAGCAAGCGCACAACACGCTTGATCCGCTTCACAGCGGGGGGCGTGTCGTGCACTTTCCAAACGATACCGGTGTAGTAGATATCGCGTTTCTGTCCGAAGGGAACCGCTACCGCCATTCCCTCCTCTATGGCCATATCCTCATCGACAGCAAACGTATAGGTCGGCTGTGCCAACGGAAGGAGGATATCGGCGAACTTTGTCATCGCAGTGAGTGGCGAGGAGTGGGCGTTAAGTCCTGGGCCGATGGGGCGCAAACCCCCTCGGTCCCACTCCCGACCTCTGTCTGAAATTTAGATCTTGCTCAAGGCCTCGAAGCCGCGACCATAGACACCCATCACGGAGCCTACCGAGATGAAGGCATCGCCGTCGATCTCCTTCACGAGTTTCAGTACATTGCTCGTCTCGCGCTTGCGGCATACGACCATTACGACCTTCGAATCCTCACGCGTGTAGCCACCCTCGGAGTTCAGGAGCGTCACACCGCGGTGGGCGTTCTCGATCAACACCTGGCGGATGCGCTCGAAATCCTTCGAGAAGATGAAGACCTGGTTCGACTGCTGGTTACCCGACATGAGCATGTCGACCGTGTAGCCGATCACAGCGGTCATGATGAAACCGTAGATCACAGCGGCTAAACCGAAGCCTACCAGGAGCGACGAGGCGATCACCGTACCATCGACATAGCGCAGGATCTTACCGTAGCTTACCGTGCGGTACTTGTTGATAATCATGGCGATGATATCCACACCTCCGGTCGATCCGCCTTGCATGAAGGCCAAGGCGACACCCGCACCCGAGAACATACCACCGAGGATTACGGCCAATACCGGATCGAGGCCCTCGAAGAGGTTGACACCTTCGAGCAGCGTCTGCCAGAAGTTCAGGGCCACCGACATGAAGGCCACCGTGAAGAGGGTCTTGATGCCGAAATTCCACCCCACAATGAAGCCTGCGGCAATCAAGAGGAGGCCATTGACAACGAACACCATCGTACCGAGCTGGATATCGATGCCGAGGTGCTGGCTGAGGGCCGTGCAGACCACCAGCGAGAAACCGGAGGCACCACCACCCACACCACCGGCAGGAACGATACAGCCGATCCAGCCGAACGAATAAAGGAACATACCCACGGTCATCAGGAAATACTCCTTGATGAGGGTAAAGATCTTACCTTTGTCCATACCTTTCAATTTGTTTGGTTTTTATCGTTTTAAGTTTGTTTAGCCTTGTTTGGGGGGCAAAGATATATAAAATTCCCCTTGATAGCTCTTTTTGTCCAAAAATCTTTTTTCGAGCCGTTGCCAAAGTTGCTCGTTGCGGATCAAACCCCAGTTGGGCCCGTGGTGAAAACGAGGCGGAGCTTCGCTGGCAAAACGCTCCACAATCAGGTCGGGACGCAGCCTCCGCAGGATCTCCACCACCAAATCGAGGTACTCCTCCAAGGTCCAAAAACGGAAGGCCGAGGGGTCGAGGTCATATTCGCGTGCCATGGCTGTTCCCTTGAAAAGTTGCAGTTGGTGGAACTTGACCGTCGTCAGGGGCAGGGCGTTGATCACTTCGCTTTGGCGGATCAAAAACTCCTCGCTCTCGCCCGGGAGGCCCAGGATGAAGTGGGCCCCGACATGCAGACCACGCGCGGCGGTCGCCTCGATCGCTTGTTGGGCACACCGAAAATCGTGGCCGCGATGGATGCGTCTTAAGGTTTCGTCCGAGGTTGATTCCACCCCATACTCTACCGCCACATAGTGGTCGCGGGCAAGCGATTGCAGGTAGTTGAGTTTTTCGTCATCCACGCAGTCGGGGCGTGTACCGATGACTAATCCCACTACTTCGGGGTGGGCCAGGGCCTCCTCAAAACGGGCTTGCAACACCTCGAGCGGAGCGTAGGTGTTCGAGTAGGCCTGGAAGTAAGCCACATATTTCGAGGCCTTGCGATAACGCCACCGGTGGAACTCGATTCCCTCGTTCAATTGCTGCGTGATGCTCTTCTCGGCCGAGCAGTAGGAGGGGGTGAAGGCTCCGTTGATACAAAAGGTACAGCCTCCGTTACCGAGCGTGCCATCCCGATTTGGGCAACCAAATCCGGCATCGAGCGAGAGCTTTTGTACGCGCCCTCCCAACTGCTCGCGGAACCACGCTGCGTAAGAACGGTAAGGTTTTTCCATCAATTCAAAATTCAGAATTCAAAATTAGGTTTGTTTTGAGTAGATTATTTGAAATTTTTGGTCCTGTTTATCTATGTAAATATCCTTAACAACCAATATTTTGTATAATAAAAATAAAAAGTAAATTTTGAATTTTGAATTTTGAATTTTGAATTTTGAATTTTGAATTTCTTTGCCTATAACCCCCACTCCGAGGCGGTGAAGCTCTCTTTCGGGGCATTGGGAACATTGACAAAGAACTGATGGCCGGTCAGCTTCTCGAGGTCGGCGATTGACATCATCTCGCGCGAGGTAACCTTCTGGCCCTTGTGTTCGTTGCTGTGGGTGCGCACGAAAGCGGCGCACATCAGTTCGTTTTTCGCACACTTGATCACCGACTTGCCCGTATTTCCCTTCTTGGTACGCAGCACGGCGACGTAGAACATCGTGGGGCACGAAACGTCGCTGCGACCGCCGAACTCGATCTTCTTGGGCGAAGCCGAAACTCCGTAGCCGTCGGTGTACTTCTCGAAGTAGGTGCCGATTACCAGGTAGGTGGTATCGGAGCAAACTTTTTCGTCGATCCAATCCTCGAGGGTGTTCCAACCACCGCCTCCCGTATTGTATCCCGAGGAGTACTGCGGGGCGATATTTGAATAGTAGAATACCTGCTGATTGGTTGTCTTCGAGGCGGTGCGCTCGGCCGAGCCCAACATGTGGCCCTTATTGCAACCACCACCTGTGGATTTGCTGTTGTATTGGATATTCGAAGGAATTTGCGGGTCCACCTTATAGGCATCGGTGCGGTTGGTCGAACCCTCGTAGGCATCGTGGCGCGGGGCAGCCACCCAAACGGGGCAGTGGTGCTTGGCCGAGAAGCAGACCGTGTAGTTGCGGGCCTTGTTGCCCCCCATCGTCACATCGGTGATGTGGTGGGCGTAGTAGTAGTCCGAGTTCGACTCATCCTCTACGCAGAGTTCGGGCCAGGTGGTGCGGTGTACCTTTCCCTGGATTGGTTTGGCTTCGGCCTCGGTGTGGAAGCGCTTCGTGTCGGAGGTGTAGAGCTCCTCGCCGATGACGGCATAGAAGTACCAGTCGTAGTCGGAATCCGACTCCAGGTTGCTCAGCGTTACGCTCTTGTTTCCGGTGGAGAGGGTAACCTTTGCCTCCTGCTCGCTGCCCGAGGGGCCGCGGTAGCAGAATCCCGCCTCGTGGATCGTCTCGCTGCCCGTGTAGTCGAAACGGCACGAGAGGGTGGCCGTGGAGGCGCTGATGGCGGAGGCCGAGAGGTTCGAGAAGGTGGGGGCCTCCGGCTGGGGGTCGGGCTCCTCGTTGCCGGCCTGGTGGAGGCTTACCTGTACGTTGCTCGCCCCAGGATAGCTCAAGGTGAGGGTCGTGGAACGGGGCTTGTCAAGGTTGGCATCGATCAACATCGAGATTGTCTCCTCCTCGACGGCATAGACATGTACCCAATCGGCCGGGGTCGAGGCCTTCAGACTACTCCCCTCCGTCGGATTTAAAATCGTGTAACCGATTGATATATCCTCTTCGGTGGCTGCGAGGTTATAGCTCCCCTGCTCGACGCGGATCGTGGGGCCCACCTGCTCGCCGGCGGCCGCCTGGGTGATCTTGATCTGCACCAGATCGGCATCGGCATAGTAGAGGCGCAGGGTGGTTGAACGCTCCTTGCCCGGATTGGCCTCCACGCGGAAGAGGAGACTTGAGGCCTCGGCCTTGATCTCTTCGATCCACGAGGCGGAGCATCGCCACTCGGCCGCCACCCCCTCGATGGGGTTTTCCACCGTGAAACGAATGAAGAGCTCCTGTTCGTCGCTATTCAACAGAAAGAGATCCTCCTCGATGTGCAGGACGGGCTTCGCCTTTACGCCCTCCTCTTGCTTCTCTTGCTCCGACTTCTCGCAGGCGGTAAAGGTGGCGGGCAGTGCCAAAAGCAGCAGGCCGGCAATCCACCACCCGAAATAGTGATTTTTTGTCATCGTTATCATCTTCATTTAACCTAATATGCGTTGTTATTCGCGGTTTTGGGAGTCGATCCAAATCGTAACAGGACCATCGTTGCAGAGCCTTACGGCCATGTCGGCACCAAATTCACCGCTCGGCACCTCTTGGCCCAGGGTTTCGGAAAGCACCTCCAAAAAGCGGTTGTAGAGCGGGCGGGCAATCGCTTCGGGGGCCGCCTTGATGTAGGAGGGGCGGTTACCCTTCTTGGTGGAGGCGTGGAGTGTGAACTGGCTCACCACCAGCACCTCTCCCCCGATCTGTTGTACGTCGAGGTTCATCACCCCGTGCTCGTCGTCGAAGATTCTCAGGCGCGAGATCTTGCCTACCAACCAGGCAATGTCGGCCTCGGTATCGGCCTCCTCGATGCCTAGCAGTACCAAAATGCCTTTGCCGATGGAGCCTTTGATCTTCCCCTCGATTTCGACCGATGCCTCGGTAACACGTTGTAGTAGTACTCTCATTGCTTTCTTGTTGGACGTTGGAAATGGCTCTCCTTGTTTCTGACTCCTAATTACCTAACAGCCTCCTCGAAAAAGGCCCAAAGGTTATCTCCTTGGGGGGTGGGGGCCGTGATGGTCAGGGGTTCGCGGCGCACGGGGTGCTCAAACGATACTTCGCGCGAATGGAGCGAGATTCCCCCGTCGGGGTTGGATCGTTTGGCCCCATACTTGAGATCGCCTTTGATTGGACACCCAATCTTCGAGAGCTGGGCACGGATCTGGTGGTGGCGACCCGTCAGGAGCTCCACCTCCACCAGCGTATAGCGGGCCGAAGCCCCCTTGACCTCGAAGTTCAGACGCCCCTCTTTGGCCTCGCCACGCGGGGTATCGAGGGCCTTCGAGCGGTTGCTTTTGCTGTCGCGCAGGATGTAGTGGCGAAGCGACCCCGCTTCGGTGGTGGGGCGCTGCTCCGTGATGGCCCAATAGATCTTGCGGATCGAGCCTGTGCGGATCATCTCGTTGAGTCGAGCCAAGGCCTTCGAGGTCTTGGCAAAGAGTACAGCACCGCTCACCGGACGGTCGATGCGGTGTACCACCCCGAGAAAGACCTCTCCGGGCTTTCCATCACGCGCCTTGATGAAGGCCTTGATTTCGTTTTCGAGGGCACTCTCACCCGAAGGGTCGGGCTGCACCAAGTCGCCACATCGCTTATTGACTACCAACAGGTGGTTGTCTTCGTAAAGGATATCGTTTTCCTGAAACATTTCGAGTTTTAGCAAGAGGTTCTTCTTTCTGTGGTTGAAGGTTGAGGTGTTGTCGGGTTGCCCCCCCCATCAAAGAGTAAAGGTAAAGGGGAGCAGGCGTTCGGCCGAATCGACCTCGGTGATGCTCTCTCGACCACACATCAAGATGCGCATCGGGCTCTTTTGGCGGCGCTCCGTGTCGACCAGCACCTGGCGACACTGCCCACAGGGGTAGCACTCGCGCTCGTCGGGCACCGAGGCTATGGCCAAGGCCTCGATTGGATCGTCGGCGTGGCAGGCGGCGTGGTGGAAGAGGAGGGTGCGCTCGGCACAAAGACCGGCGGGGTAGACCTCGCTCTCGATGTTGCTGCCCGTCAGGATGCGGCCGCTTTTGAGGCGGGCGGCCGCCCCCACATGGAAGTGCGAATAGGGGGCGTGGGCCTTTTGGGTCGCCTCGCGGGCGGCCTCCACAAGCGCACGGTCGGTCTCCGACAACGCGGCCGCCGACTCATAGTGGGTGTATTCAAAACCGAAGTGCTGTTTCATGGCTTTTTCGTTTTTTCGGTTATCACTCTTTCTTTACCACCCCCAATTGGCAGGGGGAAAGTCGAACAAAGTTACAAACTTTTTTCTGTTTTGCCAATTTTGGGGGTCGAACCCCTCTTTTTTTGCTCTTCCGCCCCCGTTTTGATGCCCGGTTTGCAAAAAAAATCGGCCGAGCCTTGTGAAGCCCGACCGAAACGGCATAGTCACCCATTTCACGCACGGCCGATTCGTGCAGGTCAAATACACTACGAAAATCGTCGATTCTCGAAATGGTTGTTTTATTGCACGATATAGACCGATCGGAAGTAACGGAGTTTGTTCTTCATGGTGTCGTTTTTCACCTCGTCCCAGACGAAGATTTTTTCACCTAACGCGCGCAGAGTGAATTCCCGGATACTCTCGCCCGCATCGGTTAAAAATGTCGTGGTCAGTTTTCTGCTCGCGGGATCAAACGCCCATTTGCCCTCCTCCACAAATTCATTGTTCGGGGGATCGATGGCCGTAACCACATAGCGCCTGTTCACCGTACCATCGGCCGAGAAGGTATAGTTATCTGCACCAAAGCCCTCATTTCGGTGGAGAAGCGCAACAATCTTGCTCCAAGAAGAGTCATACTCTAAATAATAACTCCCACAGAATTCCGACCTGATCAATAGCGGAAAAATTTGATCGGGATCATAGTTTCCGTAATCCCTTAATGTACTCTGTATAAAATCAGTCGCTTGAGAAATTAGTTCCGCATGGATCGCTGCTTGATTATCAATCGGCCCTTCTTGATTTTCGTCTTTATTACACGCTGCAACCCCAAGCAATAAAACGGCAAAATGAAATAACTTTTTCATAGTTGTAAATTTTTAGTCAAACCGTTAAAAAACATTACTTGGCCAGTTGTTCCTCCGCAGGTTGGTTGCGGAAGATTACAATATCATCCACAGCCCAAATCGTGGAGTCATCGTACCAAAAGCGAATGGGTTCGAGATCAAAGGCGAATGCGGAATGCTCTTCGGTTGTCGGCCTGGCATCCGCATCAATCCAAATCTCAATCGTCTGGAAATCCTTTACTGCTACACGAACTCCCTCCCAATTGACTGCAAAAGGTGGATGTTCGTAATGCTCCTTCGAAATTTCCTTTTTCTCCTCTTCTATGCCTTCTTTATAATCAGTATAAAGTATATTGATCAGGTGTACTGGTTCCGAGGTGGTAAAGACTCTATGAAAATCCTCTCCATAGGTATATTCATACTTATTCCCTTTAACTTCGCTATCAAGATAGATGTCAATATCTCGATATGTATCCCCGCTATAAGCACAAGAGACAAAACAGAGCAACATGGCCGCAAAATAAAATAACTTTTTCATAGTTGTAAATTTTATAATTATTCGACGGCTCTTGCCTTGAATACCTGTCGGAAATAGCGCGGGTAGCCAGTGCCCGTGCTGACACGATCCCAAATAAAGGTATCTTCGCCCAAGGCAATCAAATGGTAACTCAACGCCCCATCAATGGTCAGGGTGCGGGTTTCGGG
>JAZLDX010000023.1:0-10624 GCA_045614985.1 Alistipes sp. | reverse complement strand
AAAAGCCTTGGAGGAGGATCCCTTGGGAGATATCCCCAGCATCGGAGGCGGCAACCTGAGCGGTCCTCCCAGGGGTAGCGGAGGAAATTAACCTCATCTTATCCCACATCGGCCTGGCTCTTCGGGGCTCGGCCGGATTTTGAGGGGGGGGGTCGCAATGCACAATGCACAATGCACGATTCACAATTAGGCTGACGCACCGGAATAATCGTAGGGAATATTACCTAACGACAAAGAAAACAATTGTGAATCGTGAATTATTTTGTATCTTTGCAAGATAAAGTAGCGTTATGAAATTTGAGTTGCAACATAAAGACCCCGCCTCGAAGGCGCGTGCCGGACGCATCACTACCGACCACGGTGTGATCGAGACCCCGATATTCATGCCCGTGGGCACGGCGGCGGCCGTGAAGGGAATCTTCCACCGCGATGTGAAGGAGGAGGCCAAGGCCGAGATCATCCTGGCCAACACCTACCACCTCTACCTCCGTCCCGGCATGGAGATCATCGAAAAGGCGGGAGGCGTACACCGCTTTTCGACCTGGGAGGGGCCCATGCTCACCGACAGCGGAGGCTTCCAGGTCTTCTCGTTGGCCGGCTGCCGCAAACTTAAGGAGGAGGGGTGCCACTTCCGCTCGCACATCGACGGCTCAAAGCACCTCTTCACGCCCGAGAGCGTGATCGACACCGAGCGCACGATCGGTGCCGACATCATGATGGCCTTCGACGAGTGCCCCCCCGGGGATGCTCCGCGCGAGTATGCCTCGAAGTCGCTCGACCTGACCCTGCGCTGGCTCGACCGCTGCTTCAACCGCTACCACCAGACCACGCCTAAGTACGGCCACTACCAGTCGCTCTTCCCCATTGTACAGGGGTGTACCTACCCCGACTTGAGAGCCAAGTCGGCCGAGGCGGTGCAGCAGTACGATGCCGACGGCTATGCCATCGGCGGTCTGGCCGTAGGCGAGCCGACAGACATCATGTACGAGATGATCGAGGTGGTCAATGCCGTACTACCGGAGCACAAGCCTCGCTACCTGATGGGGGTAGGCACGCCGTGGAACATTCTGGAGGCCATTGACCGTGGAGTCGATATGTTCGACTGCGTGATGCCGACGCGTAACGGCCGCAACGGACAACTCTTCACCTGGGAGGGAACGATCAACATCCGCAACAAGAAGTGGGAGGATGACTTCTCGCCCATCGACCCTGAGGGCACAGCCTTTGTCGACACCCACTACTCGAAGGCCTACCTGCACCACCTGTGTGTCTGCCAGGAGATGATGGCTGCGCAGATCGCCTCGCTACACAACATTGCCTTCTACCTCCGCTTGGTAAAGGCCGCCCGCGCCCACATCCTGGCCGGCGACTTCAAGAGTTGGAAAGAGCAGGCCGTGCAGAAGATGCAGCGCCGATTATAAGTGCAAAGGGGGAGGTTCTGTGGTCGATTGCCGATGATCCGATCCCAAAACTAAAATAAGAAACCCATGAAAAATTTCCGCTGGCCGGGGTTTAAGATTCTCGACCGTTACATATTCCGTAAATTCCTCGGAACCTACTTCTTCGCCATTGCGATGATTATCGTGATCGTCGTGGTGTTCGACTATGTGGAGAAGGTAGACGACTTTACGGAGCTGAAGGCCCCGCTGAAGGCCGTCATCTTCGACTACTACCTCAACTTCATCCCCTTCTTTATCAACCAGTTCAGCGGACTCTTCACCTTCATCGCCTGCATCTTCTTCACCTCGAAGTTGGCCTACCAAACCGAGATTGTGGCCATGCTCTCGGGCGGTATGAGTTTTAGGCGTCTGATGTGGCCCTACTTCCTGGGAGCCCTCGCCATCTCGTCGCTCTCCTTGGCCTTGAGCCTTTGGGTGATTCCCTACACCCAGCGCACGCTAGTGGATTTCGAGATGCAGTACCGCAAAAAACGCCAAAATTTCCAATTCGATCGCCACATCTATCGTCAGATCGAGCCGGGCACCTTCCTCTACATCCGTGACTTCTCGAAGAACAGCAACCAGGCACGCTTCTTCGTCCTGGAGCGTTACGAAAATCGCTCCATCACCCAAGGATTGGAGGCCGCCGATGCCAAATTCGACCCCGAAAGCCGTCGCTGGACCGCCTCGCGCTACACCCTGCGCTCACGCGATTCGTTGGGCCGAGAGCACTTCTCGCAGCACCGCAACCTCGACACACTCCTCAACCTCGACATCAACGAGTTGGGTCGCGTGAAGGAGCTCATCAAGACAATGACTATCTCCGAGTTGAACGACTTCCTGGATCAACAGAAGGCCAAAGGATCGGACGACATCGCGATCATCCAGGTGGAGCAACAATCGCGCTTTGCCTACCCCGCGGCAACCTTTATTCTGACGCTGATCGGTGTCTCGCTCTCCTCGCGCAAGGTGCGCGGCGGTACGGGCCTGCACATCGGTATCGGTACGGCCCTCTGCTTCTCTTATATCCTCTTCAACCGCTTCTTTGAAGAGTTTGCCAAGGGAGGAGCCCTGCCCCCGTATGTCGCCGTCTGGATCCCCAACCTGATCTACCTCGGCATTGCCGTCTATCTCTACCAAAAAGCCCCCAAATGATGCAAACGATTGAATTCATTGCTCAAAAAGTACGCGCTGCAGAGCGTATTTCACCCGAAGAGGCCCTCCTGCTTTGGCACGAAGCACCACTGGCTCTTTTGGGAGAACTTGCCATGGCGGTACGTTATCGCTTGAACGGCCGTAAACTCTTCTACAACCGCAATTTTCATATCGAACCAACGAATCGCTGCGTCTTCAACTGCCGATTCTGCTCCTATCGTCGTCCGGTGGATAGCCCCGAGATGTGGGACTACTCGATGGAGGAGGTCGAGGCCATCGCCCTTTCGCAACAGCAAAAGGGGATCACCGAAGTGCATATTGTGGGAGGGGTTCACCCCGACCATGGGTTGGAGTACTACTGCGAGATGATCCGCCGCGTGAAGAAAATTCTTCCCCAAGTGGCAATTAAGGCCTTCACCGCCATCGAGTTGAGTTACATGATCCGCCAGGCCGGTTTGACAATCGAGGAGGGGTTGCAACGACTCATCGAGGCGGGCATGGAGGCGATCCCCGGGGGCGGAGCCGAGATCTTCGACGAGGAGATCCGCGCGCAAATCTGCCCCGAGAAGGGTTCCACGGCCGAGTGGTTCGAGGTACACCGCACGGCCCATCGCCTGGGGCTGCACACCAATGCCACGATCCTCTACGGCCACATTGAAAAGCCCGAACACCGCATCGACCACCTATGTCGTCTGCGCGAATTGCAGGACGAAACCCTCGGATTGGATGCCTTTATCCCCCTAAAATATCGCAACTTCGGTAACTCGATGTCCTCGATCGGCGAGGTGCCGATCACCGAAGATCTGCGCATGCTGGCCTTAAGCCGCATCTTCCTGGACAATGTTCCCCACATCAAGGCCTACTGGGTGATGTATGGCAAGACCACCACCGAGCTTGCCTTGGCCTACGGAGCCGATGATGTGGATGGAACGATTGACGACTCGACTAAGATCTACTCGATGGCCGGAGCCCAGGATCAGAAGCCGGTGATGACGATCTCGGAGATCGAACGCATGGCCGTCGCCGCAGGGCTCACCGCCGTGGAGCGCGACACCTTCTACCACGAATTGTAATATTCATCCGAAAACCCAACCAAGATGAACGCAACAAAAAATCAACACCTTTGGCAAGCCATCAAGCAACGCCCGTTGCTCCACCACGCACTGTGGATAGGTATCCTTCTCCTAAGCATGCTCCTTGTGGCTCAACTCGCCATGCGGATCGGCACCCGCCACGGGGCTCGTCGCACGGTGCCCGAGCTGACCGGCATCCTCCTTTCTGACGCCGAGAATTTAGCCAAAAAGCACGACCTGGAACTCATCGTCAACGACTCGCTCTTTGTCCCCGCCTACGAAGGGGGTATCGTGCTGGCCCAACTCCCAGCCACGGGGGTTGAGGTGAAGCCCGGACGCAAGATCTATATCACGATCAACTCTTTCTCCGAAAAGATGGTGCCGATGCCCTATGTAGCCGGTCGCTCACTACGCCAAGCCAAGAACATGCTCGAGATCGCCGGCCTGGAGATCAAAGAGTTGATCTATCGCTCCGACATGGCTACCAACTATGTCCTGGAACAGCACTACAAGGGGGAGAAGATTACCTCGAAGAGCAAACTCATGGCCGAAGCCGGATCGGGTGTTACCCTCTATGTAGGCGTTGAAGGGGGCTATGGCACAGCCTATGTTCCGCAGGTAGTAGGACAGTCCGAACGCGACGCCAAGAGCCGCCTTTGGGAGAACGGCTTCAACATCGGGGAGGTGCACTACGACGAGGGAATCAACCTGCTGAACCGCAAGGATGCCCATGTCTACAAGCAGAGTCCGGCACTCGGCACGGCCCAACCCCTGGGCAAGAAGGTTTCTATTTGGCTGACCCTCGACGAGGAGCTTTCGAGCAAGAACCGTACAGAAGCCGAAAAGGAGGCTCAAAAACTCGCTGCCGAACGCCAAAAACAGGAGGCCGAGGAGGCTGTGAATCAAACGGAGGAAGAGATCACCCCCGAATCTCCCGCAGAGGAGACCCCGGCCGATGAATTTTTCGAGTAACACCCGTACACAAGATGACAGAACAGGAAAATTATATTGATCCCGAACTGCAGGAGCAGGAGGACGAACTCTACGAACACTTTTCGATTGTCGTAGATAAGGGACAAAGTCTTGTTAGGTTGGATAAATTCCTGACCTTCCGCATGGAGCGTTGCTCTCGCAACCGCATTCAGGCGGCAGCCGACTGCGGCAATGTGTTGGTGAACGGCAAGCCCGCCAAGTCGAGCTACAAGGTCAAGCCCCTGGATCAGATCTCAATCATGATGCCCTACCCGAAGCGCGACACAGCCATCGTTCCCCAAAATATCCCCTTGGAGATCCCCTACGAGGACAATGATCTGCTGCTTGTGAATAAAGCGGCCGGCATGGTGGTCCATCCAGGCCATGGCAATTGGGACGGTACCCTGGTGAACGCCCTGACCTATCACCTGCAAAACTTGCCGATGTTTCAGGAGGGGGATACCCGCGCCGGCCTGGTACACCGCATCGACAAAAACACTTCGGGACTTTTGGTTATTGCCAAGAACGAACGCGCTCATGCCCACCTCGCCAAGCAGTTCTTCGACCACACCACCTCACGCCGCTATGTGGCCCTGGTGTGGGGTAACTTCGAAGAGGATGAGGGAACCATCACAGGCCACATCGGCCGTTCGCGCAGCGAGCGCATGCAGATGTGTGTCTTCCCCGACGGCTCGGAGGGCAAACACGCTGTAACCCACTACCGCGTGTTGCGTCGCTATGGGTATGTTACCCTGGTGGAGTGTCGTCTGGAGACGGGACGTACCCACCAGATCCGTGTCCACATGCAGTATATCGGGCACCCACTCTTCAATGACGAACGCTACGGCGGCGACCGTATTCTCAAAGGCACCACCTTCTCGAAGTATAAACAGTTTATCGAAAACTGTTTCGAGATCATGCCGCGCCACGCCCTCCACGCCCGTTCGTTGGGCTTTATCCACCCCTCCACCCACAAAGAGATGCACTTCGAGTCGGAGCTCCCCGACGAATTCAAGCGCGTGCTGGAAAAGTGGGATACCTACTGCTCGGCCAATACGAGTGTCATTCAGGAGGTGCTGGAGCGCGACGAAGAGCGTGAAATCCAAAATTAAAACCGCTTTATTTGAGCAGTATAACCCCATATCCTCTCAAGAGGAAAATTTTGAATTAACCTACACCTATGGCCTTTCTTCCTACCACAGCCAAAGAGGTAAAAGCCCTCGGATGGGATTATATTGATGTAATCCTCTTCACAGGCGATGCCTACATCGACCACCCCTCATTCGGAGCGGCCGTGGTGGGTCGTCTGTTGGAGGCCGAAGGCTACCGCGTAGCCATCGTTCCCCAGCCCAATTGGCGCGACGACCTACGCGACTTCACCAAGTTGGGGGCTCCTCGCCTCTTTTTTGCCGTCTCAGGAGGTGCCATGGACTCGATGGTAAATCACTACACGGCCAACTTGCGCCTCAGAAGCAACGATGCCTATACCCCCGGAGGCAAGGCCGGCTTCCGCCCCGATCGCGTGGTGAGCACCTATACGCGAATCCTAAAACGCCTCTACCCTCATGTGCCGGTGGTGGTGGGCGGCATCGAGGCCTCGCTACGACGACTTACACATTACGACTACTGGGACAACGAATTAAAACCCTCTATTTTGGTTGATTCAGGGGCCGACCTGCTGATCTACGGCATGGGGGAAGGGGTGGTACAGGAGGTGGCCAAGACGATGCGCAACGGATTCAATATGAAACTTTTGCGTAAAATTAACCAGGTAGCATTTTTGGCCGATCGCAGCTATGTGGAGCGTCTTGACGAAGAGAAGACCCTGCATCTACATCCCTTTGAAGTGTGCCAAAAGAGTAAGTCTGCTTTTGGGGAAAACTTCACCACGATGGAGATAGAGAGCAACAAGATGGCTTCAAACAAAGTCTTGGTGGAGCCTGTCGGCGACCATTTTGTGGTGGTCAATCCCCCGCGCCCGATCCTCTCAACCGAAGAGCTCGACCACTCGTTCGACCTCCCCTACGAGCGAGCCCCCCATCCCCGTTATCGTGGCAAGGGGGATATTCCCGCCTGGGAGATGATTAAATTTTCGGTCAATCTGCACCGAGGTTGCTTCGGAGGTTGTTCGTTTTGTACCATCTCGGCCCACCAAGGAAAGTTCATCCATTCGCGCAGCGAGCAGTCAATTCTTCGGGAGGTGGAACGCGTTACAAAGATGGAAGGGTTCAAAGGATACCTTTCGGATATTGGTGGACCTTCAGCCAATATGTACCGTATGGGAGGAAAAAACCGCGAGCTCTGCGCCAAGTGCCGTCGTCCTTCGTGTCTCCATCCCAAACCCTGTCCCAACCTCAACAACGACCACTCGGGGCTCATCAAACTATACGAAAAAATCCGATCCGTGAAGGGGATTAAAAAAGCATTCATTGGTAGCGGTATCCGCTACGACCTCTTCGATCGAAGCAACTACTTCGAACAGGTAGTAAAGCACCACACTTCGGGTCGCCTGAAGGTAGCCCCTGAACACACCGAAGATCGGGTACTAAACCTAATGCGCAAGCCCTCTTTCTCGCTCTTCGAGGAGCTGAACGCACGCTTTAAGGCTGTCTGCCGCCGCGAGGGGTTGCGCTACCAACTGATCCCCTATTTCATCTCCTCGCACCCGGGGTGCACGGAGCAGGATATGCGCGCCCTCTCCCAAAAGGTACTCGGCCGTCTGAACTTCACCCTGGAACAGGTACAAGATCTTACACCAACCCCCATGACCCTTTCGTCGGTGATGTTCTACACGGGCGAAAATCCCTACACCCACGAAAAGGTCTATGTGGCCCGCTCGCAGGACGAAAAGCGGAAACAAAAGGCATGGTTTTTCAAGAAATAGCCAAAAGGGAACTAAAAAGAGGGGAGCCGATGGCTCCCCTCTCTTATTAAAATACCTCCTGCAGGATCTCGATCGACTGCACCGAGCGAATGGCATCGAGGTGGTAGGCATAATAGTTCAACAACGCTTGCAGGTACTTGACTCGCTGGTGGCGGTTCATGCCGATCTCGGCCAAACAGTGGACATCGCACTCCGTAAAGTCGCGAAAGAATCGGGCCACCTCGGGGTCGAAAAATTGGGGGTGAAGCGGCTGCTCCGCAGTGAAGAGACCCTCGCGAATATCGAACCAATCGCCCGTATGGTAGTCATTGCCGGGGAAAAATCCCAATAGGGCACTCAATTTGGTCAGAAACCAGAGGTGGAAATTGGGAGTCCCCTCCTGAAGTTCATCGAGTGCCCCCACCGAGCTCCAAACAAACTCGAAGAGCAGCGGATGGGGCTCGCTCTCCTTCACCAGACGATACAACACCTCGGCCATAAAGAGGGCGATGGTCGATTTGCGCACATCGAAGGGGATGGAGCGCAACAACTGGCCGCTACGCACCTCCTTGAAGCGGTGCATCTGCATCTTGGGCGACTCGAGCCCCTCAAATTCGAGGGTAAAGATCGGCTGAAAGAGCCCCGCCTTCGAGCCACGGCCCTGCGAAGAGCGAATACCGGGTACCATGAAACTCTGTCGGCCGCCCACATCGGTCAGCAGATAGACGATAAGCGACTTGTCGCCGTATTTGAGCGTGTGCAGCACAATGCCACGCCCCTTGTAGCTCTTCAATGGCGTAAAAACAATCGCTAACTCTTCTTACAATGCACCGCAGCCCAACCATCACGCAGGCGCGAGGAGACAAAGACAAGCCCTTCGGCCTCGGCCGCCGATCGAATAATCGGAATATCAGCCTCCAGGAAGCCACTCATCACCAAGTCGGCCCCGGCATTCATCGCCCCGACATAAGCAGCCATATCGCCCACCAGGATGTTGCGGTTGATGTTGGCAGCGATAAAGTCGTAGCTACGCCCGGCAATGGCACGCGCATCGCCCAAGATCGGGGTAATCCGGTCGGCCACCCCGTTGCCCGCAATGTTTTCGCGACAATTCTCATCGGCCCAGGTGTCGATATCGACGGCATCCACCGCCTCGGCCCCGCACTTCACCGCCACAATGGCCAAAACTCCCGTGCCGCTGCCCATATCCAAGCCACGCTTACCGGCAAGCGCAAGTTCCATGAGGAAGCCCGAGACCAGGCAGGTAGTGGCATGGTGCCCCGTACCGAAGGACATCTTGGGCATGATCACCACCTCCATTACCCCCTCGGGAGCCGGCGCATGAAAGGGGGCTCGAATATAGAGCTTTCCATCTACATCCACGGGGGTGAAGTTGCTCTCCCACAAGGCGTTCCAATTCTGACTTTCGATCGAGATATAGCGTACTCCCTCCACCGCATAGGAGGCCAAAAGGCGATCCACCTCCTCCTTGCAATCGACCAGCTTCTCCTGTGGGATGTAGGCCTTCAACGTGGGCCCCTCCTGCTTGAAACTCTCAAACGGGAAGTCCGACAACTCGGCCGTCAGAATTTCGGCTATCTCCCCCTCGAGAGGCATATTGAGCTCAATGTAATCCATCTATTTGCAATATTATGTTAAAAATTTGTATCTTTGCCGATAACTCGGTGTAAATTTACGGATAAAATGGCAGAAAACAGCGAACGGTGGCGAAAAATTTTACTCAGCTATCGCAGTTACATACGTTTGGAGAAGCGACTCGCAGAGAATACTGTGGAGTCCTACATGACCGACCTAGAGAATTTCTCCCACTTCATTCAGCACCATTGGGACGTGGCCCCCAACAAGGTGGCCCCCGAGATGATCGAACGCCACCAAGCCTGGCTTTTTGAACAGGGACGCGAGGCCGCCTCGCAAGCCCGAGCCCTGAGCAGCATCAAGAGTTTTTTCAACTTCCTACTGCTCGAAGAGCGTATGGATAACTCCCCGGCCGAGTTTATCGAGGCTCCGCGCACGGGCCGCCAGTTGCCCGATACCCTCTCAACCCACGAAATCGACCTCTTGCTCGACAGCCTCGACCGCTCCACCCCCAAGGGACGACGCGACAGCGCCATGCTCGAGGTGCTCTACTCCTGCGGACTGCGCGTCTCGGAGCTTACTTCGCTACGCCTAAGCGACCTATTCTTCGGAGAGGGCTACATCCGCGTGGTGGGCAAAGGCAACAAACAACGCCTGGTGCCCATCAGCACCATCGCCCGCGACAAGGTGCAAATCTATCTTGAGGATCGTCGCCAAAGCGAATCAGAGAGCGACATCCTCTTTCTGAACAACCGAGGCGACGCCCTTACGCGTGTGATGGTCTTTACGATCATTCGTCAAGCAGCCCTGCGCGCCGGTATCAGAAAAAAGATCAGCCCCCACACCTTCCGCCACAGTTTCGCCACCCATCTGCTCGAAGGGGGAGCCTCGATCCGCCAGGTGCAGGAGATGCTCGGCCACGAAAGCATCCTCACCACCGAAATCTATACCCACCTCGACAGTACCCACCTGCGCTCCGCGGTCGAAAAGCACCACCCTTTGGCTACGGAGGAGTTGTAAAAAAGAAAACCGCGTCAGATTTTCATCTAACGCGGTTTTTGTGCCCAGGACAAGACTCGAACTTGCACGAACTAACGTTCACTACCCCCTCAAAGTAGCGTGTCTACCAATTTCACCACCTGGGCAACAACTTCAGAACTACCCAAATCTTCGTTTGGGTGTGCAAATATAGGGACTATTTCCGATTCTGCAAAAATTTATCGCACTTTTTTCAAAAAAAAGTGTTTTTCGCCTAACGACGCCCCTCAAAGCAAACCCCGAAAAGGGGACGTAACGCCACTTTCGACGTTATGAAACACCACCCAATTTTTTGATTTTACGGCGCGTTGCCGTTGGCAACTTTTTGCGCCGTTTCTACTCTGGCGCCTCGGCAAAGCGCCCCTGAAGGTATAATGCCCAAAAGGGATTGACCTTGGCAAATAAATTTGCCGCTCATCCCTTTTGTTCATTAGGCTTTCGCCTTCCGCTTTGCGCTCGGCTGGGGACGCAGTTAGAGGAGCAGATTT
>JAZLDX010000022.1:0-50106 GCA_045614985.1 Alistipes sp. | reverse complement strand
AGTACACGGCAGCCGGTCTGAAGGATGGTGATATCATCACGCTGCAGACGGTTCGCACATCGTACAACGGTACGCCCCAGGGCAAGAACGCCATCTATGTTTCGCACACGCCTGCCCAGGGCGGTGGCAACGAGGAGCCCGGGCAGCCTGTAACCCCCGCCGAGGGTGAGTACGCTTCGGATTCGTGCTTCGTAAGCAATGGCGATCAGTCTGCCAACCCCTGCGGCCTGGGTGATGTAACCGTTAACGGCTCGCCTGTTACGGGCTTCAAACTGGGTACGGGTAAGAAGACCGGTCTGTTCACCTCGACCGCTGTTGGTGTGGAGGGAACGAAGACCCTTTCGTTCTATGCCGTGGCCTGGAAGGGCAAGTCGGCTACGCTCTATGTGCGCGTAGATGGTCAGCAGGTAGGTTCGTTCACGCTGGCCGCCAATGACGGTGCCACGGGCAATCCTCCCTTTGTGGCTTTGACTCCCGCTGCGAGCGATAAGTATTCGGTAGAGTTGACCGGCCTGACGGCTTCGTCGAAGGTTGAGTTCTCGACCTCGGCCAACTATGCCGTGGAGGACAACACGACCTCGGGTCGCGCCATCGTCTTCGGTGCCAAGTTGAACTAATTCCTTTATACCTTTCTAACGGCTCCCGAGAGGGGAGTGCCTTTCGGGAGCCGTTTTTCCGTTTTTGTACGTCGCTTTTTTAACTTGTTGCAATATGTTGCTTTTGCAATCTTTGGGTTCCCGAATCGTTGAAAATCTGCTGGCCATTGTGCTGGTATTGCTCTCCATGGGCGGATGCACCTCTTCGGAGGAGCCTCAGGCCTCGTCGACCGAGGCTTCGGCCTCGTTCCGTCTCTCGGGAACCGACCGTGTGGAGGTGGCCGGTCACGCCTCCAACCCCTTGATCGACCTGCGTGCCGCGCAGGGTACGACCTACACCCTTACGATCCTTTCGGGGGGCACCTGGTGCCACACCTCACCCTCGAGTGAGACAACCACGACCACCGGACGCATGGTCTCCTCCATGCAGTCGGCCAAGATCTATCTCAAACAAAACAACTCCTCGACGGAGCGCACCGCCGAAATCGAGGTGAAATTCAGTACAGGCGAGAGCGTCTGCCTCCAATTGACGCAGGGCATCTATGAGAAACCTGCCCTCTTTACGAAGGAGTGGCCCGAGTTGCCCGACTACCAAGACAACGACAATACCATCACGGTGACCCACTTCGCTCCGCTCTCCTCGTCGAAGACGGCGCGTAACTTCACCGTATGTTTCAATATTGAGAAAGGATACGCCGAATGGGTGGCCTATCCGATTCACAAATGCTATATGCAGGGCTCTTATCACCGCACCGACGATTGGGCCTACGACCCCAAGATCCCTGTGGAGTACCAGCCTAACTTGATGATTGGCTCCTACCACGGTTCGTGGGTGCGTGGCCACCAGGTGATGTCGAATCACCGCTATGTGAGCTACTCCGACGAACTGAATGCCCAGACCTTCTACGCCTCGAATATCATGCCCCAGGATTATAGCTTCAATGGTGGCATGTGGCTCAATATGGAGGAGGTTTGCACCAATAAGGGGATGACCTCCGGTGCCGATACCCTCTACTGCGTGACGGGTACACACGAGGTGCGCACGAAGGCCTCCGACAAGCAAGGCAAGGAACTTTCGGTGCCTAAGTATTGCTTCAAGGTGCTGCTCAAGGCCCGCTCCTCGAAGAATACCACCCCCATTGCCAAAATCACCGACCCCTCGCAGTTGATGGCTATTGGTTTCATGGCCTACAACGATGCTTCGAGCAACAGCGGAAAACTCTCCGACTACACGATGTCGGTGGCCGAGGTGGAGGAGTTGACCGGCTACCGCTTCTTCCCGATGCTTGACGAATCGGTGGCTGCCGAGGTCAAGGCCCAGCATAAACCTTCCGATTGGAATATTAACTAATCATACTATGAAAAAACTACTATTAACGGGAATCTTTGCAGCGCTGGTGATGGCCTGCTTTGCCCAAAAACCCCACAAAGTGGTCTTCTACAACCTGGAAAACCTCTTTGACACAATCAACGACCCCGAGACCAACGACGATGAGTTCACGCCCGAGGGTCCCAAGAAGTGGAACGCCACGAAGTATGAAAAGAAGCAGAAGAACCTCGAGAAGGTCTTTACCGACATCATGCTTATCGGCAAGGGGGAGAAGGTTACGGTGGATGACTACCCGGTGGTGATCGGTGTCTCGGAGATCGAGAACCGTGCCGTATTGGAGGATCTCGTGGCCCAGCCCAAGTTGGCTCCGGCCCGCTACCGCATCTGCCACTATGATTCGCCCGACCGTCGTGGTGTGGACTGCTCGTTCCTCTATCGTGCCGATGCTTTTGAACTGGAGGGTAGTGCTGCGATTCCCTTTAAGATGGAGGAGTTGCCGAACCTGCGTACGCGCGATGTGGTAACCATGTGGGGTAAGATTGATGGCGAGCCCTTCTATTTCATGGTTGCTCACTGGCCTTCGCGTTTGGGTGGTCAGGCCGCTTCGGCTCCTCGTCGCGAACATGCTGCTCGCCTGATGCGTAATGCCGCCGATTCGGTGCGCCGTTTGAACCCCGATGTGAAGGTGGTGATGATGGGCGACTTCAACGACGATGCCACGGATGCCACCGTAATGGAGGTGTTGGGTGGATGTGGCGACATCAAGAAGATCCCCGAGGGTGGCTATTTCAACCCCTATGTAGCCCTGCTCAAGGCCGGTTATGGTACCCTGGGTTATCGCGACTATTGGAATCTGTTCGACAACATCGTGGTTTCGGAGAACCTGGCTACGGGTTCGACCGGTGAGCTGAAGTTGCAGAAGGTGGACAAGAAGTTCTATGGCTATATTTTCAGCCGCCCCTACTTGATGCAGCAGGAGGGACAATACAAGAACTATCCGTTGCGCACCTTCGTAGGTAACAACTTCCAGAGCGGTTTTAGCGACCACCTTCCGGTGATGATTCTGATCGGGAAGTAGCCAATGTGAAACAAACTAATTATACCTATATTTAATATGAAGATTAAAAATCTACTTCTTTTGATGGTGCTCACCTTTGCATCGCTGGCCGTGATGGCGCAGGATGGCGGTGTGAAGGGTCGTGTCGTTTCGCGCGACGGACGTGCGGCATTGAGCGGCGTGAAGGTGGCTATCGAGTCGATGGGCTTGACGGCTACGACCGACAGCGAGGGTAACTTCCTCTTCGAGGGGCTTCCTGCCGGCGACTACAAACTCTCGTTCGAGGCCCCCGAGTTCGAGGATTCGGATATCGTGGTGCGCGTCGATCGTATGGTGAAGGATACCGGTGTGGTGTCGATGGTACCCGATGTGCAGGCCGTGATCGACGACTCGCTCTTCTCGGAGTTCGACTCTGATGCCGAGTCGGCAGGCGATTCGCAGGCATTGCCCTCGTCGCTTTCGTCGTCGAAGGATGTCTTCAACAACATCGCTTCCTACAAATTCTCGGAGATGCGCTTCAATGTGCGTGGCTACGATTCGCAGTATTCGTCGATCTACCTGAATGGTGTCCGTTTCAACGATGCTATGACGGGCTTTGGCCCTTGGTCGCTGTGGAGCGGTCTGAACGATGCTACGCGTAATCAGGAGAATACGGCCGGTCTTCACTCGTCGGGCTTCGGTATCGATGGAGTGGGAGGTACGACCAATGTCAATGCCCGTGCCTCGCAGGTGCGCAAGGGTTTCCGTGCTTCGGTTGTGAATGGCAATACGATGTATCGCTTCCGTGTGATGCTCTCCTACGCTTCGGGTCTGTTGGATAATGGTTGGTCTTATGCCTTCTCGTTCTCGACCCGCCAGGGTGGCAACGGCTATGTGGATGGTATCTACTACAACGCCTTCGGTTACTTTGGTTCGGTGGAGAAGCGTTTCGGCGGAAACCGTCACTCGCTGGCTCTCACCGTGCTGGGTGCCCCCACGGAGCGTGGTGCCCAGCAGGCTTCGACCCAGGAGGCCTACGACCTGTTGGAGAACAACTACTACAACCCCAATGTGGGTCTGCAGAATGGTGAGTTGCGCAATACGCGCGTGCGTCTCTACCACGAGCCGATCGTGATGCTCAACTACAACTTCGATATCTCGGATCGCACGAAACTCACGGCAGCCTCTTCGGTTCGCTTTGGTCGCAACGGTTACTCGGCTCTGACCTGGATGGATGGTGCCGACCCGCGTCCCGACTACTACCGCTACCTGCCCAGCTACTACACGAATCGTATCTATCAGGCCGATCCCTCGGTAGGGGTGGATCAGACGACCGTGGAGAGCTACGAGGCACTTGCCCAGCAGACGGCCGAGGAGTGGCGCAACGATCCCCAGAAGAGCATGATCAACTTCGACAAGATGTATGATACGAACCGCAAACTTGCGGCTCAGGGCGAGGGTGCCAACTACATCATCGAGGAGCGTCATACCGACCAGATTGACCTGAACGAGATGCTGGCCATCTCCCACTCGTTCCGCAACGGCATGAGCCTGAAGGGGGGTGCCAACCTGCGCATCAACCGCACGAACTACTACAACGAGGTGAAGGATCTGATGGGTGGTGCCTACTGGCTCGATATCGACAAGTTTGCCCGCCGCGATTTGGGTGAGGATCCCATCAACTACCAGAACGACGTGATCTACTACCTGCAGCATGGCCACCAGGCCCGCAAGGTGGGTGAGGGCGAGCGCTATGGCTACGACTACTATGCCCACCTCTACGAGGGTCGCGCTTGGTTGCAGTACGGTGCCAAGTTCGGTGGCTTCGAGATGTTGCTCGGTGGTGAGGTCGGTTATACGAAGATGTGGCGTGAGGGTCGCCTCCTGAAGGGGCTCTTCCTCACCTCGTCGCTCGGAGATTCCAAGAAGCTCGATTTCTTGACCTATAAGGCGAAGGGTGAGTTCTCCTACCGCTTCTCGGGTGCTCACTCGCTGGATGCCAATGTGGCCTACATGGAGAATGCTCCTGCCTTCCGCGATGCCTTTGTTTCGGCTCGTACGCGCAACGACGTAACTCCGGGCCTTAAGACCGAGAAGATCTTTGGTGCCGACTTCTCCTACAACATCAACCTCAAGTGGATCAAGGCACGTTTGTCGGCCTACTATACCACCATCGAGGATCAGTCGAAGGTGATCTCGTTCTACGACGATACGCAGTCTTCGTTCACGAACTTTGCCATGAGCGGCATCGACAAGCGCTACATGGGTCTGGAGTTTGGTTTCACGGCCCCCATCTGGAACGGAATCTCGCTCAATGGTGCCATCTCGTTGGGTGATTACCGCTACACCTCGAACGCCGATTTCGTGCAGACGATCGACAACAGTACCGAAATTGTGAATGTAGATAAGGTGCTTTGGAAGGACTTCCGTGTGGAGTCTACGCCCCAAACGGCGATCAACGTAGGTCTGTCGTACCGCAGCTCGAACAACTGGTTTGCCTCGATCGACTTCAACTACTACGACAACCTCTACCTCTCGATGAACCCTGCTCGCCGCACCAAGTCGGCCTACCAGACGGTGATTCGTGGTGGTGAGGAGACGCAGCTGCCCGGTATGATGAAGGCCGATGCCCTGAACGATCTGCGCCGTCAGGAGAAACTCGATCCCAGCTATACGCTCAACCTGAGTGTGGGTAAGAACTGGTACATCCGCCGCAACTACCAACTCGGCTTCAGCCTCGAGGTGAAGAATGTACTCAACAACCAGGAGATTCGCACGGGTGGTTACGAGCAGATGCGTCTTTCGCGTCGTACCTATGTAAACGAGGACAACGCCTCGATGCAGTACTACACCCCCTTCGACTCGAAGTATTTCTACCTGCTGGGTACGACCTATTATCTGAATGTATATTTCCGTTTCTAACCCCGCAAAACCGATTTTACGACTATGAAAACTATTTTGAAAGCATATTGGATGCTGGCCGTGGCGGTGCTTGCGGTCGGCTGCTACAACGATCAGGAGGTTCCCGCCCCCGAGAAGATCTATACCGATGTGGACTTTGTGAACCTTGAGCAGGTGGATATCCGCGACGTGAAGCAGATGTTCCTCGATGCCTTTGGTACTCTGGAGCACACGGGCGACAACACCTCGTGGGACGATACGAAGTACCTGCAGATCAACGAGGATATCTACATCAAGGGTAAGGTGCAGTCCAACGACGAGGAGGGCAATGTATACAAGTCGCTCTATATCTGCGATGAGACGGGTGCCATCGAGGTGAAGCTCACCAACGGCAACTACCTGAACTATCCTACGGGCCACTTTGATCCCGCCACGGGCACCATGCCTTCGTCGTGGGTTTATGTAAAACTGAAGGGGCTCTACTTGGGTAACTACCGCATGATGCTCTCGATTGGCGATGCCCCCTCGAGCTCCTATAACAAGGTGGGCGAGCATAAGTTCTACGCCAACTCCAACATCGAGAACCTCACTACGATCGCCCAGCATGTCTTCTACGGAGGTCCTGCCGAGCTTTCGGTGGCCGAGGGCGACATCCTCGTGGTAACCCCCGAGACGAAGGATTTGATCTGCTGCCACACCGGCAACAACATGGGCGATAACGGCAAGGCACTCGACGTGATGGGTCGCCTGGTGTGGATCAAGGATGTTACCTGCCGCTATGGCGTGGTCGATGAGAACAAATATCCCTCGTGGATGGATACCAACGTGCGCCCCGTGGTGAGCAAGTTCTGGTATCGTTGGGGCTTCAATGACAAGACCTACGCCAAGGCTGCCAACCTCTACGGTTCGGTCCTCTTCAGCTACGACAAGAACCTGCCGACCTACACGGGTAAGGCCGGTGTCTATGTAGTTCGCACCTCGGGTTATGCCCGTTTTGCCGCCAAGTCCATTGTAAACGACGGTCAGAAGGTCGATATCCTGGGTCATTTGGCTATCTATGGTAAGTATTGGGCCGACTATGCCACCTACCAGATTTCGGTAAACCGATTTGAGGACATCATGATCCATGCCGAGGATGCCGCCGCACCCTATATTACCGAGGCCGAGATGAATCAGGATGTCTTCGAGCGCACGGGATTCTATCTGAATGGTACCAACGCCGAGGGTGAGTATAATGTCGACTACGACTCGTTCTTCACCCCCTCGACCGAGGATGACGATTCGGAGGGCAGCCTCGATTAACCGCCCCCTAAAAAGTAAAAGGTCTGTACTCGAAAGTACAGACCTTTTACTTTTCCTATATTTCTACAAAATAACCGCTTTTACAGCGGTTTTTTTGTTGCTACGAAGAACCAGTCGAAGCACCCCTCGTGGGCCGGTACCAGGCGGTAGTCCTCCATGCGGATCGAGCGGGTGAGGTCGTTGTTTTCGCTCAGCAAGCGGCGACGGTTGAGGCGGTTCAGCAGGTCGTAGGGGATTTGGAGCATCCACCGCGGCAGCCGATACTGCAACTTCAGCGGATCGAAGCGGGTGATGCGCTTCACCCCCTCGCGATTCTTCTCGTAGTAGGCCATTACGCGCTCGTTGCCCTCCACACCCAATCGTTCGATCGAGTCGAAGTGTGGGGCCAGGAGGTTGGAGAATTGGTCGAGGTCGTACTCGCGAATGTGCCACGGGTTGCGTGTGAGCGACATGGTACGGTTGGGGGTTGTAACGATCAGGCGGCCGCCGGGCTTCAGTACGCGGCTGATTTCGCGGACAAAGAGATCGTCTTGCTTGATGTGCTCGATCACCTGGAAGGTGATCACACAGTCGAACGACGCATCCGGAAAGGGGAGGGGAGGCACCTTGGCCTCCCGAAATTCGCTGTTTGAGGGGAGTTGGAGCCCCTCGGTGCGGTGCTTGTCGAGGGTGATGAAGTGGTCAGCATGGGGTGCCACCACCTCGATGCCATAGCCCGAGCCGGTGCCGATCTCCAACACCCGGCCCGCAATTCGCTTGGCCGCCTCTTCGTAGGCCAGCAGCGAACGCTGAAAGACATAGTTGTCTGAGGCGTCGCGCGACACGCGTTCGGCCGTAATCACCGGCTTCATCTTGCTCTATCTCTTGATCAGTTTCACACCTCCGTGGAGGAACTCCACCTCGCCAGCCTTCAGTAGCATGCCGAGGCTGCGCTTGAAGACCTTCTTGCTCATTTGGGTCATCTGCTGTACCTCTTCTGGTTTCGAGTTGTCATCCAAGGGAAGGTAGCCGCCGTTGGCACGAATCAATTCGCGCAGACGCTCGGCCGAGTTTTGCACCTCTTTATAGCCCTGCTGCTGGAGACTTACATCAATGCGATTATCCTCCGTAATGCGACGGATGTAGCCGCGCAGGCGATCGCCCATCTTCACGGGGCGGAAGAGTTGGTTGCGGTAGAGCATACCCCAGTGGCGGTTGTTGATAATCACGCGCCAGCCGATTTCGCTCTGCGAGGCGACCAAAATATCGACCTCCTCGCCCGCTGTGACCGTAATGTCGCCCTCGTTGTGGATGTAGGGCTTTAGTTTTTGGGTTGCCACGCAGCGTCCCGTGATGTTGTCCTCATAGAGGTAGACCAGCACCTCGCGCTCGGCGATCACACCCCCTTGCTGGTTGCGGTTCGGCAGGAAGAGATCCTTGCCGTGGAGACCCCAGCCCAGGAAGGCTCCGTGGACAGTCTTGTCTACCACCTTCAAAAAGCCTGCCTGGCCCACCTTCAAGAGAGGCTCTTCGGTCGTGGCGACCAGACGATCCTCCGAATCGTGGTAAACAAAGACCTCTTTGCTATCGCCCACCTTGTCGGAAAGCGAGGTGTAGCGGTTGGGAAGCAACACCTCCTGCTGCTCCTCGTCGGCGAGGTAAAGACCGTAGTCCGAGATGCGGCTGACGGTGAGTGTATAGGTTCGACCGGCTCTTAACATGGCTTTTTTGTCTTAAATTTTGCGCAAAGGTAACGAAAACATGCGAAAAGATGAAGAAATTCAAGAATTTTTGCTATATTTGTAATTACCTAAAACGAAAAACCGAAATATAAATCCAAGGAGAGAGTTAAAATCTCCTTCAAAGACTTTGAAAAAATGAAAGTAGCGATTTGTCAGTACGATATGCAGTGGGAGAGTGCTGCGAGCAACCTCCCCGTCGTAGAGGAACTTATTGCCAAGGCCGATGCCGACCTGGTGCTCCTGCCCGAGATGTTCTCCACGGGCTTCAAACTCCACGCCTCGGCCGTGGCCGAACCGATGGATGGTCCCACCATTGCTGCCATGCGCGGTTGGGCTGAGAAGTATCAGAAGGCTGTGGTGGGCTCGATCGTTATTGTGGACGAGGAGGGCAAATTCCGCAACCGTATGTTCTTTGTGAAGCCCTCGGGCGAGATGACCTGGTACGACAAACGCCACCTCTTCCGTCCGGGCGGTGAGGGACGCGATTACACCCCCGGTCAGGAGCGTGTCATCGTGGAGTATATGGGTGTGCGTTTCCTCCTTCTGATCTGCTACGATCTGCGCTTCCCCGTATGGAGCCGCAATCGTGGCGACTACGATGCCATCCTCTACTGCGCTTCGTGGGCTGCCGACCGTCGTGATCCTTGGAAGATTCTGTTGCGTGCGCGTGCCGTGGAGAACCAGGCCTATGTCTTTGGTGTGAACCGCGTGGGCGACGATCCGGCTTCGCACTATGCCGGAGACTCTCAGATCATCGACTTCCGTGGCCGTATCCTGATGGAGGTGGCCGATGTGGAGGCTACTTTGGTTGCCGAGATCGACCTCAAGGCGCAAGAGCGTTTCCGCGATGCCTTCCCCGCGTGGAAGGATGCGGATGATTTTGAAATTAAGATCTAAACGAGTAGAACACCCCTCTGATTATGGAACTCACCTGGCAAGTCATTACCTTGTTGATCGCATCCGGCATTTTGGTCGGTATCATCAACACGCTTGCCGGTGGAGGTACTGTCTTGACCATCTCGATCTTCACGGCCATGGGACTTCCGATTACCATGGCCAATGGTACGAACCGCATTGCTGTGGTATTGCAGAATCTGACCGCTTCGCTCACCTTCATCCGTAAGCGGATGCTTGATGTGAAGGCGGGGTTGCTGCTCTCGATACCTACCATTATCGGTAACATTGCGGGGTCGATGCTTGCTACCCAGCTCGACGAGTGGATCTTCAAACTCTGCCTCGGGGTGGTGCTGACCGTCATCCTGATCTATATGATCTTCGATCGACACAACCACTCCATGCCAGCGGGCCACTCCTTGAAGCTCAACCTCTGGCATTACCTTTGGTTCTTCCTGATCGGTCTTTATGGCGGTTACATCTACATCGGCTTGGGCTATGTGGTTTTGGCTATCACGATTTGGACGATGCGTCTTGACCTCGTTACGGCCAACATCCTTAAGGGCTTTGTAATCTTTGTGTCGAGCCCCTTCTCGATGCTGGTCTTTATGTACAACGGGCAGGTAGACTACGCCTTTGGCCTTTTGCACGGGTTGGGCAACATCATTGGAGCCTTCCTCGCTTCGCACTACGCGATAGGGTGGGGGGTAAAGTTTGTCCGCTGGTTTACCATCGGCATCGTTGTTGTCTGTCTGTTAGACTTGATCGGCTGGCTCTCGATGGCCCGTGCGGTGAATTGGCTCCTGGCGGTGATGGGCTAAGGAGGCTGCCAAGCCCTTCATACAATCGGATCACATGGGCTGTACGAAAAGGTACAGCCTATCGTTATTTTAGGACCTTGGGGGGGTAGAAAAAAGTGATTTTTGGGTGTAGGAAGTTGAATTTTTCGTATCTTTACCCACTTATTTTTGGTTACGATGAAGGAGGATAAGATTGTCATAGAGGGGGCGAGGGTTCACAACCTCAAGAATATCGATCTCGAGATTCCGCGCAACAAGCTGGTGGTAATCACCGGACTCTCGGGCTCGGGTAAGTCGTCGTTGGCCTTTGATACACTTTATGCCGAGGGGCAGCGTCGCTACATGGAGACCCTCTCGACCTATGCGCGTCAGTTTGTGGGAACGATGGAGCGCCCCGATGTGGATAAGATTACGGGGCTCAGTCCGGTGGTGGCAATCGAGCAGAAGACCACCAACAAGAATCCTCGTTCGACCGTGGGTACCGTAACCGAAATCAACGACTTCCTGCGTCTGCTCTATGCGCGTGCTTCGCGGGCCTACTCGCCCATTACGGGGGAGGAGATGGTCCACTATACCGATGAGCAGATTTGCCAATTGATTCTCGATGGTTTTGCGGGGCGCAAGATCGCCCTGATGGCCCCCATTGTGCAGGGGCGCAAGGGCCACTACCGCGAATTGTTTGAGAGCCTGATGAAGAAGGGCTACCTTTATGCCCGCATTGATGGCGAGATTCGAGAGTTCTCGGTTGGCATGCGCCTGGATCGCTACAAGGTACACACCATCGACCTGGTGGTCGACCGTTTGCAGGTGAGCGGGGAGGAGATCCGTGAACGTCTGATGACCTCGCTGAAGGAGGCCCTGCGCCAAGGCAAGGGGACGATGTCGGTCTATGATTACGGCACAGAGGGGACACGCTTCTACTCGCTCCACCTCATGTGTCCTTCAACGGGCGTTGCCTTCGAGGATCCGGCACCCCATACCTTTTCGTTCAACTCGCCCAAGGGGGCCTGCCCCCACTGCAACGGCTTAGGTGAGGAGGCGGTCTTCGATATGGAGAAGTTGATCCCCGATCCGAAGCTCTCGTTGGCCGAGGGGGCCGTGGAGCCTTTGGGCAAGCAACGCTCGAACCTCCTGTTCGCCATCCTCGAACAGTTGGGCCACCGCTACGACTTTACGCTCGATGCGCCGATCGAAACCCTCTCCGAGACGGCTCTCAATGCCATCCTCTACGGTGATTCGGAGCCTGTAACGGTCGATTTTTCGGAGTTCTCCTACTCCTCGGGGGTGCAATTCGTATCGTGGGAGGGAGTGGCCGAATACCTCCTGCGCCTGGAGGATGACGACTCCAAGCGGGGACAGAAATGGCGGGGGCAGTTCCTGGCCTATAAGCCCTGTTCGTTGTGTGGTGGCTCACGCCTGAAGAAGGAGTCGTTGCAATTCCGTGTGGCGGGAAAAAATATTGCCGAGGTCTCGGCTATGTCGATCCTCGAATTTTCGCAATGGATTGCGGGGGTAGAGGAGCAGATGTCGGAGCGTGAACGCAAAATCTCGGTCGAGATCCTCAAGGAGATCCGCGAGCGTCTGCGCTTCTTGGTCGAGGTGGGGTTGGGCTACCTCTCGCTGAACCGTGCCTCGCGTACCCTCTCGGGAGGGGAGAGCCAGCGCATCCGCTTAGCGACCCAGATTGGTTCGAAACTCGTCAATGTCCTCTACATCCTCGATGAGCCCTCGATCGGGCTTCACCAGCGCGATAATCAGCGATTGATACATAGTCTGCGCAGTCTGCGCGATGCCGGCAATTCGGTGATTGTGGTGGAGCACGACGAGGATATGATGCGCTCTGCCGACTTCATTGTCGATGTAGGCCCCCTGGCGGGTCGTCGCGGGGGCAACATTGTGGCGGCAGGTAGCTATGAGCAGATTCTTGCCAGCAACACCATTACGGCCGACTACCTGACGGGACGTCGTCGCATCGAGATACCCGAGACCTTGCGCCCCGGAAGCGGGGAGTTCCTGCGCCTGAAAGGGGCACGCGGCAACAACCTCAAGGGGGTGGATGTGGAGTTTCCCTTGGGGAAATTGATTTGTGTAACGGGGGTTAGTGGTTCGGGAAAATCTTCGCTCATCAATGGTACGCTCCGTCCGATTTTGAGCCGCATACTCTACCGTTCGCTCGATCGCCCTTTGCCTTATGATTCGATTGAAGGGGTGGAGCATATTGATAAGTTGGTAGTGGTGGACCAGTCGCCCATCGGTCGAACGCCGCGTAGCAATCCCGCAACCTACTCCAATGTCTTTGCCGACATCCGAAAACTCTTTGAGCAGACCCCCGATGCCCAGATTCGCGGCTTCAAGGCGGGTCGTTTCTCCTTCAATGTGAGGGGAGGGCGTTGTGAGGAGTGTCGTGGTGCGGGTGTTCAAACCATCGAGATGAACTTCCTGCCCGATGTCTATGTGCGTTGCAAGGCGTGTGGAGGCCATCGCTATAACCGCGAAACCCTCGAGGTGAAGTATAAGGGGAAGTCGATTGACGACGTGCTCAACATGACGGTCAATATGGCAGTGGAGTTCTTCGAGCCTCTGCCCGCAATCCACCAAAAACTCAAAGCTATTCAGGATGTAGGACTTGGCTACCTGACCCTGGGACAGCCTTGTACGACCCTCTCAGGAGGGGAGAGCCAGCGCATCAAGCTCTCGGCCGAACTCTCGAAGCGCGATACGGGGCGTACCCTTTATATCCTGGATGAGCCCACCACGGGTCTTCATTTCGAGGATATTCGCCAACTTTTGGAGGTGCTGGGCAAGTTGGTAGACCGGGGCAATACGGTGATCGTCATCGAGCATAACTTGGATGTGATTAAGGTAGCCGACCATCTAATTGATATTGGCCCCGA
The DNA here is from genome assembly GCA_045614985.1 of Alistipes sp. GTDB lineage: Bacteria > Bacteroidota > Bacteroidia > Bacteroidales > Rikenellaceae > Alistipes. The sequence goes on along the minus strand of JAZLDX010000022.1, from coordinate 36,632 downwards.
GGGGGGAAGCGATGGCGGTCATATTGTTGCGGTCGGTACGCCGCAAGAGGTGGCCCAAGTCGAGCAGAGCCATACGGGATATTTCCTGCGCCTGGAGCGATAGCCCATTCCCTCCCCCTTCGCGCGGGGGGGGATTTTTTTATCTCTTGTTTCATTTCACCCATTTCAAGGGGGGAGATTTCAGTGAAATGAAATGGGTTCATTGCTTTGAGGCTCTTTTGGTATTGTTCTTGCGTGGGAGGATGATGCAATCAAACTTTTACGCCATGAAAAAGTATCTCCTTCTCTTATCTCTACTCTTGGCGGGCATCGCCTCGTTTGCCCTGATCGGAGGGTCGGATCAACCGATCGCTACGCGCGAGCCCTCGGCCAAAGAGGAGCGGCGCGAGGTGCGCGAAAAACGCCGTGCCGAACGCCTTGAAAAGTACGAAAAATTGGTCGATTCGTTGGTCTTGTCGCGCAATTGGCAGTTCAATCCTCAGACCATGCAGCAGCTGCCGGCCGGCTCGATGCGCATCCTCTCGAATCCTAACTTTACGGTCGGTATTTGGGATGGCACGGTCGATATTTGCCTCCCCTACATCAAGGGCTTTGTGCCTCCCTACTCCCTGACGATCCTGAACTATACGGTCCCTTCGGTCGATCACTATTTCGCCGAGCAGACCGCTGAAGGGTGGAGTGTGAGTTTCCAGACCTCGCTCTTCTCGGCCTCGACCTACACCTTTACCTTCGAGATCTCGAGCCGTATCGGAGGGGTCACCCTCACGGTAACCAATCCCTGGTATAATACCGTGCAATATACAGGAACCCTATCGCAACTCTACTGATGTCCGGCAGGAGTTTTATTTGGCAAGGAGTGCTGCTCTCCCTACTCTTTTGGGGGAAATATCCGGCTCGGGCGCAGCATACAAAATCGGGCGAGGAGGTGCAGATGACCATCTCGGCCGACAACCCCATCCCCGAGTCTACGATTGTTCCCATTCTTCGCTCTCCCGAGGTGGTGGGGGAGCGCACCTCGGAGCCCGATCGCTCCACGCGGGGACTCTCGCGCAAGGAGCGACGGGCTCTTAAGGCCGAGGAGTTTCGCAATCAGATCGACTCGCTCGTGGAGTCGCGCTCGTTTCTCTTTTGGCCTAACTCCATGCAGCGCATTCCCGATGGGTCGATTGGGCTGATCTACAACGGATATTACTATTTTGGCCTCTACGAGGATCATGTCGAGGTTCACCTGCCTTTCGAGGAGCGGCTCACTTCGTTTGTCGGGGTGGTAAACTTCGATACGATGGAGATCCGCGATTACCTGGCGACCCCGCTCCCTTCGGGGTGGCAACTCACCTTCCGTATCCCCGATGGCGATGAGAACTACCTGGTGGAATTTCGCATCTCAAATCTTACAGGGGAGTCGATCCTAACTCTCGGTGGGTCGGAGGTTTCGACCCGCTATGTGGGGACAATTCGTCCTCCCGGGGATGCACGTAAATGATGATCTTCTCTCATTGCTCTATAAGAAAACCCCACATGTAACTTTCTGGTTACATGTGGGGTTTTGTCGAATAAAGGTCGTTCAGACTCTTTGGAAAATCTGCTTACAGACGCTTCAGTACCTCGACCATCAGGTCCCAGAACTTGCGCACGGTCGAGATCTCCAGTCGCTCGTCGGGCGAGTGTACGCCGCGCAGCGTGGGGCCGAACGATACCATATCCAATTCGGGGTATTTCTCGAGGAACAAGCCGCACTCCAAGCCGGCGTGGATGGCGCGTACCTTGGGTTCGGTGTGGAAGAGGTCGCGGTAGCTCTCCACCGTGAGGCGCAGCAGCTCCGAGTCGGGGTTGGGGGCCCAACCGGGATAGCCGTCCGAGTGGGCGACATCGGCTCCGGCGAGGGTGAAGACCGACTCCACCATCTGCAGGACATAGGTCTTAGCACTCTCCACCGACGAACGCTGTGAAGTAGTTACCACGATTCGATCCTTGCCCTCGAACTTTACCGAGGCGAGGTTCGTGGAGGTCTCTACCAACCCCTTCACGGCAAACGACATGGCAATCACGCCGTTGGGTACACCCACCAATGAGTAGATCAGACCAAACTGCGTCTTCTCGTCAATCAGTGTATCTACGGTGGGCATCTCGCTCAGGGCGATGCGGAAGTTGGGCTCGGTATGCTTAAACTCCTGCTTTACATCGGCTGCAAAGAGGTTGTAACGCTTCACAAAGTCGTTTTTGTATTCGGCCGGCACACCGAAGATGGCGTAGGCCTCACGCGGAATGGCGTTGCGCAGATTGCCGCCGTCGAAGTAACTCAGGCGGAGGTTGCAGCTCTGAATCCCGTCCCACAAAAGACGGGCTACGATCTTGTTGGCATTGGCATGCCCCTTGTCGATGTCGTCGCCCGAGTGGCCACCCAGCAAGTCGCCCACATCCACGCGGAAGTAGGCATAGTTCTTCGGGGCAGGTTCAGTCGTGTAGCGGAACGTGGCGATGGTATCAACACCGCCGGCGCAGCCAATGAAGAGTTCGCCCTCATCCTCCGAGTCGAGGTTCAGGAGGTACTTGCCGGTGAGCATCCCCTCGCCCAACTCAAAGGCTCCGGTGAGCCCCGTCTCCTCATCTACGGTGAAGAGGGCCTCCAGGGCAGGGTGCTCAAGCGTATTGTCCAACAGGGCGGCCATCGCGGCAGCCATACCGATGCCGCAGTCGGCACCCAGGGTCGTACCCTCGGCCTTTACCCACTCGCCGTCGATGCGCGTGCGAATCGGGTCGTTCTCGAAGTCGAACTCCACGTCCGAGTTCTTCTCGCACACCATGTCCATGTGCGATTGGAGAATCACAGCGGGGTGGTTCTCATAGCCCGGGGTGGCGGCTTTGCGAATCACCACGTTGCCGATGGCATCGGTCTGGTAGTCGAAGCCGTGCTCCTTGGCCCAAGCCACCAGGAAGTCGTGAATCTTGCCCTCCTTCTTCGAGGGACGGGGTACGCGCGTAATAGCGTCAAACTGCTCCCAAACAAGCTGGGGATCCAATTTCGAAATTGCTGACATATTGCTGTTTTTTTTGAGTTATTTTTTCAGGTGTTTTCTCTTGAGGTTGCTACGCTTTGTAGATCAGTGCCACGGCGTGGGCCGAGACACCGCGTTCCTCGCCCTCGAAGCCGAGCCGCTCGGTGGTGGTGGCCTTTATCGAGACACAATCCCTATCGAGCTCCATCACGCGGGCCAGGGTTTCGCGCATGAGGTCGATGTGGGGGCGCAACTTGGGGCGTTGCATGGCAATCGTGCAGTCGATGTTGCCCACGCGGTAGCCCTTTTCGGCCAACGCCTCCATCACGCGACCGAGCAGGATCTTCGAGTCGATCCCCTTGAATTCGGCCGAGGTGTCGGGGAAAAGTTTGCCGATATCACCCAAGGCGGCAGCACCCAAAAGGGCATCGCAGATGGCGTGGATTGCCACATCCCCGTCCGAGTGGGCCACGCATCCCTTCTCGTGGTCGATCTTTACACCTCCCAGCCAAAGATCCAACCCCTCGGCCAGGGCGTGGACATCGTATCCGTGTCCGATTTTGAATTGATAAGCCATAAGGCAAAGGTACAAAATAATTCAAAATACAGAGTTCAAACTTCAAAATTATTTGTATTTTTGTTCTGCTAATCCAAAACGACAAAGAGAGGTGCGACGGTTTTTGCTTTTGGTTGCGATTCTCCTTTCGGCCTTTACGCTGCGTGCGCAAGAGGACGAGGAGTTCTATTATCCCTATGCCGAGCGGCAGTCGGAGCCTGCCCTGCCGTGGATTGAGAGCGATAGTTCGCTCTTCTACCGCGCCGTACAACAGCCGCGCGACCTCTATGGCGAAGTGACGCGCTACGCCTTTTCGGAGGTGGCCGCCCTCCGACGAGGTATTGCCTACGAGCAGGAACGCAACACGTTGGACGGCCTCGAAATCTCCTACCGAAACCTCTCGCTTATTCGGGCTTTGAATCTTCATCGTGTGGTTGAACAGCCCGGTGAGGAGGGCTTTCTCTCCCTTGGCGACCCTTCCCCTTCATCGCATCGACTGCAAGTGGCTCTCACCGATAGTCGCTATCGCATGGCCCTGCGCTATGGGGGCCACCTTTCTCTTCCGGCCGATTGGCAGTTGAGGCTCTATGCCGAGGGGCGCATCGGGCGCGATGCCTTCTCGCGAGGGGTCTACACGCGAAGTGTGCGTGCAGGGCTCAACCTCCAAAAGCGGTGGGGAGAACACCTCGCCTTGAGCCTGACGGCGGCCTTTGCCCCTTCGGAGCGCGGAGGGGCCTCCTCTTCGACCCGAGAAGCCTTTGAGTTGGTGGGCGACCCCTACTACAACCCTGCCTGGGGATTTTGTGAGGGGGAGGAGCGCAGTGCGCGCGTGAAAAGAGAACTCCTGCCTTTGGTGGCAGCCGGCCTGGAGTGGAAGATTACTCACGCGACCACGTTCAATGCCGCCCTCACGGCCGAATTCGGATTTCTGCGACGCTCCTCGCTCGGGTGGTTCGATGCCCGCACCCCCAGGCCCGACAACTACCGCTACCTGCCGAGTTACTTCACCGACCCCGAGCTCTCGCAGCGGGTGGCCGACTCTTGGCGTGCCGGCGACAGCCGCTACACGCAGATTGATTGGGACGAACTCTATACCCAAAACCGCATGTCGCGTGACGGGGCCTACTATGTAGAGCAGGACGCGGTCGAGGGGATCACCTCGCTCCAAGGGCGCATCGCCTTTCGGACGAAGGTGGGGGAGGGGCTTTCGCTGCACTATGGAGTGCAGGCGGCCTATCACCTTTCGTCCCACTACCTTGAGGTGCGCGATCTGCTGGGGGCCGACTACCTCTTGGATATCGACTACTACCTTCTGGATGACGATACCTACGCCTCGTCGCTCCAAAACGACCTCCATAACCCCAATCGCCGCGTAGGTGAGGGTGAACGCTTCGGCTACTATTACGCCTTCGAACAAACCTGTGCGGCACTCTTCCTGGGTGCCGACTACCGCACTTCGCGTTGGCACCTTGGGGCCGAGTTCGAGGTTGAGTGGGAGCGAATAGGGCGCAAGGGCTTCTACGAAAAGGAACTTTTTCCGGGGAGTGGCTCCTACGGCGATTCACCCTCCCTGTACTTTGCCCCCTATCGCCTGACGGCCGAGGTGGGCTATGCCTTTACGCCCCGCACAAGCCTGGGGTTCCATCTGCGGGCCGAAGGGCGGAGCTCCGAGGCCGACGATCTCTTCCTCCAACCCCAATACAACAATCGTCCCATCGACCGTCCGACCCTGGAGCGGGGGTATGACGCGGATCTTACCTTTCGCCACATGAGCAGGCTGTATGAGTTCACGGCCTCGGCCTTCCTGCATCTGCGAAGTCAAATGACCCAAACGGGGCGTTACTACGATGATCTCTCGGGCCTCTTTACAGATCGTGTGGTGGAGGGAATCTCTGAGCGTACCTTCGGGCTGGAGGTGGCCGGTCGCTATTACCTCGGTGAGCGGTGGCGCTTGTCGGCCGCCCTTGCTGCTTGCCGCGCCACCTACATCTCGAACCCTTCGGTCAGCCTCTTTTCGGATCGCGACAACGCTCTGATTTCGGATCGTTCGGAGAGCTACATGCATTCGGTCGTCTTGGGTGGAGTACCCCAACTTGCAGCCCTGCTCTCGGCCACCTACTACGGTCGTTCGTGGGGCTTGGGGTGTGATTTGACTTATGCTGGATTCCGCTATGCGCATGCCGATTTCATGCGTCGCACGGTGCGTGTGGCGATGCAGGCGGCCGACTCTCCGGAGGCCCTCGACCTCTTCCTGGTGCAGGAACGCCTGCCCGACCTCTTCCGCCTCGACCTTTCGGCCTGGAAGAGTTTCCGCTTGGGTGCCGATACCCGCCTGGTGCTCTCGCTCCGTGTAGAGAATCTCCTGGGTGAGGACTCTACCCCTTACGATGGTTATGAGTCGCACCGCATCCGCCGCCTTGCGGTGGCCGATGGCTATACGTTCCGCCCCTTCGACAACACCCTCTCCTACGCTCCGCCCCGCACCTTTTACCTCTCCGCCTCGCTTCGGTTTTAGGGATAACCCAAAGGATAAAAAAATAGCGAACGAATCCGTTCGCTATTTTTTTATCGAAAAACTCTTGTGTGCCTATTCGAGTATGGCCTTGGCCCAGGCGCACTCGCTCCAGGCTTTGGGATACTTCTTGCTGGGCTGCGAGGTCGTTACGCCCGAATAGGAGGTAATCAGGTTCATCATGCCGTTGTAACCCGAGTAGAACGAGGGGGTGTGGAGGCGACACGCCTCGGGGAAGGTGCGATCGAACTGCTCCTCAAAGGCGGCCTTGGCCGCCTCATCGTCCGACAGCTTCTTGATGTACTGACGGAAGTCGAAGAAGAGCGGGCGCATCAACCCCTCGTAGGTCTGCAACTCATAGAGGCTCACCTCGCGGGTGGCACTGTTCATGACGGCGCGCGTGGCCTCGGCCATTGCCTCCAACTCCTCGCAACAGGTCATGGCCATGCAAGCCGACTTGCGCTCCGTGGTCGTGTTGGTGTAGAAGTCGTGGAAAGCGTGGCAGAATCCCTCGAGGTTGTAGTCACGTCCCTCGTTCTCAAAGAGCGTGGGTAGGGCGGTGGTGTAACTGATACCGCGTCCCATGATCTCGCAGGGCGAGGCTACGATGTAGCGGGCCGCGTGGCGCAGTTCGTAGAGTGCTTCGATGTTCGACATGAAGCAGGCATCGAAGATGATGTACTCGAATTGCATCGGGGCCTCGGCAAAGGCTGTCGCCCAGGTGGCGATGTCGGTGGTTTGGCCGTCGTGCTCGCCATACCAGCGCGTAGGCTCGGCGCCGGGGCTCTTGATGAGCCAGTCGTGGGGCTCGAGGTGCTGGGTGTCGAGCGACCAGATGCCACCTCCGCTATCCTCGTTGGTCGTGAGGCTGGGGTACTCGTCGGGTACCCAACCGCCACCGTGCGAGCCGAGGACAACGCCGTAGCGTTTTGCGGGGGCGATCTCCTTCACATCGGAAAAGACCTCCACGATGTGATCCTTGTCGATCGAGCGTTTTCCCTCGTAGGTGCGCAGGGTATCGGCACGCGAGGCCTGGGTTTCGTAGTCGAAGGAGTACTCGATCAGGAGCGACTGTTGGGTCGTAGGCTGAATGTAGAGCAGCACACGGCTGTCGTAGAGAATGTGTTGGCTGATTGCCTCCTGGATTTCGGGGACATTCACGTCGCGGAAGTAGCTCAGCAGGGTGCGTCCCGAGAGGTGGAACAAGAGGGTTTGGTCGGCTACCTCGGGGCGCGGACGGTAGGGCCACTTGCCCGGGTTCGGATCGGGTTCGGGCAGGGGATCGCTCTCCTTGTTGCAGGCGGTCGTCAGGCACAGGGCCATCAAAAGGGTGCATAGCACCACCGAAAATTTGTTAAACAGTTTCATCATTTGTATTCACGGGGTTTTAAGTTATTGAATTGCCAGGTTCGGTCTCGCTTGAAGACATAGCCTTCGGGTTTGTTGCGGTAGATGCGGCTGTAGTTGAAGTAGTATCCTTTGATTTTTTTGCCCATTACCATGCGAGGGGCGGTCAGCGGAATGTACTCCACTTCGCGGCTGATGATTTGTGCTCGCTCGGTGCGGAGTTCGTAGGAGCTCAATAGACTTAATGCATGGTCGAACATCAGGATGTGGCACGGAGTATCTTTGGTTTGGCCGTTTCCTGAATCTTCGATCGTCATCAGCACATGGCGCATCTGCTCATAGGCGGCCTGCTCCTTGGCGACATTACCCAATCCTCCGTAGGCATAGGCCATCAGGTTGAGCACCTGCGGGTTGAACGGGTCGCGCATCATGGCCTCTTCGCCCGCCAAGAGAATCTGCTCGAGGAGTTTCACCTCGGGGTGGTCGATGTCGAGGGTCGAGGCCAGCAGTAGGAGCTTGTCGAGGGCCTCGTTGCTCTCCAGGGGGCGGTACTCGTTTTGGTAGGCGAAGCCGTAGTAGAGGTAGTGGTAGGCCTCGTCCGAGAGCGAGAGGTCGCCCGAGCGGTAGCGCATCATCAGGTTGGGGTAGAAGTACTCGGATTGGGGGTCGGTGATGCGAGTGAGGATATCCTCCTCGTCGGGCACTTTCGCCCACGCGGGCAGCGTGCTACCCATGAGTAACCAGCCCAACAGCAAAAGTGTAATTTTTTTCATCTTCTTGTCTTTGCTTTTCCTACGAACGGAATTTTAGCGCAAATCGTACTTCTTGATCAAATTTTCGAACTGCTCCTGCAGGGCAGCCGTACCCTTTACAAGGGGCAGACGCAGACGGTTGTGGATAAGTCCCATCACCGAGAGAGCGCACTTCACTCCCGTGGGATTTCCCTCGGCAAAGAGGGCGCGTGTGGCCTCTTCGAGCCCCTGGAAGGCCTTGTCGGCTTCGTCGAAACGACCCTCCTTTGCGAGGTTGATCGCCTCCATGAAACGCACGGGAAAACTGTTGGCTGCCACCGAAATTACGCCATCCCCTCCGCGACGCATCACCTCGATGGCGATGCTGTCGTCGCCCGACAGAACCAAAAAACCTTCGGGGCGGCGATCCAAAATCTCCTGAATCTGGTCAATCTTGCCCGAGGCCTCTTTGATGCCGATCACATTGTCGAAATCGCGCGTGATGCGCAGAGTGGTTTCTGCCGTCATATTGACTCCCGTACGACCTCCTACATTATAAAGAATAATGGGCAGGGGCGAGTTCTCGGATACCACCTTAAAGTGTTGGTAGAGCCCCTCCTGCGAGGGCTTATTATAATAGGGTGTAACACTCAAAATGGCGGAGGCTCCGCGCAGGTCGATCTCGCGCAACTGATCCAGCACCTCCGAGGTAGAGTTACCTCCCACACCCAATACGATGGGTACACGCTCCCGTGTGCGGTCGATAATGTAGCGAGCCACGACGGCTCGTTCTTGCAAGTAGAGGGTCGGGGTCTCGGCCGTGGTGCCGAGGGCCACGATGTAATCAACACCTCCCTCGATCACATGCTCTACCATGCGCTCCAGCGCCTTATAATCTACTCGTCCCTCGGGAGTGAAGGGGGTAATCAGTGCGACACCCACGCCGCTTAACGGATGCTTATTCATACAATTCAAAATTAAGAATTCAAAATTCAAAATGGGGCAATCAAAACAGGGTACCCTGCACCGGATTCTCTATCTCTTCATGCTTTTTACTCGTTTCGCTCTCGACCGGTTTTTCCAATTCCGGTATTGTGCATTGCGCATTCTGCATAGGGGTTTCGATCATCGCCTCGAACTCCTCTTCCGAGATAATCTTGATGCCCAATTGCTCAGCCTTTTTGAGTTTGGCGGGGCCCATCTTGGCTCCGGCCAGCAGGTAGTCTGCATTGCCCGATACGGCTGCGAGGTTCTTGCCTCCGTGGGTCTCAATCAGGGCCTTCAACTCGTCGCGGCTGTGGCGTTCGAAACTACCCGAGATGACGATCTGCAACCCTTTGAGTTGCTCGGAGAGAAGCTGTTGCTCCTCGACTTCGGTGCGGATGCCGGCTTGGCGCAACCGCTCGATAATTGCTTGGTTTTGCTCGTTGGCCAAGTATTCGAGGATGGCATCGGCAATTTTCTCACCCACCTCCTCGGTTTCGAGAAGCTCTTCGCGTGTAGCCACCATCAGCCGTTCCAATGTGCGGAAATGGGTGGCAAGATGCTTTGCCGTGGTCTCACCCACGAAACGGATGCCGAGGGCGAAGAGTACGCGGTGGAAGGGGACCTCTGTGGAGCCCTTGATCGAACGGATGATGTTGTCGGCCGACTTCTCGCCCAGGCGCGGCAGGACGCTGAGTTGCTCGGCTTTTAGGTCGTAGAGGTCGGCGGGGTTGCGGATCAGCCCCTCGTTGTGGAGCAACTCGATCGTCTCCTCGCCCAGTCCCTCGATGTCCATCGCTTTGCGGCCGATGAAGTGGACAATGCGTCCCAGGATCTGGGGCGGACAGTGGTTCGAGTTGGGGCAGTAGTGTTTGGCCTCGCCCTCGTAGCGCACCAACTCTGTGCCACAAACCGGACAGCGGTCGATGTAGCGGAAGGGTAGGCTCTCGGCGGGACGCATCGAGAGTTCCACACCCACCACCTTGGGGATGATCTCACCCCCCTTTTCCACATACACCCGGTCGTGCAGTCGCAGGTCGAGCAGGGCGATTTGTTCGGCATTGTGGAGTGAGGCGCGCTTGACTGTGGTGCCGGCCAAGTGGACGGGTTCGAGATTTGCTACGGGGGTGATGGCCCCCGTGCGACCCACCTGGAAATCGACACTCAAGAGTTCGCTCAATGCTTGCTCGGCCTTAAACTTGTAGGCTACGGCCCACTTCGGAGCCTTGGCCGTGAAGCCCAGCACTCGTTGATCGGCATAGCGGTTTACCTTGATCACCACGCCATCCGTGGGGAAGGGGAGTTCTTTGCGTTTCTCATCCCAAAGGCGGATGAAATCCTCGACCTCTTGGCGTGAGTGGCAGATCTGCATCTTGTCCGAAATCCGAAATCCCCACTCGCGGGCTGCTTGTAGATTCTCCCAATGCGATGCAAAGGGGAGGTTGTCGCCGGCCATCTGGTAGAGGGTACAGTCCAGCCCACGGCGTGCTACCACGGCCGAAGATTGTTGCTTGAGGGTGCCGGCTGCCGCGTTGCGTGGATTGGCAAAGAGGTTTTCTCCTTTGGCCTCTCGCTCTGCATTGAGGCGGTCGAAAGAGGCGTAGGGCATCAAGATTTCGCCACGAATCTCGAAGAGTGCGGGCCACCCCTCGCCTTGAAGTTTCAGTGGAACGGAGCGGATCGTGCGGACATTGGCCGTCACCTCATCGCCCCGCACACCGTCGCCGCGTGTTACGGCCCGAAGCAGGGCCCCGTTTTCGTAGGTCAGCGAGATCGCCGTGCCATCGAATTTCAACTCGCAGACATACTCCACCTCTCCGACCTCTTTTTCGATACGAATCATAAAGTCGTGTAACTCATCCAGAGAGTAGGTATTCGAGAGCGAGAGCATGGGGAAGCGATGCTCGACCGAGCGGAAGGCTTCGGTAATATCGCTACCCACGCGAACCGTAGGGGAGTTGGGGTCGGCATACTCGGGGTGGGCAGCCTCCAGCTCCTGCAACTCGCGCATCAGGCGGTCGAAGTCGAAATCGGAGATCTCGGGGGAGTTTTCGACATAATATTTATGGTTGTGGCGATTCAGTTCGCTACGCAACGCTTCGATTTTATGGCGGATATCGGTCATAATCTGCTGCTTTCTTAGCCCGAATGACTCGCAAACGGGTATATTCATGGGTAAAGATAGTCAATTTGTACCGAAAACGGAAATTTTTTAAAAAAAATGCAAAAAAAAAACGAAAGTTTGCCACAATAGCGAATTTTGCTTATACTTGCAGAAAATTTCAGCGATATTATGGCAACACAAATAACGAAAAAGAGAAACTTAGTTACCGCATTCAATAACTTACCCCTTGATTTGCAGGAGGCTGTGAAGGCCTTCTATCCTGCCGGTTTTTCCGAGGCGATGATTCGTGTCGATAAACCCAACGGAGACTTCTTCTATGCCGTGCCTTTCGAGACCGAGGAGGTAGCCTATTTGGTGAAGATTGATGTGAAGATCGACGATGCCAACTTGGATGACGATGCTGTCGACTTCTTCGATGACGATCTGAAGGGGGCCGATGAACTCCAGGAAGAGGCTGCTATGGCCGATGAGGTGGCCGACGACATGGAGTAGTCTTCGCCTTTCGCCCGATCATAACCCTCTCCTCTTTTATGCTCAGATGGCTTCTTCCCCTCTTTCTGCTCGGTCTTTCCGCTTGTGGAATGACCGAGGATCCGCGTGAGGAGGAGAAGCGTCAGACATTTCCAACGATTCCCGATCCCAATTTCGAGGCCTATCTGCTCGAGTTCTACGACTTGAACCGAGATGGCCGTTTCTCCTATTATGAGGCGGAGCGTATCCTGGTGGTGGATTGCCAGGGGCGTGCGATTGCCTCGCTTGCCGGAATCGAATCTTTTGTACAACTGCGCGAACTGCGCTGCAACGACAATCATATTGAGAGCCTCGATTTGCGCGAGAACCGCAACTTGGAGTACCTCGATTGTTCGCACAATGCCCTCTATCAACTCGCTTTGGAGGGGTTGCGGGAGTTGCATGTGGTGCTCTGCGCCGAAAATCGACTGCTGCACCTCGATTTTATCAACACACCGGCGGTTCATACGATCGATTGTTCGTACAACGAACTGCAACTGCTCGACATCACCCATTGTGCCCGCACGATGAAGCGTGTCGATGCCCGCTTCAACCCCCTTACCACGATCTACAAGAATTTTAATCAAACGATTGAGTACTTTCAACCCGGCTCGGGCGAGGTGGTCGAACGCGAGTAACTCAATGCATGATTCCGAATTTTGAATTTTGAATTGATTCTTGAATTCGCTATCTTTGTAGCTGTTTTGTATATACGGCTATGAAAAGACTCTTTCTTGCGATTTTGATCTCTCTTGCGATGGGGTGGGGAGCCTCGGCCCAAGAGCTAAAATTCAAATCCTTTGAACTCAATGTGATGGATGCGGCGGCCAAGACCCGCGAAGTATTGGATTTGGCCGGCAATCCGTGTGCCTTGCTACGCGTCTTCGTGGCGGTGGAGGAGGCCGATTTCAAGGGAAACCTCGGCATTCGTGGCGAGGTGCAAAAGGTGCGTAACTCGGAGTTTGTGATGTACATTCCGGCCGGTTCGAAGAGTATCACGGTCAATGCGCAAGGATTTCTCCCCTTTACCTATACCTTTAATCAGGAGATCGAGGGACATAAAACCTATTTGCTCTACTTGATGGTGCCCGAGTCGGGACCGGTGAAGCAGGCTCTGGAGAGTCAATTTTTGGCCTTGAGTGTCGCACCGGCCACGGCCACGGTTTTGGTGGATAACATGGTGCGCACTACCCAGGAGGGCCGCCTCTTTTTGGAGCTCCCCTTTGGCCTCCACACCTACCAGGTGGTGGCTCCGATGTATCACACCCAAAGCGGTGAGTTCGAGATCTCGGCCAAAGGTCGCACCGACCTCTCCATCGCCCTCAAACCCGCCCACGGCACTTTGCAGGTGACCTCCACGCCGAGCGGAGCCACCGTAATGGTCGATGGCGTGGTGAAGGGAACCGCCCCATGCTCGCTCCAAATCGAGAGTGGAACCCACTTCGTACAGGTAATGCACGAAGGTTATATCACCCATGGCCAAAATATCACCCTGACTGATGGGGCAACCCTCCCCTTTGCCGCCAAGTTGCAGGCCAATTTTGCGGAGGTAACCCTCAAGGCGCCCCATGTCCATTCGGAAATTTGGCTCGGAGGCGAGAAGATCGGCACAGGTTCGTGGTCGGGCCGCCTCAATGCCGGTACCTACTCGGTGGAGGTGCGTACCGAGGGCTACGAAACGGCCGTGCAGAATATCGAGGTCGAGGCCGGCCTCTCCAAGAGCTACACCCTGACGGCGGCGCAAGCCATCTACGGGGTACTGAAGGTAACCTCGCAACCGATGGGGGCCAGCATAAAACTTGACGGCAAGGTGTTGGGCACCACCCCCTATATGAGTAACGAGGTGCTGACCGGAAGCCACACCCTTGCGCTTGAACTGAAGGGATATAATCCCTACACGAAGGAACTCTCGATCGTAAGGGGCAAGACGACGGAGGTGGCGGCCACACTCTCGAACGAACCCCTCTACAAGGTGGGCGACCTCTACCGCCGTGGTAACAAGGTGGGTATCATCTTCGAGATTGATGCCACGGGACGAAAGGGTAAGATTGTCGATTTGGGCTTCTACGCCCCGGGAGAGCAAGACAGTCGTGAAGATGCGTTAAAGATAATAAAGAAGACAAAGGGCGACGATTGGCGATTACCCACGATCAATGAGCTAAAGGCGATGTATACCCATAAATCGCTCTTGGAACCGCACCTCCCCGAACTCTATCAAAACCATAGCAAGGTGGAAAGCGATAACGCCTGGCTCTCATCGTACAACAAGCAAGATGGTTATCGCTCCGTACTGCTCAACTCGGGGAAGATTCTAAAGGAGGGTTACCCAGTAGCCCGCATCTGCATGGTCACTTCGTTCGATATCGCAACGGAGCCCGCAACCAAGAGCGAAGTAAATCGTACCTACAAGGTAGGAGAGGTCTATGCCGAAAATGGAATTCGCGGCATCGTCTATGACTACAACAAATCGACCGGTGCCGTGAAGATTGTTGCCCCCTACATGACCCAATCCCAGAAAGAGAACCACTCTTTGGTCGATCCCAGATGGCGGCTGCCATCCGAGGAGGAGATTAAGAAAATTCATCAGGCCGGCATCTATAACAATCCCTCCGGAGTCTATCTGTCGGATGGATTCAGATACAATCCGAACCGAGCGAAATACCTGAATTTCCGCTTGCTCTTTGTTGCCACCATTGCCCCCAATCCCTATATCGACCAGGAGGCTTCGGTGAACGGAGAGCCGGTCTACAAAACCACGCAGGGGCCCTACAAGGTGGGTGATTTCTACAACGAGGGCGGATTGTTCGGCGTGGTCTTTAGTGCAAATGATGCGGGTGATAGGGTGTGGCTCGTGGGGATGAACAAGAGGCACGACCCGGGCTTGGGTGTCACCCCCTCAAAGGAGCATCAGGAGGTGCTGAAGAGCAAAATGAGCACAATCAACCAGATGCTGGAACTCTTCGAAGGGGCGGAGGTGATGACCGAGAAGAGTCTCTCGAACTACATGGTGACGCGCAACTTCGAGTACGACTATGAGCCGGGTGATTATTGCGAAGAGTCGGGAAAAGAGGGTGTGGTGATTGCCACCAACGAGTGGGGTACCACACTCCTCATTGTCAGCATGAAGCAAGCCGGCCCGATGCAGTGGTATACCGATTCGAAAATTCCCAAGTCCAAGGGCGGTTCGACCCTTGTAGAGAGGATTCAAACCATAAAAGGTTGGCAGACCAAATTCCCGCTCTATGACTTTGCAAGAAAACTCCCGTCGGGATGGTTCGTGCCGGGTAGAGAACAGAAAGAGGAGGCACAAATATTTGCCAATCTGCTAAACAACCCCAACCTGCTCCAGGCGGTGAATCAGACTCTTCGGTCGCGCGGGGGCGATCCGATCGAAACCGATCTCGGATATTGGCAAATGGATGCCTTCATTTCGGATTACAGCAAGAGTGACTATGCGGATGCGATTGCAAAGAGTTATCGGAATAATTTTATATTTGTTATCGGCGAAGATTGTCTCCCTGATCGGTTCCTCTATGTCCGTCCGCTGGCAAACCTTCGTTCCACCAAGCCGACCCAAAAACGCACGATAGGCGATGGCGTACCCAACCTCTCGGCCTTGAATTCCGGGTCGGGAAAGAGGGTGGCGACAGCGACTGCCCCTGTCCCTGCCAAGGGTGCGACTCCGGGGCAATAGCCCCAAGCTACGGATCGAATACTTGTCCACAACGATGTGTCCTCGCTCTCGAAAACCGAGCTGCGCCTGATGCGAAACGAAATCTTTGCCCGCCACGGCTTTATTTGGGGCGGCCGCTGGAGTCACTTCGATACGATGCATTTCGAGTATCGCCCCGAATTGTTGCCCTAAAAAGGGCTGTTTTTCAAAAAAGTTAAAAAAATCCCGGGCAAAAGAGGGTGTTTAGAAAAAAAATTCGTACCTTTGGATGCAAAATTTGTTTGCGAAAAAACAGATAAAACAAAAGATAACAATGAAAAAAGTAGATGTCATTCTCGGTTTGCAGTGGGGTGATGAGGGTAAAGGCAAGGTCGTAGACGTGCTGACACCCAACTATCAGGTGGTAGCCCGTTTCCAGGGTGGCCCCAATGCCGGTCACACCCTCGAGTTCGATGGCCAGAAGTATGTGTTGCGTTCGATTCCCTCGGGAATCTTCCAGGGCGGTAAGGTGAATATCATTGGCAACGGCGTGGTGCTCGATCCGATTCTCTTCAAGGAGGAGGCTCAGGCACTGGCGGCCAGCGGTCACGACCTTACGAAGCGCCTCTACATCTCGAAGAAGGCGCATCTGATCATGCCGACGCACCGCGTGCTCGATGCAGCCAACGAGGCTGCCAAGGGCTCCTCGAAGATCGGCACCACGGGCAAGGGCATCGGCCCCACCTATACCGACAAGGTGAGCCGCAACGGCGTGCGCGTGGGTGATATCTTGAGCCCCGATTTCCAGACCATCTACCTGAAGGCCAAGGCCCGCCACGAGAGCATGCTCCACGGAATGAACTACGACTATGATGTAGCCCAACTCGAGAGCCAGTGGCTCGAGGCCCTGGAGTACCTCAAGGAGTTTAAACTTATCGACTCGGAGCACGAGATTAACCACCTGCTCAAGGAGGATAAGTCGGTGCTGGCCGAGGGTGCGCAGGGCACCTTGTTGGATGTCGATTTCGGTTCCTATCCTTTCGTTACCTCTTCGAATACGGTCTGCGCCGGAGCCTGCACGGGTTTGGGTATTGCCCCCAATCGTATTGGCGAGGTGTTCGGTATCTTTAAGGCTTACTGCACGCGCGTCGGCAGCGGTCCCTTCCCCACGGAGCTCTTCGACGAAACGGGACAGAAGATGCGAGACATCGGCCACGAGTATGGTGCTGTGACGGGCCGCGAGCGTCGCTGCGGATGGCTCGATATGGTGGCTCTGAAGTATTCGATCATGATCAACGGCGTAACGCAACTCATCATGATGAAGTCGGATGTGCTGAACGATTTCGATACGATCAAGGTGGCTGTGGCCTATGACCTGGGAGGTCGCCAAACCACGGAGTTCCCCTACACGGTCGAGGGCGTGGAACTTCAACCCGTCTACCGTGAGTTCCAGGGTTGGAAATCCGATATTCGTAATGTGCGCAACTACGAGGAGTTCCCCGAGGCGTTCCGCAAGTATGTGGAGTTTATCGAGGAGGAGACCGGAGTGCCGGTGAAGATCATCTCGGTGGGCCCCGATCGCGCAGAGACCATTGTTCGCTAATGAAAAAAGAGCCTTCCGGTTGCGGGTTTTACCCCTCGCGGCCGGGGCTTTTCATAAATAACTATTGCTATGAAAAAACAACTGAAAATTGTTGTGCTGGCCAAGCAGGTGCCTGATACCCGCAATGTGGGTAAGGATGCGATGACTGCCGAAGGTACGGTGAATCGTGCTGCGCTGCCGGCGATCTTCAACCCCGAAGACTTGAACGCCCTCGAGGCGGCCCTTCAACTGAAGGATCTGACCGAGGGTTCGACCGTACAGGTGCTGACTATGGGCCCGTTGCGTGCGGCCGATGTGATTCGTGAAGCGATGTTTCGCGGTGCCGATGGCGGTTATCTGCTCTCGGGTCGTGAATTTGCCGGTGCCGATACGCTGGCTACCTCCTACGCCCTGTCGTGTGCCTTGAAGCAGATCAATCCCGATGTGATTGTGGCCGGTCGTCAGGCTATTGACGGCGATACGGCCCAGGTGGGCCCCCAGGTGGCCCAAAAACTCAACCTTCCGCAGGTAACCTACACGGAGGAGATTTTGGAGCTCAAGGAGTCTTCGATCGTGATCAAGCGTCGCTTGGAGAATGGCTTCGAGGTGGTAGAGTGTCCCATTCCGTTGGTGATGACCGTGAATGGTTCGGCCAAGGAGTGCCGTCCGAAGAATGCGCGTCGTGTGATGAAATATAAGCATGCCCTTACGAAGTCGGAGGTGGCGGCTGCCGCCGACAGCCTCTCGGCACAGCAGGTGGCTGAGAAGCCCTATCTGCAGATCGTGGAGCTCTCGGCAGCCGATGTCAATCCCGATATGGCGCAGCTCGGTTTGAGCGGTTCTCCCACGAAGGTGAAGAAGATCGAAAATGTGGTCTTCCAGGCCAAGGAGTCGAAGCGTTTGACGGGCAGCGATGCCGATATCAATGAACTGATGGTTGAACTCATTGCGAGCCACACGCTCGGTTAATCGAATCCGGATATGAATAACATTTTTGTATATATCGAAACAGAGGGCGGCAAGATTGCCGACGTGAGCCTGGAGCTTTTGACCAAGGGTCGTGAGTTGGCCGCAACACTCGGCGTGAAGCTTGAGGCAGTGGTGCTGGGTGAGAATCTCAAAGGGATGGAGCAAGAGTTGGCCAAGTATGGTGCCGATACGGTGTGGATGGCCGACGACAAGGAGTTTGCCCCCTTCCGTACGTTGCCCCATACGGCAGTGGTAAGCGGTTTGATCAAGGATGAGCAGCCGCAGATTGCCCTCTTTGGTGCTACGCCCGTGGGTCGCGACTTTGCACCGCGAGTGTCGTCGGCCCTCTTCAGCGGTCTGACGGCTGACTGTACGCAGCTCGTCATCGGCGACCACACGGATGCCAAGACAGGTAAGGAGTATAAGAATCTGCTCTACCAGATCCGCCCCGCCTTTGGCGGTAATATCATCGCTACGATCGTCAACCCCGAGAACCGTCCCCAGATGGCCACGGTGCGCGAGGGCGTGATGCGCAAGGAGGTGGCCGAGAAGCCGGCTGCCGGCGAAGTGAAGATGATCGACTGGAAGAAGTATCTCTCGGATGCCGACTTGGTGGTCAAGATCCTGGATCGTCAGATTGAGGAGCGCAAGATCGACATCAAGGGGGCCTCGGTGATCGTGGCCGGTGGCTACGGCATGGGCTCGAAGGAGAATTTCCAGTTGGTTCACGACCTGGCCGATGTGTTGGGTGCCGAGGTAGGTGCAAGCCGTGCGGCTGTTGATGCCGGCTTTACGGAGCATGCGCGTCAGATTGGTCAGACGGGTGTTACGGTGCGTCCGAAACTCTACATCGCATGCGGTATTTCGGGTCAGATTCAGCACACGGCCGGTATGGATCAGTCGTCGATGATCATCTCGATCAACAACGACCCCAATGCCCCGATCAACAAGATCGCCGACTACGCCATCACGGGGGATGTGAATGAGATTATCCCCAAGATGATCAAGTATTACAAACAAAATTCGAAGTAAGAGATGGCTAATTTCTTTTCAGATAATAAAGATTTGCAGTTCCACCTGGAGCATCCGTTGATGCGCAAGATCGTGGAGCTCAAGGAGCGCAACTTTGCGGAGAAGGATCTCTACGACTATGCGCCCCAGAATTTCGAGGATGCGATGGACAACTACCGCAAGGTGTTGGAGATCACCGGTGAGGTGTGTGGCGAGGTGATTGCCGCCAATGCCGAGAGTGTGGATCATGAGGGTCCCCGTGTGGAGAACGACCATGTGATCTACGCCGAGGGTACGCAGCGCAACTTGGAGGCCATTACCGAGGCCGGGTTGAATGGTATGACCTTGCCGCGTAAGTACGATGGCCTGAACTTCCCGCTCGTATGCTTTGTGATGGCCAACGAGATGGTGGCTCGCGGAGATGCCGGCTTCGAGAATATTTGGGGCTTGCAGGATTGTGCCGAGACGCTCAACGAGTTTGCCTCGGAGGAGATCAAGCAGAAGTTCCTGCCGTGGGTTTCGGCCGGTGCCACCTGTGCCATGGATCTTACGGAGCCCGATGCCGGTTCGGATCTGGGTGCCGTGATGTTGAAGGCCACTTGGTCGGAGGAGAAGCAGACCTGGTTGCTCAATGGTGTGAAGCGTTTCATTACCAATGGTGATGGCGAGGTGTCGCTCGTGCTGGCCCGCACCGAGGAGGGTACGACCGATGCTCGTGGTCTTTCGATGCTCGTTTACGACAAGCGCGATGGCGGTGTGAAGGTACGCCGTATCGAGAATAAACTCGGTATCAAGGGCTCACCCACCTGTGAGTTGGTCTTCACGAATGCACCCGCGCAGTTGGTTGGCGATCGCAAGATGGGTCTGATCAAGTATGTAATGTCGCTGATGAACGCTGCTCGTTTGGGTATCGGTGCCCAGTCGACGGGTCTTTGCGAGGCTGCCTACCGCGAGGCGCTGAAGTATGCTCACGAGCGAGAGCAGTTCGGTAAGTCGATCATTAAGTTTGCTGCCGTTTCGGAGATTCTTTCCAATATGAAGGCCAAGTTGCAGGGTGTGCGTGCCCTCTTGTATGAAACCACCCGCTTCGTGGAGATCTACAAGCAGTATACCCACATTTCGCACGAGCGTTCGTTGGAGCCCGAGGAGCGTCAGGAGATGAAGTTCTACAATCGTTTGGCGGATGCTTTTACTCCGCTGGTGAAGCTCTTCTCGTCGGAGTATGCCAACCAACTGGCCTACGATGCCATCCAGATTCATGGTGGTTCGGGTTATATGAAGGAGTATGCTTGTGAGCGCATCTATCGCGATGCCCGCATCATGAATATCTACGAGGGTACCTCGCAGTTGCAGGTAGTGGCTGCCATCAATGGTGTGACGAAGGGTACCTACATGGAGCAGATCGCCCGCTACGAGGAGTTGGAGTACTCGGCCGAGATGCAGCCCGTGGTAGCGCAGTTGAAGACCCTGCGCGAGAAGTTCGAGGCGATGGTGGCCCATGTCGAGGCCAAGGAGAAGGAGTGTGCCGGCTATAAGGAGTTCCACGCTCGTCGATTGGTGGAGACCGCCGGTCATCTGATCATCCCCTTCCTGTTGGCTCGTCAGGCTTCGGAGTGTGCCGACTATGTGAACTCGGCCAAGATCTATACGAAGATGGCTGCCGCCAAGATCGAGGAGGCTTATATCTACACGATGACTTCGCCCATCGAGGATGTGGAACTCTTCAAAGGGGTAGAGCAGGAGTTTTAGACCTCCGATTTTGTAGGGAGGATCGCTCCCGATCGTTGTGGAGTGCGAATGAGTATGCCAGGTGGCTGCCATTCGCGCTCCTCTTTTTTCTCTCCCCTATAAAAATAATCTCGAAACGGCGGTTTGGCGCGGATATTTCGATAAAATGTGTTGAAATAAGGAATAAATCCCTATCTTTGATCTCGGAACCCTATTTTTGCAACCATGAGAATAGTTTTTCTTTTTGCTCTCCTCCTTTTAGGGGCATGTGGAGCCCCGAACCGCTCGTCGTCGAATCTCGTCGAGCAAGATACGCTTCAGGAGGCATCCGTCGCGAAGATGGAGCCCTACCACTTTCGGCTTCCGCTTCCTCCGGCCGATCTCGACCCCGAGCAGCACCGAGCCTTCCTGCGCGACCACTTTTGGGACCACTTCCCGTTTGCCGATACGACCCTCCTTGACCGAATTGACTCGGCGGAGTTGGTGCAGGTCTATATCGCCTATGTGGGGCAGGTGCTGACCCCGACCGATACAGCCGCCATGCGCCACTTGATGTCCCGAGCCGAGGCCTCGAAGCCACTCTTTGCTCACTTCCACAGGCTGGCCGAGTTGTTGCTCTACGATCCGAATTCGCCCATCCGATCCGATGAACTCTATATTCCGGTCTTGGAACAAGTGATCGCTTCGTCGCACTACGATGAGTACGAGAAGTTGGCTCCGGCCTACGACCTGGAGGTGGTGCGCCAAAATAGGGTGGGGCACCCGGCCAATGACTTCCGCTATACGCTCTCTGATGGTCGTGCGGGTACGCTCTATCAGTTGCGGGCCCCCTATACGCTCCTTTTTATCAGCAATCCGGGTTGCCCGATGTGTCGCAGCATTCGCGAGCAGATCTCGGAGTCGCCCCTGATGAGTGAACTCATCGAGCGAGGCGACCTCTGCGTGCTGATGCTCTATCCCGACGAGGATCTTACGGAGTGGTATGCCCACCGCGCTGAAATTCCCGCCGAATGGATCAATGCCTACGACAAGGGGTGTGTCATCCAGCGTCAGCGCAGCTACGACCTGAAGGCGATCCCCTCGCTCTACCTCCTGGATAGCCGCAAGCGGGTGATTCTGAAAGATGTGGTCGATGTGGCGCAGATTGAGAATGCCCTGCTATCGCGACAATAGCCGCTTTTATAGTAAATCCTTATGCAAGAATAGAAAAAAATAATAAAAAAACTATTGCAAAAAGCAAACTCTCTGCTATCTTTGCATAAGAAAAAACAGAAAACACACAACACATTACAAACTACTAAAAACTTTAAGATTATGAAAAAGACATGGCGTTGCACCGTATGCGGTTATATTCATGAGGGCGAGACGGCACCCGAGAAGTGCCCCCTTTGCAAGGTTCCGGCTGATAAGTTCGTAGAGGTTAAGGCTGAGGGTGGCCTCGATTTCGTTACCGAGCACAAGCTGGGTGATGGCAAGGGTTCGAATGCCGAGCTCTGGCAGGGTCTTCAGGATCATTTCATGGGCGAGTGCACCGAGGTGGGTATGTATCTGGCGATGAGCCGTCAGGCCGACCGTGAGGGCTATCCCGAGATCGCCGAGGCCTTCAAGCGTTACGCTTGGGAGGAGGCTGAGCACGCTGCCAAGTTTGCTGAGCTGATCGGTGAGGTGGTATGGGATACCAAGACCAACCTGGAGAAGCGCATGAATGCCGAGTGTGGTGCCTGCGAGGGCAAGATGCACCTGGCCAAGATCGCCAAGGAGCAGAACCTCGATGCCGTACACGACACCGTACATGAGATGGCCAAGGACGAGGCTCGTCACGGCAAGGGATTTGAGGGGTTATTTAACCGCTACTTCAAGTAATTTTCGATTTTAAGCGGTAAATTTTACACCGCCTTGCTTGCCCCGAATGGGAGGTACGCCAAGTACATCCCATTCGGGGCAATCTTCGTTGGCACAAAATTTCCTCGCCCAAAATCAAAAATTGGAGTTGTTACCACCCATCCGGGCTCTACTTCTTTAAGAACAAATCTGCTCCTCTAAAATCAAGAATTATCGGGGGCGAGGGGGCCACAACTATACAAAAACAAAGAACCTTATAGCCCCCAATTAGAAGGGTCGTTACGACCCCCATCCGGGCTCTACTTCTTTAAGAGCAAATCGGCTCCTCTAAAATCAACTATCGTTATCAAATTCTATAGGACAAAGGAGGTGTGTAGAATTCACAATGATTTGAATTTATAACGAAAGAATAGAGAACAAAAAAAACAGGGGACTCGCGAAAGTCCCCTGTTTTTTTGTTTCACTATCGGCCGTTGCCTTGTACTTGGGCAAGCAGGCGGCTGTTGAAGCCATCCTCCTTGAGCAACTGCTCCAGGGTGATGTGCATGCGGTAACGCCAGTAGTAGCGCGGTATGGCGGGCACATTGATGCGCTCCTCCTGCGGGATCCAGCGGCGCAACTCACCATCCTCTGCCAACCAGTCCTGCAAGGGCAGGATTACCAGCATCGAGGGCGAAGCGAGGTGCTGATTGAGGATCTTCTCGGCAATCCAAGGCTCGCAGAACTGCGGAGCGGCACCGCCCTCCCAAAGGGCGCTGTTGAAGAATCGCTGCGTCGTGTCGCGATCTTCCTCCCACCAGGCACGGATCGGGGCCATATCGTGGGTCGAGGTGGCCGATACCGAGCGATAGGGATACCAGTAGGTGTTTCCGAACTCGGCCTTCGGATCCTTCGGCATACGCTGAATCTCGAGCGAGAGGATCTGCAGGTCGTTCATCACCTGCGGTACGCAGTCGGGAATCATACCCAAATCCTCACCGCAGACGAGCATCTGCGTAGCGGCCAACAGGGGCGGCAGCTTGCGCATGGCCTCCCCGCGCCAGAATTCGTTGTGGCGACGGTAGTAGAAGTCGTTGTAGAGGCGGTCGAAAGCGGCACGCTCTCCGTCGTTCAGGGCGCGGTAGCTGTAGGTGAACTGGGCCGAGATACGAGGGTGATATTGACCACGCTTCACGGGATCCTCAATAAAGAGCACCTCGTCAAGCAGCCCCATCAAGCCTTCGGCGATGCGGAGCGAGCGGTCGTCAGTCTTGCCTGCAAAGAGTGCCTCGATCTTACGCTGGGTCGAAACCTCCTCGCGCAAGGTGTAGCGGCCGTAGCCTGCATCCCATAGGTAGTTGTCGCGAACCTCCTGGGCTGTGTCGCCGAAGAAATCGTTGAGCATATAGTTGTAGATGTAGGGCTCCACATGGCGCTGGTAGTTGAACCAAAGGCCATAGCCGCGGATCTCATCCTCGAAGAAGGGGAGGGCGGGGTTGAAGTGACCCAACAGACCGTGTACGCACTCGTAGGGGATCTCCCAAATGCGGAAGAAGCCCAGGATGTGGTCGATTCGGTAGGCATCGAAATATTCGGCCATCTTCTGGAAGCGGGCCTTCCACCAGGCGAAGCCGTCCTCGGCCATCTTCTCCCAATTGTAGGTCGGGAAGCCCCAGTTCTGACCCAATACCGAGAAATCATCGGGCGGAGCACCGGCCTGCGAATTCATGTGGAAGAGGTCGGGGTTCACCCAGGCATCGCAACTTGTACGGCTGATACCGATAGGAATATCGCCCTTGAGGATCACACCGTGAGCATGGGCGTAGTTGCGTACCTCGGTGAGCTGCTTGTCGAGGTGATACTGCGTGAAGTAGGCCAAGGCAACCTCGTTGTAGGCCTCGCTCTTCTCGGAGGTGTACTTCTCGATCGCCTTCTTGTCGTACTTGGCCCACTTGCCCCACTGCGAGAAGTCGGGCGTGTGGTGCTTGTCGCGCAGCGAGCAGAAGGCGGCATAGGGGCGCAACCAGTGCTCGTTGCGCTCAAAGAAGCTCTTGAACTCCTTCGACTTGAGGGTCTTTTCACCCTGCTCGGCGAAGATTGCCTTCAGGTACTCCTGCTTGGCGTTGTTCACGCGCTCGTAGTCCACCTCCCAAAGCTCGTTGAGCTCCTTGCCGAGCTTCTCGAACTTCGTCATGGCGGCCTTCGACTTGAGCTTACCTACCCCTGCAAGATTGATGAACATGGGGTGGAGGGCAAAGGTCGAGTTGGCGTTGTAGGGGTAGGAGTCCTGCCAGGTTCCGGTCATCGTCGTGTCGTTGATCGGCAGGATCTGGATCACCTTCATGCCACTCTTTTGGGCCCAATCTACCATCTTCTTCAGGTCGTAGAACTCACCCACGCCGAAACTCTCCTCCGAGCGGAGCGAGAAGACCGGAATAGCCACACCGGCACCCTTCCAGGGGGCCTGCGACGAGCGGTAGCGCATCTCCGTGAGGGTGGTGCACTCCTTCGTGGCGGGCATCTTTTGCTCCCAGTAGCGGTTCGAGCCGGCCTCCCAGCTTACGACCTCACCCGTCGAAGCCTTCTTGATTACATACTTATAGGCAAAGCCTGCGGTGAGTTTGGCAGCCTTGAAAGCCACCTTCCAGGTAGGATAGCAGGCATCGCTCATCGGGAGTGCTTTCTCGGCATCCCAACTACCGAGCACAGCGGGCTCACCCACCACGCACAATACCTCATCAGGGCGTACCATTGGAGCTTCTACCTGCAGGAGGATCGTACCGGGAGCGGCTACAGCCTCCTTCTGGCGCTTCTGACGCGAGAAGATACCCTCGGTGAAGGCCGACGAGAAGAGCGAAGCCTCCTCGGGCATATCGGACCAACGGTCGATCAAACGACAGCTCTCCAGGCTCTTATTAGCGGCAAAGCGGTGCCAACGACCTCCCCACTCCTCGCGCAGGAGTTGATTCTGCTCGCCCTCCACACGATAACGGTAGTCGAAGGCGGCACCCTCGGGAACCTCCAGGGCGAGCGACCATCCTCCGTCCTGATAGCGCATGGCATAGACAGACTCCAAGTTTAGACGCTCGGCATCGGCGGAATTGATTGCCATCACGAGGTTTTCGCCCCAGGCAGTGGCATATTCCAACTGAAAATAGATCTTCATAGGATTATAGAATTTACAATTAAGTTTAGTTTCTCAATTAACCAAACAAAGATACAATCTTTTTTGCAGATTTCCAAAACAATCCGCAAGAACGAGAAACCAAATTTAGGATTCGGAGAGCATCAATCGGTAGCCAATGCCGCGAATCGAGAGAATTTTCACGCGGGGATCGCGTGCCAGGCGACGTCTCAGGCGCGAAACAATAACATTGAGCGAACGGAGATTAAAGAAGGTATCTTCGCCCCAAAGTTCGCGCAAAAGAGCCGTAAGTTCGACTACCTCCCCCATTCTCCGGCAAAGACGCAGCAAGACCTCGGCCTCCCGACTCGGAAGTTCTTCTACCTCTTCGCCAAAGGATAGGCGAGAAGAGGGAACATCCAACCGATAGGCCCCGATTTCGTAACACCTCTCTTCCTGCTCCGTGCGAGGAGCGAAACGGGCCAAGAGGGCCTCCAAGCGGACAATCAACTCGTCGATGGCAAAGGGTTTTCGGAGGTAGTCGTTGCCGCCCGACTCAAACCCCTTGACCACATCCTCGGTCGTCGAGCGCGCCGTCAGAAAGAGAATCGGAGCCCGACACCCCTCTTTGCGTAGGCGACGAGCCAACGTAAAGCCGTCCATGCGGGGCATCATCACATCGGCTACAACCACATCGGGTTGCCATTGGCGAACCCTTCCCAACGCCTCTTCGCCATCGAAGGCCAAAGAGACCTCAAAGCCTCGATCCGAGAGCGTATCACTCAATATCTCGGCCAACATACGCTCATCCTCGGCCAGCAGAAGTTTTCTCTTCGATTTCATTGTCGGGAAGTGTGATAAAGATGGTTGTACCTCGTCCAAGCGTGCTCTTGGCCCAAATTTGACCGCCATGGCCCTCCACCACACGCTTGGCATAGTAGAGGCCGAGGCCGAAGCCGCGCACATTCTGCACGTCGCCCGAGGGAATGCGATAGAATTTTTCAAAAATAGGATTCAGGTGCTTCGACTCCATGCCGTGGCCGTTGTCCTTGACCGCTATCTCCACAGAGAGTTCCGTTCGACGGGCCGAAATCTCCACAGAGAGTTGCGGGTCGGAGTATTTCAGCGCATTATCAAGCAGAGTCTGCAACACATTTTGCAGATGGAAGCGATCGGCCTGGAGGGTGAAATCCTTCGGAATCTCATTCTTGAAGGTGATCGGGCGTGATCCTACCCGGAATTGGTGCATGATCTTCTCGACCAGCGGATGCAGGGGGATCGACTCCTTGTGGTAGCTCTCCTTGGTGTCGACCGAGAGCGAGAGGATGCGATCGACCATCGTGTGGAGTTCACGAAGTTGCAGGCCCACCATCTCCAGGTAGCGAGCGCGCCGCTCGGGGTCGCTGTCGGCTTCAAAATTCCGAAGGGCCTCGTTGGCCGCCATGGCCACTGAGATTGGAGTTTTCAATTCGTGAGTGATGTTCTGCGTCAGGTCGCGGCGCATCTCCTCCAGGCTCTTTTGGCGGAACCAGGTGCGCATGAGGTAGTAGAAGAGTGCCGCCATCAGCAGCACGATGGCCACCGACGAGAGGATCAGTCCGCTCATCTCGCGACGAAATTCGGCATGGGGCACATCCATATAGACATGGAGCCGAAAGTAACCGTCGTCGTCGATCTCGATCTCCTGAACAAAGGGATTGCTAAGGGCCTCCACGTCACCGCGCCGCATCATCACCCGTCCGTTGTCGCCCAGGTAACTGACCACCTCCAATACATAGGGCTCCAGGGCATCCAACTCCAAAAGATTCGGATCGAAATAGAGGGCAAAATCCGCCAGGTCGATCTGCACGCGGTCGCTGCTCTGCAAGCCCGGAATGGCATCCATGCGAAACGAACGATAGACGCTCTTATAGGCCGCCATGCGCACCCGGCGCTCGAAATCGGCCACTCGGTCGCGATACATCCGCCACACCCAGAGTCCCTGCACCACAGAGAGCAGGAGCAGGGCCCCGACCGCCATCAGGGCGATCTTTCGAAAGAGGTTGCGTTCGTTCATGGAGAATTGTTTTCGTAAGACAAAGGTAACTCATTTCGACCAAAAAGAAAAGGCCGTTAACACTTCTTAACAAAACTTAACACTCCGTTAACCTTTTTTGGGGTAAAGAGTCTATATCTTTGCATCAGGAAAAGCGCAATTCCAAAAAAGTAAGGTTTGTTTAACGAAAAAACGAAAACTATGAAGCGTTTAGTATTGTGTTTGTTGGCTACCTCGATGGCGTTCACGGCCTCGGCCCAGCAAAAGATTCACGGACGAGTAACCAACATCGAGGGCCATCCGATCTCGGGGGCCACCGTCTGCGTCGAAGGGGCGGAGAAGGGCGCCGTTGCCCAGACCGACAAGGAGGGTTACTATCAGATGCCCTCCATCAAGTCGGGGAATGAGCACTACGTTTTTTCTTGCCCCGGTTACGAAAGCAAAAAGATCCACCTGAAGTGTAAAGGGGAGGCCGAAATCAACATCAGCCTGAACAAGATCCCGCAGCCGGAGAAGACCCTCTATGTGGTGGATGGGCGCATCAGCTCGAAGGCCGAGGTGGATGGTTTGTCGCCCGATCTGATTGCCGGCATGAATATCATGAAGGGGATCGAAAGTGCCATCATCATCACCACGAAACAGAAAGAAACCGAGGTGGTCGAAATCGGTTCAAAACCCTTTGACGGACAGCTTGTTGGGTGTGTGGAGGCTGTAAGTGAGTCGGGTGCCATCCCCTTTATGCTGGTGAATGATGATAAGAATGCACTGCTGACGACGATGGTTACCGTCGATAAAAACAGTGGCGTGGAGATCTCTGACAACTCGGGTGAGAAGTCCATTCGCATCCTCAAGAGCGGGGAGGAGGTTGCGCTCAACGATAAGGAGGTCTTGGTGGTGGTATGCCATGCCGACGGCACCTTCCGCACGGGCAACCCGGGCATCCTCAAGGAGATCAATCCCAAAGTGATCCGTACCATCTCGGTGCTTAAAGACGATCGTGCCCGCGAAATGTTGCGCGAATACAACCTGAGCCAGGAACTTCCGGCCGGAGGTGTCATCTGGGTGGCGCTCGGACAGCCCGAAACGAAGGTCTACAAGGCCAAGCCGGTCAATTAAACCGCGGGGAAGGAGAGGCATAGGAGCTATGGGGGAATAGGAGGAAACATGGTATGGGGTAAGGCCCCATGACTCCTGCCCCCTTCCCCCGTTCCCCTTCTCTCAACCGCGAGAAAGCGTACCGAAATTTATCAATCCTATAAAATTATCCCATACAACTTTTACCTCTTATGAAACACTTCTCGTTAATGCTGATTGCCCTATGCGGCCTTGTCGCTTGCAATCCCACCCCCAAAGGGTACTACGAGGTCGAGGGCCGAGTGGAAGGGGTGGAGGACGGAGTTGTCTTTACCCTCTTCCGCATCAACGGCCAGGCCGGCATGGGGATCGACCACGACACGCTGCGCGACGGCCGATTCTTCTTCCGCGTGAAGCCCGATACCGAAGGGCGCGAGCACATGACCATTCTCTGTTGGCGCGATGACTTCCCGAGCATGGCTCTCCACTTTTGGGCCGGGGCGGGCGAGCGCGTGCGCATCAAGGGCAAGGATAAATTGATCTACGGCTGGGAGGTAAAGAGCCCCGCCCCCGAAAACCGCTCGTGGCAGGCCTACAACGCCTGCGCTGGCGACCTCTACGAGGAGTTGCAGCGTCTCTCCATCGAGGAGAACAGCCTCCGCATGAAGGCCCAAAACGAGGGGCTCGACCCGGCTGCCGCGCGGTCGCTGTGGGACTCCCTGGGTCGACTGCAAATGAAACTCATCCCCCAAATTCATAGCCGTCAGATCGAGCACATGAAGCGAGTGGAGATGGACGAGATCGGTTTGATACACCTTGAGGAGATGGCCAACCTCTGTAAATACGACCCCGAGGGGTATCCCCATCGCCAAGTGGTGGAGGAGCTCTACAATGCGTTGGGCGAGGAGTGGAAGAGTCATCCCACGGCCGAGAGTATCCGCGCGTTGCTCTATCCCGTCAAGACGGTGGCGTTGAACGAACCGATGGTCGATGGCGAACTCTACGACCTGGAGGGGAACAAGCATACCCTCACGGAGCTTTGCGGGCAGTATATCCTGCTCGACTTTTGGAGTGCCGGTTGCGGCCCCTGCATGATGGCCCTTCCGGAGATGGCCGAGATCGCCAAGCAGTACGAAGGTCGTCTGCAGGTGGTGAGCATTACGACCGACCCCGACGACCTCTGGCGCAAGAGCTCGGCCGAACACCCTATGGCGTGGCACAATTGGAGCGACGGAAAGGAGCGTATGGGGCTCTACGCCTACTACGACCAGCAGGGTATTCCGAGTTATACGCTGATCTCACCCGAGGGGAGGGTTATCGACCGCTGGATGGGCTACGGTTCGGGGGCCCTGAAAATGAAGATGGCCGAACATATACGATAAGCCGATCGCGGAGTTTGTATACAAAAAGGAGCCCGAAAGGCCCCTTTTTGCGTAATCTTATTAGTGGCCGAGCAGTCGTTCGCGAAGTTCCGCGCAGGCCTTCTCGGGATGATCCCGATCAAACCAAAAGCCGCCGATACCTTCGCGCTCGGCTGCTTCGATATTCTCGCGCCGATCGTCGATAAAGAGGCACTCTTCCCCTTGCAATTCGTAGCGCTCCTTGAGGATTTGGTAGATACGCGGCTCGGGTTTTACGACATGCTCCTCGCAGGAGATCACCTCGCCGTCGAAGGATCGGTAAACGGGGCGTGTGCGCAGAAAGTCAATGAATTCGCGCGACATGTTCGAGAGGACATAAAGACGATAGCCGGCCCCCTTTAGATCGCGGATCAGGGCCTCGGTGGGGGCGATCTCCTCCTGCTTGTCGATGGCCAGGCGCACATACTCCACGCATTGCTCACGGCTCACCCCTTTTTCGCGACACAGCAGATCGATCACCTCGTCGAGAGAGTAGGTGCCGCGGTCGTACTCCTCCCAAAAGAGGGGCATTTTGGGGAAACGCACAAAGGCAAAGAAGTCGATGAAGTCGGGCGTACATTTTTTTGGGTCGCGTCGGAAGAGGACTCCTCCCAGGTCGAAAATGATGTTTTTTATCTTCGAGTTTTGCATGATTTTTTCTTAAAGGTTCCGCCAAAGGTAGTAAAAAGTGATGAATTTTGTCTAATTTTGTGGAGAAAATCTTCGAAGATGGAACGTGAAAAAGTGGTCATAACCCCTCGCTCGGGGTTGATTCTCGAGGGGGGAGGCATGCGCGGGGTCTTTACCTGCGGGGTGCTCGATTCGCTGATGGATCGCGGGATTCGCTTTCCCTACACGATCGGGGTAAGTGCCGGTGCCTGCAACGGACTCTCGTACCTGTCGCGACAGCGCGGGAGGGCTAAGTATAGCAACATCGACCTCTTGGAAAAACACCGATATATCGGATTGAAACACCTGATTCTCAAAGGAAACATCATGGATTTCGATCTACTCTTCGAGGAGTTTCCCAACCGCATCTTGCCTTACGATTACGCTGCCTACGCCTCTACGGAGGAGCGTTACGAGATGGTAACGACCGACTGCCTGACGGGTCGCGCCTGCTATTGGGAGGAGAAGCACTCTCCGGAGCGCATCATCGAGATTGTGCGGGCCTCGAGCAGTCTTCCGTTTGTCTGTCCGATTGCCTGCGTCGATGGGCGTCCGATGCTCGATGGCGGTATTGCCGACTCGATTCCATTGGCGCGAGCCCGAGCCCTCGGTTTCGACAAAAATGTGGTGGTGCTGACCCGCAACAAGGGGTATCGCAAGTCCGAGAAGCCCACGCTGGTCCCCTTTCCGTTCTATCGGAAGTATCCCGCCCTACGCGAGGCCATTGCCCATCGTAACCACCTCTACAACGAGCAGATTGCCCGCGTCGAGGCGTTGGAGCGTAGGGGAGAATTGACGGTCATCCGACCCCAAGAACCCATTACGATTGGTCGCCTGGAACGCGATACCCGAAAATTGCTCAATCTTTACGAGGAGGGGTATCGTCTGGCTGCACAGATCGAATTCTTGACTCAACATCCATAATACTTTTTCCGATGGTGATTAAACTCGACTTTCAACCCGCTTTTGACCCCCTCTTTGCCCAAAGCAAGTGGTGGGGTGCAGCCGATCTCCCTTCGGATTGGGACTATCCCCGTAACGAGGAGGGTGAGCCGCTTCATTTCATCTGTCAGATTCGGTGCGAAGAACTTGCTCCGTACGATGCCGAAGGACTATTGCCTCACGAGGGGATGCTCTACTTCTTTGCCGCCTTGGGGGAGTATATCGACCGCTTGGAGATTGCCGAGGGGCATTGTGGCCTTGGAGAGTGGCCACAGGATGCTTTTCGCGTACTCCATGCCCCCTCTTGTGATAACCTGCACTCTTTTCCGATCACCTACGACGATGGCGAGGAGGCCTACCTACCGGCCGAGCGCATCATCTTTTCCGAGGTAGAATCCTCCTACGACCGCTTCAAACTGCTCGGGAAACCCTATTACGAAGAGATTGCAGAACTCTATCCCGACACCCTCTCCCTCTTGCAGATCGACGAAGAGGAGCGTTGGGGATTGCGCCTCTATGATTGCGGGATGCTCTGTTTTCTGATCACCCCCGAAGCCCTGCGCCACCACGCCTGGGAGGAGGTGCGCCTCTATTTTCACTCCTTTTAGCGTGGGGGCTCCTTTCTGCCTTTTTTTGCGATGAGGTTTTCGAGAGGCTTGAATCTTGAAAACTTTTGCCTATCTTTGCACCCGAATAACACCAAACGTATGAATAAGGTATCGGAAAACCCTTTCAAAAACCGAATGAGCAATCAGACCGCCTTTTTGGTGGTTTCAACCCTCTTTGTAAGCCTCTATTTGGTTTCTAATGTAATGGCCGTCAAGGTGATAGACCTTTGTGGACTCTTCTATTTCGATGCAGGTACTATCACCTTTCCTTTTGCCTACATGTTGGGCGATGTGCTAACTGAACTTTGGGGCTATCGCACGGCCAAGCGGGTGATTTGGATGACCCTCTTCTGCAATATTTTGATGGTGATTTGCACGCAGATCGGCGTGTGGCTTCCCTCGCCCGACTACCTGGCAGAGACCGCCTCGGCCTACAACCACATCTTCACCTATGTGCCGCGCATCGTCCTCGGCTCGCTCGTGGGATTTCTTTTGGGCGAGTTGTCAAATGCCTGGATTATGGAGCGCATCAAAGAGAAGACCAAGGGCAAACGCCTCTGGGTGCGTACCATCGGAAGTTCGATGGTGGCCTACCTCTTCGACTCGCTCCCCTTTGTGCTGATCGGCTTCCTCGGCACGGTCTCGACCCACGACCTACTGCTGATGATTCTCTTTCAGTATGGGGCCAAACTCTTGATCGAGGCTGTTTTGGGTACTCCAATGGCCTATTTGGTGATCCATTGGATCAAAGAACATTCGGATTATGTTGGAACGCTATACAAAAATTAAGGGGCACTTTCCGCGCGAAATGGTGCTGCTCCAGGGGATGGGATGTCGCTGGCACCGATGCACCTTTTGCGACTACCACGAGGATGTGAGTGGCGATCCGTTCGAGGTCAATCGTCCTATTTTGGAGCAGGTAACCGGTGAATTTGGCGTGCTTGATGTGATCAATTCGGGCTCCTGCCTGGAACTTGACGAGCAGACACTTTCGCTCCTTGCCCAGGTGGTGCGCGACCGAAAAATCAGTACCCTTTGGTTCGAGGCGCACTACATGTATCGCTTCCGCTTGGCCGAATTTGCCGCCCGCTTCCCCTCGGTGGAGGTGAAGTTCCGTTGTGGGGTGGAGAGTTTTGATCCTACTCTTCGTGCGAAATGGAACAAGGGGATCCCCGCAGAGGTTACCCCTGAGGAGATCGCCCGCTGGTTCTGTGGAGTCTGCCTGCTCTGCTGCACCCAAGGGGAGACTCGCGAACGCATTGAGCGCGATATTGCCATCGCTCGTGAAATATTTGAGTATGCCAGCGTAAACCTCTTTTGCAACAACCACACGGCCGTTCGGCGCGACGAGGAGTTGGCCACCTGGTTTCTCCGCGACCTCTATCCGCAACTAAAAGAGGATCCCCATCTGGAGATCCTCCTCAATAACACCGACTTGGGGGTGGGGTAGTCCCACTCCCTTTTTTTTACGCCTTGCGGCAGGCAATCAACTCATAGAGCAGGGGGGTAAAATCCTCCTCGGGTCCAGCGTGGTAGACCTGGAAACCGAGCTCTCGGGCTGTTTGGATGTTCTTCTCGCTATCGTCGATAAAGAGGGTGCGCTCGGGGGTCATGCCGCTGCGCTCGATCATCACGCGGAATATCTCCGCTCCGGGCTTCAGCAGCCCCATCTCGTAACTCAGATAGGGCTCTTCGATGTAGTCCTCCATCTTCAGTCCGTCGGCTGTGAAGAGTCGCTCGCGTACATAGGGCATCACGAACTCGTTGATGTTCGAGAGGCCGCAAACCTTGAACCCTGCCTCGCGCAGGGCCCGTATGGCGCGGAGTTTCACGACGGGAATCGTGCCCAGGAAGGCGATGTAGGCCCCTTGCACCTGCTCGTAGGTGATCGAGTCGTTGCCCGAATCCTCGCGGATCAAGGCCACGAGTTCTTCGCCCGTAATCTCGCCCGCCTCGAGCTTCTGCAAAATATCCGAGGGGCCGTAGAGCGAGATCATCTCCTCGGCCTGTGGGTAACCGATTGCGCGAAAGGCCTCGACACACTTCTCGCGGTAGAGGTCGATCAGCACGCCCCCAAAATCAAATACTACGGTATCAATTGCTTTGAACATACTTTATTGAATTAGGATTCCCAATCGGTTCACTTTTTGTATTTCTCTAAAATTTGGCCACAGGACGGATCACATAGGCCGATTTTATGGTTTTACTCCCCTCGCATGCCCGCTTGTTGCCCGCCATTTGCAGGTACCAGAAGGCGTATTTGTTCGACTCCGAGGAGGAGACATATTTTCGGGCTGTCAGCGGTTCTCCGCCCTTCTCTTTGAGCGTATTGTTCACGGCATTGAGCGTGGCGCTGTTCAGGGCGATATCCTCCAACTCTCCGATAGCCGGCAGGTACCAACCCTTTCCCGATCGCTCACACCAGGTGAAGGCCGAGTATTTTGATTTCAGATTGCTCTTTGCGACCAGAGCCTGATTCTCTTCTCCGTCATACTTGTCGGTTCCCAGCTCCTGCAAATAGCTTGAGTTGTAATTGAACCACGTCAAGTTCACATAATCCTCGTTCATGTGTACAATCTTGCCGTGCTTGCCCGTGGCATCCACTTCAAAGACCACACCCTGCTTACCGTTTTCGTTGTAGTAGTCGCCTACCTTGTAGGTTTTCTCTGTATTCGAAGCGTTGCTGGTGGTGTTGGTAGATTGGGTAGTGTATGCCGTGGCACTCGGAGAGGGGTTCGGTACCGTCTTTTCGGACCCTTTATCCCCCTTGGTTCTCCAAACATAATCAAAGGTACTATTCTTACCTCGAGTTCTCGCGGTTATCTCATCCAATTTTCCGGAGGCCTCAAATTCCAATTCCAAAAGAACCTTTTCGTCGGAGGATAGGGCTTTTACATAGGGATTTCCACTCTTTTGGAGCCATTTTACCTCAAACCCAAGCCCCTTGAGCAAAACGGCAAATTGCTCGTCGGTGAGGGTGGCGTTGAATCCTAACTTTTTCCAGGAGTCGGGCAAATTGGATGCGGAGATATTCATCTGCTCAAAGATATTGCTGTCGTCATCAAAAGTCCAAAAGCGGACATTGTTTATCCAACACACAAAATCGCCATCTTTCTTATCTTCTACTTTGTATCCCATTTGACGCAGGTCGGTTTGCGTGGTCTTATCCAGCGATACCCCATACAGCGGGAAGAGGTCGTCGTAGGTCAACGCTGTTCCGCTTGTGCGGGCCGTCGCAGTGGTGTTGCTTGTGAGGTTGCTCGAACCGCCATTTCCGCCGACCATCCCTTGCTTGACCTTAATAGTCATGGAGTAGAGTGAGTTGCGAGAAGAGGTGCTATATCCCTCGCCATGATCGTTTCCGTAGGCAAATCGTAGCCTAAAGGAGATAGACCCATCTTTTGATGTGGCGGTAAAATCAGTCCTCAAGCAGGTTCGTTTTTGGAAGGTCTCTGTTTTAATGGGCTCTTTTTCAAAGCTAAATCCCCAATTTGTAAACAACTGAATATAGGCATTATAGGAGAGGCTCCAATCAAATCCAAGGGCACTCCACTCGGTTGGCATGCCATCGGTATCAGTTGTATATATACTCTCGGCAATCGAGTCTCCATCATGAGACCAAAAAGCCCAGTTGTTCATTGTACATACCCAATCAGGAGAATATGAAGTGTCGATCTCTTGTCCCATGCGTTGGAAATCCTCTTTGGTGACTTTTCCGAGGATGATGTTGCCAAAAATGGGGAAGAATTTATCGGCATCGCAAGAGGTTCCGGAGGAGAAATTCGATGTGCCGGCCCAGGCGGTGGTTGTTCCCGTGCTTGCCGAGGCGGAGGTTTGCTTCTTCAGCGTCGGGTTGATCGAGCTGACGGCATCGCGCGTAAGGGTGAGGGTCTCGCTGTGGGTTTCGTAGCCCTCTTTCGAAAGTTCGAGCGTGTGGCGGCCGGCCAGCACCTCGTTGCTCTGCCAGGGGGTCTTGCCCACGACCTTGCCATCCAACTTTACCTCGGCACCGAAGGGGGTGGTATTGATCTTCAGCATGCTGTAGATCGGAGTGGGCATTTGGAGGGTGAAGGTGCGCGAATCATCGGCCGTGACGGAGATGTTCTCCTTGCAGGGCTCATACCCCTCGGTGCGGCTCTCCACGGCATAGGTGCCGGCATTGAGGCGGCCCGACCAACGACCCGTGGCCACCTTCTCGCCGCGCAGCCAGATCTCCGAGTGGGGGTAGGGGGCTTGGATGGTAATCTGCGCGAAGT
>JAZLDX010000021.1:0-1751 GCA_045614985.1 Alistipes sp. | reverse complement strand
CCCAACCGTTCGGCTCGTATCGCTCTGATTGTATACGCAGATGGCTCGAAGAGCTACATTTTGGCTCCCAATGGCTTGAAAGTAGGTCAGACTGTATTGAGCGGCGAGGGCGTTGCACCCGAGGTTGGTAACACCTTGCTTCTTGCAAACATTCCCCTTGGTACCATTATCCACGCAATCGAACTCTACCCCGGTCAGGGCGCAGTTTTGGCTCGCTCGGCTGGTACCTATGCACAGCTTTTGGCTCGTGAGGGTAAATATGCTATTATTAAACTTCCTTCGGGCGAGACCCGTATGGTTCTCTGCGCTTGCCGCGCAACCGTAGGTGCTGTGTCGAACCCCGACCACAGCCTTGAGCAGCACGGTAAAGCCGGTAGGAAGCGTTGGTTGGGTCGCAGGCCTCACAACCGTGGTGTAACCATGAACCCTGTTGATCACCCCATGGGTGGTGGTGAGGGTCGCTCCAGCGGTGGTCACCCCCGTTCGCGCAAAGGTCTGTTGGCTAAAGGTTACAAGACTCGTAACCCCAAAAAGACTACCAGCAAATTCATTATCTCCAAGAAATCAAAATAAAAAAATAGTAGCATAATGAGTCGTTCACTTAAAAAAGGCCCGTTCATTGAGCCCAAACTCGAGCAGAGGGTTATCGCTCAGAACGAGAGCAATCAGAAGACCGTAATCAAAACTTGGTCGAGGGCATCGATGATTTCGCCCGACTTCGTAGGTCAGACAATTGCTGTACACAACGGTAACAAGTTTATACCCGTTTATGTAACTGAAAATATGGTAGGCCACAAACTCGGTGAGTTCGCCCCCACACGTACTTTCCGCGGTCACGCCGGTAACAGAAAAAAATAAATAGGACATGGGAGCAAGAAAATATCAAATGGCCGAGAAAATGAAGGCCGCAAAGAAGCAGGTGGCTATCGCCTCGCTGCGTGATTGCCCTACCTCGCCCCGCAAGATGCGTATCGTTGCCGACACTGTTCGCGGCGTAGAGGTAAATAAAGCGTTGGCACTTCTCCGTTACTCGAAGAAAGAGGCTTCGGTGAGGTTGGAGAAACTTCTCCGTTCTGCTATCGCCAACTGGGAGGCAAAGAACCCCGCTGAGCGCTTGGAGGATACCAAACTCTGCGTAAAAGAGATTAAGGTAGATGGTGGCCGTATGCTCAAACGCATCCAGCCCGCACCCCAGGGTCGTGCTCACCGCATTCGTAAACGTTCCAACCACGTTACGATCATTGTAGATAAAATGGCAGTAGAAACTAAAACAGCAGAGTAAAGAAGATGGGACAGAAAGTTAATCCAATTGCAAACCGTCTCGGTATTATCCGTGGTTGGGACTCCAACTGGTACGGCGGTAAAGATTTTTCAACCCGCTTGGTTGAGGACTCGAAAATTCGTACCTATCTCAACGCTCGTCTTGCAAAAGCAAGCATCTCGAAGATCATCATCGAGCGTACTTTGAAACTCGTGACTGTAACCATCAGCACCGCTCGCCCCGGTTTGATTATCGGTAAAGGTGGTCAGGAGGTAGACAAACTCAAAGAGGAGCTCAAGAAACTCACCGGCAAAGAGGTACAGATCAACATCTTCGAGGTAAAACGCCCCGAGATCGACGCTGTAATCGTTGCTAACCAGTTGGCTCGCCAGTTGGAGGGTCGTGTTTCGTACCGTCGCGCAATCAAAACCACTATCGCATCGACTATGCGTATGGGCGCTGAGGGTATCAAGATCCAGATCAGCGGCCG
>JAZLDX010000020.1:0-92003 GCA_045614985.1 Alistipes sp. | reverse complement strand
TTTGCGTGTAGTCTTCTATGTAGTATAAATTAAGTATAATTAAGATAAAAAATCACTTTTTGTGATACATCGTATCAAAAAAAGTATTACCTTTACACATTGAAATTGAGTGACTTGGGTTATGAATAACTTTTTGGCGATATACCGCAATGCTGTGAACTGCACCTCTTGTGCAGTCGTTGCATCGTGTGCCATAAACACCCCCCCCATTACTCAAAGTTCTAATAATCAAATAGTTAGAGGATATACACCATCTTATAGTTGGCGTTATGGCTTATCGTGAGCCGTAACGCCATTTTTGTGCTTACATATCAATAAACATAACAATTAAAAACAGAGTAATTATGAAGACATTTAGAATGATTGGAATGGCCCTTGTGGCTGTGATGCTCAGCTTTACGATGAGCAGTTGTGACAACGACGATGACGAGGTAGACCCTTACAAGGATTATAAGGATTATCCGCAGTTGATTGTGGGTAAGTGGTTTAATTTTAGTCCTGATGCAAGTATGTTGTTAAGTTTTCAAGCAGACGAGACAGGCGCAAACGGCACTTATAAAGTAATTGGTTATGAGTCATCTATGGGTTTCTTAGAGAGTAGTGGTACTTATAGCATAGACGGAAATAAGTTAACATCTATACTTACATCACCTGATGGTTCACAATCCAAGCAAGTTAGAACTTTTGAAGTTACAAAAGATAGATTTATCGACAATAAGGAACTAATTAGTGATAACACTGGATTGGCTGTACCTGGCGAGAAAGTTCACTACCGCGTAAAAGAACAATTTGACATCAAGGGTAATTACAGCTATCTTAATTCAGCGGTTCGAGTAGTTCCAGCCGAAGGCAAGACCGCACTTCAGTTGCCTGAAGGTGTTCTCTTCCAGGGTCAGAACTATATCGCAGTAGATGCAATGCACGGAGACCGTATTATCGATGTAATGAAGAAGTTCTTTGCCGATGCTACATTCGCTGCTGATGGCAAACTCAACCACACAATGGATGGTGAGGCGAAGACCAAGAACTATACTCACAATGGCAACAATCTTACATTCGACCTTTACGAAGGTGGTGAATACAAGGTAAACGCTACTACATTCCCTGACGAGGATGGTGACCGTCTCTTTATCATCATTCCTAAGCAGGCTGCTTGGTTGGGCGGTATGGTAGACCTTGTAGAGAAGGAGAACGAGGGTTTGAAGCTCGATGCCGCACAGATTGCCGCATTGGAGAAGGAGTTTATGGAGACCTTCGAGACTTTCACTGTCATCTTGAGTTTAAGCAAGAAGTAAGAGAATAGTCTATAACACAAAAATTGGTGCGTGTAGGGAACGATGTAGTCCCATCACGCACCAATTTTGTTTATACATACTCTCTTCTACTCCTTGTTGTTTTTGGCCTTTTCGTGCTCTACATCGCAGCCGGCGCAGTTGCCCGAGCAACCTACATCACCACAACTTGCCGTGCCATCGTCGTCGCGCGTCTCCTGAACGGCGCATCGGATACCCAACTTTTGCATGTTTTTATTGGTCGAGATCTCGCCGTCGATGTAATGCCCCTTGATCATAATCGTAAGAGAAAGTCCGATGACAAAAAATGCCAAAGCTCCAATCGCAAAGAGTACCACTATCCACCAATTTGCCATATTGTTAACTTGAAATAAACCGTGTAAAATTTTGAAATTCGGCTACAAATATATACATTTGTAGCTAAATTGCAAAATAGCGGCCAATCCTTTCGCTTTTCGGGAACGCCGATCGTTAATTTAGGTAAAAACATGAAAATCGTTATTGCGGGTGCCGGTGAAATGGGTAATCACCTGGCCAAGATGCTCTCCGGAAGCGGGCACGAAATTACCGTGATCGACAAGGATCCCAAACTTCTCGAGGATGTGGGCTCCTTGGCCGATGTCATTACGGTCGAGGGGGACTCGACAGCCTTCCGCACCTTGCGCCGTGCCTCGATGCGCAAATGCGACCTCTTTATCGCCGTCAACCACGAGGAGAACGACAATATCCTCTCGGCCACGCTGGCCAAACAGCTCGGGGCCAAAAAATCCATCGCCCGCATTGATAACAACGAATACCTGGAGCCCAACAACAAGGAGATCTTTATCGAGATGGGTATCGATTACCTTTTCTATCCCGAGAAGGTGGCAGCCCAGGAGGTGATCAACCTCTTGGGACACACCTCGACCACGGAGTATGTCGACTTCTCGAGTGGCCGTCTCTCGTTGGTGGTCTTCCGCCTCGAACTCTCATCGCCCCTGATCGGGCGAGCCTTGGCGGGTTTCGGGGAGGAGGCGCACCTGCCTTACCGAACGGTGGCTATCAGCCGCAGTGGTCAGACGATCATCCCGAGTCCGATTGAACGATTCATGGAGGGGGATGTGGTCTATGTCATCTCGCGCCAGGATGCCGTGAAGGAGGTGATGGAACTCTCGGGGCAACGATCTGTCGAGATTAAAAATATGATGATTCTGGGTGGTTCGCGCATCGGTATTCAGATCGCTACCGCCTTGCAGGACGACCTGAATATCAAAATGGTGGACTACAACGCCGAGAAGGCCTACCGCTTGGCTGAGATTTTGGAGCGAACACTCATCATCAATGAGGATGGTCGCAATACGGAGGCGATGATGGAGGAGGGACTCTCCAACATGGATGCCTTTGTGGCGGTTACGGGGCGTTCGGAGACCAACATCCTGACCGCGATGCTGGCCAAGCGTCTGGGTGTAAAAAAGGTGATTGCCGAGGTGGAAAACATGAACTACATTAACTTGGCGGAGAGCATCGGTATCGATACGATCATCAATAAAAAGTTGGTAACAGCTTCGAACATCTTCCGTTTTACGATGTCTACCGATGTGCAGGCTATCAAGTGCCTTACGGGTAGCGATGCCGAGGTCTTGGAATTTATTGTGAAGCCCAACTCGCCCGCTACCAAATCGCGCATTCGCGACCTCGGATTCCCTGCCAATGCTATCATCGGGGGTATTGTGCGAGGAGACAAGGCCTTTATTGCTGTCGGTGGTACCGAACTCAAGGCCTACGACCGCGTGGTAGTCTTTGCGATGCGGGGATCGGTCGAGAAGGTGGGGTTGTATTTCAACTAAAATTTTTGATTTTATAGGGCGTCATTGAAAAATGGGTCTGAAGAATAATATATTACGCCGGATTTTTGAGTCGCGATTGCGGGCTGTGGATCGTTTTCGTCGCCATCCTTTGGAGGTGCAGCGCGAGATGTTGCGCGCGCGCCTCAAGGAGGGGGAGCATACCGCTTTTGGACGGGAGCGTGGCCTAAAGGAGGATTGGACTCCGGAGCTCTTTGCCCAAAGGGTCGAAACTTTCGACTATGAACGCTTTCGGCCCTATGTTGAGCGGATGTTCGCCGGAGAGCGGAATGTTACGGCTGCGGGGCGCGTTACTCGTTATGCCCAATCCTCGGGAACGACTTCAGATCGAAGCAAGTTTATTCCGGTGACGAGTCGCTCGATCTTTGAAAACCATACGCAGGGAATGCGCGATGTGGCAGCGTTGTATCTCGCGGCTCATCCACAATCCAATCTCTTGGATGGCAAGATTCTCACGCTGGGGGGCTCTTGTCGTCGTGAGGGACGAAATTTGGTGGGGGATCTCTCGGCGGTATTGCTCCACAGTACCTCGCCTTGGAATCGCTTCACCTGCACTCCTCCCGCCTCAATTGGACTTCTTCCCGATTTTCGGGAGAAGTGTGAGGCGATCGCTCGCCACTGCACCAAACAGGATGTACGGGCCTTTGCGGGGGTTCCCTCGTGGAATCTGGAGTTGATGCGATCCGTGCTTGACTATACGGGCAAGTCGAATCTTCTTGAAGTATGGCCTCACTTGGAGTGTTTTGCTCACGGAGGGGTTTCGTTTGCTCCCTATCGGGCGGCTTTTCAGGAGTTGATCCCCGATGACAAGATGTGCTATTTGGAGAGCTATAACGCCTCGGAGGGATTTTTTGCCTTGGCGGATGATCCCATGCGTGAGGATATGCTCCTGATGCTTGACTATGGTACTTACTACGAATTCCGTCGAGGTAATGAGATTGTTCCGTTGGAGGGAGTAGAGCTCGGAAAGACCTATGCTATGCTGATCACCTCGAACAACGGCCTCTGGCGTTATGAGATTGGCGATACAGTAGTCTTTACCTCGACCCATCCCTACCGCATTCGCTTTGCTGGGCGTACCCGTCAGTTTATCAACGTCTTTGGCGAGGAGTTGATCGTCGATAATGCGGATCGAGCCTTGACCGAGGTGTGCCGAGCCACGGGGGCGCGTGTTGAGGAGTATACGGTGGCTCCACGCTTCATGACTCTCGATAGGCCCGGAGCCCACGAGTGGGTGGTGGAGTTCTCGCGTGAGCCGATCGACCGCGAACTCTTTGCCGAGCAGTTGGATGAGGCTCTGCGGCGCATCAATTCGGACTACGATGCCAAGCGGCGCACGACACTCGAACGCTTGGTGCTTCATACGCTTCCTATGGGCTCGTTCCTGGAGTGGATGCAGCGATTTGGTAAAAATAAGGTGCCTCGTATGATGAACGAGCGACGGATCTTGGAGCAGGTCTTGGGAGAGGTGAATAAGGATTTGTAGCCACCACCACCGCGAGTAGCGAACAGAGATAGAAAATTAGTCACCCGATAAGCCGTGAAGAGGTTCGGGAGCGAGAGTTTCAGCCGAAGGCTGACCAAGTCCCCTGCCAGAGGCGGGGGATTTAGGGGGTGGGTCAGAAATTCACACCACCACCGCGAGCAGCGAACAAAGATAACAAGTAAATATAAACATAAAGAAGAGAATAGACATGTACATAGCAATTGCCGGAAACATCGGCAGCGGAAAGACGACGCTGACCGAGATCCTGACTCAGCGGTATGGGGCGAAGGCCTATTACGAAGAGCCCAACAACCCCTACATTGGGGATTTCTACGAGGATATGAAGCGGTGGTCGTTCCACTTGCAGATTTCGTTCCTCGGGAGCCGTATCAAACAGACCATGGATATGTTGTCGGAGCAGTCGGGCGACATCTTTCAGGATCGCACAATCTATGAGGATGCCCACATCTTTGCGCACAACCTCCATCAGATGGGGCTCATGACTTCGCGCGATTGGGATACCTACATGAGTATCTTTGATTTAGTGACCAATCTGGTGCCGAAGCCCGATTTGTTGATCTACCTCAAGGCGAGTGTTCC
Organism: Alistipes sp.; assembly: GCA_045614985.1. Classification (GTDB taxonomy): domain Bacteria; phylum Bacteroidota; class Bacteroidia; order Bacteroidales; family Rikenellaceae; genus Alistipes. The sequence goes on along the minus strand of JAZLDX010000020.1, from coordinate 86,781 downwards.
GACTCTGATTTCGCAGATTCGTCGTCGTGGTCGTGATTATGAGATGAATATGGACGAGGCCTACCTGAAACGACTCAACGACAAGTATGAGCATTGGATCAATAACATCTACCAGGGTGAGGTGCTGGTCATCGACAAGGATGTGGATGATTTCTTGGCCGATCCAACGATCATCGACCGCATTTGTGAGCGCTTGGATGCCCTGAAGGGGGCCGAAAAACGATAGCGAGCCATGCAACAACTGCCCGAAGCCTTTCTTGAGCGTGTGATGCACGACTTAGGAGCCGAAGCGGGAGAGGCCCTCTGTGCGGCCCTCGATACACCGTCGCCTACGGCCATCCGTCGCCATCCCCGAAAGGGAACGGAGGCCCCTGTGGGGGAGCCGATTCCGTGGAGCGAGTGGGGAAGTTACCTCTCGGAGCGCCCCTCCTTTACGCTCGATCCTGCCTTCCATGGCGGAGCCTACTATGTGCAGGAGGCCTCATCGCAGTTTGTGGGGCGATTGCTTGCCGGAGAGGATATGGCCGGGAAGCGACTGCTCGACCTCTGTGCCGCCCCGGGAGGAAAGAGTACTCTCTATGCCTCATTAGTGGGTGAGGAGGGGTTGGTTGTGGCCAACGAGGTGGATCGCCGCCGAGTGCAGATTCTTGCGGACAACGTCCGTAAATGGGGGTTGGGCAATGTGGTGGTTACGACCAACGAGGCGGCCGATTTCGAACCCCTGGAGGAGTGGTTCGATGTGGTGGCAGTGGATGCCCCCTGTTCGGGCGAGGGGATGTTTCGTCGCCTACCCGAGTCGCGCGAGGAGTGGAGTGAGGGGGCTGTGGGGCAGTGTGCCGCCATCCAACGAGAGATTCTCGGCTCGGCTTGGCAGGCCCTGAAGCCCGGAGGAATTTTGATTTATAGCACCTGCACCTTCAACCGTACGGAGGACGAGGAGGTCTTGGAGGATTTTATGGCCCGATTTGGCGAGGAGTGCTGTGCTGTCGAGCCCGTTGCCGAGGCCAACGCTTGGGGAATTGAGGTGGGGCGCGTGGGAGCCTTTTACACCTATCGTTTCTATCCCCACCGCGCAAAGGGCGAAGGATTTTTTGCCGCCGTGGTGCGCAAGGTCGGTGAGGCGACGAAGAGCGGCCGCCGAGGTCGCGACCGCAAGGCCAAGTCGGTGATCCAACCGGTTGATAAGCGGGAGATGCAGGAGCTGAGCCGTTGGCTACAAGAGCCCGAGCAGATGCGCTGCTACCGTGCCGGCGAGTTGCTCTATGCCGTTCGAGCCTCTCGTTATGAGGAGGTGGAGCGCCTTTCCGGGATGCTGCGAGTGGTCTACGCCGGTGTGGCCATGGGAGAAATTTTTAAGGGAAAGTTGAAGCCCGAGGGGGCTTTGGCCTTCTATGTGGGGCTTTGTCGCGAAGCGGTGCCCGAGGCCGAACTCTCGCAGCAGGAGGCTTTGGAGTTTTTGCGCAAGGGAGAACTCGCGGCTTCGCTTTTCGAGGAGGGGCTGAACCTGGTCTGCTATCGGGGAGTGTCGCTCGGCTTTGTAAAGCGCATCGGTGCTCGGGTGAACAACCTCTACCCCCATTCGCTCCGTATTATGAATAAGTAGAGAGAGAATGAAGCAGGTTTTGTTCAGAATAGACGAAGTTGCAAGCAGCATGAAGAGATAATAATATAATAAATAGGTATGGAAATTAAGAAGATGTTTTACTCGATGGGCGAGGTCTCGGAGATGCTCGATGTGAAACCCTCGTTGGTTCGCTATTGGGAGGGGCAGTTCGAGGTGCTGAAGCCCAAGAAGAACAAGAAGGGAAATCGCCTCTTCTCGCCTGAAGATGTCGAGATGCTGAAGATGATTTACCACCTGGTCAAGGAGCGTGGTATGACGCTCGAGGGGGCAAAGAAGAGCCTCAAGCAGAACAAGAAGGCTATCTCGCGCGACAGCGAACTGCTCGAACGGTTGCAGCGTGTGCGCTCGCTTTTGGAAGAGGTGCGCGAGGATCTGAAGGCCGGCGAGGAGGATCTGCTTGTTGAGGAGGCCGTGGCTGCCCCGAAGCGTACCCCGCGCGTGGCCAAAGCCAAGGCGAAGGCCGAGCCGGTGGTAGCCCAGCCGAATGAGGTGGACGGTGTCGCCGATCCCGCTCCGCAGGTAGAGCCCGAGCGGCCGAGCCGTCGTCCGCGTGCTCGCAAGGAGCGTGCGTCGGCCGATAAGGAACTCTTTGCCTTCTACGAACAATCCTTATTCCAAAATAGCAATGAAAATTAAGGAGATTGCCGCCGTAATTGAAGAGTTGGCTCCGTTGCGTTGGCAGGAGTCCTACGACAATGCCGGCCTGGTGGTGGGGCGTATGGAGCAGGAGGTGACCAAGGCTTTGATCGCGGTCGATGTCACCGATGCCGTGCTCGACGAGGCCGAGCGCGAGGGGTGTGATTTGGTGATCACTCACCATCCGCTCATCTTCCATCCCCTCAAACGATTCAATGGCGAGGGCTATGTGCAACGCCTGGTCGAACGAGCCATCCGACAAAGAATAGCTCTCTATGCCTGCCACACCAACCTCGATAGTGCCCCTGGAGGGATGAGTTATTACCTGGCCGCGCAGCTCGGAATCGGGAACTTGAGCCTGCTCGAACCTCGCTCGAACGATCCTACCACGGGCTTTGGAGTGGTGGGTGAGTTGGCTGCATCGCGCCCCCTGATGGAGTATCTGCGAGAGGTGAAGTCGACTCTGGGCATCGGAGCCCTGCGCCACAGTACACCGGCGACAGACTGCGTGAAGCGCGTGGCCGTCTGCACCGGAGCCGGAGCCTCGCTTATGGAGGAGGCTCGACGTGCCGGATGCGACCTCTACCTCACGGCCGACCTCAAATACAACGACTATATGACCCCCGATGGGGCCTTTACGGTGGCCGATATCGGCCATTTTGAGAGCGAATATTGCGCAATTCAAATTTTATTTGATGTTTTATCAAAAAAATTACTTACCTTTGCGGTTCGCAAGAGTGAATGCTCTTGCAATCCGATACACTATTTGGTATAAACTTAACACATAGATAATGGCAACAAAGAAAACAGCGGAGGTTGATTACTCGATGCAGGAGAAGATTATTGCACTCTATGAGTTGCAGAAGATCGATAGCCGAATCGACGACATCAACAAGGTAAAGGGTGAACTGCCTTTGGAGGTTCAGGACTTGGAGGATGAATTGGCCGGTCTGAAGACCCGTATCGCCAACATCAATGCCGAGATCGAGGAGCTCAAGTCCTTGACCAATCAGCGTAAGGGCGATGTGGATAAGGCCAAGATTCAGATCGCAAACTACAAGCAGCAGCAGGATAACGTGCGCAACAATCGTGAGTTCGATACGCTGACCAAGGAGATCGAGTATCAGGAGTTGGAGATCGAGCTCGCCGAGAAGCGCCTCAGAGAGTATGCCGCCGGCATGAAGGCCAAGAAGGCCGAGTTGGAGGAGACTTCGGCCGTGGTCGAGGAGCGTCAGAAGGATCTCGAGGCCAAGACGGCCGAACTTCAAAGTATTGAGGCTGAGACGGCTGATCAGGTGGCTGAGTTGCAGGCCAAAGCCGAGAAGGCCAAGAGCCGCATCGACGAGCGTCTGCTGACTGCTTATGGTCGTATTCGTCGTAGCATGCGCAATGGTCTGGCTGTTGTAACCGTGCAGCGTGATGCTTGTGGCGGATGTTTCAACCACATACCTCCCCAGCGTCAGGCCGAGATTCGTCAGGGCAAGAAGATCATTGTTTGTGAGTATTGTGGTCGAATTCTCGTCGCCGAGTAATTTTTCGATTTTATAGGGCATATTTTGCACCGCCTTGCTTGGGCCGAATGGGCAGTACGACAAGTACAGCCCATCCGGCCCAATCTTCGTTGGCACAAAATCAGCCTCCCTCCGGTACTCCGCACCCCCTCTCCTAATTGGGGGGGCTTCAGCCCACATTTTTACCTTATCCCTTCGCCCATAAAAAGATCCCCACGGTCGCACGCGCTCCCTCGGGATGATGACAAGGCGATTCACAATTCGGAATTAGGAATCGAAAATTTTGAATTTAGAATTCTGAATTTTGAATTTCGAAAGGCCTGTTCGTGATGAATTTTTGCGGATTCGTTGATTTTTTTTTATTATATGGTATTCTGTTGCTATTTTTGTAGCGGTAAAATAGTTTTTTACGGATTTTATGATAGGGAAAATAGAATATCTCAAATTTTTGTTCGTGCTGTTGTGTGGGGCGTTCGCCTTTTCGTGCGGAGCGGATCCTACCCACGAGTGTGCTCCGCAGCAGGAGCCGGGGAGTCTCGTGCAGGTGATGATTGCCACCCCCTCGGAGGCGACTCGCACCGAGATCGAAGAGAATGGAGCCGTGACTCGTTGGAGTGCGGGAGATCAGATTGCTCTTTGGGCCGAAAGCGGTTCTTCGTTTGCCCTCGAGGCCGAGCCCTTTTCGCTGTGGCGACTCTCAGAGGAGTTTCCTACAGCCTACTTCACCTCTTATATTAATCCCATGCCCGAGAGCGACTACCGCTATTATGGATCCTATCCCATGCCGGTCTCGACCGAGGGGTTGACGGCTCTTTACGACCTGCCGGCCGAGCAAAATGGTTCTTCCGATATCGGCCATGCGGTGATGGTGGCGCGCCCGGTCTCGGGGGCGGCCCTGACTCAACAAGATGGTGAGCCCTTGCACCTCGATTTCGTCCACAAGTGTCATGTGCTGAAGATTACGATCCCCGAGGGGAAGAACCTCTTGGGCGAGCCTTTGAAGCGGCTGGATATCACCTTCCCGACCGAGGTGACGGGGCGCCTGGCGGTGAATCTCTCGGATCCCGAGGCCGAGGTTGCGTTGAGCGGAGGTTCGAAGACCCTCTCGTTGCGCTTTGATAGGCCGGTGGATGCCGGAGATGTGATCTTTGCTGTGGTGGCACCTGTCGATGCTTCGAAGGGGATGATCACCTTTAGAGCCTACTCCGAGACGCGCGAGGCCCAGCCAATTGCCACGCTTGGCAAGAAATTTCTCTCCGGACATACCACACCGATTCGTTTGACAATCCCCGATATGCGCCATATCACGCGCATCTACTTCTCGGTGGGAGAGAACTACTTGGGCGAGGCCCCTAATAAGATTACGATCACGGCTCCGGCAGGGGTTACCTTCCCCGATGGTGCCTCGAGCATCTCATTCGATGCCAATGAATCAAACAGCTACGAGTACCTCTACGAGGGGCTCTTTACCGACAACCTCTCGGGTAAGAGCTTCACGATGTCCTTCGATTCGAATCATGCGCTCATGCATCAGACCTTTGTGATGCCGCAGTTGGTGAAGGATGGTCGCACGGAGGTGCCGGCGGTAGATGTCCCCTACCTCTATTACGAGGATTTCTCGACGATCAAAGGTTACGACGACAACGGTAGCGGGCGGAACCTCGACAGCTCGGGCAGTACGATCAACGATTCGTTCCGTGTGAGCGGTTGGACGGGTAACCAGACCTACGGTACGGCGGGCAAGGCGATTGCTGTGCGTACGCGCCGTGAGACGGTGGCCGAGTATTGCGGCCGTGTCGATTCGCCCCCGCTCTCGGGCCTCAAGGAGGGCGTTTCGGCCAAGGTGAACGTAAGTTTTAATTATGCATTTAGCAGCGAGCATGAGAATACGGAACTCAAGATGCACTTCGGCTATACGACCCGCCAGGGCGGAATCTCGGGCAACGATGCCATTGAGAACCGCACCGAGGTGGTGGCCATTGACCGCACGGGTTCGACCTCGAATGTGAATCGCAGCCAGACGATTCAGTGGAGCGGCTTCACGAATCAACACCGCCTCTCGTTCGGATTGTACTCCACCTATGCCTTTACGATCAACGGATGGGGCTCCTACAACCACTGGCTCTACCTCGATAATATTGTGGTAACGATTGCCGAATAGATTGAAAAAGAGAAGAATAACAAATAATACAAACAAAAAAACAAGCAAATGAAAAAGTTGTTACTTGGAATCGGCCTTTTGGTGTCGATGACTCTTGCCGGATGCGCTTCGGATCCGCAGGAGTTCTCGGCCGAGGCGGGTTATGGCTACCTCTCGCTGGCTTGCAGTGCCACGGATATGGAGGTAACGCGTGGCGAGGTGAACTTTACGGTGCCTGAAACCTCGCAGTTCAAACTCACCATCTCCGGTGTGGACTACACGCAGAGCTGGGATCCCATGTCGAGCTTTGTCTCGACCGAGAATCGCTTGGTGGCCGGCGACTATACGGCTACGGTGGAGTGGGGTGATCCCACGACCGAGGGCGAAAATGTCCCCGCCTACACGGGCTCAACCCCCTTTACCATTCTTTCGCAGCAGGTAACCGAGGCCACGATCAAGGCTTCGCTTACGAAGGGCTTGGTGACGGTGGCCTTTACGGAGAACTTCTTGAGCTATTTCCGCGATGAGCAGGCAATCCTCAAGACGGCCGCCGGCAACGAGTTCGAATTCGACTCGACCACGACCGACAAGGCGGTCTTTGTACTGCCCGGAGAGTTTACCATCTCGGGCAAGGCCCTCAAGCAGACCGGTGAGGAGTTTTCGTTCACTACCCAGAAACTTGTGGCCAAGGCCAACACGCTGAAGCCCTATACTTTTGATCTGAAGAGTGCCGGTACGGCTGTCATCGTCATCAAGATCGACGAGACGGTGGTGGAGGAGATCACCGTGAGCACGGAACTGAACCCCGAATCTTAATCAAGCGAAAAAATAAGGAGTAAGATATGAAAAATTTTATGAAATCCGCATGTGCTCTGCTGGTTGCCGCCTTTGCGATGACGGCCTGCAGCAGCGATAAGACCGAATTTCAGCAGCCGGTAAAGCCGGTGGTGACAAGCGACACGGGCTTCCTCTGCTTCTCGGAGGAGGGACTTTCGGTGATCACCGATGCCGAGGTGGTTCGTGCCTCGTCGATCAACACCGACGACTTCCTCTGCAAGATCATCAGCGACGAGGATGGCTCGGTAGTCGAGAGCTTTACCTATGGTCAGAAGCCCACTTCGCCCATTGAGTTGAAGGTGGGCAGCTACAAACTGAATGTCGTGTCGCACGAGACGATCCCCGCCGCCGAGTGGGAGTCGCCGACCTATGGTGCCGAGGTTCCCTTCACGATTCAGAAGGGCGAGACCAATACCTTGGAGACCGTCAAGTGCAAACTCTCGAACATCAAGGTGTCGGTGGGTTATGCCGCCGACCTCTACAACCTGCTCGAGGCGGGTTCGCAGACCGATGTAACGATTGGTGCCAATACGATGAATTTTCCCTACACGGAGGAGCGTGCCGCCTTCTTCTGTGCCGAGCAGGAGGAGAACTCGATGACGGTCGATATGTCGCTCAACTATGCCGGTAAGAACTCGAAGATGTCGGCTACGATTCAGGGCGTGAAGGCGGGTCAGTGGCGTAAGATCACGGTGAACATGCCCCATGTGAACGAGGGTAATGTGGTCTTTACGATTACGATCGAGACGCTGACCGTAGATCAGGAGATCGTGGTCGATGTGGCCGAGTTGGTGGAGCAGATGGCCGAGACGGTGATTCCCGATGAGGGCGTGGTCGATCCGTTGGCCCCAATTATCTCTTGGGAGGGACACGATTTGGCCGAAACTTTCCAGTTGAAAGCTTCGCACTTCGACCAGGATGGCAACTGCACGGTGCCTGTTGTCTTCGATGTGGATGCCAACAACTCGACCTTCAAGTCGTTTGTTGTAAATATTGAGTCTACGAGCTCGACCTTCATGCAGTCGCTCGAGGATATGAACATCCTTACGGAGTTCGATATCTGCCAGGTAACTTCGGCTACCAATGCCACGCTCAACACGGCCTTGACGATGGTGGGTATCCCCACGGGGTCGAAGGTACTGGGCAAGGCTGCGATCTCGGTGCCTTTGACTAACTTGATGGGTATTCTCTACGAACATCAGGGTACGCACACCTTTACGCTCACGGTGACGAACGAGGCCGGCCATACGGTGCAGCAGCCCATCGTGATGTTGGTGGACAAGGCTTCGGAGGGTGGTTCGACCGGTGGTGCTCCCGAGGTGGTGTGGGTTGGCTACGACATCTCGAAGGCCTACACCATTACGGCCGACCTGACGGTGCAGATCGAAGTTTCGGCTCCCGCCGGTATCAAGGCCTTTACGGTGGATATCGACTCGGATGTCCTGGATGCTGCCGCTTTGGATGGACTGCTTCCGGTGGAGAACATCGACCTGATCAACCCCGATCCCTCGTATGTGGACTTCCTTAGCTCGCTCTTCCCCACGGGCGATCAGGTGAAGAATCAGACCTTCCTCTCGTTCGACATCACCAGCTTCATGGGTATGCTCGATATGTTGGTGGATGCAGCCGATAAGGGCTATGCCAACTTCGTGCTCCATGTAACGGACAACAACGGGGCGAAGACCGATGCTACGCTCCAATTGCTTATTCACCAATAAAAAAGGCTCGAACCATGAAAAAGATACTTTTATACAGTGTGGCCCTGGTGGCTCTTTTGGCCACTTCGTGCTCGAAGAGCGAGGTGTGTCTGCCCGATGGGGTCGAAGGTGGTATGGGTGCTGTAAGCTTCACCCTTTCGACCGATACGCGTACCGGTGAGTATGACCCGATGGATTACTATACGATCCGTATCTACAGTGCCGATGGCCTGATTCGTAAATATACCCCCGAGCAGCCGATGCCCGAGGTGTTGAGCCTCTTGGCCGGTAGCTACTCGATCGATGTGGAGCTGGGCGACAAGAGCATCGCCTCGTGGAGCAACAAGAGCTATCGTGGCGAGGCCGACTTTGTAATCAAGGGCGGTGAGCAGACGCGCGTTGAGGTGCTCTGCAAGGTGCTCAACGCCACCGTGATCGTGAAGTACGATGCTTCGGTGGCCGAGAACCTCCAGCCCGGCTTCAAGACCACCGCTACGCTCTATGGTGAGCAGCTGGTCTACACCGACAACCAGACCGGCTACTTCCTGCCCGATGGCGAGGAAGCCGAGCTCGAGTGGAGCTTTGCGGGTGAGCACGCCGAGAAGGGTGCCATCGCACAGAATGGCAAGCAGACGATCAAGGCCGGTGGCAAGTATACGCTTCATTTCAAGTTCTCGCCCGATGCCGAGGGTCTGCTCGATTTCGATCTTGAGATTGTGGAGCCTACGGTGGTGGACGATGTAATCATCTTCAGCCCCGAGCCCATCTTCAAGGGTGAAGGATTCGACCTTTCGACCACGCAGAAGTTCTACAATACCACGAAGACCATCCTCCTCTCGTCGCCCAATGCGCTGACGAAACTCACGGTGGAGGTGGCCGGCCAGACGATCGACCTGACCGACTCGGAGTTTGTTACGAAGACCGACGAGAAGAATTGGAAGATTCAGCTCACCGACGACTTCTTCTCGCCCTTTGCCGGTGGTGAGAATGCCTACCTCTTCTTGGCCGAGGATGCCGATGGCGGTCGAGGCAAGGCTACGGCCAACTTCCTCACGCAGGGCATCGTGGCCGCTACGGAGGCTGATTGCGATCTGTGGCTCAATACGGCCGATGTGAAGGTGAAGATCTTCGATCCGAGCGTAAGTTCGGTGCAGGTGAAGATGCGCCGTGCAGGTGGCCAGTGGGCGACCTATCCGGCTACGAAGATCGACAGCGAGACCTATGTGGCCAAGGTGGAGCCCAAGTGGGTAACCACGACCAACGAGGTCGGTGGCGTGGCCTATCAGCTCGATGTGAACTCGGGCGTCTTGGCCAATACCGCCTACGAGGCTAAGGCTGTGATCGGCGGTGTGGAGAAAGAGGCTGTGGCAGTCTTTACTGTCGCTGTGGATCAGACGATCCCCTATGGAGACTTCGAGGACTCGACTTTGAGCTGCTTCTCGATAGCCAATCAGGAGACCGCCTTCTGGGGTTCGGGTAACAACAACTACATGAACATCTCGAAACTCAAGAACCTTTGTACGCAGCAGCAGTTTGCCGGTCAGGGAGGTAGCTATTGTGCCCGTATGCACTCGGAGAGTGCCGCCGGTATTTTGGCCGCCGGAAACCTCTTCTCGGGTACCTTCGTGAAGCCTTCGACCCAGGGTACCGTATCGTTCGGTAAGCCCTACGAGTGGAAGGCGCGTCCTACGGCCTTGCGTTTCAAGTACTATGCGTCGAAGATCGGTTCGGTGAATATGACTAAGTATAAGGACGCTTCAGGCAATGATCCCATTGCCAAGGGTAGCCAGGACAAGGCTCGTATCTATGTGGCCATCATCGACTGGTCGGCCCTGCATGAAGTGTCGTCGGGTCTGAGCACCCCGACCGGTATGTGGGATCCTGCCGCCCAAACTTCGGTGGCCGAGGGTGCCATCATCGGCTACGCCTCGTTCTGGATCAATGCCACGAGCACGGGCGACCAGATGATCACGGTCGATGTGCCCTTCTACTACTACGACAAGGTAACCAAGCCCTCGAAGAGTTACGCCATTGCCGTCTCCTGCTCGGCCAATGCCTACGGAGACTATATGTGCGGATGCGACTCGAACGAGGTCTATGTAGATGATTTCGAGTGGGTTTACTAATCCCGATCGAAAAACGTGCGGACAAACCGAAGGGGGGCAAAGTGTAGGCTTTGCCACCCTGCGGTTTTTCGCCAATTACCCCCTCTTATTGATTGATATTCATGATGCGTAAAATTTTACGATACACGCTACTCGGCTTGCTGCTCCTGGGTGGCCTGACCCCTTTGCGGGCGGAGGGCTTCGAACCACAGCCCGATTCGCTGACGGTGAACCAGCGGCGCGAGTTGCGCGGATTGACCTCCAAAACCAATGATTTTGTCCCCAAGGGGCAGTGGATCTTCGGTGGCTCGGTCTCCTACTCAACCCATGAGAACAAGGACTACGATCTGTTGATCGTGGAGGATATGAACTCCGAGGGCTATACGGTGCGTGTGGCCCCCTTTGTGGCCTATGCCGTGCGCGACAACATGGCACTCGGTGCCCGCTTTATCTATTCGCGCACGCTGCTCAAGGTCGATGGGGCCTCGGTCAGCCTGGGGGATGCCGATACGGGGGTGAACCTCTCGGTGGATGGCTACTATGTCCTCCGTCACAGCTATGAGGGGGCACTCATTTGGCGTAACTACATCCCTTTGGGAAAGAGCAAACGCTTTGCCATCTTCACCGATATTCAGCTTTCGGCCGGAGGCATTCAGGGAAAGTATGCCGAGGGGCAACCCGTGCGAGGAACCTACGAAACGGGCTACTCGGTGGGGTTGGGCGTGACCCCGGGATTGATCGCCTTTGCTACCAACAACATGGCTTTCGAGGTCTCGGTGGGTGTGATGGGTATCAACTACTCGGCCGTGGAGCAGGTACACAATCAGATCTCCACGGGCAAACGCTCGACCAGCAACATGAGTTTTCGAGTGAATATTTTATCTATTGGCCTTGGTGTGGCCTTTTACCTCTAAATCGTTGGCATTATGAAAAAAGTTCGATACTTTTTAGGTGTGTTGCTGACGATCGTGGGGATCGTACACACGCAGGCACAAATCGAAGAGACGGGGCTGATTCCTCAAAACGACACGCTCTCGATTATACAGCTCATGACGCAGTCCTCTTCGTTGGAGGAGATCCCTCTTCATGAGGAGACGAAGGCCTCGAAGCGATTCCTTCCGACTCGTCGTCGCATCGATCGCGAGATCAACAAAAATAGTTTTATCTACAAGGGGGAGGTGATGTTGGGACTTACCGCCTCGTATGGCACCCTCTCGAGCGAGGATTCGGATTTTCTGCTCCTTTTGGAGCATATAGATGCCGGAGGAACGATCGCTACGGTGAAACCCTTCTTTGGCTATGCCTATCGGGACAACCATGTCCTGGGTGCCCGATTCGGCTACACCTACATCCACGGAACAATCGACAACCTGGGCTTTAACCTCGGAGCGCAAAACGACCTTTCGGGCTCGCTCTCCAACATGGGCTATAAGAGCGATAACTTCACCTTCTCGCTCTTCCATCGCTCCTATGTGGGCCTCGACCCTAAGGGCCGATTCGGTCTTTTTGCCGAGTTCGAGGGGGCGGTGATGGTCGGTACATCGCGTTTTGACTACATGGCAGGCGAGGTTCCCAAGGGGTCGAATAGCAACAATTTTCAGGCGAAGCTCTCGTTTAACCCCGGTATGGCGGTCTATGTCTTCCCCAATGTCTGTGCCACGGTCTCCTTCGGATTGGGAGGTATTCAGTATTCGAAGGTGACCCAGAAGAACGAAGCCGGTGAAGAGGTGGGGTCGCGTGTCGCCTCGAAGATGCGTTTCCGTCTCAATTTGGCCGATATCAATATTGGTATGACCATCCACTTGTGGGACAAAAAGAAGAAGTAGCCGATGAAGAAGATTTACAATAGTTTGCAGGCTCTATTGGCCGTAGGTGGGGTAGTTTTGGGGATGACCCTCTTCGGCTCCTGTATCAAAAACGATATTCCCTATCCGGTGGAGGTGCTGGAGATTGTTTCTGTTGAGGGCGAAGGCTTTACGGTGGCTCCGACGGGCATCGATCGCTCGGCTTGTACGGTTACCCTCTCGCTCGAAGAGCAGACCGATATTCGTCGTGTGAAGATCACTTCAGTAACCTACAACAACGAGGCCGCAGTGGCCGATGTGGAGTTGGCCGGAGGAGTTTTCGATTTCCGCACCCCGCTTCATGTTACTCTGTCGCTCTATCAGGACTACCCCTGGACGCTCTATGCAGAGCAGCAAATCGCTCGCTCCTTCACGGTGGAGGGGCAGATCGGGGCTACGGAGTGGGAGGTGGAGAACCACATCGCCCGCGTCTATGTTCCCGAGGGGCAGGATTTACAAAATATTACCGTGACCTCGCTCAAGTTGGGCCCCGAGGGGATTACTGAGATGAGCCCCGGAGTCGAGGAGCTCACCTCGTTTGAGAGTGTGCGCTATGTCGATATTCGCTACCATGGCGACATTGTGGAGCGTTGGTATCTCTATGTCATTCCTACGGAGGTAACCGTCGAGATGACGGCGGCCGATGGCTGGAGCCGTGTGATTTGGCTCAAAGCGATGGGCCAGAGTGGCAATGCCATGGGATTCCGATACCGCCCAACCGGTACGGAGGAGTGGATTGAGGTGCCCGATGTGAAGATCGACGGAGGAACCTTCTCGGCTCGCCTGGTGGTGGAGCCCGAGAGTAGCTATGAGGTGAAGGCCTACTGTGGTGAGGATGAAACCGCCCCACGAACCGTTACGACTGAGGGGGAGGCGCAACTTCCGAATGCCGGTCTGGAGTCGTGGTGTACGCTCAAGGATATCATATACCCCTATGCCGAGAGCGATGAACCCTTCTGGGGAACAGGCAATGTGGGGGCCGCCGTGGCGGGTGCCACCCTGACCAATAAGAGTACCGACATTCGTCCGGGCTCCACAGGAAGTTATTCGGCTCGCCTTGAATCGCTCTTTGCCAATGTGGCGGGTCTTGGAAAGTTTGCCGCAGGAAACCTCTATACGGGTACTTATGTGAAGAATGTCGGTACGAATGGCATCATCACCTTTGGTCGTCCCTTCGCACTGCGTCCCACGGCCCTTCGCCTTTGGATGAAGTATAACTGCGGAGCGATTGATAAGATCAAGGGGCTCCCGGCCGGAACGGATCTTCAGATCGGAGATCCCGATAAGGGCTCGATCTACATCGCCCTCGGCACCTGGACCAAGGAGGAGTATGGCGTAACACAGGAGAAGGATGGACCGCGTACCTACGGTACCGACTCCTCGCCCATCTGCATTGACACGCGCAATGAGGCCACCTTCTTCGATCCGCATGGCAAGGATGTGGTGGGTTATGGCGAGTTGGTGATGGACTATTCGACCCCCGAGTGGACTCAGGTAACCATCCCAATTGACTATGTGGCCACCGACATTCGACCCACCCACATCATCATCGTCTGCTCCGGCTCCCGCTATGGCGACTACTTCACCGGATCGACGCAGTCGCTCATGTACATTGATGATGTAGAACTTCTCTACGACTAAATTGGAGCGATCGAATACCAACTCAATAGTGTAGGGGCAGTACCATAGGTGCTGCCCCTACACTGTCGAGGGGGGTGATTGTAACCCTCAAAATGCAATTCTCAGGGTGGGATGTGGTCAACTCTCAATTCTTTTTTTTATATTTGCAGGAATTTTGATAATTACGGTATGATGCATAAATTTTCTACCAGCCTTTTCAAGGCCCTCTTTTCGGTGGCGGTGTTGGCACTGCTGTTTACCTCCTGCAAGAAGGATGAGGAGTCGATCATCCCGGCGGTCTCGACCGATCGTGCGGCCCTCTATTTCGACGGCCCGTCGACTACCCAATCGCTCACCTTTTGGGCAGAGCGTGCCGTGGGACTCACGATGACGGGTGCCCCCAACGGGTGGGATGTAACCTACGACTTCGCAGCCAGCACGATTTGGGTGACCTCCCCGGCGGCCGATAATGACTCGGCCGATGCGAGTGGTACGATCAGTTTCTATGTCTACTCTTCTACCTCCAATGCCGCCCTCTTCGAGGTCTTTGTCAGCACGATTTACCCCCAATCGTTGGCCGATCAAAGGGCCAACTGCTACCTCCTGACCGAGGCCAAGAAGAGTTACAGCTTTCCGGTGAAATTCCGGGGAGAGAGTAACGAGCCAATTGAGGTGGAGCGTGTTGAATTACTTTGGCAGGATCGGAGCAACCTGATCTCCTATATCGAGATGATGGATAGCGAGCAGGTGAGCTTCTTCGTGGAGGCTGATAGCAAGGGAAAACTTCAACCCGGAAATGCCCTATTGGGAGGCTATGATAAGGCGGGGAACCTGCTTTGGACGTGGCACTTGTGGGTAACCACCACCAAGCCGCAGGCCGTGGGTCGCTACATGGATCGCAATCTGGGAGCCAACGGGACGGATCACGCCACGCAGGAGGAGATCCTTCGCGCTTATGGCATGTATTATCAGTGGGGACGCATGACCCCCTTTGCCGGCCCCAAGTACTACAATTGCGCTTCGGCTGCGACAGCCGATCTCTACCTGATCTATGGAACGCGCTATGTTAATATCTCCTACCTGAAGGCCGATTCTGATCGGGCAACTACCGAGTATGCCCTGGCTAATCCGCTTGTCTACCTCCTCTCGGAGGAGTCGTTGGCCTACGATTGGAACGAGGCGCATCCTTCCGACCTTTGGTCGCCCGACCATAAGACACTCTACGATCCTTGCCCCAAGGGGTGGCGTGTGGCCGATAACTTCGATGATTTGGCCTTCGCGGGCAACAGCACTGACGATCTTTCGGTCTTGAAAAAGCAGTTTGGATGGGAACTTACGGATGGAGAAAACCTCCTCTTCTTCCCGGCTTGTGGTCGTCGTAGTTGGTTGCAGGGGACTATTACCAACGTCAATACGGCCGAAAATCCGCAACCTTGGATCGGCTACTATTGGACCGCTTCGACCGAGGCTGACCATCACTCCCGCGCGCTTTACTTCTCGCTCGATACGGAGAATCCTGCCGCCTCGGAGTTTGACCCGGCCCTGGCCTTACCGCGAGCCAATGGCATGCAGGTGCGCTGCATCAAGGAGTAACTAAACAATAAACGCTTGCTAAAAAGGGTAATTATGAAAACCGTAAAAATAGGACTCTATGGTTTTGGTGTTGTGGGCCAAGGTGTCTATGAGGTGTTGCGTAAGACGCGCAATGCCCATGCCGAAATCGTAAAAATATGTGTGCGCTCGCTTGATAAGGTGCGCAAGGTGGAGGTTCCTGCCGACCTCCTGACCGATCAGGAGAACGAAATTCTCGAAAATCCCGAGATCAACCTCATCGTGGAGGTGATCGACGATGCCGAGGCCTCCTACCGCATTGTGAAGGGGGCTTTGGAGCGTGGAATCTCGGTTGTTTCGGCCAACAAGGCAATGCTTGCCAACCACCTCCCCGAACTCATCGAATTGCAACATAAAACGGGTGCAGCCCTGCTCTACGATGCCTCGTCGTGTGGCTCCATTCCCGTAATACGCAACTTGGAGGAGTACTACGACAACGACCTACTCCTCGAGGTGAAGGGTATTCTCAACGGCTCCTCGAACTACATCCTCTCGCGCGTCTTCGACCACCAGTGCCCCTACGAGGAGGCCCTGCGCCAGGCTCAGGAGTTGGGTTTTGCCGAGAGCGACCCCTCCTTCGATATCGAGGGGTTCGATGCTCTGTTCAAGCTTGTGATCATCACGATGCATGCCTTGGGTGAGTATGTCGCTCCCGAACGCATCTTCACCTACGGCATCTCGACCATCCACGACTCCGATATCTGCTACGCTCGCGAGAAGCGTGTGAAGATCAAACTCGTGGCACAGGTGGTTAAGGTCTCCGACGAGCACTTTACCATGTTCGTGATGCCCGAGTTTGTTACTCCGAAGAAATATATCTACTCGGTGGACGACGAATACAACGGCGTGGTGATCCGCGGTGAGTGCTATGATCGTCAATTCATGTTCGGCAAGGGGGCCGGTAGTCTGCCCACCGCCTCCTCGATCCTGAGCGACATCATGGCCCGTCTGCACGACTACCGCTACGAGTACAAGAAGAGCCGCTTCGTCGATCGCCCCACCTATACGACCGACATCCTGCTGCGCATCTATGCTCGCTATACCACGACTCCCGTGCCCGAGATTCTTCCCTTTGAGAAGATCTATGAGCAGTATTATAGTGCCGAGAGCAACTACTTGATTGGCGATGTGAAACTCTCTGAACTGATTGCTCATCGCGAGGAGTTGCGTGACAAGGATCTCTTCTTGGCTAATATCCCTCAGTTTTTTCTCAATCGCGACTAATTTTTGATTTTATAGGGCATATTTCACCTTGCCTTGCTCGCCCCGAAAGGGTAGTACTTCGAGTACAACCCTTCCGGGGCTTGCTTCGTTAAGTCGAAATCTGCTCCTCTAAAATTGAGTGGTGCTATCAGAAGTTAAAAGTGGCGTTACGCCACCAACCCTTCCGGGGCTTGCTTCGTTAAGTCGAAATCTGCTCCTCTAAAATGCAAAAATTTATTTTTTGATTCTGTAGGGCACATTTTGCACCTCAATCTATTCCCCGAAAGGGTAGTACGCGAAGTACAGCCCATCCGGCCCAATCTTCGTTGGCACTGCTCACTTTTATTCCTCATTCCCCAAAAGACCAAAATTCGTAACTTCCCAATCCAATTAGTTGTTATTCTCGCAAAAAAGTAGTAACTTTGCGGTGCCCAATGCAATTGGGCAACAAACAAGAAATTAAAGACAAAACTCGTTGCTATGAAGATAGCTCTTGCTCAGTTGAATTATACGGTCGGTGATGTGGACGGCAATGTCTCGAAGATCATCGATGCCATTGGACGGGCCAAAAAAGAGGGGGCCGATTTGGTTCTCTTTGCCGAGCAGGCCGTAAGCGGTACCCCCGCTTTTGACTTGTTGCGTAAGACCACCTTTCTCGAACTTTGTGAAGATGCCTTGGTGGAGATTGCCTCCTGCTGTGATAATATTGCGGCCATTATAGGCTTGCCTATTCTGACCGACGAAGGTACGGTCAGTGCAGCGGCTCTTGTGCAGAATCGCAAGGTGTTGCGTTTGGTTAGCAAGCGAAATATCTCGGCTCGTCGCGAAATGGGCTTCCTTGATGGAGGCTCCGGTTACCAATACGCTACCATCAAGGGGCGCAAATGTGCCATTGTGGTGGGCGACGATCTGCGCAAGATCCACGACCTGAATCCTTCGGTTGAGACCATCATCAGCATCAACGCCCGCAAATACGGCAAAGGCCTTTTGACCTACCGCTACGAGACGATGCGCAAACTCGCCTTCCGTGAGGGCAAGGAGCTTGTGATCGTAAACCAGGTGGGCGGTTCGACCGATATCGTTTATGACGGCACCTCGGGGGTGCTTAATAAGCACGGAGAGTTGGTGATGCTTCTCAAGAGTTTTCAAGAGGATTTTAAGATCTACGACACCGAAGTAGAGTATACTCCTTGTCAGGAGCCCTACAACTCGACAGATCGTACGCGCCTGATCTATCAAGCAGCATGTCTTGGCTTGAAGGACTTCTTCCGCAAGAATGGTTACACGAAGGCTTCGATCGGTCTCTCGGGTGGTATCGATTCGGCAGTGGTTGCCTCGTTGGCCACAGCGGCTCTTGGTAAGGAGAATGTCCGTGCCCTGCTAATGCCTTCGCCCTTTTCTTCCGACCACTCGGTGGAGGATGCCCGACAGCTGGCTGAGAACCTGGGTATCGAATACAATGTGATCCCCATCTCGGAGATCTACAGTAGCGTGGTCAACACCTTGAAACCTGTGATCGGAGGTACCGATTTTGATATCACGGAGGAGAATATCCAGACCCGTATCCGTACCATCCTCTTGATGGCTGTGCAGAATAAGACGGACCATGTGTTGCTCAACTCTTCGAACAAGAGTGAGAATGCCCTTGGTTGGTGTACCCTCTATGGCGATACGGCCGGAGCCTTCAGCCCTACGGGAGATCTCTACAAAACCGAGATGTATGACCTGGCCCGTTACATCAACCGCGAGTGTGGTAACCCGATTCCGGAGAATATCTTGACCAAGGAGCCCTCCTCGGAGTTGCGCCCCGATCAGAAGGATAGCGACTTCCTGCCTCCCTATGAGGTGATTGATGCCATCCTCTATCGTATGATCGAGAAGGGAGAACACCGCGAGGAGATTGTCAATGCAGGGTTTGATTCGGAAGTGGTTGAGACCATTCACTCGCTCATTATGCGCAACGAGAAGAAGCGCTACCAATTCCCGCCTGTGTTGCGTTTGTCGAGTTGTGCTTTCGGTCACGAGCGGTTGATGCCGTTGACCAATAAGTATGGCAACCTAAACTAATTTTTGATTTTATAGGGCGCAATACTCCCTCTTCGGTCATTGACACGTCAGTTGTCCCATAACTTCTTCACAATGACTGTGGCTTTTGGAGATTGAGATGTTGGTTGCTTAAAATTCATTGATTTGAAAAGGATTACTCATCGTGGAGAGGTGCGCAAAGTGGAGGCCGATATGGTTTTGGTCGCCATTGTGGCGAGTGGGGCGTGTCATACTTGTCGGGCGCGTGAACTCTGCGGAATGAGTGAAAGCAGCGAGAAGTTGATTGAAGTACGCACCCCCGATGCCGGAGCCTACGCTCCTGGAGAGCGGGTGGTGGTAAGTGAGGAGCAGGCGATGGCCCTAAGAGCCGTATTGATTGCTTATGTCGGAGCCTTTGCCGTGCTGTTGCTTGTGTTGATCGGGGCTTTGGCTTGTGGCCTCTCCGAGGGGCTGGCGGCTTTGGCTTCGTTGTTGGGGGTAGGCGGCTACTATGGGGTGGTTTATCTCCTGCGTCATCGAATTGAAAGAAAAATTTATTTTGCAATAAGAAAAGAGTAATGGAAAACTTGTTACTGATCACCATCCTGACGCTTTGCGTGTTGGGCGTATTGGCGGCTGTGATTCTCTACTTCGTGGCCCAAAAGTTCAAGGTGGAGGAGGATCCTCGTATTGATGAGGTGGAGAAGATGTTGCCCGGAGCCAATTGTGGTGGCTGTGGCTTTGCCGGATGTCGTGGTATGGCCGATGCATTGGTGAAGCGCGACGATATTTCGGAGCTCTTCTGCCCCGTGGGAGGCGGTGATGTAATGAAGGCCTGTGCCGCCTACCTGGGCAAGGCCGCGCCCGAGAAGGAGCCGCAGGTGGCCACGGTGCGCTGTGGCGGTATCTGCTCGAAGCGCAACCGCACGAGTCGCTACGACGGAGCCCATTCGTGTGCCGTCTCGATGGCCCTCTATGTGGGTGAGACCGATTGCGCCTATGGCTGTATCGGCTACGGCGATTGTGTCGATGTGTGTAAATTCGATGCCATTCGCATCAATCCAGAGACGAAGATTGCCGAGGTGGATCCCGACAAGTGTACGGCTTGTGGGGCTTGTGTGAGAGCTTGCCCGCGCCACATGATCGAGGTGCGCAAGAAGTGGCCGAAGAATCGTGCCGTCTATGTGGGTTGCATGTCCAAAGAGAAGGGGGCCGTGGTGATGAAGGCCTGCAAAGCGGGCTGCATCGGTTGCGGCAAGTGTGTGAAGGTCTGCCCCTTTGGTGCCATTACGATTGAGAACAATTTGGCTTACATCGACTCGCAGAAGTGTAAGCTCTGCCGCAAGTGTGTGAACGAGTGTCCGACCGGTGCCATCAAGTTGGAGCACATGGAGCCCCTGCCCAAGGAGCCGAAGCCGGCACCGGCAGCCCCCAAGGCGACCGAGGCCTCGGAGAAGCCGATGGCATAGGAACGAACATCCTGTTGATTAGCAAATAAACCAAGATATGAAGACATTTCCAATTGGCGGAGTCCATCCGTCGGAAAATAAGTTGAGCCGCGGGGTGGCCATCGAGCCGCTGCCGTTGCCCGATCGGGTAACAATTCCCCTGGCTCAGCACATCGGAGCTCCGGCTACGGCGCTGGTGGCCAAGGGCGACAAGGTGCTCACGGGCCAGCTCATCGCCTCGGCCTCGAGTTTCATGTCGGCCAACATCCACGCCCCGATTTCGGGTGAGGTGACGGCCGTCGAGCCGGTGATCAATGGTCAGGGCTTGCGCCAGGTGATGATTACTATCAAGCGCGAGGGCGATGAGTGGGTGGAGACGATCGACCGCTCGCCCGAGATCAAATACGAGTGCGACCTTACACCGGAGCAGATCATTGCCAAGATCAAGGAGGCCGGTGTCGTGGGTATGGGTGGTGCCACCTTCCCGACGCATGTCAAACTCTCGGTGCCCCCGGGACGCAAGGCCGAGTTCTTGATTATCAATGGTGTGGAGTGTGAGCCCTACCTCACGTCGGATCATCGCACGATGTTGGAGCGAGGCGAGGAGTTGCTGGTGGGTGTTACGATCCTAATGAAGGTGCTTTCGGTGTCCGAGGCTTATGTCGGTGTGGAGAATAATAAGCCCGATGCGATTGCCCACCTCCGCAAGTTGGTGAGCGAGAAGGCCGCTTTCCGCGGAATTCACATCACGCCGCTCAAGGTGCAGTATCCACAGGGAGGCGAGAAGCAGTTGATTGCCGCCGTGACGGGTCGCCAGGTGCCCCCGCCGCCCGCTCTCCCAATCCATGTGGGAGCGGTGGTCTGCAATGCTTCGACCACGGTGGCCGTCTACGAGGCTGTGCAGAAGAATAAGCCGTTGATCGAGCGTGTGGTGACGATCACGGGTAAGTGTGTGAAGAGCCCCAAAAACCTTTTGACGCGTATGGGTACCCCCATCTCGATGTTGATCGAGGCGGCTGGAGGGACCCCCGAGGAGTTGGGTAAGGTGGTCAATGGCGGCCCGATGATGGGCCGTGCGCTGGTCAACTTGGAGGCTCCGGTTACAAAGGGGTGCTCGGGTGTTACCCTCTTTGCCGAAAAGGAGGCCCTGCGCAAGGAGGCTTCGGACTGCATCAAGTGCGCCAAGTGTGTCTCGGCCTGCCCGATGGGGTTGGAGCCCTACCTCTTGCTCAAGATGTCGAAAAAGCGAAATTGGGAGGCTATGGAGCAGAACGATATCACGAGTTGTATCGAGTGTGGCTGTTGCCAATTTACCTGTCCGGCACACCTGCCTCTTTTGGACTATGTGCGTCAGGGTAAACAGATTGTCATGGGCTTTATTCGAGCCCGAGATGCCGCTGAAGGGCCAAAAAAATAGGTGGGGGAGTAAATCGCTGACCGTACCGATCAACGAATAGAGGAAGTGCTTAGGTTTACTTCCCCCGAAAAACAGAATGATAAAACCGAATTTTATGACCAATAAACTGATTGTTTCTCCCGCCCCGCACGTCCACGGCTCGGATTCCACGCAGAAGATCATGCGTGATGTGATCCTGGCCCTGCTGCCGGCCCTCTGCGTCTCGCTTTGGGTCTTCGGATGGGATGTGTTGCGTGTGACGGCAATTGCCATCCTGAGCTGTATGTTCGTGGAGTGGCTGATTCAGAAATTTCTATTCAAGGAGCCTTGCACGTTGGGCAACCTCTCGGCTGTTGTAACGGGTCTGTTACTCTCGTTTAACCTGCCTGCTTCGATTCCCTGGTGGATCGTGGTGATCGGTGCGGTGGTGGCCATCGGTATCGCTAAGATGTCGTTTGGTGGCTTGGGCAAGAACCCTTTCAACCCCGCTTTGGTGGGTCGAGTCTTCCTGCTGATCGCCTACCCGGTGCAGATGACCTCCTTCCCGGCAGTAGAGAATCCGGCCTTGGATGCCCTGTCGGGGGCTACGCCTTTGGCCGTGATGAAGTCCGGCGATTTGGCCGATAGGATCCCCTTCGAGAACCTGCTTGTGGGTACGATGCCCGGTTCGCTTGGTGAGGTCGCTGCCTTGGCTCTGCTCGCAGGCTTCGTCTACCTTCTGTGGCGCAAGGTGATCTCGTGGCATATTCCCGTGGTGGTTTTGGGTACGATGGCACTCTTTGCGTTCTGCGTGGCCTTGGGTCGCGGTATGGAGGCTGAGGCCTTGTGGCAGTTCCCCCTCTTCCACCTCTTGGCCGGAGGAGCCATCCTGGGAGCCGTCTATATGGCTACGGACTACGCCACCTCGCCCATGACTGTGAAAGGAATGGTGATCTATGCCGTGGGTATCGGTGTGATTACGATGTGCATCCGTCTGTGGGGAGCCTACCCCGAGGGTATGTCCTTCGCGATTCTGATCATGAACGCCGTGACACCCCTCTTGAATAAATATCTTAAACCCAAACGCTTCGGTAAAAAATAGCAAAAGATGAAAAGTACACTTTTTAATATGGTGGCCGTCTTGTTCTGCATCACCCTCATCGCTTCGGCGGGTGTGGGCGGAGTCTATCAGTTGACGGCCGAACCCATCGCCGCAGCCAATGCAGCAGCGGTAACCGAGGCTTTGCGTCAGGTGCTTCCCGCCTTCGAGGAGACCACGGAGCAGGAGCTTACGCTCGATGAGATGCCCATTACGGTCTATACGGCCACCTCGCAGGCTGCTACCGTGGGCTATGCCGTGAAGAGTATGACCAAGGAGGGTTTTGGCGGTGTAATCACGATGATGGTGGGCTTCGATCTGCAGGGGAATATCCTCAATGTCAATGTCCTCTCACAGGCTGAGACCCCGGGCCTGGGTACCAAGATGGCCGAGCCCGAGAATGTGCTGCTGAAGAGTGTTCGCGGGAAGAATCCTGCCGAAATAAACCTTGCCGTAAAGAAGGACGGCGGAGATGTGGATGCCCTGACAGCCGCAACGATCTCGTCGCGAGCTTATGTGGATGCTGTGGCGCGTGCCTACGAAGCCTTTACGCAGGTGTCGGGTGTTGGCGTCGATATTGATGATCCTTCGGGGGCGACGGATGCCGCCTCGGGAGCGACCGAAACCATGAGCGCAGATGCGCAGGAAGGAGGCGAAGATGAATAAGTTGCAACTGATATTCAAGGGAATTATCAAGGAAAATCCCACCTTTGTGCTGATCCTGGGTATGTGCCCCACGCTGGGTACTACCACCTCGGCTATGAATGGTTTGGGCATGGGTGTGGCTACGATGGCCGTGTTGATCATGTCGAACTTTGTGATCTCGCTCATCAAGAACCTAATCCCCGATAAGGTGCGAATTCCCGCCTTCATCGTTGTGATCGCCTCGTTTGTAACGATCATTGAACTCTTGATGAAGGCCTATGTGCCGGCACTCTACGCCACGCTCGGTGTCTTCATTCCGCTGATTGTGGTGAACTGCGTTATCCTGGGTCGTGCTGAGGCCTTTGCCTCGAAGAACGGGCCCTTCGATTCGATCCTCGATGGTGTGGGGGTTGGTTTGGGCTTTACCCTTTCGCTTACGGTGATTGGAGCTGTGCGCGAGGTGCTTGGAAGCGGTGCTCTGTTCGGCTACTCACTGGGCGTTGCCGACTTCATGCCCCTGATCTTCGTTTTGGCCCCCGGAGCCTTCTTCGTGTTGGGCTACCTGATGGTGTTGTTTAACAAATATCTCAAGAAGTAAAGCGTATGGAACTCTCCTATTTTGCAATCATTATCGGTGCCATCTTCGTTAATAACGTCGTCTTGGCGCAGTTCCTCGGTATCTGCCCCTTCCTCGGAGTCTCGTCGAAGGTGGAGACTTCGTTGGGTATGAGTGCCGCTGTAACCTTTGTGATGGCCTTGACGGCTGTCGTGGCCTGGTCGCTTCAGGAGTTTATCCTGAAACCCTTCGGGATTGAGTACATGCAGACCATTGTATTTATCTTGGTCATTGCTGCTTTGGTACAGATGGTGGAGATCATCCTCAAAAAGGTGTCGCCCTCGCTTTACCAGGCCCTCGGTATCTTCTTGCCGCTCATCACGACCAACTGTGCCGTGCTCGGTGTCGCCATTCTGATGATCCAAAAGGAGTTTACCCTTTTGCAGAGTGTAGTCTACTCGGTTTCGACAGCTCTTGGCTTTGGGTTGGCTTTGGTTCTCTTTGCCGGTATCCGTGAGCGTTTGGAGTTTGAGGACGTTCCCAAGGCGTTGGAGGGAGCCCCCATTGCCCTGATCACCGCCGGTATCTTGGCGATGGCGTTTATGGGCTTTTCGGGTCTTGTCTAAACGTTTTACTTGATTATATAGGGCGTGTTTGCGCTCTCTTGCATGGGCCGAATGGGTTGTACTTATTGTATAGCCCATTCGGCCCAATCTTCGTTATTACAAAAACGGTCTCGTGGGAAGTGAATTCGAGATTATTCCGCTATTTTTCGGAGTTGGCCATTCGCTCCCGAATGGCGGCGATGAGTTTGTCTGCCTCGGTGCAACTCACATAGAGACGAGATTCGTAGATGTCGGTGATCTCGACAAAATGATCCCACTCCGAGGCATAGATGCGTACACGCTCGACCTGGATCACGTCGAGGTAGTGGCCGTAGTAGCCGAAGAAACCGAAACCGCCCAGCAGAGGAATAATTCCCTTCATCTCGGATCGCTCGACTTTGCGTACCGAGGCGATCTCGTTGAGCGGTAGCTCGGTGATATCCATCAGGCAGTCGATGCGCAGACGCTCGCGATTGAGGCAGATCTTGCGCGGAATAGAGAGCGACATGAGCAGGAGCAGAGCTACAATGCACGAGGAGAACCAGGCCGAGAGATATCCCCCTTCGTAAAGGAAGTAGAGAGCTGCGGCTAGCACACCGAAGATCACGACATAGAGGGCCGTGAGTAGCCATACGCGGCGGCTGAAGCGGAATTTATAGATCAGTTCATGCTCCATCTTCTCGGTCGTTTTGAGCCTCGAGCAGCGCCTCGGCAAGCGTGATGTCTTCTCGCGTGGTAATCTTTAGGTTGGAGCGTTCGCCCTCGCAGAGGCTAATGCGCTCCCCGAGTTGCTCCACCACCGAGGCATCGTCCGTGAAGGCCGGGTCGAAGGGTTGGCGGTAGGCTCGGCGCAGGAGGTGGGCATCGAAGACCTGGGGGGTCTGCACGGCCCTCAGGAGGGAGCGATCCACGATCTCCGAGGCTCCCTCTTCGCTTGTCAGGCGGCGGAAGGAGTCGCTGACGGCGATGGCGGGAATAGCCGACCCCTTTGTGGCGGCACAGTCGCAGCAGCGGCGGATCATCTCCACGCTCGCCAGGGGGCGCACCCCATCGTGGATGGCGACCAATTCGACCCCTTCGCCCAAAGCAAAGAGGGTGTCGAGCCCCGATTTAACGGAGTCGAAACGCTCCTTACCTCCCGAGGCAAGGGTGTGCGGGGCCACCTCGAAGCGGGCCGAGAGGTTCTTCCAAAAGGCCTGTTGCTCGTCGGGGAGAACCACTACGATCGGGGCACCGGGCAGGGCCTCGGCCATGCGGTTTATCGTGCGAACCAGGATCGGCTCCCCGCCCAGGAATAAAAATTGCTTGGGTATCTCGGAGCCCATGCGGCGGCCACTGCCACCTGCTACAATTACAATACCGGTAGTTATCTGTTCCATAGGAGTTTCTTCCCGAACCCGAGGGTGTTGTCGGTGAGTTTTAATGTTTTGATTTCGAGGGCCCACAAGTGCAGGTCGGCCACAGCAGCGTAGGGGAAACGCTTCAGATAGATTTTGCGCCCCTCGGCATTGGCCGGGTGTACTGTTCCCGTTATCTGAAGTCCCTGCACGCGACCCACGATGCGGGTCTCGAGGACGATGCTGGCCGCTACTTGCGGATTTTCGGCCATCTCGCGCCCGTGGCGTGTATCGGGGGAGGAGGTGAAGTATAACTCTCCGCGTGTCGGGTCGAAGGCGTAGAAGCAGTTGGCGCACCAAAGCCCTTCACCACTTTGGGTGGCAAGGGTTAGCACATGGTGCTTGCGCACAAAGCGAATAATGGCTTCTGGAATATTGAGCGATTTGAGTACCATGGCCTACTCATTTTCAACAGCCTTTGTCGCCGAGAAATCGGGGACGATGGGTTGAGCAGCATCAAAGGCCACCGTGTCGCGTAGCGAAAGACGCTCCGACTCCGCAACCTCTCCGTCCAACTCGGCCATCACCTTGGCTTTCACATACTCGAAGGCCTCGAGGTTCTCTTCCTTGATCGGCTCCGAGGGCTCCTGTGGGATCTTCAGCGGGTCGATCGGGGTTTTGCCCTTCCAAACGCGGTAGTCGAGGTGGGGGCCCGTCGAGGTGCCGGTGCTACCCACATAACCAATGAGTTGTCCCTGCGAAACATGGGATCCCTGGTGAATTCCTTTGGCGAAGCCGTTCAGGTGCAGATACCCGGTTGTATAGCCCCCCGCATGCTTAATCTTGAGCGTGTTACCACCGCCACCTCCCCAGCCTTTGAAGGTTACCACACCATCGGCGACAGCCACCACCGGCGTACCCTTCGGGGCGGCATAATCGATTCCCGTGTGGGGACGGCGTACCTTGTGTACCGGATGCAGACGGCTGTACGAAAACTTCGAACTGATGCGCGAGTACTTCAGCGGGGCCTTCAGCATCTGCTTGCGTAGCGATTGACCATCGGCCTCCCAATACTCCACGCGCTTGTTTTGGCGGAAAGGAATGGCGTAGTAATCTTTGCCATAATGCGAAAATTTCACGCCCCAGATGCGGCCGATGCCCACCGAAACGGTGTCGATGAGTTTTTCGTCGTAGATTACTGTGAAGCTATCGCCCTTCTGCACGCTGAAGAAGGAGATGGTCCACTGATAGATATCCTCCACCTCGGCGGCCAGCGAATAGGGCATGTTGCCATCGACCATCGCCTGCCAAAGTGACGACTCGATGACGGCGCTACGCTTCTGTCGCTTCAGGGTAAACTCCTTCTCTCCGAGCGTGATCGACACCGAGTCGCGTCCCTCTTGGCAGCGGTGGAATCCGAAGACCACATATTGTGAGGTGTTGCGCTCGTAGGCCAGGAAAACCAGATGCGGGGTGTGGAGCGAATCTTCGTGGATGAAGGCCGTGTAGCGGTGGCCGGCGCGGATATTTCTCAGAGGCCAAACCTGCGCGGCCTCGCGGTCGAGGCGGTCGATCTCCACGGCCGAGACTCCATAGTGGTTCAAAATCTTGCCCAGGGTCTCTCCGCTCTGCACCTCCCCCTGGTCGAGGCGATAGTCGGTGGCATCAATCCCATAGAGGATGTGGCGTGGAGCCTCCTGTGCAGCCTCTTCGGCGGCCTGATCCCCACTTTTCGAGCAGGCGGCGATGAGCAGTAGCAAAGCCGCTGCAAACCATTTACCAAGTATTCTTTTTTCGTTTTTCATAGTCGTATTTTATCTTCAAACCTCAAAGGTACAAAATAATTAGAAATTATTATAATTCATGATTCAAAATTCAGAATTCAAAATTATTTTATTCCCCTTTTCTCGTCGCGTCATCCCGAGGAAGACCGCAAGGTCTGACGTGGGGATCTTTTTATGAGCGACCAATCGTGAGAATAATTCTCCGATAAAAAGATTGCCACGCACCTAACGGTGCTTGCAATGACGAATTAGGAATTAAAAATCGTGAATCGTGAATTGTAAATTGCCCCCTCTCCCTCTCAAAAAAAATCGGCCGAACTCCGAAGAGCCCGGCCGATGTGGCATATTCACAAATTTAACACATCTATTCGGAGAATGGGGTGCCTCAAATTGTTTCCCCACCCCAAATGTTAATCCGTAACATTCTCAATAAGAGAGTCCCAGGTCTCAATGGTCACATAAATTCTTTGGCGGTAAATCATTTGCCTCGTATTAAAATCCATATAGCTGTAATTGCACGCCATAAGATCCTCGGCGAGGGCATAAAGTTGATAACAGTGATCTATGTATTCACCTGTTCCGGAAATAAATTTCTGAATAACAATTGTTTTTGTCTCGGGGTTGTAGGTCCAAGTTCTTTCAGGGTCATCCTCGGTACAGAGTTCCATATCATAATCGAAGAGGTGTCCTCCGGGGGGAATCGGCTTAATGGGCGAGGTAAGGTATGAAAACCACAATTCCTGGAAGTTGAAATTACTATCACATTTAGCCTCGTAGCATATTCTCCAAGTCTTCCCGGCAAATAAGTCAGGAGCCGTCGCGGGGTCAAAATCGCCACACTCAGCAAGTTGGTTCTCCCAATTCGTCTCAATCCCGATATTAAAACTTTCCAAATTCGTTGTCTGATCATCGTCATTGCTACACGCTGCAATGCAGAGCAACATTGTAGCCAAATAAAATAACCTTTTCATAGTGTAGGAATTTTTAGTTAGTAATATAGGTACACCTTCAAGGTGTTGGTGTTCGGGAGGGTGGCGTTTGAGGCCCTTTTTCGACCTTTCTCTACTGCAAATTTACGCAATAAAAAAGCCGCTTCCAAATTTTCGGCCGAAAAAAATCTTACAAGAGCACGAAAATGGGGTCTGATTTTCAATGGGTTACAAAGGTGTCTCCAAAAAAAATCTTACAGAGCAAAAAATTACGCATTGACACTTGGAAAAATAGGGAAAGTGGCGCGAGGGGGCAAGGTCTGAAGAGAAGAGGGAAAATACAAATCGCGTGCTGCGACATTTTTCACCGCGGGCACTCTCTTGAATTGATCTAAAATCGCCAAAAATGAAACTTTTGTCGCTTTTGTTTGGGAAATCGGTTTTTTATCCGTACCTTTGAAAAATTGAGAAGTTAAACCACTTTTTTAGACAAACCGAAAGCAAAAAAGGAAATGTTGCGATATTTGTTAATACCCGCCTCCTGGATTTACAGATGGGTCGTTCATTTGAGGAACTACCTGTTTGATGCCGGTTTGTTGCGTAGCGAGAAGTTTTCGATTCCCATTATCTGCGTAGGCAACATTACGGTGGGCGGCACGGGCAAGACCCCGATGTCGGAGATGATTATCGACTATATGTCGCGTCGCCATAAGGTGGCGCTCCTCTCGCGTGGCTATGGTCGAAAGACGAAGGGCTATCGCGAGGTGTTGAGTGATTCACACTACCGCGAGGTGGGCGACGAGCCCTTGCAGATCAAACTCAAGTTCCCCAATACGGTGGTTGCCGTATGCGAAAAGCGCGTGGAGGGTATTCGCCGTCTGCAGCAGGAGCACCCCGAGGTAGACTTGATTGTTTTGGACGATGGCTTCCAGCATCGCTATGTGAATGCCAAGATCAATGTGGTGATGGTTGATGCCACGCGTCCGCCCCACGAGGACTCCTTCCTGCCCTACGGCTCCCTGCGCGATGAGTTGGAGCAGTTGCACCGTGCCCACTATTTTGTGGTGACGAAATGCCCCGATAACATGACTCCTTTGGAACGGCGTTTGCTCTATAAGTCGTTGGTGAAGGTGGCCTACCAGAAGGTCTATTTCACCCGCATGGAGTCCTTCCGCCCGCAGCCCCTCTTCCCCGAGGTTGCCTCGGAGCCGGCTTTGGAACGCGGAGCTAAGGTGATCGCCCTCTCGGGAATTGGAAATCCGGTTCCGTTCCACACTTCCTTGGAGAAGAACTATGAGGTGGTTGAGCGTCTCACCTTCGAGGATCATCATGTCTACAAGGTGCGCGATGTGAAGCAGATGTTGGCTCTTTTGGAGGAGTATCCCGAGGCGATGATCATCACCACGGAGAAGGATGCCGTGAAGCTCACGAATCGCAAGAAGATTCCGGCCGAGTTGCAGCAGCGACTCTACTACTTGCCGATCAATATTTCGTTCATCGAGGATTCGGATACCGATCTCCTCAATAAATTAGAAGAAGATGTTAGAGGAAATTAAAAAATGTGCGGCCTTTATTCAGAGCCGTATCGAAGGTTTTGTCCCCGAAGTGGGTATTATTTTGGGTACCGGACTGGGTGCCTTTGCTGAGCAGATTGAGGCAAAATATATTCTCGACTACCACGATATTCCGGGTTTTCCCGTCTCGACGGTGGAGGGCCACAAGGGGCGTCTGATCTTTGGCTTGGTAGAGGGCCGCAAGGTGGTGGCCATGCAGGGCCGTTTCCACTACTACGAGGGTTATGCCATGTCGCAGGTAACCTTCCCGGTGCGCGTGATGAAGCTCTTGGGCATCGACTACCTCTTCGTGTCGAATGCCTCGGGAGGCATCAACACCAGCTTCTCGGTGGGCGATCTGATGATTATCACCGACCACATCAACCTGATGCCCAATCCGCTGATTGGCAAGAATATGGCCGAATTGGGCCCCCGCTTCCCCGATATGCACAACTGCTACGACAAGGCCCTGCGCGACAAGGCGACGGCCATTGCCGCCGAGAAGGGAATCAAACTTCAGTATGGTGTCTATGTCGGCGGCACGGGTCCGACCTTCGAGACCCAGGCCGAGTATCGCTACTTCAAGGCCATTGGAGGCGATGCTGCCGGTATGTCGACCGTTCCCGAGGTGATCGTGGCTCGCCACATGTCGATCCCCGTCTTCGGTGTTTCGGTGATTACGAATTGTGGCCTGAGCGACGAGATCGGCGACCACGAGGATGTGCAGCGTCAGGGTGCCAAGGCCGGGAAGAACATGGGAATCCTCTTCACGGAGATGATTAAGAGTTTGTAAAAACAGAAAGATAACATTATGGTAAATAAGGTAATTTTGATTGGTAATGTAGGTGTTGATCCCGAGGTGCGTACCTTAGAGGGGGGAGCCAAGGTGGCGCGCGTGCGCCTGGCAACGACCGAACGACTCTTCGACCGTCAGAGCAATACCACCAAGGAGCATACCGAGTGGCACACCATTACGCTGTGGCGCGGCTTGGCCGATGTGGTGGATCGCTTCGTGAAGAAGGGCTCGCAGATCTATGTGGAGGGCCGTCTCCGTACGCGCGAGTGGGAGAAGGATGGCGTGAAACGCTACACCACCGAGATCTTGGCTGACTCGATGAACCTCTTGGGTCGTCGTCCCGAGGGGGATGGTCAGCAGCCCTACGGACAGCCCGCGGCGCAACCCACCTATCAGCAGCCTGCACCCTATGGCGCACAGCCCCAGCAGCCGGCCTATCAGCAGTCTGCACAGCAGCCGATAGTACCTCCTGCGGATGATCCGGATGACCTTCCTTTTTAATTTTATACGGTAAATTTTGCGCCTCCTCATTTGCCCCGAATGGGCAGTAGGCCAACTACAGCCCATCCGTGTCAAATATCGGTCGGCACAAAATTTCCTCGCCTAAAATAAAAAAGCGCAGCGTAGCCGAGCCTCCTTTGACTCGAAATCTCATGCGATGAAGCCCTTACAAAAAAAGAGCCGTACCATTTTGTGGCACGGCTCTTGGTGTTTATTTGATTTTTAGATCGCTCCCTGGGGGATCAGCTCGGCGGCGGCAGCGGCGGCTTCGGCAGCCGAGGGGGTTACTCGGCCGGCGGGTTCCACATGGATAATGCTATCCACGACATACTTCGTGAATCCGCGCCAGGGGAGGGTGCCGAAGTACTCCTTGTAGTGGAGCTCCACGACCTGGCCACCCTTGAGCATCAGCTCCTTGGCGATGCGCTCGTCCTCGACCGAGAACTCGAAGTCGTTCGACTGGATCGTTCCGGCCCCCTGCGAGCGGATGCCGGCCTGAATCAGTTTGCCCTCATAGGTCTTGAAGAGGACTCCCTTGTAGACCACATAGTTCAACTCGCCGCTCTTCACACCTTCGCCAAAGACGAAGTAGAAGCGGAAGTAGCAGAAGAGCGCGCCTGCAATCAGCAGCAGGGCAATGAAGATACCTAAAAATCGTTTCATCTCGTTGGTTGGTTATTACTCGTTGATGGTGGGCAGGAACGAGTAGTTTTTGCTGTAGTGGAGCATCTGGGCGGTGTAGTCGGTGGGGTAGTTGATCTTTACATCCACGATCTCGCCATCCTTCTCTACGAGCTCGATGTCGGGGTTCACGAAGCCTCCGTAGGGCTCGATCTTTAGGGCGGCATTGCGCTCCAGCACCTCCTGGTGGAGAGCGGGGTCGATCTTCACGGCATAGGCCTCTACGATCGCCTTACCGGCCTCGAAGTCGCCCTCCGACTTGATGCGCTGCATCTCGTGCAGGAGTTCGCCAAAGAGCTGGTGGAGCTTCTTGAAGTCGTTCACCACAACGTAGCTCTTGCCATCCTGCTTTACCCACTCGATCACATTGTCGGCCTTACCCTTCTCGTAGCACCACTCGGCAATCAACTTGCGGTTACGCATGTGCGACTCCTCGACATTCTTGCCCAGCTCGATGCGCGAGAACTGCGTCATCATACCATTCATGATGTACTTCGAGTACTGAGCCCAAGCGGTCTCGAGCGAGGGGATCAGACCCAACTCCACGAGCTTCTCGTCGCCCAGGTAGTAGAGGGCGAAGAGGTCGGCGCGAGCCTCCTCGAGGGTCGAGCTGTAGTTGCGCAACTCGGTGCCCGTTACGCCGGGAGCCAGCTGGCCCGAACCGTGGCCCAAGCACTCGTGAATATCGGTGTGGAGGTCATCCGAGAGTTTGCCGTACTTGGCCAGACGCTCGCGATCCTCGGCGCGGAGCATGAACTCCTCGAGGAATCCGTTGCCCTGGGCGGCCTTGTCGTAGGCGTAGGTGATGTTGTCGATCGTTACCGACTTCGAGCCGTGCTCCTTGCGGATCCAATCGGCGTTGGGGAGGTTGATGCCGATGGCCGTAGCGGGGTAGCAGTCGCCACCGAGCTGGGCTACGGTGATCACCTTGGCCGATACGCCCTTCACCTCCTTCTTCTTGAAGCGGTCGTCGATCGGGGCGTTATCCTCGAACCACTGGGCATTCTTCGAGATGATCTCGGTGCGGTGGCAAGCCTCCTCGTCGCGGAAGTTTACTACCGCCTCCCACGAGGACTTGAAGCCCAGGGCATCGCCATAGTTCTCGATAAAGCCGTTCACAAAGTCTACATTCGATACGGTATCCTTCACCCACATCACGTTGTAGCGGTCGAACTCGCGCAAGTCGCCCGTCTCGTAGTAGTTGATCAGCGAAGCGATGGTCGACTTCTGGGGCTCCTTGGCTACCGCCTCGGCCTTACGCAGCCAGAAGACGATCTGCTCGATGGCGGGCGAGTAGAGGCCGCCTACCTTCCATACAAGCTCCTTCAAGTTGCCCTTCTCGTCCTTCACCAGGCGGGTGTTCAGACCATAGGAGATGGGCTGCGGATCCTTCGGATCTACCATGGCGGCATAGAAGGCCTCGGCCTCGGCCTGCGTAACGCCCTCGCCGTAGTAGTTGTTGGCCGAAGCGGCAATCACATCCACATCGGCGGCCTGGTTCAGGCGCGAGGGGGCGAATTCGGGATCGAAGATCGAGCGAATCACCTCGGGGCGCAGGGCCTCCAACTCGCCCCACTTCTCGGCGGGAATCGTAGCCACAACCTCCTCGAAATAGGCCTGCGAGAACTCGGGCGTAAATTTGTCGTTCGAGTAGTGGTGGTGAATACCGTTGGCGAACCATACCTTCTTGAGGTACTTCTCCAGGGCCTTCCACTCGGCCGTTTCACGGTCGCCCGTGTAGTTCTCGCGGATGCACTCCAAGGTACGACGTACCGCGAGGTTGTACTTGAAATTCTGGTCGAACAGAATGTCGCGACCACACTTGGCGGCCTCCGAGAGGTAGTAGATCAGGATCTTCTCCTCCAGGGGCAGCTGCTCGAAAGCAGGCACCTCGTAACGGATTACCTTCACATCGTCGAAACGATCCACGATCCAAGGCTTCTCAGCCTCTGCGGCCTTGTTACCGCAACCGGCCATCATGGCCGCACAACACATCATAGCGCTTAAAATTGCAATTTTTTTCATCGGTTTTAGTAGTTATATCCGGACAAAGGTACAAAATAATTGGGAATTATAGATTAGGAATTGGGATTTATTTTCCTCAACTCGCCTATTGCCTCAATTTATGAATGGCAAAAGGGCAAGTCGCAACTTGCCCTTTTGCTCGAATTTGGAACTTTATCTACTACTTGGCCTGCTTCACATACTTGTCGAGCCACGAGAAAAACTCGCGGTTCCAGACGATCGAGTTTTGGGCCTGGAAGACCTGGTGAGCCTCATTCTCGAACGATACCAGGCGGGCATCCAACCCCTTCATGCGGGCCGCCGTGAAGGCCTCGAGCGACTGCGTATAGGGGATGCGGTAGTCCTTCTCGCCGGTGATGATCAGGATGGGCGAATCCCAATTCTGCACGAACTTGTGGGGCGAGTTGGCGTAGGAGCGCATAGCCGTGGCGTTCGACTTGTCCCAATAGTTGCCGCCGTAGTCGTTCGTTACGAACCACAACTCCTCGGTGGCACCATACATCGAATCAAAGTCGAAGATACCGCAGTGGGCGATGAAGGCCTTGAAACGCTTCTGGTGGTTGCCGGCCAGGAAGAAGGTCGAGTAACCGCCATAGGAGGCACCGACACAACCCATGCGGGTCTCATCCGACCAAGGCTCTTTGGCTACGTCGTCGATGGCCGAGAGGTAGTCGCGGATGTTCTGACCCGAGTAGTCGCCCGAGATCTGATCCAGCCACTCCTGGCCGAACGAGGGGAGGCCGCGACGGTTCGGAGCCACCACCACATAGCCCTGGGCGGCCATCAGCTGGAAATTCCAGCGGTAGCTCCAGAACTGCGATACGACGCTCTGCGGGCCGCCCTGGCAGTAGAGCAGCGTGGGGTACTTCTGTGCGGGGTCGAAGTCGGGGGGCAGAATCACCCAAACGAGCATCTGCTTTCCGTCGGTGGTCTTTACCCAACGCTTCTGCACCTCGCCCATGCGGATATGCTTGTAGATCTCGCCATTGATGTCGGAGAGCTTCTCCATTTGACCATTCTCCACATTGATTGTAAAGAACTCATTAGCCATTGAGATGGAGTAAACCTCGGCTACCAGGTTCTCTTCAGCATAGGAGAAGGCGTGGATGTCGTGGTCACCCTTGGTGAGCACCGTTACTACGGGGGCGATACGGGTCATGGGGTTGGGTACCTCTACGCGGCAAACCTGGTGCGTAGCCTCGATGGGGGCAATGAAAAGAATCGAGTGGTCGTTCTCCCATACGACATTCATGGCGTTGTAGTCGAACAGCGGGGTGAGATAGGTCATCAGGCCACTCTGGCTGTCCCATACGAAGAGGCGCTCCTTGTCGGCCTCGTTGCCGAAGCGCTCCTGCGAACGGAAGGCGATCTTCTCGCCATCGGGCGACCATACGGGGTATTTGTCGTAACCTACGAAGGGCTCCGTGGCGTTCGTCTCCTTGCAGATATTTACACTCGTTTTGCTCTCCAGATCATAGACAAAGATATCCGAATCGGTCGATACGGCATACTCCTTACCCGTGAGGGGCTTGCAGGTATAGGCCAACTTCGTACCCTGGGGGTTCCAAGCAATCTCTGCCATATCGAAGTAGGGGGCCAGCGGAGCGTCCCACTTGGCTTCGGGCATGATGTCCGTGCCGGAAGTTACGCCCGAAGGGGTAACCTCTCCGATGAAAATGTGACGATAGTCGCCGGCATCCCAGTAGTCCCAATGGCGAACCATCAGGTCGTCGTAGATGCGGGCTTTCGATTTGTCCATATCGCTGTAAACATCTTTCGAGTTGATGTCGAGTGTGTGTACAGGCTGCACCCACCAAATGTGGCTGCCATCAGGGCTAACGCCGAAGCCTTCTACATCGCCTTCCAACTTGGTCAGCTGCGTGGCATTGGCTCCCTTGGCATCCATCTTCCACACCTGCATCGAACCCGAACGGTTCGAGAGGAAGAAGATTGTCTTACCATCGGCACTCCACTGCGGGGCGATGTTCTGCGAGGTGTTGTCTGTCAGACGCTGTACCGATTTGTCGGTCAGCGACTGGGTGTAGATTTGGGTCAGCGAGCGGTTCTCGGCCATCGAGTAGTCCGAGATGGTGTAGAGCAACGTCTGTCCGTCGGGCGAGAGCGAAGAGGAGCCTGCGCGACGCATCTTCCACATCACCTCGGGAGTCAGAATGCCGGCCGAGATCTCCTGTTCGGTCAGCGAGTTGTCGATTTCAAGCGGTTGGGGTTGCTGTTTCGTGCACCCTACGGCTGCCATTGCCATAATTGCCATGGATAAGAGAATTTTTTTCATCGTTTTTTCGGTTGGTTTACTTCTTTTTTATTTATTTTGCGTTCAAATTCATTTGTTATGACACACTATACCATCTCTTATGCGCGTAAAGAACTCCACCTGGTGAGCCGTCAATCCCTTGAGAAAGGCGATTTTCAAGCCGATTTGCGACTCGACGAGGCTGAGGAGGAGTTTACGCGAGCGAAGATACTCACTTTTTTTGAAACTTACAACACTATTTTGATTGTAGGGGAGCAGGCTGACGAACTTTTTGCTCGCTTCGCTTCGGAGTTTCAGCATGTAACGGCTGCCGGAGGGGTCGTAACAACCCCTCAAAACGAAGTATTGATGATCTTCCGAAACGGCCGGTGGGATCTCCCAAAGGGACGTTGGGAGGTGGGCGAGAGTTTGCGCCGGAGTGCTGCTCGTGAAATTGAGGAGGAGACCGGGGTCGAGCCCGGCCGTCTGGTGCGTCGCCTCTGCGACACTTGGCATATCTATAACCTTTACGGGCAGTGGGAATTGAAGCACACTTTTTGGTATCACTTTGAGCGAGAAGCGGCCGTACAGCCTGCACCTCAGCAGGAGGAGGGGATTACCGAGTGTAGTTGGTGTTCCATTCAGGAGGCACGCCGTCGTGCCGAGGAGAGTTTTCCGACTCTTCGAGCCGTGATGAGGGCCTTGTAGCCCCCTTCTTAAAGAAAAAATGGCGGACATTTTTTGTCCGCCATTTTTTTTCTTAGGCTCTTTTCAGTTTGGCTTTCAGCCGTTTGTATCCCTCGATCCCGAGGATGGCGAGTCCGCTGTATTGGGCCACCTTGGCTAAACCGAAAAGGGCAATCCATAGGCCGCTTTTCCAGGCTGCCGAGGTCGGTAATAGCATTTGGGCGAACGAGGCGATGTAACACAAGATTGCGATGAGCAGAATGATGACTCCGGTACGAAAAGAGAGCTTCGCGAGCCCCCCTTTCATCTGCTCGAAAATAGTCGGCCGATCCATCGAGTGTCGTTGGGGTTAGAACTTGCCGTTCATCGCGTTGGCCATCCCCTCGGCAATCTGATCAAGGGCCCCCTGAATCTTCGAACCGATCATCATTTTCATCATCATGTTGAGTTCGGCATGGAGCACCAGGCGCATGCGCGTGTCGCACTCCGAGACGCTGTGCAGTTGAATCCAAAAGGCAAAGTCCATCGGAATGCCACCGTCGCCTACAATTTTGACATGCTTCGGGGCCACTTTTTCGTCGATTTTGAGGCGAACGCTGAAACCTTTCGCCTTGAACGAGCAGTGGTCCTCGTCGGCCTGCCACTCCTCTACTTTGTCCTGGAGGGCGGGTGTGAGGTGGTCGAAGCGACTGATCATTTGGAAAATTTGCTCTGCGGGGCGCAGGATTTGGTGCTGTTTCGAAACGTATTCTTTCATGGGTCTGATTTTTTTCGGGGTTAGTCGATGGTGATGGTGCGCTCCTCCTCGGAGTCGGCGACAATTGAGACGGTCATTACCTCCTCGGGTAGCAGCCCCTCAATCTTTTCGGGCCACTCCACCAAGCAGAGGTCGCCCGAGTAGAAATACTCCTCGTAACCGAAGTCGAGAGCCTCCTCGGGGCGTTCGATGCGGTAGAAGTCGAAGTGGTAGACGGCATCCCCCGAGGCGGTGGAGTAGTGGTTCACGATGGCAAAGGTGGGGCTCGAAATAGTGTCTTCACTTCCCAACTCGGCCATGATGGCGCGAATCAGGGTTGTCTTTCCGGCTCCCATTTCGCCCCGAAAGAGGACGATACTGCGCCCCTCAAGGCTTCGGAGTACCTCTTCAGCCACATCGGGTAATTCGCGGATGGAGTCTATATGTAGCGTTTTCATCGTTCTTGCTTAGTTCAATTCTCGGCAAAGGTACAAAGAAATTCACAATGCACAATTCACGATCCACAATTATTTTTTATTCTCATTTTACTTGCCTGCTCCCTCCTTGTCCTTCACCTCCTTTATCGGTTCGTATGGAAAAACGGCCATCGAGGGCAATAAAAAGCGCTAATACCTCATTATATAATGCGGTGCGGATTTTGTTTTTCCGACCAAGAAGTGTAATTTTGTACGAAATTTAGCAACGATAAACGCCATGGTAAAGATACTTTGGGTAGATGATGAGGTGGAGCTCCTGAAGCCCCATATTCTCTTTTTGACCTCGAAAGGATACGAGGTGGAGACCTGCAACAACGGTTACGATGCCATAGATATGGCCCAGGAGGTGGCCTACGATCTCATTATCCTGGATGAGATGATGCCCGGCATGACAGGCCTTGAGACCCTACCCAAAATCAAGGAGATTCGTCCTACGACTCCCGTTATTATGGTAACA
This sequence comes from Alistipes sp., assembly GCA_045614985.1. Classification (GTDB taxonomy): domain Bacteria; phylum Bacteroidota; class Bacteroidia; order Bacteroidales; family Rikenellaceae; genus Alistipes. The sequence goes on along the minus strand of JAZLDX010000020.1, from coordinate 47,966 downwards.
AAGTCCGAGGAGGAGAACATCATGGACAAGGCCGTGGGGTCGAAGATTGCCGACTACCTCATCAAGCCCGTAAATCCCAACCAGGTGCTGCTCTCGATTAAAAAGAATGTCCACCAGCAGCAACTTGTTACGGAGCAGACCACGGCCGACTATCGAGCCGAGTTCGGCCGATTGAGTTCGTCGCTTCAAATGGCCGAGAATTTTTCGGATTGGTGCAACCTCTACCGTCGCCTGACGAATTGGGAGATTGATCTCGCCGAGGCCAATGATCCGAGCCTCAAAGAGGTGTTGGTCTACCAGAAGAACGAGGCCAACCAGGAGTTTTCGAAGTTTGTGCGTCGTAACTATTACCACTGGATCAACAAGCGTACCGATCAAAGCCCTGTGATGTCGCATACGCTCATGCGCTCGAAGATCTTTCCCGTGGCCGATGCGCACCGCAAGACCACGCTTCTGCTGATTGACAACTTCCGTTACGACCAATGGCGTGCCATTTCATCGTTGTTGCGAGGTCATTACGATGTGGCCCTCGATGACTTCTATTGCGCCATCCTCCCCACGGCTACGCAGTATGCGCGTAATGCCATCTTTGCGGGGTTGATGCCCCTGGCCATCGACAAACTGATGCCTCAAAAGTGGCTCAACGACAACGAGGAGGGGGGTAAAAACCAATATGAGGAGTACTTCCTGCAACGACTAATGGCCCAAAGCGGCAAGAATTATAAGTATACCTTCGATAAGTTGGTGCGCCCCGAGGCGGGCCGTAAGTTGGTGGAGAATATCGGGCGTATTTACGAGGCCGATTTCTCGGTCATCGTCTATAACTTCCTCGACATCCTCTCCCATGCTCGTACCGAGACCGACATCATCCGCGAACTGACCGAGGATGAGGCCTCGTTCCGCTCGCTCACGCGCTCCTGGTTCGAACATTCGGATCTCTTCACCATCCTGCGCCTGTTGGCCGAGCGTGGCCATACGGTGATCATCACCTCCGACCACGGCACCATCCGTGTGGATAATCCCGTGCGCGTGACGGGCGATAGGGAGACCTCAGCCAACCTACGCTACAAGACGGGGCGCAACATGGCCTACAACGCCAAGGAGGTCTATGAGGTAACGCGTCCGGAGGATATCCAACTCCCCGCGTCGAACCTCACATCGAGCTATATCTTCGCCTACAACAGCGACTTCTTGGTCTACAACAACGACGCGAATCGCTACATTCGCTACTACCGAAATACCTTCCAGCATGGCGGAATCTCGATGGAGGAGATGCTTGTGCCCTTCATCGTCCTGGAGCCGAAACGGTAATTTTACGATTCACATGGCACAATTCACAAGGTACAATTAGATTTCAATTTTTTCCTTTTGCAGTCATTGCGAGGAGCGAAGCGACGCGGCAATCTCCTGTAAAATTCACAATTTTTTAATTCTTCGCTCCTCGCAATGATTGATTTGAGGACATTAGGAATTCTCCCCTATTGCTGCTTGGGGTTGCGGGGTGCAATAAAACAACCATTTCGAGAATCGACGATTTTCGTAGTGCCTTTGATCTGCGCGAATCGGCCGTATGTGAAATTGTGAATATGTTTTTCGGTCGGGCTCTTGGGAGTTCGGCCGATTTTTTGCGCAGGGATAGGGTGAAGTTATCGGCGGATTGGGGCGATATGCTCATTGCGACCCCTTTGTGGCTCTCGTTTTTTTGCTCTTTTGGCTCAAAAATCGGCTTTGGAGACGAAAAAAAATAAAAAAAATCGCTCTTTATTGTGAATTAAGGAAATAAACCGTATATTTGCACTCCCGAATTTGAGGTTTAACATATAAAATAATATAACACAATGACTAAAGCAGATATCGTTAGCGAAATCGCTAAGAGCACCGGCATTGAGAAGGTGCAGGTGCAGGCCGTGGTAGAGGCTTTTATGGAGAGCGTGAAGGGCTCGCTGATCCAGGGTAACGATGTATTCCTTCGCGGTTTTGGTAGCTTCATTATCAAGAAGCGCGCTCAGAAGGTGGCTCGCAACATCCTGAAGGGTACCACCATCACGATCCCCGAGCACAACATCCCCGCATTCAAGCCCGCTAAGAGCTTTGTTGCCAAGGTAAAGTAATTCAATTTTAAGTCTAACCTATAAAAAACACCGGATTATGCCGAACGGAAAAAAGCACAAGCGTCATAAGATGGCGACCCACAAGCGTAAGAAGCGTCTTCGTAAGAATCGTCACAAGAAGAAGTAGTGTATAACGCACATGTTGCGTTGATGATAGATAAAGCTAAAGGGGTCGGAAGACTCTTTTAGCTTTACCTATTTAATGTAACCCGAAAGGCAACGGCTTTTGCGCGACGTTGGAAAGGATCCCAAGTGCAGGGTGTCAGGTTGCTGATATTTAGTGAGATATAACACTCGAAAGTCTTCTTGAAGGGGCTTTTGAGGTGAAAATTAAAGTTCGGAGGAGGCTTGAAGCCCCATTTGCTCCATCCTGTTCCCGTTGTTCCGAAGAGGCGATATCAGCACGGAGAGAACCGTCTGTCCGTGTGGTCGAAAACCAAGACCCCAAGCCGTGGAACCCGTAACGGAGGGCCCAAAGTGCCGCGAAGAGGAGAGGTAGATTCTAAAGCCCAAGGCGTTGCTTTGTTGCCACCCCGAGAGATTCGATTATATGAACCGTGAACTGATTATTAACGTAACAGAGTCGGAAATTACCATTGCACAAACCGAGGACAAAGTCTTGGTCGAGCTCAACAAAGAGCAGTGCAAGAGTGGTTTTGCCGTTGGTGATATCTATCTGGGCAAGGTGCGCAAGATTATGCCCGGTTTGAATGCCGCCTTCGTCAACATCGGCCATGAGAAGGATGCCTTCATCCACTACCTCGACCTTGGAACACAATTTCCGTCGCTTGATAAGCTGGTTTCGAGTATCCAGCCCGGCAAACGCGGTCAGCGCGTGGAGTCGATGAAACTCGAAGAGCCCATCGAAAAGGAGGGCAAGATCGGCAGCTACCTCCAGGTGGGGCAGTCTGTGATGGTGCAGATCGCTAAGGAGGCGATCTCAACCAAGGGGCCGCGTTTGACGGCCGATATCTCGTTGGCTGGCCGCAATGTGGTGTTGGTCCCCTTCTCGTCGAAGGTCTTTTTGTCGCAAAAGATCCGTTCGAATGAGGAGAAGAAACGCCTGAAGCGGATTGCGGCAGGGGTTTTGCCCAAGAACTTCGGTGTGATTATTCGCACGGCGGCCATGGAGGCCAAGGATGTGGATATCGAGCAGGATATTCTTTCGTTGGTGGATCGTTGGCACAAGTGTCTGCAGCAGATCCGTAAGAAGGAGGCTCCCGCCCTCTTGATGAGCGAGCTTTCGCGTGCCAATACGATCATCCGCGATACGCTCAACAACTCCTTCTCGCAGATCGTGGTCAATGACGAGGCGATGTTCAATGAGATTCGCAGCTACATCCGTGTGATTGAGCCCGAGTCGGAAAAGATCGTGAAGCTCTATCGCGGTACGGTGCCCATTTTCGATAATTTCGATATATCGAAGCAGATTAAGTCCTTGTTTGCCAAGTATGTATCGCTTCGCCGAGGAGCCTATTTGATTATCGAGCATACGGAGGCGATGAATGTCATCGATGTCAATTCGGGCAATCGTACCAAGGCTGAGGACAACCAGGAGCAGACGGCGATGGATGTAAACCTCGCGGCAGCGAAAGAGATTGCTCGTCAGTTGCGTCTGCGCGACTTGGGCGGCATTGTCATCATCGACTTCATCGACCTGCACAAACAACAGAATCGTCAGCTCCTCTATGAGGAGATGCAGAAGTTGATGGCCACCGACAAAGCCAAGCATACGATCCTGCCGCTCACGAAGTTCGGGCTGATGCAGATCACGCGTCAGCGTGTGCGCCCCGTGGCCGTGCAGGATGTGACGGATGTCTGCCCCACCTGCAACGGAACGGGCAAGATTCAACCCACGGTGCTCCTGGATAAGAAGATCGAAAACCAGATCTCTTACCTCACGCAGGACCGCAAGCATAAGTTTATCGAACTGCGTGTGAGCCCCTATGTTTCGAGCTACTTGAAGCGAGGACTCTGGTCGCTTCGTCTGCGTTGGATGTGGCGCTACAAGTGCCGCTTGCGCATCACGGCCGACCAAAGTGTGGGGATCATTGATATCCATTATTTGGATAAAAAGGGGAACGCTTTGGTCCATAATAACCATTTGTAATCCGATATTTTGGCGGCAAGAGAGGAGATACTGGAAAAGATCAGCGAGGCCAAGACGCTTCGTTCGCTTTGCCGTTTGCTTAAAAACGAGGGGGCAACGCTTCACCTGCAGGAGTTGGTGGGGGGTGCCCTCTCTTCGTATGCGGCCGCAGCTATCCGCAAGGTAGAGGGTGTTCACATCTTTGTTGCCGAGGATCGCGATGCTGCGGCCTACCTGATGAACGACCTCTATGCCCTTTTGGATGAGGAGTCGGTCTACTTCTTCCCCTCGGCCTATAAGCGTTCGATCGCCTATGGGCAGGAGGAGGCGCAGGGGGTGGTGCAACGCACCTCGGCCTTGGGGGCCATCCGAAATTGCGGGGCCAAGGGGGTAGCGGTGCTCTGCACATGGCCCGAGGCGCTGGCCGAACGGGTGGCGGATGCCGATACCGTGCGCCGTGAAACGATTCGTGTAGCAGTGGGGGAGCGGCTTGCGATCTCGGCCTTGGTCGAGCGGCTCGAGGCGTGTGGCTTCGAGCGTGTGGATTTTGTCTATGAGCCGGGACAATACTCGCAACGTGGCGGTATTGTCGATATCTTCTCCTTTGTGGAGTCGAAGCCCTATCGTTTAGACTTCTTTGGCGACGAGGTCGATTCGATCCGTCGTTTCAATATTTCGAGCCAGCTCTCGGACGATCGATTGCAACATGTGGAGATCGTTCCGAACCTAAATCGTGAAGGGGAGGGGGCCGGTGCGGAGCGTGTTTCGCTGGCGGCCTTTGCCGGAGAGGGGGCGACTTGGTGGTTTACCGATCCCGACTACGCACTGCGGCGCGTCAATGAGGTGAGAAAAAAACTGATCCCCGAGTTGGAGGAGACCGAACGAATCGACCTCCATGTGACGAGCCGCAACGGCCTGTTGAACGACCTTCGTGGAGCGCGAGTGGTGACCCTGCGCGACAACCTCAAGGAGCGAAAGGCGGAGGAGAGTGTGAAATTCAAGACGGCTCCGCAACCCAAGTTCAACAAGAATTTTGAGGTGCTGGCCGACGATATGTTGCGCTCCTCGCAACAGGGCTACACGACCCGCATCCTCTCGGAGAATAAGGCGCAGGTGGAGCGCTTGGAGAATATCTTCCACCAAATCGGCCGCGGTCAGGTGGTGGTGCGGGCCTGGGGACTGACCCTGCACGAGGGCTTCATCGACCACGATCTGCGCCTCTGTCTCTATACGGATCACCAGATCTTCGACCGTTACCAGCGTTATCGCATCCGCGGGGAGATCAAGCGTGACGAGCAGATGACCGTGCAGGAGCTGAACCAGCTGCGACCGGGCGATTATGTGGTTCATATCGACCACGGAGTGGGCCGTTTCGATGGCCTGGTGAAGATCAACGAGGGGGGGCGCGTTCACGAGGCGATCAAGTTGGTCTACAAGGATGGCGATGTGCTCTTTGTCAATATCCACTCGCTGCACCGCATCTCGCGCTACAAATCGGGCGATGGGGAGCCTCCGAAGATCTATAAATTGGGCAACGGCGCTTGGCAAAAACTGAAGAATGCGACCAAGAAGGCTGTCAAAGATATCTCGCGCGAGTTGATCACCCTCTATGCCCGTCGCAAAGCCTCGAAAGGGTTCCGTTTCTCGCCCGACAGCTACTTGCAACACGAGTTGGAGGCCTCCTTTATGTGGGAGGATACGCCCGATCAGCAGTCTACGGTAGCCGCCATCAAACGCGACATGGAGTCCGATCAACCGATGGATCGCTTGGTATGCGGTGATGTGGGTTTTGGCAAGACCGAGGTGGCGATCCGTGCCGCCTTCAAGGCTGCGGTGGATGGTAAGCAGGTGGCAGTCTTGGTTCCCACTACGATCCTTGCGCTGCAACACTATCGTTCCTTCTCGCAGCGTCTGAGGGATCTGCCCGTGACGGTGGAGTACCTCAATCGCACAAAATCTTCGCGCGAGGTAACGCGCATCACGCAGGAACTTCAATCGGGAAAGATCGACATCCTGATCGGTACCCATAAAATGTTGGGTAAACAGATAAAATTCAAGGACCTGGGCCTTTTGATTATCGACGAGGAGCAGAAGTTCGGCGTGGCGGCCAAGGAGAAACTTACGCAACTGAGTGTCAATGTCGATACCCTTACCCTGACGGCTACGCCCATCCCACGCACGCTGCAATTCTCGCTCATGGGTTCGCGCGACTTGTCGGTCATCTCGACCCCGCCCCCCAACCGTCAGCCCATCACCACCGAGTCGCATACCTTTAGTGAGGAGGTGATCCGCGATGCCGTGGAGGAGGAGCTCGCGCGCGGCGGTCAGGTCTATTTCGTACACAACCGTGTGGAGGATTTGCAGACCCTGCAAGGGCTCATTACGCGCCTTTGTCCGAAGGCCCGCGTGGCTGTCGGACACGGTCGTATGCCGGCCGAGGAGCTCGAGAAACTCATCATGGACTTCATCTACGGGGAGTTTGATGTCTTGGTGGCCACCACCATTGTCGAAAACGGCATCGACATCCCGAATGCCAATACGATCATCGTCAACAACGCCCACTGCTTCGGTTTGAGCGACTTACACCAGTTGCGTGGTCGTGTGGGTCGTTCCGATAAGAAGGCCTACTGCTACCTGCTCTCCCCGGCCGAGGAGCTCCTCTCGAGCGATGCCCGTCGTCGTTTGCGTGCCATTGAGGAGTTTTCGGATTTGGGCTCCGGCTTCAATATCGCCATGCAGGATCTCGACATTCGCGGTGCCGGAAACCTGTTGGGAGCAGAGCAGAGCGGATTTATTGCCGACATCGGCTTCGAAACCTACCAGAAGATCATGCAGCAGGCCATCTCGGAGTTGCGCCAAGAGGGGCTTGAGGTGCCGGGCATGAACGACAAGGAGCAACAGATCCTCGATACGATCCATTGGATCGACGATTCGCATATTGAGGTGGAACTGGAGGCGGAACTTCCCGATAGCTATGTGCGTCAAACCTCGGAGAAGTTGCGCCTCTATCGCGAACTGGATAACATCAAGGAGGAGTCGGCTTTGCAGGCTTTTGCTGCCCGTTTGGAGGACCGATTTGGTAAGTTGCCACGCGCGGCCGAGGAGCTCTTGGATGTGGTGCGCCTGCGCTGGGAGGCGGTGCGCCTGGGTATGGAGCGCGTGAAGGTGAAGAATGGGTTGATGATTGTCCACTTTATCGCCGATAACCAGTCGCCCTACTTTAAGAGCGAGGTCTTTATGGAGTTGCTGAAGCGAGTGACGCAACATCCCGACCGATTTGTCCTCAAACAACACAATAATCGCCTGGCCATGACCGTTCGACAAGTAAAAGATGTCAAGGCCGCGGTCGAGGTGTTGCGTAACCTTTAACCCTGGAGCCATGAACCTGATCGTAGATATCGGAAATACGCGCGTGAAGTATGCCCTCATGGAGGGTCGGACGGTGGTTGCCTATGCCTGTAGCGATAATTTTGAGGTGGCGGAGGTGCAACGGCTGATCGGATCGGTGGCCGAGGAGGTGGCGTGGGCCATTCTTTGTTCCACGCGTAGCGATGGACAAAAGGAGGCGCAGGCTTTGGAGGCCTTGGGACTCAAAACCCTTCTCTTTGATGCTGCCTGTCCGGTGCCTCTAAAGAACGATTACTTGACCCCTCAAACCCTCGGGCGCGATCGGTTGGCTGCGGCTGTCGGTGCCGACCTCTGCTACGAGGGGCGCCCCCTGCTGATCATCGACTTCGGTACGGCCATCACTTGCGATGTGGTGAGTGATCACACCTTTCACGGGGGCTTTATTTCGCCCGGTCGCTCGATGCGCCTTCGTGCTCTGCATGCCTTTACGGCCCGCCTGCCGTTGGTGGCTCCGGCCGAGGAGATTTTACCCTGGGGACGCACCACCGAAGAGGCCATTGCCCAGGGGGTGGAGCAGGGTATTGTGGGCGAGATCGAGGGGCATATTGCCCGATTTCGGAAGAAATTCGACAATTTGTTGATAATTTTTGCCGGAGGAGAGGCGAAACATTTTGCCAAACAAATTAAAAATGCGATATTTGCAGACTGTGATTTGGTCCTTGTGGGATTGAACCGGATTTTAGAGTTTACTATTCATGCTGAAAAATAACCTATATAGCCGTTGGCTCGGGGCGCTTGTGGCGTACCTGGCCTTTGTTTCGTTCTCGGCATCGGCCCAGGAGAGCAGTATCAATGCCTTCTCTCCCTTCTCGATGTATGGCATTGGAGAGATCAAGAGCCAGGGAACCCTTCCTCAGCGTTCGATGGGTGGAGCGGGTGTGGCCCTGCGCAGTCTTTCGACCATCAACCTGTTGAATCCGGCCTCCTATAGTGCGGCCCTTCCTCGCTCGGTACTCTTCAATTTCGGTCTCGAGGGGCAGAATTTTTATAACTCGCAGATGCAGGCCGATGGCACCATGAAGAAGACGAGCTACTGTACCTTCAACTTCCATGATATCGCCCTGCAGATCCCGCTCACCAAGCGCCTGGGTTTGGGCTTGAGCCTGGCCCCCTACAGCAGTGTGGGCTATCGCATGTACGATCGTGAGACGATTGCCGATGTGGGTCTGGCCGAATACGACTACTCGGGCGAGGGCGATGTGACGGAGGTCAAGGTGGGTCTCGGTTGGGAGCCCTTCAAGAACTTCTCGATCGGTGCCGCCGCGATCTACTATTGGGGCGATATTGACCGCAACTACCAAATGACTCTCACTCCCTATACGGGTACGGGAACCTACCCCTCGACCATCGGCCTCACGAACCACAGCATTTCGCACTTCGCGGCTCAGTTCGGTGTGCAGTATACCCCCATTATGAATAAAAAGCGGGTGCTTTCGCTCGGTTTGGTTTATGACTTGGGTGGCGATCTGAATCCTATGGTAACCAATACGATCAAGGTAAACGGAACCATCAATTCGGAGGCGGTGAATCGGGTGGATAACCTGCCCCTTGTCTTGCCTCATAAACTCTCGGCCGGAGCCTTCTATGAGACCCAAAAGTTTGCCGTGGCGGTGGATGCCGTCTACGAGCGTTGGGGTTCGAGCAATACGACCGCCGAGACGGCTTCGGGCGATTTCCGCGTGGCCTATTGCGATACGGGAATCATCAAGGCGGGTGTGGAGTGGACGCCCAACCGCAATGATGTGCGCAACTTCTTGAAGCGTTGGCACTACCGCTTGGGATTCAACTATGGCTACTACCATCAAACCTTCGGTGGGGAGCGCGTGCCGCAATATGCCCTGACCCTCGGTTTCGGTATTCCCGTGAAGTTCGGCGGATTCTCGTCGGTGGATGTGGGCTTCGAGTATGGCTGCCGAGGCAAGGATCAGCACATTACGGAGCAAGTTTCGATGCTCAAACAGCAATATTTCAAGTTTGCCATCGCCTTCTCGCTCTTCGGTGAGGATTATTGGTTTGTCCGTCCGAAGTTTGATTAGGAAAGAGGTGCTGAGCGTTTTTCGTACTTCGAAGAGCCATCTTGTTTTTTCGGCCCGAAGCGCGACGAGGAAAGAGGTCGAAATGTTTGGTTTTCAAAATGGAAATTGTTACATTTGCAGGAAGAAACGACGTTAAAAATTTAAACTATATTCAAACGATGAAAAAGATGAAATTTCTCTTGGGTGTTGTGCTGGCCTTTGCCGGCATGAATGCCATGGCACAGAGTGAGGAGGAGTTGGCTAAGTTGGCCAACGATGCCTATGCCAAGTGGGGTGAGACGCCGCTGGAGCGTTATCACAACGTAAACCGCAGCTCGTTCTTGAAGGAGGCTCTGCAGAATAAGAATTACAACGAGGCTGCCGAGCACTACCTCTACTTGGTGGAGCATGCTCCCAAGGCTGCCGAGTCGATCTACCAGCGCGGTGAGCAGGTGTACCTGCGTAAGTTGGCTCAGCAGAAGACCGTGAGCACGCAGCGTCAGATGTTTGACTCGGTGCTGATGGTGTACGACCAGCGCCTGGAGCACTTCGGTACCACCCCCGAGGCCAAGGCCGAGATTTTGGACCGCCGTGCCCGCCAGTATGCCAAGTATGGCAAGCGCGACCGCGAGGGTCTGCGTGAGGCTTTCCGTTTGGCAATCAGCGCCAACCTGGATGCTATGAGCAATGTGCTGCCTGAGACCGTGGCTCTCTACTTTGCCAACCTGGTGGAGGACTACAAGAACGATGAGGTCTATGCTGACGAGGTTTTGGCCGAGTATGAGCGCCTGAGCCCCATCTTCGAGACGATCTCGAGCGAGAACGAGCCTTTCAAGGAGTCGTTTGATACGGCCTTTGGTACGAGTGGTGTGGCCAGCTGCGACAACCTGGAGACCATGTTCCGCAAGAAGCTCGCCAATGATCCTAATAACCTCGATGTCCTGAATCAGGCTGTGGCTCTGATGGGTCGTGCCAAGTGTACCTGCGATTTCTTCTTCGAGATCACGGAGCGTCAGTACTCTTTGGCTCCCTCGGCCAATACGGCTATCTTCTTGGCACAGGGCTTCCAGGAGCGTGGCGATCTGGAGAAGGCTACCAACTACCTGCGCGAGGCTCTGAAGACGGAGACCGACTCGGATTCGCGCCAGAACCTGCTCGTGCAGCTGGGTGTGGTGGAGCTTGCTTCGAACGACATCAAGTCGGCGATGCAGGTGGCCAAGGAGATCCAGGAGATGGACGAGGATAACGCTTACGCCTACTTCCTGCGCGCTCAGTGCTATGCCGCTTCGGGTTGCCAGGAGGCCTACTGGGTGGCTTACGATACGATGAAGAAGGCCGAGGAACTCTTCGTGGAGGACAACCTCAAGGAGCAGGCCAAGACCTTGGCCCAGGCTTATGCCGGTCGTTGGCCTCTGTCGAACGACGAGCGCTTCTTCATGGAGGGTATCACGGCCGGTTCGACCGTTACGGTTCCCTGTGGTGCAGCTGCCGGTCTGAAGACCACGGCTCGCTTCCGCTAATCTTTTGATAGTGAGCAAAGAATGATGATGCGAATCTTCAGTAAGAGCAATCAGGTAGCACTCCTCCTTGTGGGGAGTGCTATCTTGCTATCCGCCTGCCAGGAGCCACAGCGACCGGTGCAGGAGACTCCCGCCGAAAAATTGATGACGGAGTATAGCGAGAATCGCACCATCATCGCCACCGAAAACGGCAAAAAGCAGTATCAGTTTTTTGCTCCGTTGCTGGAGGGATATACGGCCGGCGACGAACCCTATCGCGAGTTTCGTCGTGGCATCCACATGACCACTTTCCAAAAGGACTCCACGGATTTGGTGGATGTGACCCTGACGGCCAACTACGCCATCTACTACGAAAAACGAAAGCTTTGGGAGGCCAAGGGAAATGTCGTGGTTCGAAAATTTGATGGCAAAACCCTCTATACGGAGCAGCTCTTCTGGAACGATATCACGAACAAAATCTACTCGAATGTGGATGCCAAGATCGTAGAGAACGATGGTGAAACCTATGTCTCGGGCTTTGAGTCGGACGAGGAGTTTCGCTATTGGAGTGCTCGCGAGATGGATGGCCGCATGGAGGTGGAGTTTACCCCCACGGCCCCCGATTCCACGGCGGTTCAGGAGCCCAACTCGAGTGTGGAGAGCAAGCAGAAGGTGGTGCATACGAAGCTCGATTCCGATGCGAAGCAACGTCGCGAAGAGGCTAGAAAGCGTTCGGAAGAGCAGCGCAAAGAGCGCCAGCGACAAGCCGCAGAGCGGGCAGCCAAGCGCCGTGAAGAGCAGCAGATGGGGCCCAAGCGCCCTGCTGGAACTCCCGCCAGCAATGCCATGCGTCGCCCCACTACCGAAGTGGTGGAAAAGTCGATGGTTGAGGCACCTCTCTCCTTCTCGGCCGGTGGAGAGAAGGGAGGGCGTGTGGTCCCGAAGCGCGAAAATGTGGTTCGTGAATAATTTGTTTGGAGCAAGATGACGACTTCGATCTTGATCATTCTGCTGATGCTTCTCCTCTCGGCCTTCTTCTCCGGGATGGAGATTGCGTTTACGAGCAAAAACCGCCTGCGCCTGGAGATTGACCGCAAGCAGAGCGGCCTTTTCGATCAGATTGCCGAGATCTTTTCCCGCCACCCCGGTCAGTATGTAACGACCATCTTGGTAGGTAACAATATCGCCTTGGTTGTCTATCAGCTCAGCCTCTCGGTGCTGCTTCGTGCGATTGCCCGATGGTTGGGGTGGACCGAATTTGTGGAGCATGGCTCGATCTTGGTCGAGACGATCATCTCTACGGTGATTGTGATCTTCTGTGGAGAGTTTTTACCCAAATCCATCGTGAAGCAGAATCCGAATTTCTACTACCGCACTTTTGCTCCGCTGATCTATTTCTTCTACTTGCTCCTTTATCCCATAGCCCGTCTTACGACGGGAATCTCGCAACTAATTCTGCGCCTCTTCGGCCATAAGACGCAGCCCGATGACGAGCAGGTGGCCTTTGGTCGCTCGGATTTGATGCACCTGTTGGATTCTACCAATGTGGAACCGGAACATGAGCCCGAAAACGAGTTGAAGCTCTTTCAGAACGCCTTGGATTTTACTGATATGCGCGTGCGTGACTGTATGGTGCCGCGTGTGGATGTTGAGGCTGTCGATGCCGACAATACATCGATTGAACAGCTCACCGATCGCTTTGTGGAGACGCAGTATACGCGCCTATTTGTTTGGCGAAAGAGCATCGACAACATGGTGGGTTATGTCAACTCGAAGAGCTTGTTCCAAAGCCCGAAGCGGATCGACGATGTGCTCATGGATCTTCTGTGTGTCCCCGAGACGATGCCACTACAGGATCTGTTGACCGAGATGACCAAGCATAAAACCAATGTTGCTGTGGTGATCGATGAGTTTGGAGGTACGGCGGGTATCATCTCTTTGGAGGATATTTTGGAGCAGATTTTTGGAGAGATCGAGGATGAACACGATGTCCCCGACCTCACGGAGAAGCAGCTCTCGGAGCGCGAATGGGTGCTCTCGTGTCGTTTGGAGGTGAAGTACCTGAATGAGAAATACAACCTCGAACTCGAGGAGTCGAAGGAGTATGATACGTTGGCCGGTTATATTATCTACCATTTGGAAGAGATCCCCTCGGCCGGCGAGAGCGTAACGATTGGCCCCTTCCAAATAAAAATCTTGCGCACAACTCGCTCGCGCATCGACCTGGCCCGCATCAAGCGCCTCTGATCCCACGCCTTGCCTCTCCGTAGAGGTGGGCTCATCCCCAAAAAAGAGAATCTTTGCTATAAATAATAGGACCGAGATTGAAAATTTTGGTCCGAAGAGGTGTGTTTTCCGAATAAAATTACTATCTTTGACCGCTTTTATACTACATATAAGTAGGGGAAGCCGAAAATTGAACGTAAACAAACAAAATTTAAAGTAATATGGCAAGTTTAAACACGTTAAGAACCAAATTCGGAGTGGTGCTTTCGATTGTAATCGGCATCGCCCTTTTGGCATTTATCCTCTCCCTGAAGGCCGAGATGGGCTTCTCGGGGAACGACCCCAAGGTCGGTGAAATCAATGGAGAGAAGATCAACTACACGGAGTACATGGCCGCCTACGAGAAGGCCAAGACGATGCTCGGTGGTGAGGCTTCGACCGACGAGCAGCTCGATCAGCTCTCGAATGCCGCTTGGCAGCAGCTCTTCTCGGAGTTGGTGCTCATGCCCGGCTTTGAGCAGATGGGCATCCGCGTAACCGAGGCCGAGCGTAAGGCCATCATCAGTGGTGAGATCCCCACCCAGGCCTTCTATGCCGCTTTTGCTGATCCCCGCACCGGCGAGTTCAATGTTGAGGCCGTGTCGGAGTTCCTGGCCCAGGCCGAGACCAATCCCCAGGCTGCCGCCCTGTGGTTGCAGTTCATCGACCAGGCCCGTCAGGAGCGCGAGGTAGCCAAGTACCTTGCCGTAGTGAAGAATGGTGCCAATGTAACGGCCCCCGAGGTAGAGCGTGCCGTGGCTGCCGCCAACAAGGCCTACACCGGTAAGTTCGTATCGAAGAGCTACGCTTCGGTGCCCGATTCGCTCATTACGGTATCGACCGCCGACCTGAAGGCCTATTACAACAGCCACAAGGATAGCTACAAGCAGCTTCCCAACCGCACGATTTCGTATGTAGTCTTCGATGTAGAGGCTACGTCGGACGATATGCTCGCTATTGAGAACGAGGTGAACAAGGCCAACGAGCAGTTCTCGGCTGTGGAGGATCTGAAGGCTTATGCCCGCGAGAACCGCCACGCTCAGGTTTCGGATCGCTACCTCTCGCTCAAGCAGTTTAGCGATGAGGAGGCCGAGGCTTTAGCTGCTGGTAAGCAGTATGGTCCTGTATTGAAGAATAATGTGTGGACTATGTCGCGTGTGCTTGATACGAAGATGGCTCCCGACTCGATCGGTGTACGCCACCTGGCAGTTCCCTATACTGAGACCGAGCTGGCCGACAGCTTGGCTACGCAGTTGCGTGCCGGTGTGGCCTTTGCCGAGGTAGGCGAGGGTGCCGGTGAGGAGCGCGTCTATCCCTTTGCTGCCTTCACCGAGGAGTTTATCCCCGCACTTTCGACCGCCAAGGTGGGCGATGTGGTGGAGATCACGGCTGGCAATGCCATCCACATCATGCAGATCTATCGCATGGACAAGCCTTCGAAGCACATCCGTGCGGTAACGGTAAACTATCCCGTAGAGGCCTCGGCCGCTACGAAGCGTGATATTCACGGCAAGGCCGGTATTCTGGCTGTGGATGGTGCCGGTTCGATCGAGAAGTTCAACGCTGCTGCTACGGCTGCTGCCGTAACTCCTCGCGTGGCTACGATCAACCAGGGTGAGCGTGTGATCCGTGGTTTGGAGAATTCGCGCGACATCGTGCGCTGGGCTGCCGGTGCCGAGAAGGGCGATATCTCGGAGATCTTCAATGTGGGTGGCGACTATGTGGTTGCTATGCTTACCGAGATCGACGATCAGGAGTATGCCTCGTTCGAGAAGCGTCAGGCTCAGATCCGCAACATCGTGATGCGTGATAAGAAGTATGAGTATATCCTCAAGAACTACAACGCTACGAGCCTTGATGAGGCTGCCAAGAGTCTGGAGTCGGAGGTGAAGGATTTCTCTGATGTTCGTTATGGTTCGTTCTATGTGCAGAACCTCGGTTTCGAGCCTCGCGTGATCGGTGCCATCACCGCTTCGGAGCAGGGTGTGCTTTCGGCTCCCGTGAAGGGTAACTCGGGTCTCTATGTCTTTGTTGTAGAGAACATCGCCGAGGAGGAGAAGCAGACCGCCGAGGCCGAGAAGGTGCGTGCTCAGGCCATGGCCGAGAATACGGCTATGCAGGCTTCGTTCTCCGCTATCCAGCAGATGGCCGAGGTGGAGGATCTGCGTGCCCGCTACTTCTAATAGGATGGAATAAGATAGAATAAGGCTGCCTCCGAGGCCGTCTTTTAAGAGCCCCGAATGGATGATTCCATTCGGGGCTCTCTTTGTGATTGGTAATTCCGATTTCTATCGGAGAGGAGGGGCCGGTGGCGAGGGGTTATCGCAGGAAAAGCAACTCGCGGTACTTGGGTAGAGGCCACATCTGGTCGTCCACGATCTCCTCGAGTTTATCCACATGGCGGCGAATTTCGTCGAAGAGCGAAGCCACAGTGTCGTGGTAGGCGATGGCCTTCTCTCGCTCGTTCTCGATGCGGTTGGCCACTTTGCGGGCCTCGATCAGCTCGCTAACACCTTGTTGGATCGCATTGGCGTGGTGCTGAATTCGTTTGATCAACTCGATGTCAGAAGAGGCGTCGAGTCCACCGATCTGTTGCATCTTGTAGACCTTGTCCAAGAGCATGGCTTCATATTTCGAGGCGATGGGCAGGATGTGGTTCATCACAATATCGCCCAACACGCGCCCCTCGATCTGGATCTTCTTTGTGTAGGTCTCCCACTTCACCTCGGTGCGCGCTTCGAGCTCGACGGGAGAGAGTACCCCCATCTCAGCGAAGATCTCGAGGCTCTTGGAGTCGAGGTAGCGGTCGAAGATCAGAGGGGTAGAGGTCTCGCAATCCAATCCGCGTGTCGCTGCCTCGGCTTTCCAGGCCTCGGAGTAGCCGTTGCCATCGAATCGGATCGGTTTCGACTCTCGAATCATTTGGCGCAACACCTCGTAGATCGCCTTTTCGCGCTTTGTGCCGGCCTCGATCTTTTGATCCACAGCCTCCTTGAAACGGGTAAGTTCGTAGGCCATGGCTGTATTGAGGATGATGATTGCTTCGGCGCAGTTGTCCGAGGCTCCCACGGCACGAAACTCAAAGCGGTTGCCCGTGAATGCGAAGGGGGAGGTGCGGTTGCGGTCGGTGTTGTCCCTCAGCAGCGAGGGTATCGGGGCGATGCCACTCATGCGGAAGATGTTCTTGGCATCGAAGCGAATGGCCGAGTCGCTGCGGCTGCTCTCCAACTTATCGAGTACGGCCGTGAGCTGTTCTCCCAAGAAGGTTGAGATGATGGCCGGAGGGGCCTCGCCCGCTCCTAAACGGTGGGCATTCGTCGCCGACATCACGGCTGCTTTCAGCAGGCCGTTGTTGTGGTGTACAGCCGCAATGGCATTTACCAGGAAGGTAACGAATTGAAGGTTTTCCGAAGCGCTTTTGCCCGGGCTAAAGAGGTTTACCCCCGTGTCGGTTCCCAGCGACCAGTTGTTGTGTTTGCCCGAGCCGTTGATCCCTTTGAAGGGTTTTTCGTGGAGTAGCACACGGAAATGGTGACGGCGTGCGATCTTCTCCATCAAGGTCATTAGTAGCTGGTTGTGGTCGTTGGCTTGGTTGGCCCGCTCGTAGACGGGAGCCAATTCGAATTGGTTCGGGGCTACCTCGTTGTGTCGGGTTTTCACCGGGATGCCGAGCTTGAGCGACTCATACTCCAACTCACGCATGAAGGCCATTACGCGGGTCGGAATAGCTCCGAAGTAGTGGTCTTCGAGCTGCTGATTCTTGGCTGATTCGTGGCCGATCAGGGTGCGCCCCGTGAGCATCAGGTCGGGGCGCAGGGCCCAAAGCCCCTCATCGACCAGAAAGTACTCCTGCTCCCAACCGAGGTAGGTGTAGACACGCTCAACGGATCGGTCGAAGTAGTGGCAGACCGCCGTGGCAGCCTTATCCACTGCCTCGAGCGAGCGCAAAAGCGGAGTCTTATAATCGAGGGCCTCGCCCGTGTAGGAGATGAAGATTGTAGGGATACAGAGGGTCGTATCGACAATAAAGGCGGGTGAGGTAGGGTCCCAAGCCGAGTAGCCGCGCGCCTCGAAGGTGTTGCGAATACCGCCGTTGGGAAACGACGAAGCATCGGGCTCCTGCTGTACGAGCAACTTGCCCGAAAACTCCTCCAAGACACCACCTTCGCCATCGGGTTCGGCAAAGGAGTCGTGCTTCTCGGCCGTACCTCCCGTTAGGGGTTGAAACCAATGGGTGTAGTGGTCTGCACCATGCTCCAGTGCCCACTGCTTCATGCCGGCAGCAATCCCATCGGCAAGTTCGCGTGTCAGAGGGCGACCCAACTCCATGGTTTCGACAAGGGCTTTATAGTCGGCCTTCGAGAGGTAGCGACGCATCTGGTCGTGGCCGAAGACTCGCTCTCCGAAATACTCCGAGGGTCTTCCTTTTGGGGCCTCTACCTCCACAGCCGTGTGGTTGATGGCCGCATCGACCATCTTAAAACGCAGTAATGACATAATTGTGAAATCTAACTAACCGATCGCAAAGATACGAAGAATGGTAGCGAACGCCAAATTCGAAAAATTGATTTTTTTGACATTTTGTGAAAAATGGAGCCCTTTTTCGAGAAAATTACCCATTTTTTGCCCAATTCTCTCGATTTTTATCTTCGAAATCCTATTTTGCGTCCTAAAAAACGACTGTTATCTGAATAACAGTCGTTTTTGCGCGCTTCGGTGTGCGCTTTCAAAAGAGTTCATTTTCCGCAAAAAAAGGAGCGAACCCTTGAAAGGTTCGCTCCCTGATTAAGTCGGCTTGCCGAGGAATTACTCCTCCAGCAGGATCTCCATGATCTTCTGGGCAGCCGTAGCAATCGGGGTACCGGGGCCGAAGATGGCGGCGGCACCGTCCTTATAGAGCTGATCGTAGTCCTGAGCGGGGATTACACCACCAACAACTACCACGATATCCTCGCGACCCAGCTTCTTGAGTTCGGCAACGATCTGAGGAACGAGCGTCAAGTGACCGGCGGCCAGCGACGATACGCCCACAACGTGAACGTCGTTCTCCACGGCCTGCTTGGCAGCCTCCTCCGGAGTCTGGAACAAGGGACCCATGTCGACGTCGAAGCCCAGGTCGGCATAACCCGTGGCAACCACCTTGGCACCGCGGTCGTGACCATCCTGGCCCAACTTGGCGATCATAATACGGGGCTGACGGCCCTCCTTCTTGGCAAAATCGGCGACCATCTGCTTGGCCTGCTCGAACGATGTGTTGTTTTTCACCTCTGAACTATATACACCCGAAATGGAACGAATAACTGCCTTGTAGCGACCTACGACAACCTCGCAGGCATCCGAGATCTCGCCCAGCGTGGCGCGAACCTTGGCGGCCTCCACGGCCAGCTCCAGCAGGTTGCCCTTCTCGGTCTTCACGCACTCCGTGATAGCGGCCAAAGCCTTCTGTACAGCGGCCTCGTCGCGGTTGGCGCGCAGCTCCTTCAGACGCTTGATCTGGCTCTCGCGTACGGCGGTGTTGTCCACAGCCAGGATATCGATCGGATCCTCCTTCTCGAGGCGGTACTCGTTGATACCCACGATCTTCTGGGCACCCGAGTCAATACGGGCCTGCGTGCGGGCAGCGGCCTCCTCGATACGCATCTTCGGAATACCGGTCTCGATGGCCTTGGCCATACCACCCAGCTTCTCAACCTCCTCGATGTGAGCCCAAGCCTTGTGAGCGATCTCGTTGGTGAGGCTCTCCACATAGTAGGAACCTGCCCAAGGATCCACCTCGCGGCATACGTTGGTCTCCTCCTGGATGTAGATCTGCGTATTACGCGCAATACGAGCCGAGAAGTCCGTGGGCAGGGCGATAGCCTCGTCCAGGGCATTGGTGTGCAACGACTGGGTGTGACCCAGGGCAGCACCCATGGCCTCGATAGCGGTACGAGCGACGTTGTTGAAAGGATCCTGCTCCGTGAGCGACCAACCCGAGGTCTGCGAGTGGGTACGCAGGGCCAGCGACTTGGAGTTCTTGGGGTTGAACTGCTTCACGATCTTGGCCCACAGCATACGGGCTGCACGCATCTTGGCGATCTCCATGAAGTGGTTCATGCCGATAGCCCAGAAGAACGACAGGCGGGGTGCAAAGGCGTCGATCGACATACCGGCGTTGATACCGGCACGCAGATACTCCAGACCGTCGGCCAGCGTGTAAGCCAGCTCGATGTCTGCCGTGGCACCGGCCTCCTGCATGTGGTAACCCGAAATCGAGATCGAGTTGAACTTGGGCATGTTCTTCGAGGTGTACTCGAAGATGTCGGCGATGATCTTCATCGAGAACTTGGGAGGATAGATATAGGTGTTGCGCACCATGAACTCCTTCAAGATATCGTTCTGGATCGTACCCGACAGCTGCTCCAGGGTGCAACCCTGCTCCAGACCCGTTACGATATAGAAGGCCAAAACGGGCAGTACAGCACCGTTCATGGTCATCGAAACCGACATCTGGTTCAAGGGAATACCGTCGAAGAGTACCTTCATGTCCTCTACCGAGCAGATCGACACACCGGCCTTACCAACGTCGCCCACTACACGCGGGTGATCGGCATCGTAGCCACGGTGCGTTGCCAGGTCAAAGGCCACCGAAAGACCCTTCTGACCGGCAGCCAGGTTGCGGCGATAGAAGGCGTTCGACTCCTCGGCCGTCGAGAAACCTGCGTACTGACGAATCGTCCAAGGACGCATTACATACATCGTTGAGTAGGGACCGCGCAGGAAGGGAGCCACACCTGCTGCATAGTTCAGGTGCTCCATGCCCTCGAGGTCTTCCTTCGTATAACCGCCCTTCACTTCAATTTGCTCGGCGGTCAGCCACGGCTCTACCTGTCCGCAGCCCTTCTTGGCGCAGCAGCTCGTCTGCTCTGCGCCCGCATATTTCAGTTCTGAAAATTTAGCTCTCATAACTCGTTGCGTTTTAGATGCCAAGCTCCTTGAGGTAGAACTTGAGCGTTTCGAGCACGTTGCTCTTCACGTTGATAAAGTTGGTGATACCCTGAGCCTCCAACTCGGCGGCGCAGGCGGGAGCACCGGCAACTACAAGAATTGCCTTGCCACCCAGCAGCTCCTTCACCTTGGGGGCTACGGTTGCATAGTCGTCGTCCGAAGCGCAAACTACTACGATCTCGGCCTTCGATGCCAAAGCGGCCTCAACGCCCTCCTCAACCGTCTTGAAGAAGGTGTTGTCCTGTACCTTAATACCGGCGCAGGCAAAGAAATTGCACGAGAACTGGGCGCGGGCGCGAGCCATAGCGAGGCTACCGCAGGTCAGCATGAAGGCCTTGGGAGCCTTACCGCTGCGATCTACACCGAGGCGCATCTGCTCGAAGGCCATGGCACCACGGTAAGGAACCAGCACATTGCCCTCGGCCTGCTTACGCTCAACGGCGCAGGCGCACAGATCCTTCGATGCGGTCTCCGTGAAGTTGGGGTACTGGTTGGCACCCAGCAAAATCTGACGACGCATCATAATGTTCTTATCCTTAGCATCAGCCGAAGCCTTTACCTTCTCCACAACGAAGCCACTCTCAAAGGCAGCCGTATAACCACCCTTCTCCTCTACCTCGAGGAAGAGCTTCCAAGCCTCCTCGGCGATGCTCTTCGTCAGGGTCTCGATGTAGTACGAACCACCGGCGGGGTCAACCACCTGGTCGAAGTGCGACTCGTGCTTCAGCAGGAGCTCTACGTTGCGGGCGATGCGCTGCGAGAACTCGGTGGGAGCCTCATAAGCGGCGTTGAAGGGGAGAACCTCCAGCGTGTTTACACCGGCGATCGTAGCCGACATGGCCTCGGTCGTGCCACGCAACATATTCACATAGGGATCGTAAGCGGTCTGGTTCCAGCTCGAGGTTACGGCGTGCGTGTACATCTTGCAAGCGCAGTTCTTCTCGGGATTGTAGGCCTTCACGATGTTAGCCCACAGCATACGGGCAGCACGGAACTTGGCCATCTCCATAAAATAGTTGGCCGTAACACCCATCGAGAAACGAATCTTGCGGGCAGCCAAATCTACCGACAGACCCTTCTCCATCAGGCGAACCAAGTAGTCGTGACCGGCTGCGAGGGTAAAGGCGAGCTCCTCAACGATGGTCGAACCGGCGTTCGAGAAGTTCTCACCGCTCACGGTTACGATGCGGGCGTGCTTGTACTCGGCGGCGCGATTCACAAGTTCGGCTACCTTGTTGAAGCACTCCTCGCCGTTGCCGGCGCAGCAGAACTGACCCTTCAGCGAAAGGTTCTTGATGATGGGGTCGATTACGAAGTTCAGGTGCAGAGCCTCCTTCTCCAGGCCGGCCTTCTCCACCTTGTCGAATACCAGGTCGGCCACCTTGCCTACATAGCTACCCGAGAAGGTGAGCTGTACGGCCGTCATCTCGATGCCGGCGAGCAGCGTGTCGAGAGCCTCGGCGGTCAACTCCTCGCCACATACGCAGAACTCGAGCGAGTCCACACCGGCGTTGAGCATCTTCAGAGCCTCGGCATTGGCCTTGGCGGGGCACTCGACCTTCAAGGTCTGGTGTACGCCCCAGCGGTTGTGCGTACGCGTGCCGCGTACATAGGGGAACTGACCGGCTTCGGTCTCAAGGTGCTGAATGCCTTCGAGGTTCTCGGCGCGATAGTAGGGACGCACGCTGAACCCTTCGGGGGTACGCCACACCAATTTACGCTCGTAATCAGCCCCTTTCAGGTCGGCTGTGATCACCTCTTCCCACTGTGCCGTCTCTACGGGCGGGAACTCGGTGAACAGCTTTTCACGATTGGTTGTTGCCATAACTGTTTGTTAGTTGATATTAGGATTGTTGTTTTTTTGTGAAAAATCCGTTTTTGGTTATTTTCAAGGCATAAAGTTACAAACTATTCTTTAAATGGGCAACTTTGTGTGAAAAAAATAACGCCACAAAGGTGTTTTTTGCTCCTTTGTGGCGTTGATTGCTTGGTTTTCGGACTTGCCTAAGCCTTCTCGGGGGTATGCTTATATTGGAAGACAAGGGCGAAAAGCACCGTAACGATCAGGGCATAGCCGGCGAAGATGAGCCACGAAGTGGACCATCCGGCCACCTTGGCGGCCACCTCGCTCTGCGAGTTTACGAAGTGGTTTACGACTTGCTGGGCTCCGAGCGTACCGATCGTGGCACCCACACCGTTGGTCATCATCATAAAAAGGCCTTGGGCCGAGGAGCGGATCGAGGGATCGGTCTCTTTGTTTACGAAGAGTGAGCCCGAGATATTGAAGAAGTCGAAGGCGATACCGTAGACGATCATCGAGAGGATGAACATCCAAACACCGCTGCCTGGGTTACCCACGCCGAAGAGGCCGAAGCGCAGTACCCACGCAAACATGGCCATCAACATCACATTCTTGATGCCGAAACGCTTCAGGCAGAAGGGGATCAGCAGGATGCAGAGGGTCTCGGAGATCTGCGAAAGCGAGATCAAGGCGTTGGCGTGGTTCGCACCGAAGGTAGAAGCGTACTCGGGGATCTCTTTGAAGCAGGTGATAAAGGGGTTGGCAAAGCCGTTGGTGATCTGAAGCGATACGCCCAGCAGCATGGAGAAGACAAAGAAGAGGGCCATCTTTTTCTGCTTGAAGAGTGAGAAGGCGCGCAGACCGAGGGCCTCCACCAAACTCTTCTTCTCGCCCGAGGTGTTCACGGGGCAGTGGGGGAGGGTGAAGGCGTAGAAGCCGAGCGCCAGGCCAAGCAGAGCACTTTGATAGAACTGCATGTAGCTCTTTTGGAATCCGGCGAAGTCGCAGAAGAGCATGGCGCAGATAAAGCCCACAGTACCCCATACTCGAATAGGAGGAAAGACCTTTACGGTATCCATCTTATTGCTCTCCAAGATGCTGTATGCCACCGAGTTGGAGAGGGCGATGGTGGGCATGTAGAAGGCTACGCTCAACGAATAGAGTCCGAAGATGAGCCAATAGTTGTAGTCGGGTGCCGAGGTGCCGATGCTGAAAGCTGCTGAGGCTAAGAAACCTGCAGCCAACAGGTGGCAGAAGCCCAACAGACGCTGTGCCGGCACCCAGCGATCGGCGATGATACCCACCAGAGCAGGCATGAACAGAGAGACGATACCCTGCATGGCGTAGAAGAGTCCAATCTTCTCACCCAGGCCGATTTCGTAGAGGTGTGTGCCCATTGATGTGAGGTAGGAGCCCCAAACGGCATACTGCAGGAAATTCATCAGAATCAATCGAAATTTGATACTCATAAATTTTTTATTTTAATGGTTTATAAATTCTTATTGTTGCAAAATTTTGACCTTTTTGAGGGTCCTTTTGGGGAGCCATTCTCAAAAAATTTCAACAAAAGTAAAAAATTTTTTCGAATTTTCTTTGCAAATGAAAAAATAAGTTCTACTTTTGCACCGTCAAACAACGACAAACGTTCTTATTGAGCTATGGTGTAATGGTAACACAACAGATTCTGGTCCTGTTATTCTAGGTTCGAATCCTGGTAGCTCAACGACCGCTGCAGCCGAGAGGCATAAAGAGGCGGGATATCGAAAGATATCAAAAACAAAAAGAGTGAATAAGCGATGCTTGCATCAGATTATTCACTCTTTTTGTTTTTATGTGCTTCGCACCGGCCTCTTTATCTCCTCGGCGCCACCGGTCGAAACGGCGCGAAAGCGTAGCGTGCGCCGTAACGCCTATGCTTGCATTAGTTTGTCGCTTCTCTTCGTTTTTTTTGTGCGCCATGGGTGCACGCGCCTATGCCCTGTTATTGCGCCACCGACTGAAACGGCGCATCAAGAGGCCAAGGCCTCGCGCCGTAATGCAGCATCTCTTCTTGGTCGAAATTTTTGGGGGCTGGACTGTTGGCCGATTTTCGCAGTATCTACTCAAATTATTTTGAAATGCAGTGTCGGCCGAGTACAGAGTTGCTTGCGAACTATGCTGTGATACAAGAGAAAAACGAAAATAATTTTGAATTTTGAATTCTGAATTCTGAATTCTTTTGTACCTTTGTCCACATGATTGATCGAGAAACCATAGATAGGGTCTTTGCCGCTGCCAACATCGTCGAGATTGTTGGTGATTATGTCACTCTCAAACGTAAGGGTGTCAACTACATGGCGTGCTGTCCGTTTCATAACGAAAAGACCCCTTCGTTTGTGGTTTCGCCCTCGAAGGGGGTCTACAAGTGTTTCGGATGTGGCAAGGGTGGCAATGCCATCACCTTTGTTATGGAGCATGAGAGCCTTTCGTTCCCCGAGGCGGTAAAGGTGGTGGCCAAACGCTACGGCATTGAGATCCAGGAGAAGGAGCTCACCGAGGAGGAGGTACGCCGCAACGACGACCGCGAGAGTATGTTCGTGGTCAATGGTTGGGCGGCCGACTACTTCCAACAGTACCTCCACGAATCGGAGGAAGGGCGTTCGGTGGGATTACCCTACTTTGCTCAGAAGCGAGGTTTTACGGCGGCTACGATCCGCAAGTTTGGCCTGGGTTTCTGCTCGGCGCGCGGAGCCGCGATGTCGGAGGCGGCCTTGAAGGCGGGTTACAAGGAGGAATATCTGACGGGGGTAGGTCTTTCGATCAAGAGCGACCGCGATGGACACCTCTTTGATCGCTTCCGTGATCGCGTAATCTTCCCTGTGCACAATCTCTCGGGGCGTATCGTAGCCTTCGGAGGCCGTATCTTGGGAACAAACAAGAATGTCGGTAAGTACCTCAACTCGCCCGAGAGTATTATTTATAGTAAGAAGAACGAGCTCTACGGCCTCTATTTTGCCAAGCGGGCCATCCAACAGCAGGATGTGGCTATTATGGTGGAGGGTTATACCGATGTGATCTCCATGCACCAGGCCGGGGTTGAGAATGTGGTAGCCTCGTCTGGTACGTCGCTCACCACGGAGCAGATCCGCCTGCTGAAGCGTTTCACGAAGAATATCACGGTGATCTACGACGGCGACTCGGCCGGTATTCACGCCTCGATCCGCGGAATCGATATGATCCTGGCCGAGGGGATGAATGTGCGTGTGGTCTCGCTTCCTGCGGAGGATGATCCCGACTCCTTTGCTCGCAAACACACGGCCGACGAGGTGCGTACCTATATCTTGGAGCATGAGGTCGATTTCATCACCTTCAAGGCCCAACTCTTGATGCGCGAGGCACAGCGCGACCCGATCAAGAAGGCCCAACTCATTGCCGACATGGTGCAGTCGATTGTGCAGATCCCCGATTCGATCCACCGCTCGGTCTATACAAAGGAGTGCGCCCGCATCATGGATGTCGATGAGCATGTGCTGATTGCGGAGGTGGCCCGCAAACGCCACACCGCTACGGGAGATCGCGAAACCGAGGAGTTTATGCGCCGCCAGGCTGCCCAAATCCGCGAGGAGCAGCACGCGGCTACGGCTACGGCTACCAATCTCCCCTTGTATAAGGAGGGAATCCGAGGCGGAAGCAGTGCCGAGGCGCTGGAGGGAGAGTTGGTGAAGTATCTGCTGAAGTATGGTCACCAAAATTTTGACCTCAAGGAGGGGCGTGCGATGATCAGTTGCAACGTGGCTGAGGTGATCTTTGCCGACCTCGATGCCGATAACCTGCAATTTCAGAACCCCTACTATAACGAGATCCTGCGCACCTACCGTGCCGAATGGGAGAGACAGGGTAGCGGGGTCGAGATCCCCACGCGCCACTTCGTGAACCATCACGACCCCGAGGTCTGCAAGGTGGCGGTCGATGTCCTCTCTTCGGACGACAACTATGTGCCGAGCCAAATCTGGAGCCAAAAGGAGATCCATGTGGAGAGCGAGATGGAGATGCTCTCGGCGGGTGTCCCCCGCTGCATGGCGCTCTATAAGTCGAAGGTGATCGAACGCATGGTTAAGGAACTCAACGAAAAACTCCACGACGAAACACTCACCGAGGAGCAACTTGCCGATATCTTGCAACGCCTCTCGATGCTCAACTCGGCCAAGGTCCAACTGGCCAAAAAGGTCGACCGCCTCCTGTTGTAATCACTCTTCCAACTGCTGCGGCTTGTTGTTTTTGGCACTGAATTTGTTCTCTTTGGGCGCAGGTAGGGTTGGGTTAAGGTAACTAATTCTTTTATCTTTCGAAGTACCCTCGGGTACCATCTTTCTGTTTATTTTCTGTTTGCACACCGTGCGTCCTTCACCGGATGCACTCCCCCGACCCTGCCCCTTTTGCAGGTGCGAGGAGGATTTTCGGTGGGAGGCTACGTCGGGGATTAAAAAAATCGGGGTTCCTTACGCCGAATTCCTAATTATTTCTTATCTTTGTAAGATAAAACAACCTAAAAACCTTAAAGTCCGAAAATAATGACTCGTATTGTATCCCCTTCGATGCTCTCGGCCGACTTCGGCCATTTGGAGCGTGACACGCAGATGATCGACCGTAGCCGTGCCGAGTGGTTTCATATTGATGTGATGGATGGTGTCTTTGTGCCCAACATTTCGTTCGGCTTCCCTGTGCTGGCTGCCATTACGAAGGCGACCAAGAAGGTGATCGACACCCACCTGATGATTGTCGAGCCCGAGAAGTATGTCGAGCGTTTTGTGAAGGCTGGTTCCCACTATGTAACCTTCCATATTGAGGCTACCAACAAGGTGCAGGAGTGTATTGACTTGATTCATAATGCCGGGGCCAAAGCCGGTATTTCGATCAAGCCCAAGACCCCCGTGGAGTCGCTGCGTGAGTGGTTGCCGCAGATCGAGTTGGTGCTTGTGATGTCCGTAGAGCCCGGCTTTGGAGGTCAGAGTTTTATCGAGGGTTCGACCGAAAAGGTGGCTGAGCTGAAGCGACTCATCGAGCAGACCGGATCGAAGGCAATGATCGAGGTGGATGGCGGTGTGTCGTCGAAGAATGCCCGCGAACTTTTCGATGCCGGAGCCGAGGCTTTGGTAGCCGGAAGTGCCGTCTTCAAGGCTCCCTCGCCCGAGGAGGAGATTATCAAGATTTTGGAGGCGTAGGTTTTCAACCTTTGAGTCGAACGCCCCGATCCTACACAATAAAACCCATAAGCCAATTCAATGATTTCGCTCGATAGCCTTACGGTCAGCTACGGAGGGTGGACCCTCTTTGATAATATCTCGTTTTTGATCAACCCGAAGGACCGCATCGGTCTGGTCGGTAAGAACGGAGCGGGTAAGACTACCTTGTTGCGCCTGATTATCGGCGATCAGCAGCCTACTTCGGGAGCCGTAACGAAGAATGCTGACTGTACGGTGGGCTACCTCCCCCAACAGATGAAGGTGGCCGATACTACGACCCTGGTGGAGGAGACGGCCAAGGCCTTTGACGAGGTGCTCCGGCTCGAGGCCGAGATCGAGCGGCTGACCTTGGAGATTGGCGAGCGTACCGACTACGAGTCGGAGGCTTATGCCGAATTGTTGCATCGCTTGAATGATGCCAACGATCGCTACCATATTTTGGGTGGCGAGACACGCGATGCCGATATTGAAAAGACCCTCTTGGGTTTGGGCTTCCGTCGCGATGATTTCCATCGGGCGACAAGCGAGTTTTCGGGCGGTTGGCGTATGCGTATCGAGTTGGCGAAGTTGCTGTTGCGTCGCCCTTCGATCTTTTTGTTGGACGAGCCGACGAACCACCTCGACATCGAGTCGATTCAGTGGCTGGAGGAGTATCTGAAGAACTACAACGGAGCGGTGCTGGTCATCTCCCATGACCGTGCCTTTTTGGACAATGTGACGAACCGCACCGTGGAGCTTTCGCTCGGCAAGATCTACGACTACAAGGTACCCTATTCGAAATTCGTGGAGCTCCGCGCCGAGCGCAGGGAGCAGCAGCTGGCTGCCTATGAGAACCAGCAACGACTTATCGAGAAGACCGAGGAGTTCATCGAGAAGTTCCGCTACAAACCCACCAAGTCGAATCAGGTGCAGTCGCGCATCAAACAGCTCGAGAAACTCGACCGCATCGAGGTAGACGAAGAGGATTTGGCGACCCTAAACATTAAGTTTCCGCCTGCTCCTCGTTCGGGTCAGATCGTTGCCGAACTTAAGGAGGTCGGCATGTCGTTCGGACGTAAGCATGTATTCAGCGGGGCCGAGTTCACCATCTCGAAGGGCGACAAGATTGCCTTGGTGGGGCGTAATGGTGAGGGAAAGACCACCTTGGCGCGTATGCTGATCGGACAACTAACCCCGACCGAGGGTTCGATCCGTTTGGGGGCCAATGTCAATATCGGATACTATGCTCAGAACCAGGAGGATCTGATGAATGGCGAGATCACGGTCTACGACACCTTGGATAAGGTGGCCGTGGGGGATATTCGCACTCGCTTGAGGGATATTTTGGGTGCTTTCCTTTTCCGTGGGGAGGATGTTGAGAAAAAGGTGAAGGTGCTTTCGGGCGGTGAGCGTTCGCGCCTGGCCTTGGCCTCGCTGATGCTTGAGCCCCATAACCTGCTGGTCTTGGACGAGCCGACGAACCACATGGATATGCGTTCGAAAGATATCCTCAAGAGTGCGTTGTTGAAGTATGATGGTACGGTGGTCGTGGTTTCGCACGATCGAGAATTCCTCGACGGCATGGTCGACAAGGTATACGAGTTCCGCGATGGTGGAGTGAAGGAGTATTTGGGTGGTATATACTACTTCCTGGAGAAGCGTAAGTTGGAGTCTTTGCGTGAAGTGGAGCGCAAAAGTACTGCTCCGACGGCGACCGCAACTGCGCCAAAGGAGGCTTCAACCGGTAAGTTGAGCTATGAGCAGAAGAAGGAGCAGGAGAAGCAGGTGCGCAAACTAAAAAAAGCGGTAGAGACTGTAGAGAAAGAATTGGCCGAGGTGGAGAGGCTGATTGCCGCGTGGGACGAGAAGTTGGCCGCCGCCACGGAGTATGTCGAAGCCGATTACGTTGCCTACAACGCCCTGAAGGCGCAATACGAGCGGCTCATGCACGAGTGGGAGAAGACGAGTTATGAATTGGAATTAACCGAAGAACAATAGTATAGAGATGGATAACAACCTGATTTTTGGTATTCGTCCCGTGGCCGAGGCCATCGAGGTACGCAAGCAAATTGAAAAACTCTACATCCGCAAAGGGGCCGAGGGGCCACTTATGCAGGAGTTGAAGGATCTCTGCATGCGCCATCACCTGCGTTGGCAGGAGGTGCCCGTCGAGAAACTCAACCGCCTGACCAAGGGCAACCACCAGGGCGTGGTGGCACAGATTGCCGCTATCGAGTATGTGGAGTTGCAGGATATTTTGGAGCGTGTGCCCGAGGATGAGACCCCGCTCATCGTCCTCTTCGACGGAGTAACCGATGTGCGTAACTTCGGTGCCATCGCCCGTTCGGCCGAGTGTGCCGGTGCCCACGGCTTGATCACCCCGTTGAAGAATTCGGCCCCGGTGAATGCCGAGGCCATCCGCTCTTCGGCCGGAGCCCTGACCACTATCCCCGTCTGCCGTGTGGGTTCGCTGCGCAACACCGCCAAGCAACTCCAGCTGGAGGGCTTTCAGGTGGTGGCTGCCACCGAGAAGAGCCGCAAATTGCTCTACGATGCCGACTTCCGCAAACCGACCGTGATTGTGATGGGTTCGGAGGATACGGGGATCTCGAAGGAACTCTTGAAACTCTGCGACGAGCAGTTGGCCATCCCCTTGATTGGCCACATCGAGTCGCTCAATGTCTCGGCTGCCGCCGCGGTGATGCTCTTCGAGGTGGTTCGACAGCGAATCGGATAGCCGGCCCTTGACCTCCCACTACACACACCCGATTCTCGGGGCGGTTACTTTGGTTCGCAATCCTCGGGCCCGCAGGCTGACCCTCTCGGTCAAGCCCTCGGGCGAGGTGCGCCTGAGTTTCCCTCCGGGGGTGAGTCAGGCGCGGGCGCTCGCCTTTTTGGAGGAGCGTGTGGTCTGGGTTAAGACGACTCGGGAACGGATGCAGGCGCGACAGACGGCCAATCCGCCCAAGTCTTATACCTCCGAGGAGATCGAGATATTGCGTCGGCAAGCCAAGGTCGAGTTGCCGGTGCGTGTGGCGGAGTTGGCAGCACGATTTGGCTTCCGTTATGGCCGAATTACGATTCGGGCTGCGCGTACCAAGTGGGGCTGTTGTACGGCCCGAGGGAACCTTTCGTTGAGTCTCTTTTTGATGACTCTGCCCGAATATTTGCGCGACTTTGTCCTCTTGCACGAGCTTTGCCACACGGTTCATCTCAATCATTCGCCTCGATTTCATGCCCTGCTTGATGAGTGTGTTGGCGGGCGGGAGAAGAGCTTGCAACGCGAACTTAAAAGTTATTCCATCCGATGAATCCAACCTTTCGAAAAACCCTCCCCTCCGACATCGAGCGCATCATGGAGTTGGTCGCAGCCGCCCAGGCGTGGTTCCGTTCCCGCGGGATCGATCAGTGGCAGGATGGCTATCCCACCCCCGAAGTATTTGAGGGGGATATACTGCGCGGCAATAGTTATGTGGGTGAGTGCGAGGGCAGGGTGGTGCTCACGGGGTGCCTTTCGTTCGATGGCGAGCCCACCTATCGCGCGATCTTCGAGGGGCAATGGCTCAACGAGGCCCCCTATGGGGTGGTGCATCGCCTGGTCGTCGATCCTGCCTTGAAGGGGCGTGGCTTGGCGGGAGATTTTCTTCGTTTTTGCTATGCCGAGTCCGTTCGTCGCGGCGTTGAAAATATCCGCGTCGACACCCATCGCCAAAACCTTCCGATGCAGCGCCTCCTTGCGCGCCACGGATTTCACCCCTGCGGCCGCATCGTCCTCGAGAGCGGTGCCGACCGCGATGCCTATCAACTCGAGATTCCCAGAACCCAACCGGCTTGGGCCGATTCTAATCCGTAAGAACACAAGAAGGGGCAGTCAAAAGACTGCCCCTTCTTGTGTCGGGTGCCGCGTGCGGTTCCCCTTCTTATTTGCGCTCGATATCCTGCAAATGCTCCAACTGCTTGGTTTCGAGGAATTCGTTGATGCCGCAGAGGTGCTCGCGCACACGACCGTCCCCAAATTCGTAGACTTTGCTCACCAAGCCATCGAGGAAATCGCGGTCGTGGCTCACCAAAATCAGGGTGCCGTCATAGTCCTGCAAGGCCTGTTTGAGGATATCCTTTGTCTTGAGGTCAAGGTGGTTGGTCGGCTCATCGAGAATCAGCAGATTGACCGGCTCGAGTAGCAATTTTAAGATCGCCAGGCGCGTGCGCTCTCCTCCCGAGAGCACCTTCACCTTCTTGGTGCTCTCTTCGCCTCCGAACATGAAGGCACCCAGCATGTCGCGGATCTTCAGGCGTACATCCCCCTTGGCGATGTCGTCGATGGTCTGGAAGACGGTGATGTTTTCATCCAGCAACGAAGCCTGGTTTTGGGCAAAGTAAGCCACCTGGACATTGTGACCGAGGGTCAGGGTACCCTCGTGGTCCAACTCGTTCATGATGCACTTCACAAGGGTCGATTTACCCTCTCCGTTTCGCCCCACAAAGGCCACCTTATCTCCTCGCTCCAGGACAAACGAGGCGTTCGAGAAGACCCGCTTCTCGCCAAAGGCCTTGCCTACACCATCCGCTTGCACCGGGAAGGAGCCACTACGAGGCGAAGGCGGGAATTTTAGGCGCAAGGCCGATGTATCCTCCTCGTCTACCTCGATGATCTCCAACTTCTCGAGCATCTTCACGCGACTCTGCACTTGCAAGGTCTTGGAGTAGGTACCCTTGAAGCGCTCAATAAACTCTTTCGTCTCCTGAATCATCTTCTGCTGCTCCTCATACTGCTTCTGCTGTTGTTCCCGTCGCTCTTTGCGGAGTTCGAGGTAGTGGCTGTAGGAGGCTTTATAATCGTAGATGCGCCCCATGGTGATCTCGATCGTGCGCGTGGTGATGGCATCAACAAATCGACGGTCATGACTGATTACAACAACTGCCTTTGAGGAGTTCTTGATGAAATTTTCTAACCAGAGGATACTCTCAATATCGAGGTGGTTCGTCGGCTCGTCGAGCAACAGCACATCGGGGTTCTTGAGCAACAGTTTGGCTAACTCGATGCGCATGCGCCATCCGCCGCTGAATTCCGACGTGGGACGATCCAGGTCGGAGCGCTTGAAGCCCAGACCCAAGAGGGTCTTCTCGACATCCTCTTCGAAGTGGGTCATGTCGATGGCATAGAACTTTTCGCTGAGCTCGCTCACCCGTTCGATAAGTGCCATGTACTCCTCACTTTCGTAGTCGGTGCGGATGCCCAGTACCTCGTTGATGCGGTTGATCTCGGCCTCGGTCTCGAGCAGATGGGCGAAGGCCTGCGAGGCCTCCTCGCGCACGGTGCGTCCGTCCTCGGTCATCAAGTGTTGCGGGAGGTAGGCCACCACGCACTCCTTGGGAACCGACACCGAGCCTCGCGTGGCGTTGCGCACGCCGGCCAGGATCTTCAACAGGGTACTCTTTCCCGCACCATTCTTGCCCATCAAGGCAATGCGGTCGCCGGCGTTGATCTGAAACGAAATATCCTTGAATAGGGTGGTGCCGCCGAACTCGACGGTCAATCCTTCGATGGTCATCATCTCTCTTTACTTGCTTTTTATTTACGTTTCGGGTTTCGAGGGAACCACCCCTTTTCTACCCGTTTCTTTTGGTCGAAAATCTCTTTGATGGTCCAAAACGAGGAGAAGGAGAAGACACCGAGTAGGGTGGAGTAGAGGATGTTGTCTACCCAAATCGACAAGCCCACGCCCACCAAACCGAGCAACAAAAACCACCACCAGCATCCGGTTCCGAAGTAGTATTCACACTTGATTACCACCGGATGGAATAGGCCAATGATCAAAAAGGTCGAGATGCCGATCACAAGCCCCAACAGGTGGTACTCCTGCAAAAACAACATGATTGATTCCATACTATATAATTAAATCGTTTTTAGCCCACTTCTCCTCCAAACAAATAAGAGGCTGCGCCCTTTTGCGGACACAGCCTCCGTTGCTTTCGGCTATACGAGAGGCCTCTTCTTCGACGGGATCACAATAAAATCCTTCAGGTAAAAGGGCTCGAAGTAGGCCACATCCTCAAACTTGCCGGCATCGAAAGCCTCCTGTGCCGGACGCGCCAGGCCGCGAGCTGAGGGGGCCACCTGCACCCAATGGGCATCGGGAAGCAGTTCGCGACACTTGGCGGCTCCGTTGCCGAAGATCACCAGTGGTTGTCCCTCTTTGTGGCGGAATTCGAGGAAGCTCTCCTCGCCAATCACCTCGGCCGAGACCTCCGTGAGGGGCGCACCCTGTGCATCGAAGATTCGGGTGTAGACCTCCATGCGGCGGGCATCGACCATCGGGCATAGGCGTGCGCCCTCCCAGGCGTCGATATCCAAAATCCCCGCCTCGTAGTCCTCGCGAGCCACAGCTGCCAGGGCATCGAGCGATCCGATGGCAATCAGCGGCTTCTCGAGTCCGTAGCAGAGTCCCTTGGCGAACGACACACCAATGCGCAATCCAGTATAGGATCCGGGGCCCATACCCACAGCCACGGCATCTAATTCATCGGGTTGCACGCCCGTTTCGCGTAACAACTCATCGACAAAGCAGGCCACCTTTTTGGCGTGGTCGCGCCCCTCGTCGCTCTCTCGCAGCGACAACAACTCGCCATCGCGTGCAATACCTACCGAGCAGATGTCGGTACCGGTCTCTATCAGCAGAATCAGTGCCATCTCTATCTTCTGTAACTCTTCATTACCTTGTCCATTTCGCGCTTGGCATCGTTTTCCTTCAGATACTCGCGCTTGTCGTAGGACTTGCGTCCCTTGGCCAGGCCGATCACGATCTTCACCAAGCCACGCTCGTTGAGGAAGAGGCGCAGACCCACCACGGTGAGGCCGCGATCTTGTAACGAACGCTCCAACTTGTTGAGCTCCTTGCGGTTCAGTAGCAACTTGCGGTCGCGCTTTGGGGTGTGGTTGTTGCAGGTTCCCCAAGCATACTCCGCGATATTGACACCGCGAATCCATAGTTCCCCGTCGCTGAAGTAGCAGTAGGAGTCGGTCAGGGCTACTTTGCCCAGGCGCACCGATTTGATCTCGGTACCCACCAATACCACGCCGGCGACATACTCTTCGAGAATCTCGTAATCGAAGGTTGCGCGCTTGTTGCGAATGTTTATGTTCTTGTAATCGGCCATAAGTCGGGCAAAGGTACGAATAAAAGAGCAATGGGCAATGCGCAAATGGAAACTTTTTTAATCCGCGAAGCCCATTTACATGCGGCTCTGCTCCTCGGCCGAGCCACGCTCCACGGATTTCGAGTGGAAACTCTTGCCGGCCTGGAAGTTGTAGTTGATACCGAAGCTGAAACTGCGGTCACTCCAAGCCTGTTGGATGCGGTAGGTGCGGTGGAAATCGGGTTGCGAGGCGGTGATATCCTGTGAGAGTCCCAGCACGTTGTTGGCCGAGAGAGTGAGGGTCAGGCGATCCTTCAGCAGCCGTTTCTTGACTGAAAAGTTCAGGCTGTGGAAACTGCCGACACTCATGTTGCTGATCGCCATGCCGGTCATGCCGTTATAGGAGCACTCGAGGATGAACTTCTTGGGCAGTTGGAAGGTCATCGAAGTGTACCAGTTCAGGTTGTGGTGGTGTTGCAGCGGTGAGTCGGCCGTCATGCGCTCTCCCAAGCACATGTAGTTCAGGTTCGTGTTCCACTGCCACCACTTCGTCACTTGTGCCGGTGCCGAGAGGGTTACATAATACCAATTGTAGTCGGGCATATTGTGGCGTGTGAGGATCAGCATATCGGGGTCACGCGGGTCGGTAACCACCACCTGCGAGATGCCGTCCGTTTGGTTCGTAATTCCGGCCGTGAGCGAGTAGCGATGCCACATGACCAAACTGAGTGAGTATTGGTTGTTGAAGGCAGGTTTCAGATCCGGGTTGCCGGTCTGGTAGGAGTAGTCGCTGATGGCCTGACGGGCGGGGGTAAGGTCCCAAAAGTTGGGGCGGTTGATCGTGCGCGAGTAGGAGCCCACGAGCGAGTGTTTGCCCTGCTTGTCCATTCGCCACGAGAGGTGGGCATTCGGGAAGAGGGAGAAGTACTCCTGCTCGAAACTCTCTCCGCGCCCCGAGGTGTAGGTGTACTCGCCGCGCAGTCCCGCCGAGAGAGAGAAGCGACCGAAGTTGCCCGAGGCGATTACATAGAGGGCTCCGATGTTCTCCGTGTAGCGAATGGTGTAATCTTCCACGCTGTTGGGTCGCCATGCCTCCTGCTCCCACACACGATAGAGGGCATCGTTCGAGGTTTCGTTGCGCGTGTATTTCGCTCCGCTCTTGATCCGCCAATTGGCCGAGAGGGCTTTGTCGAGGGCCGCGGTTGCCGTAATGATATCGTATTGGCTCGAGGTCTGCTCGTAGTAGAGTGAGTCGCGCACCGTGCCGGCCATGTGTTTGTGGGTCTCGTTGTCGGAACGGTCGCCAATGGAGCGGTGGGTGTAGTCGCTCAATACTTTGAAGGTGGAGCCCAGGGTGTCGAGGCGGTAGATGTAGCTCAGCGAGGCCGAGTAGTTGTCGATCGTGGAATGGGTGCGGAAGATACCTTCGTTGTAACTCGAAAACTCTCCCTGGCGGATGCGGGTGGTCGAGGGGGTATCGCCTTTGTCGCCGTTGTGCCAATACTCGAACTCGGCTCCTAACGAGTGGTGCGGGTTGAAGTCGTAGACCACGCCTGCCTTTCCTCCGGCTGAACGCACCTTCTCGTGCATTTGGGTGCTCGCCTCGAGCGACATGTCGCGTAGCAGGTAGTTGGTCTTCTCCTCCGAGAGGGCCTCCTGCGAGCCCAAGTTAGCCCACCCCGAGGCGTAGAGATTCCAACCTCCGCGGTTGTAGTTGAGCGTGAGGTAGGGGTTATGCATCGTCTGATACTTTCCATAAGTAATGTTGTAGGAGGCCGAGCCCATCAAGCCGTCATCGCGGCGCTTTTTGAGCGTAATGCGGATGATGCCGGCCGATGAGTTGGCGTCGTAATCGGCTCCCGATTGGGGTACGACCTCGATGCGTTGTACATCTTCGGCCCGCAGCGAACGCAGGTATTGTACCAGCTGGGCCCCCTCCATCTTCAGTTCGCGGTCGTTGATGTAGACCTTTGTGCCTCCCGAGCCGTTGATCGAGATCCCGTCCTCCTGCATCCAAACGCCCGGGGCGGTCTTAAGCAGTTCCACGCCATCTTTGCCAACGGCTACGGGCGAGTTGGCGACATCGACCACAAAACGGTCGGCCTCGCGGCGGATGAGTTGCGCCTTGACGACTACCTCTTCGATTTGGGTCGAGGATTCGGTGAGGATCAACTCGCCCAAGTCGCTCTCTTGGGGCAACTCCACCTCGCGTGTCAGTGGCTCGTAGCCCACATATTGGATGCGCAGGGTGTAGCGGCCCGCGGGGGCTGTCAGCGTGAAGGTGCCGTCGCTCTCGCTGGCCAGGCCATCTACTTGCTCTTCGCCTGCGAGCAGTACCACCGTGGCGAAGGCGATGGGCTCGCCTTGGGCGTTGACTACCCGTCCCGAGGTGGCCGATTGTCGGGCGGCGAAGAGGGGCATGGTGCCGATAATCAGCACAAACAGCAGGGTCAAAAATCATTTCATATTCCTTTTTTGTTTGATTTGTTATTCTTTTATGATGCAAAGATATATGTTTTTATCTGTATTATGCAATACATAGTACATATATTTTGCAAAATATTTCAATTTTTCAAAAATAGGCCCTAAAAATCGGGGATACCTATTTATATTTGAAAAAAACGTTGTCTTAAATTTGCCTTTTTGGGTTTTCGTTTTCTTTGTGAGCGTGCATGAACCCTCTGGGTCTGGAATTTTAGTTCCCTTCTCGCTTCCGTTCACCTTTCTTTGACAAAGTTAGGGAATAAAATTTGAAAAACAAAAAAAAAGTATCGAAAAACGATAAATTGTTTTCGTATTATGGTAATACATTGGTGAAATTAGGGAGAGGATGGAAATAATTTTGAATTTTGAATTTTGAATCCTGAATTATTTTGTATCTTTGTTAGCAAATCGAATGAAATGATGATGACAACAATTTTATACGCCTTTTTGGCCCTTTTGGTCGTAGGATTTCTTGCGCTTCTTGTGCTCTTGATGCGCAGTCGAAGTCGTGCAGTAGCGCAGGGGGCTGAATTACAACAAGCGCAGGGGGCTTTGTCTCGTGCCGAGATGCAGGCAGATGCCGAGCGTCGTACGCTCCAAGAGCGGATCTTAGCAGCCGAGGAGCGCGCCTCGAAATCGGAGGTGCAGTTGCGAGAGGCGATTGCTGATCGTGCCGCCTTGGTGGCCAAACTTGAGGCCTCTGAGTTGCGCCTTCGGGAGGAGCAGGAGCGCCACACCCTTTCGCAGGAGGAACGAGCCAAGGCCGAGGAGGCGATGCGTCTGCAATTCAAGACCTTGGCTGCCGATATCCTGGGCGAGCAGTCGCGCTCTTTCCGCGAGACGAACAAGGAGTCTTTGGACTCTTTGCTCAAGCCGTTTAAGCAGAATATCGCCGATTTCCGTGAGCGAGTCGAAAAGATCTATGCCACGGAGGCCGAGCAGCATGGAGCCCTAAAAAATGAGTTGAAGCACCTCATGGAGCTCAACCATCGTATCACGACCGAGACGACCAACCTCACGCGCGCCCTGAAGGGCGATTCGAAGGTGCAGGGCGACTTCGGGGAGATGATTCTCGATACGATCCTCTCGTCGTCGAACCTAATCAAGGGGGTTCATTATCAGACGCAGGATACATTCAAAAATGAGGCCGGGGAGAATGTACGTCCCGATGTGATCCTAAATCTGCCCGACAAAAAGCAGATTGTCATCGACTCAAAGACCTCGCTGACGGCCTATGCCAACCATGCCGCCGCGGAGGATCCCGCCGAGCGTGCCCAGCAACTCAAACTCCATGTGGAGTCGGTGCGCAAGCATGTCTTGGAACTCTCGGCCAAGAGCTATCAAGCACTGATGGCCTGCTCTCCCGATTTCGTGGTGATGTTTATCCCGAACGAGTCGGCCTTCCTGGCCGCCATGCAGGCCGATCCGGCCATTTGGGCTGATGCCTACAAGCGTAAGGTAATCATCTCCTCGCCCACCAACCTCTTCGCCCTCTTGAAGTTGGTCGACAACCTTTGGCAGCGTAGCGACTTGGAGCGTAACACGCGCAACATTGCCGAGTGCGGTGCGAAGATGTACGACCAATTGGTGGCCTTCAGCGAGGCGCTGCAAGGGGTCGAGAAGGGGTTGAAGACGGCCCAGGGCTCCTACGACGAGGCCTACAAGCGATTCACCCAGGGGAACAACAACCTGGTGCGCCTGGGTGAACGCATGGTGGGGCTCAATGTGAAGATCAAGAAGCGTTTGGCGACCTCGGTGCTTGATGCGGCTGAGTTGGATACCCCCTCGGAGGAGCCGGGCTTCGAGGAGGAGAGTCGGAGTGAATAAAAAAATGGTTTCCCTGCCGAAAAGGCGGGGAAATCTTGTTTTTCGGGGGGGATTGCTCCTCGGAAAACATCTTTGAGTATTGTTCTCGGATCGTTTTTAGGCTTTTTCGACCGAAAACTTGTGTTTTGTTGTAATATTTGTTATCTTTGCCTATCCTTTCGGGGCGGGGTGGAAATCCCCACCGGCGGTGAGAGCCCGCGACCCGAGGTGGAGGGCCGATCCTATTGTTTGCAGGGACTCTCTTTGGTAGAGGACTTCTGTGTACAAGGGGATTGCGAAACAGAGGTCCGCTATCTCGGCTGAATCGGTGAAATTCCGATGCCGACGGTCAGAGTCCGGATGCAAGAGAGGAGTATTTAGGGGGAGGAAGTGATTCTTGTGCCGTGAACTCTTGAGGTCGTTTGAAGGCTTCGGGGGTGGCAATAACAAATCATCTTCTCTTTGAGAGATCGAAACTCTCTTCCCTAAAAGAACTACGCCCCGAGGAGCAATCCTGCGGGGCTGTTTTGTTTTGGCGGAGGGGGCGTTCTGGTATTGGAGAACCCCTCTTGCGAGGAAGATCCCGTGTGGATAAGAATAACCAAAAAGAGAAAAAGATGGCAACAAACGAAGATCTTCGGTTTATGCGGCGAGCTATGGAGCTTGCGCTGCGTGGTGAAGGGGCGGTGAACCCCAATCCGCTGGTGGGTGCAGTGATTGTGCGCAATGGGCGCATCATCGGTGCCGGCTGGCACGAGCAGTGGGGAGGCCTGCATGCCGAGCGCAATGCCTTGGCGCGTTGCTCGGAGCCCGCATCGGGGGCTACGATGTATGTTACGCTCGAGCCCTGTTGTCACCACGGCAAGACCCCGCCCTGTACCGAGGCGGTGATTGCGGCTGGAATACGCCGTGTGGTGGTCGGCCTGACCGACCCCAATCCGCTGGTGGCGGGCAAGGGGATCGAGAAGCTCCGCGAGGCGGGGATTGAGGTCGAGAGCGGTGTGCTGGAGGAGGAACTCCGCTACCAGAACCGCATCTTCTTGAAATACATCACCACGAAGCACCCTTGGGTGGTAATGAAGTCGGCCATGACCCTCGATGGCAAGATTGCCACCCGTACGGGCGATTCGCGTTGGGTGACGGGTGAGGAGGCGCGTCATCGTGTCCATGAGATGCGTTCGTCGCTGATGGCCATCCTGGTGGGTATAGGTACCGTGGAGGCCGATGATCCGATGCTCAATTGCCGCCTGGAGGGCGAGCATCGCCAGCCAATTCGCATCGTGGCCGATACCTCGGCTCGTATCTCGTTGCAGTCGCAGTTGGTGCGTACGGCACTTGACCAGCGCACTATTGTGGCCCATACGGCCAAGGCCGAGAAGAGCCGTTTGGAGGCCCTCCATAAGGCAGGTGTTGAGACTTGGTGCTGCGCTGAGGAGGAGGGACACCTCTCGATGGCCGATCTGATGCAGAAGATCGGGGCTACGGGCATCGACTCGGTGCTGGTCGAAGGGGGCGGGGAGGTCAACTATTCGCTCCTTTGCGGAGGCTTGGTGGACGAGGTGGTCTGCTTTGTTGCTCCGAAACTCGTGGGGGGTGCCGAATCGAAGAGCCCTATTGGGGGCCACGGCATCGAGCGCATGGCTGAGGCGGTGGAACTCGAAGGGCTCGAGGTGGAACACTTCGGCGAGGATCTCATGATTCACGGATTGATCAAACGCGCATAGCCTATGTTTACAGGAATTGTCGAGGAGATGGGTGAGGTGGTTTCGCTGCGACGCGGAGCCCGCAGTTTTACCCTTACGATTCGTGCCGAGAAGGTCTTGCAGGGGACCGAGGTAGGCGATAGCATCGCTACTAACGGGGTCTGCCTCACGGTAACGCGCCTGCAGGAGGGGCGTTTTGAGGCCGATGTGATGCCCGAGACGGTGGAACGTACCGCCTTGGGGGAGTTGAAGGCAGGCGATGGGGTCAATCTGGAGCGCGCCCTGACCCTCTCGACCCGTCTGGGTGGCCACTTGGTATCGGGTCATATTGATGCTACAGGACGCTTGGTGGATCGCCGAGAGGATGATACGGCATTATGGCTCACTTTCGAGGCTCCGCAGTCGGTGTTGCGCTATGTGGTGCAAAAGGGGTCGATTGCCATAGATGGCGTGAGCCTGACGGTGGCGCGTGTTACAGAGCGCACCTTTTCGGTGTCGCTGATTCCCCATACCCAAGCCGCCACAACGCTGCATCGCCGACGCATCGGAGAGTCGGTCAACTTGGAGTGCGACATGATTGTGAAATATGTTGAGAAGTTGATGGGAAAAGCCCCTTCAAGTGGCCTTACACTCGACTTTTTGCGCGAGCATGGATTCTAATGCGGGTCCCTCTTGCCGAGATTAGAAGAATAAAGTAAAAATAGAGATAAAATATAGAGAGAATTAACAATGGAGAAATTTCAGTTTAATACGATCGAGGAGGCGGCCGAGGCGTTGCGTCGCGGAGAGAACATCGTGGTGATCGACGACCCTGATCGTGAGAATGAGGGCGACCTGGTCTGCGCGGCCGAGTTTGCCACTACGGAGAATGTGAACTTTATGGCTTGCCATGCCAAGGGTCTGATCTGCATGCCGATGAGTCGCGAATTGTGTGAGAAACTCGACTTGAAGCAGATGGTAACAGAAAATACCGACAACCACTCGACGGCCTTCACCGTTTCGATCGACCATGTGGAGACCACGACGGGAATCTCGGCCGTGGAGCGTTCGATTACGGCCATGAAGTGTGTGGAGGAGGGGGCAAAGCCTCGCGACTTCCGCCGCCCGGGCCACATGTTTCCTTTGCAGGCCCGCGACGGGGGTGTGCTGGTGCGTACCGGCCACACCGAGGCCACGGTCGACCTGATGCGTATTGCCGGTCTGAAAGAGTGTGGCCTCTGCTGCGAGATCATGCGCGAGGATGGTACGATGATGCGTACTACGGAGCTCATAGAGTTTGCTAAGAAGCACAAACTTTGCATCACGACCGTAGCCGACCTGATCGCCTACCGCCGCCATACGGAGCGATTGGTGGAGCGTGTCACGGAGGCCGAGATGCCCACCCGCTACGGCCGCTTCCGCGCCTACGGCTATGTGAACAAGATCA
The DNA here is from genome assembly GCA_045614985.1 of Alistipes sp. Classification (GTDB taxonomy): domain Bacteria; phylum Bacteroidota; class Bacteroidia; order Bacteroidales; family Rikenellaceae; genus Alistipes. Next base: position 6,034 of record JAZLDX010000020.1, on the reverse strand, counting down.
CGGGAGAGCACCATGTGGCCTTGGTGAAGGGAGAGGTTGCTACCTCGGAGCCTGTGTTGTGTCGTGTCCACTCGGAGTGTCTTACGGGCGATGCCTTCGGTTCGTTGCGCTGCGATTGCGGCGAGCAGTTGGCCGAGGCGTTGCGTCGCATCGAGAAGGAGGGTCGCGGCGTGGTGGTCTACCTGCGTCAGGAGGGCCGCGGCATCGGCCTGATCAACAAACTCCGCGCCTACCACCTGCAGGACGAGGGGCTTGATACGGTGGAGGCCAACCTGGCCTTGGGCTTCGAGGCCGACCTGCGCGAATATGGCACGGGGGCGGAGATCCTGGCCGACCTGGGTCTCAAGAAGCTGATTCTGATGACCAATAACCCGATGAAGATCAAGGGACTGGATGGCTATGGGCTGGAGATCGTGGGTCGCGAGCCGATCGAGATGAGCTGCAAGGAGGAGAATGCCTTTTATATGCAGACCAAGTGCCGGAAGATGGGCCACCTGCTCCACCTGGAGGAGAACGAGAAGTAAATCAAAATTCAAAATTAAGAGATAGTCATGAATGTAATTGAAGGAAAATTGCTGGCCGAGGGTCAGAAGATCGGTATTGTAGCGGCTCGTTTCAACGATTTTATCACGGGCAAATTACTTGAGGGGGCAGTGGATGCTTTCGTACGCCACGGGGGTAATAAGGAGAACCTCACGGTGGCCTATGTTCCCGGAGCTTTCGAGATTCCGTTGGCCGCGAAGAAGATGGCACAGAGTGGCAAGTATGATGTCGTATTGTGCCTGGGAGCTGTGATTCGCGGTGCTACGCCCCATTTCGATATGGTGGCCAACGAGGCAACGAAAGGGGTGGCTCATGTGAGCCTGGAGACCGGTGTGCCGGTGATCTTCGGTATCCTCACGACCGACTCGATCGAGCAGGCCGTGGAGCGTGCCGGCACCAAGAGCGGCAACAAGGGCTTCGACACGATGAACACCGCCATCGAAATGGTCAACCTCCTCAAGCAATTCTAATCGACAAGGAGACAACCAAAGAGAGGGCTGCTTGACCGTTTGGTTTAGCAGCCCTCTTTGCTTGATAAGCCCAATTTATAGCATTATCAGAAACTTCGATTGAAAATCATTGTATTTAGGTATTGCGTTGTATTATCTTTGCAGTAGGAAAAACAAGATAAGGGGCTCGATCCCGAAAAGAGGGGAGCTCCGAAATGTGAGAATAAAAACAAAAAGTAGATAACAACCTAAAAAAATGAAAATTATGGCAACGAAGTTTTATAAATGCCGCCACTGCGGTAATGTGATTGAGAAGGTAGTAGATTCGAAGGTGCCCGTGGTATGCTGCGGCGAGAAGATGGAGGAGCTGATCCCCAATACGGTGGATGCCAGCGGCGAGAAGCACCTGCCCGTTGTAACGCGCCTCGACGAGAAGACCATCAAGGTCGAGGTGGGTAGTGTCGCCCACCCGATGCTCGAGGAGCACCACATCGCCTTCATCTATGTAGAGACCGATCGTGGCGGCATTCGCGTAAACCTGAGCGATAAGCCCGAGGCGGTGATCTGCCATGGCGATGCCAAGCCCCTGGCGGTCTACGAGTACTGCAACCTGCACGGCCTGTGGAAGACGGAGCTTTAGCTCCTCTTCCGCCCCCAAAGCCGACAACGCAAACAAACTATTATCAAACCCCAAAACTTATTTCATTATGTTAAGTCCCAAGTTACACGCTGCTATCAATGAGCAGATCAATGCCGAGCTGTGGTCGGCTTACCTCTACCTTTCCATGTCGCTCGATGCCGAGAACAAAGGCCTGAAAGGTGTTGCCAATTGGTTCTACGTCCAGTGGCTCGAGGAGCAGGATCACGCTCGTATTCTGATGAACTACCTCTCGTCACGCGACTGCAAGGTGGAGTTGAAACCCATTGCCGAGGTGCGCACAGAGTGGAGTTCTGTGTTGGAAATGTATCAGGAGACCCTGAAGCACGAGCGAGTGGTGACGGGCTTGATCAACAACCTGGCTGCCATCGCCATGGAGGATCGTGATTTTGCTTCGTCTAATATGCTGGTTTGGTTTGTCAACGAGCAGGTAGAGGAGGAGGAGTCGGCCCGCGATATGATCTTTGCCGTAGAGTCCGTAGAGGGGGACAAATATGGCATGTACCAACTCGACAAGGAGCTCGCTGCACGCACCTACACGCAGGCTTCGCCCCTTGCAACTTCGGCGGAATAAATGACACAAACACAACACTTTTTCGCTCCCCGATCGCATCTGGTCGGGGAGTTTTTTGTCCCCCTCGGCGATGCGCATTGTGCTTCCTCCCCTAAAAATGAGGGCACGGGGATTTCCCGTGCCCTCGGCATCAAAAATTAACCGTTAAAAAAACGAATGAGTCAACCCAAAACCTCACTGTTTTATCTGGGGCGGAGCAGGTCGCGCAGGTAGCTGTCCAGGTAGAGCAGGTCGGCCTCCCCACAAATCACCTCGTTGAAAAATAGCTCCTCGTCCGATAAGTTATTCGATGCACAAGTGTCCATTTCCTCCATAGGCATTTGGTTTAAAGTGGTTTGTTTGCTGTTGTTTCAACCATAAAACGGCTGCCCCTTTCAGAATATTGCATGAGGGACGAAATTTTTTGTGTCTGGAGAGAGACTTTGTAGTTGGTTTTGCGGTTGGATTTGCAGATGGTTTTGCGGTTGGTTACTTCGCACGCTTGTCAGCGTGCTTCGTTTACGTCTTCCGCACGGGAATCCTTCGCAGGGTGAGCACAAGCATTATTTGACGGCGGGATTGACTTCGCTATCGCTTGTCTTTCACTGCATCGGCTCGGCGATAACAAACAAGGTGGCCGTGCTGCGCACATAGCAAAAACAGAGAGAGATAACTTTCAAATAAACTTGAAGTCATCTCTCTCTTGTTTTTGGCTCTTCGAGCAACACCTGGTTTCTTATTGCTCTCGCTCTCCTTGTGATTCCGGAGCGGTGGAAGAGGGAGTACTTGTTTATCTCAAACACTCAAAGCGTTGTGCGATTTTTGTCGTATTCACTCACACCACACTCACAGACAAAAACATAGACTTTCTTACTCGACAAGCATAACCATACTCCCTAAAATCCAACACAAAGCAGAGGCAAACCCTCTGCTTTTTTTGTGCGGGAGCAATCTTCCGATAGCTTCGATAGAGATAAAAAATTAAGATAGATGAGGATTGTTCAAATGGTGAGCAAACCTCTTTTTAGTAAATTTACTCACACATTAAGTCTTTTTTGACATTTGTGCGTTATATATTTGGAGCGCGTTCCCAACAAAACTAACAAATTATGAGTCAAACTACTGAGAAAGATCAACTACACCGCCTCGCTGAACTGATGCAATCCGAGCGCGACCATCTGTTTCGCTATGTCTGCTATCGGTTGGGATCGGCAGCTGAAGCCGAAGATGTGATTCAAGACCTCTATGAAAGATTATCGAAGCAAGGTTCACGGCTCGCCGATATTGACGATCTGCAGGGCTACGTCTACCGCTCGTTGTCAAACAGTTGCGTATCGCGCTTGCGCTCACGTCGTCAATTTGTGGCGTCCGAGTCGCTCAATACATTGAGTAACGACGACCTCACGCCAACCAACTTCGACGAGGAGTTCCGATTGATCGAGCGACTGATGGCGCAACTCCCTGAGGAACAGAGCGAAGTAATTCGCTTGCGAATCTACGGAGGTCGTCAATTTAGCGAGATCGCCTCGATCTGCGACATCCCTCTTACGACAGCCAAATCGCGCTTTCGCTACGGCATTGACAAACTGCGCGAAGCCCTCGAAAAAAGAGAAATAATCTAACTAACAAAAAACAGAAAAGACTATGAAAACTAATAATTTAGACAATTTTTCAGACGAGCGCGTAATGAATCTGCTCACACCGCGATTCGCCCCCACAACCTCACTCAAATTCAAAGCTCCCACATCGCGCCGCCGCACGCTGTGGCAGGTAGCACGCATTGGAGCCGTTGCTGCTATGGTTGCAGTGGCAGTCTTCGTCGGTATCAGCGGAGTGCAGACCAGCACCGCTCGCGATGTTGTCGAGCGAGCGTTGACTCAACTTCTCGAATCGGATAACTGCCTTGTGCGATTCACCGCAAATGTTACCGAGAACAATAACTCAGGGGAACTCTATGATGTTGATTTCGATGGAACTCCGATGCAGGGTACCGTCGAGATTCGCAAAGAGGACTCAAAGATCAAAATGGCTATCAAATGGCAGGACGATGAGCGTAGTATGGAACTCTATGACGGTCAGACCTATCGACGCTACCAAAATGGGCAATTAGTTCTGGAACGCCCAGACGAAGGTATAGACCTCACCCCGCTTGCCTCACTAGAAAAATTGAAACCGTATGCCGCTGCAATGGGCTTGCTACTTAAATTCCGCGAGGAAGGCGATATTATTTTAGTCAGCACTAGGGGTGACAATGTCGGGATTGTTGCACGTTTCTCAAAAAGCGAGGGTTGCCTGCTCGGTGCTGAGTGCTCAGGACTATATAATGGACAGCAGGTTACGGTACTCACCGTCGATCAGATCGAGTTCAATATTCCTCCGATCGAATAACATGCTAATATCCAGTAATATACGAATAAAACACGAAACGACTTTGGGTGCAAAACATAAGATTCAATTCAAACGGTGCATCTTGAGGGATAATCGAGGTCGTTTTAGGCAAGCATAACCATACTCCCAAACCAACATCAAGCAGAGGCAAACCCTCTGCTTTTTTTGTGTCGTATGCAAGACTACAACCCTATGCAACAAGGCTTCTTTACGAATATTACACAAATAGTCGTACATACGAACAATAGTAGACACAAAATAAATACCCCCACCGAAAGCTATGTTCGATGGGGGCAACCACTAAAATACGAAAAACTTATTGCAAAGTTATTATTCAAGAGTTAGACATGCCGCCTTAGGGCCCTTGGCGGTGCGTTTTCCAGCTGTTGTGGCGTCAGCAAAAAACTCCTCGGCAGGTGAGCAGCCATCAACGGTGAACGTAGTCTCCTTAGATGACCATATCTCGGTGAAGTTGCCATCGCTATCCTCGGCAACGCCGAAGAATGTGTATGGCTCGTCGAACTCAAAGGCGTAGTATGAGGTTGTCTCCTCCACAGCGCCCTCTGCCATAAGACCCTCGATGATCTGCTCATACTCATAGTGTGGGAAGGCGAGGCTATTCATGGCGTTGAAGTAGAAGGCTACAGCCGCAGGGTCCACATTAGCTGTGATAGGCACGATGACAGTACCCTCCAAGCCCTCATAGAATGAGTCTATCTTTGCAAGGTCGCTACCATTGTAGTAGTTGCCTATGGTTAGCGAGAACTCCAAATCGGCATATACAACCTCCTCGGTGGTGAACTTTAGGCGGTGAAGCTCTGTTGTAGAATCGCCAGCCTGAGCACCAAATACCAACAACTCATACTCTGTAGATGGCACAAGGCCTGCTGCGGTGTCGGTCAATGTGCCAGAGGCATACTGAACGTTGAAGTTGGTAAGGATATAGTTGATAATCTCCTCGTCACTGTAATTCTCGAAGCGATCGCCAGCAACAAGCGTAGCAACATATGTATCGTCGTTTGTAGTCTCCACCTTTACTGTTGCCTTACGTGGGTAGATATCCACAATAGAGAGTGTAAACTCATTGTCCGAAGCCTTCACATTGCCTGTGGTGAAGTTGTAGAACTCCGGTGTGGTGTTCATCAACGCCTCACCGTCCAGACCGAAGGCCCAAAGTATAAACTCGGTGTTAGCATCGAGTTCCACCTCGAGATGCTGCTCGCCCTTGAATGCAAGCTCATTGAAGATGAAGTGTAGGCCCTGCTCAGGGGTGTCGAAGAATGATGAATAGTAGGCCTTGCAGTTCTCCCAGTCGGCCTCGCAGAGACCTCGCATCTCCTCGTCCGAGAGTCCCTCCACGTCCTTAGCCCAGAATACACCATAGTAGTAATAGCCGTCGTAGCCCTGAGGTTTGATGTCGAAAGTAACGTTAGGGCCATCTAC
>JAZLDX010000019.1:0-162916 GCA_045614985.1 Alistipes sp. | reverse complement strand
CATCCGCGCATCGAGTTACTGCCGCCGGCATAGAAGAGGCGGTCCATGGGGAGGGCCTCGGCGTTTCCGTAGGCCACACCACAGCCGGCATAGAGGCGTCCGGCCAAGGCTGTCTTTTCGCCCAGCATGATTTTGCGACTTACGCTCGTTTCGATGCGGAAGTATTGCGAGTAGCGGATGCCGAAAAGTTCGTGGTAATCCTTTCCTTCGGCCGGTGAGCCAAAGAGGTGGGTGAGTCCGTCGAGCAGGTTGCCGGCCACCTCGGCATTGATGCGCACCACGGTAGCGTTGCCCATCAGATTGCGACGTTGGCTGTTGAAGACGTAGCCAAAGGTGAGAGCCGAGATCAGTTGCGAACTATAACTGTTTTGTAGGTAACGGTTTTGTAGCGAGTTGTAAAATTCATCATCCATGTAGCCCATGTCGACGACCGTGATGTCGGCTGGGCGGATTACGAAGGAGTGGTTGTGCAGATCCCAAGAGTAGCCCCACGAGGCATTGGAGAGGGTACGACGATAGTAAGGACGATCCTGGAAATTGATCGAGAGGTTGATACGGGTACGGGGGGAGGTCAGCAACTTATTTTTGTCTACCGAAAAGGGGAGCAGGAAGCGAGGGAAGGAGAGTCCTCCCGAGAAGCCGAATTCCAAGGCGTTACGTTTCTTGGCATCGGGAGCACGCATATATTCATAACCCATGGTCACATCGAGATCCAGGGCCTCGATGCCGCGGAAGATGTTGCGGTTTTGATAACCGGCCGTTGCCTTCAATCCCCAGAAACTGGAGGTCATGCTTCCCTCCAATTCGATCTTGTAGCTCTGTTTTAGGGTGGGGGTGCAGAGAATATTGCATCCCAGGAAGCCATTCTCCACCCGTCGAATGGCGGTGGTGTCGGCCATTTGTACGGTGTCGATCAAGATTGTGCGTTCGGGGCGCTCGGTGAAGATGATGCGGGCACTCTTGAAGTAACCAGTCGACATGAGGCGATCGTAGGTGTTCGTGATACTATTGCCGTTGTAGATAAGTCCCTGGTGAATAGGGACTAACTCGCGCAATACCTTGGGGCGAACAATGGGTTTTTGTCCCGAGATGATGTAGAGCCCGTGGTAGTAATTCGTATCAAGCTGCGCGAGGAGTTGTTGATCGAGTTTTGTGGGGTCGTATTGGGGGAAGATGTTGATACGGTCGATGAAGTAGCGGGTGTTGTCGGCCATCACCGCCTTTCCGGTCTCGTCATATCCCGTAATCTGCTGCTTGACCACTAGGCGCAATCCAATCGTGTAGGGAGCCTCCAATGTGTCGGCTATATACTCGATATTATTCACCGAGAAGTGGTAGTAGCCACGCTTTTTGAGGTAGGTGGTGATGCGTTCGCGCTCGGCCTGGAGGGTGGCCAGGTCGTAGATCTCGCCCACGCGGATCAGGGTATTGGCCGAGTCGCTTAGGATCAACGGAGCCAACGATTGGTCTCGGAAGCTGTAGCTGAAACTTGAGATACGGTAGGGCTTGCCCTGTTGGGTGCGGTAGGAGATGTAGGCGCGATGTTCGCGACGGGTGGTGTCGATCTCGTAGCTTACCTTCGAGGAGAAGAAGCCGCGCGAGTCCATGTAGTTCTTGAAGTTGATGGCCGACTGTTCGGTGAGGGTTGTGTCGAGAATCACCGGAGCCTCACCGTGTTTGCGCTTCAAGTTGTTCCACCAATTATCTTTTTCTGGGTTGGCTTGATTGTGCAACCAAACAAAGAAGTTGGTGCCGAAGAGCCGCTTGTTGGGCCGTTGACGCAGGTAGTTTTTCAACTCCTCGGAGGAGATTCGTTCCTTGCGCGGTACCTCCTTGTCGGCCTTGATAGTTACCTTTTGTACGAGGTATTCGCCTTCTTGGAATTTGCGCGTTACATTGCAGGCTGTCAGCAACAAGCCGACGGCGATACAACACAGTATGTGGCGCAAAATTCTCATAGGCAACCGATTGCCGATAAAAATTGGTTGTATTGTTCGATCTCCGCGTTAAAACGTCTCTCTTCGCGGTGGAGAAGCCCTATGCCGTTCCAACTTAGGTGTCCTTCTGCCTCGTAGGTAGCGTTGCCCGTCAGGCGGGTGGAGAGGCTTTTCGGGGCAAGGTGGCATTGACAGCGCACCATTCCTCCACGATTTCGCACCTCAATAGAACTGTCGGCATCGCAGTGGCCGAGCAACACGGCGGCGGTCGTGGAGGCGGTCATCGCCGTGCCGCAGGAGTTGGTGAGTCCGACCCCGCGTTCGTAGGTGGCGACAAAGAGGCGATTGCGTGCCTCGATGGTGACGAAGCTGAGGTTTATGCCGCGCGGAAACCACTCGGGAAGGCTCTTGATGCGCTCGCCGAGCTCTTTGAGTAGTCGGAGGTCGATCTTCTCGGTGATCGCCACAAGGTGGGGATTGCCGAGGTTCAGATAACTGAAGCGCAGGGTGGGGTGCAACTCTGCGATAGGCTGATCCAAAAAATGGGTCTCTCCCATGGGAAAGTCGGGGGCCGAAAGGCGGATGGCAATCTCCACGCCAAAACTTGTGAGTTTGGGGAAGATTGGCTCTTGGCTAAAGATCGGGTAGCTTTTTCCGCCCGAGAGGAGGGTGAAATAGTCCGTTGAGAGGTAACGCTCCCGGGCTAAGCGGGCCACGCAGCGAATGCCGTTGCCACACATCTCGGCCTCTGAACCATCGGTGTTTAACATCCGCATCCCATAGTTTCCGTTCTCTTCTACAAGCAGGAGCAGACCGTCGAGGGGGCTTGACCAAAGCGCTTGGCACGCGGCGCGTGCAAAGGGGGCGAGGTCGATCTCTTCGATCGCCTGGGCCGAGGCTACGGCATCGATCATCACAAATCGGTTGCCCGATCCGTGGCAGATGAGGTATGGAATTTCGTTGTGCACGCTACACCAAGTAGAAAATAATAGGTCAAAAATAGAAAAAAAGCCCCGCTTTCCCAAACATTTCGAATAAAAACTTTTCGCGCTCGGAGGTTTCGATGCCTAAAGGTTCGATCGAGCCCTCCTTTTGCGGGTGCGGAAAACCGCTCTTATTGCATGAAATCGAGCAGGGCCTGGGCTGTCTTTTCGGGCTCCTCCACGAAGCCCATGTGCCCCGAGTTTTCTAACCAAACCACCTGCGCTTGCGGATGGCGTTCTACCATCTTTTCGGCCACCTCCAAGGGGATGTATCCATCTTTTTTGCCCAAGATAAAGAGCTGACGCACAACCGATTTTTGGAGCATCTCGTTCTGATCCTTGCGCTCGATCATGCCCCCCAGCAGTGCCACGATTCCCTCCTCCTCGGTGAGAAAAACCTGCTCGGTGAGATCCTCGATCGCATCCTTCAGGTGTGTGCGGTTCTCCTCGGCAAATCCGGCTGCGGGTGCCACCTTGGCGAGCTGCTCCTTTTTGCCGGCCTTCACCAGGGCGATCTCGCGGCGGCGATTCTCGGCCTTTTCGGGGGTGTCGGCATTCGGTGTCGAGCTGAGCAGAACGATCCCTTCGAGACGTTCGGGATAACGCTCGCAAAAGGCCAGGGCCACATAGCCGCCCATTGAGTGGCCGACCAGCGTGCAACGCTCCACGCCCAAGGCATCGAGGGCTCCCTTGACTACATCGGCCAGGTACTCCATGGTATGTACCTCGCCACGCACCTCCGAGATGCCGTGCCCCGGAAGATCCAACGTGATGACGCGCACCTTCTTATAGAGTAGTGGGACAAAATCCTCCCACACCAAAAGCGACTCCAGGTAGCCGTGCAGCAACACGAGGGTCTGCTCACCCTGCTCCGAATCGCAGACATGCAAGGCCGTATCTCCGGCCATCAAAAACTTTTCGACCATTTCGATTTTCTGTTTTTTCTCTTTGGGTTGGTTGTCTGTATGCAGGGACAATCCGCTTGGGAGCCTCCACATAGGGAACCCTTTTGCAAAAGAGGGTTTTTCGCGCTCGCCTCTTTTGCGGATTATCCTTCGCACAAAGATAGTAATTTTCTTTGGCATCCCCGTGCATAAAAAATAAATCCTCGTTCCTGATTGGTAATTCCTAATTATTTTTATACCTTTGTCCTGCATATTGCCCGCACCGAAGACGGGCGGGCGGAATTTGGTTGGAAAATGGGGAGAGAAAGGAGGCTTTTGATCTCTTTTTCAATGAGATGAAACAAGAAACCGAAAATATAAAAACATAAAGATAGACTATGGGAATTTTTTCATTGACACAGGAGTTGGCGATCGACTTGGGAACGGCCAACACGCTGGTGATCTACAACAATAAGGTGGTGGTCGACGAGCCCTCGATCGTGGCCTTGGACGTACATTCGGGTAAGTTGGTGGCCATTGGTCATCAGGCTCGCCAGATGCACGAGAAGACCAACCCCAACATCAAGACCATTCGCCCGCTTAAGGATGGTGTGATTGCCGACTTTAACGCCACGGAGCTTATGTTGCGCGGTATGATCAAGAAGGTGAAGACCTCGGGTTCGCTCTTCTCGCCGTCGTTGCGTATGGTGGTCTGCATCCCCTCGGGTTCGACCAATGTGGAGATTCGTGCCGTGCGCGATTCGGCCGAGCATGCCGGAGGCCGTGAGGTCTACATGATCTATGAGCCGATGGCTGCTGCCCTGGGTGCTGGTCTGGATGTGGAGGCCCCGGAGGGCAATATGGTGATCGACATCGGTGGTGGTACCTCGGAGATCGCCTGCATCTCGCTGGGCGGTATTGTCTGCTCGGAGTCGATCAATGTGGCTGGTGATGTCTTCACGGCCGATATTCAGAATTATGTGCGTCAGCAGCACAACATCCGCATCGGAGAGCGCACGGCCGAGGCGATCAAGTGTGCCATCGGTGCCGCCATTCCCGACCTGGGAGAGGATGCCCCCGAGGATTTCGAGGTGACGGGCCCCGATATGCTTACCTTCCTCCCGAAGACCATCTCGCTGAATTACAACGAGATTGCTTATGCTTTGGAGAAGTCGCTCGTGAAGCTCGATGCCGCCTTGATGAAGGTGCTGGAGACGATGCCCCCCGAGCTCTATGCCGATATCGTGAAAAATGGTATCTACTTGGCCGGTGGTGGAGCTCTGTTGAAGGGCCTCGACCGACGTCTGAGCGAGAAGACAGGTATTCCGTTCCATGTAGCCGAGGATCCGTTGCGTGCTGTGGCGCGCGGTACAGGAATCGCCCTGAAGAATATCAACGGCTTCTCATTCCTAATGAAATAATTGAAATTGTCAAAAAGCATTTTCAGGCTGTTTATTCGCCTTCGACACCTTGTTATTGTCGTAGATGAGGGGCGAAAAACCCGAGAATCCGCTTTTATCCGATTTCATAATGGAGGGTGTTGCAACGAAAGGGTTGGGCACCCCCATTTTTAGAAGCTGTGTAAGGTGAACAAACTCTTAGAATTTATCCGCAGTATTTATGTGGTTGTCCTCTTTGTCCTTTTGGAGGTGGCAGCCCTGAGCTACTATGCCCGTTCGAACGCCTATACGCAGGCCCGCCTTTTGACGCGCTCGAACCAGGTGGTGGGGGGTGTGCAGGGTGTCTTTACCAGCATGCGCACCTTTTGGCAATTGGGGGCCGAGAATCGCCGCCTCTCGGAGCGAGTCATCGCCCTCGAGCAGGAGCTTGCGGCCTATCGTGGGGCTGAGGCGGAGGGGGTTCTGCAGCGTTTGGCCGATACGATGAAGCATCAGCCTTACTACTACACCACGGCGCGTGTTACTACCAGCTCGATCAACCGCACCCGTAACTTTGTGGTGGTGGATCAGGGCTCGAAGGCGGGTGTCGAGACCGATATGGCCCTCTTGTCGGCCCATGGAGCTATGGTTGGCCACATTGTGAGTGTCTCGAAAAACTATGCTGTGGCCCTTACGATCCTCAATCCTTCGTTTCAGGCCAGCGGTAAACTTCGCCACAACCCTGAGTACTATGGTTCGATCCGTTGGGAAGGGGGCGACTATCGCCATGTAACTATGCACGAACTCTCGAAGTATGCCGACATTCATGTGGGCGATGAGGTGATCTCAACCGGATTCTCGGACTACTTTCCGGCCGACATCCCGATCGGAGAGGTGGATAGTTTCGAGTTGAATGAAACGGGAACCTACTACACAGTGCGTGTGCGCTTGGCAGCCGATATGAGTTCGCTCTCGAACGTAATTCTTGCCCGCAATCCCAACTCCCAGGAGTTGAAGGGGTTGGAGGCAAAACTCAAAAAACGCTATCAATAATGATGTATCGCCTGTTTGCCTATTCGCTCCTCTTTGTGGTGTCGATGCTCTTCCAGGTCTTCTTCTTCGATAACCTGGCCATCAGTATTTATCTCTCGCCCTTGGTCTACATCGCCTTTATCGCTCTGCTGCCGATGGAGACCCCTCCAATTGTAGTCTTGTCTTGTGGTCTTTTGACGGGTTTGATAATGGATTGGTCGATGGGGCTTGAGGGAATCAATACAGCCGTTACCCTCTTCTCTGCCTTTACGCGTCGCATGGTGATGAACCTGGCCATCGGCAAGGAGACGGTGCGCGAGGGGGGAGTCCCCACGGTTTGGAAGGTGGGCAACTACTCCTTTATTCTCTATTTGGTGCTCTTTGTATCGCTGCACCACCTCTCGTTCTTCCTCCTGGAGAGCCTCTCTTGGGAGTTGATGCCCATTGCCCTCTTGCGCTTTGTCTTGAGTTCGGCGGTCACGGTCTGCTTCATTTGGCTCTTTTCGCAACTACTCCTCTCTAAACTTTCGAGTCTATGAACACTTTTGAAGGTCTGCAACGGATGCGTACCCTGCAATTGGTGGTGCTCTTTATCTTTGCGGTCATCGGATTGCGACTTTTTTATCTCCAGATCCTCGATCGCAAGTACAAGGATCTGGCCGATGGCAATGCCCTGATCTATGAGGTGCAGTACCCGCCTCGCGGTGAGGTCTTCGATCGCAATGGCGAGTATTTGGTCAAGTCGCGCGAGTGCTACGACCTGATGGTAACGTGGCGCGAGATGGATAAGAAGGGGTTCGATACGTTGCGTATGTGTCAGGTGTTGGGTATCTCGAAGGAGCGCTTGGTGCGTCGCCTGAAAGAGGCTGCTGCCGCTCCGCGCAAGGCAACCCTAATCACCAACTTTGTCTCGAAGGAGGATAAACTGCGTTTCGATGCCTGCGGATTCAAGGGTTTTCATGCTGTGTATCGCACGGCCCGTGAATATCCGATGCAGGTGGGAGGCAATCTGTTGGGCTTCGTCAGCGAGGTGAACGACAAGGATTTGGAGCGCGACAGCTACTACCGTTCGGGCGATTACATCGGAAAGACCGGTGTGGAGTCGGCCTATGAGGAGTTGCTACGCGGCAAGAAGGGGGTGAAGGTTCTTGAGCGCGATTCGCATGGAGCAATCAAAGGATCCTACATGGAGGGGATGTACGACACGCTGCCCGAAGCGGGTAGCTACCTGGTCTGCACCATTGATGCCAAGTTGCAGAAGTTCTGTGAGGAGCTCATGGTGGGCAAGGTGGGGGCCGCCGTGGCAATTGAACCCTCAACAGGCGAGATCCTGATGATGGTTTCGTCGCCTACCTACGATCCCGATGAATTGGTCGGCCGCCAACGTGGCAACCACTATATGCAACTCTTGGGCAACAAACGGCGTCCGCTCTACAACCGAGCCGTGAGTGCCCGCTACCCGCCCGGATCGACCTTTAAGTTGGTGCAGGGGTTGATCGGCATGCAGGAGGGGGTACTCTCTCCCTCCACGCGCTACCCATGTCACGGTGGCTACGCCTATACCGCTACCCGCAAGGTGGGATGCCATGCTCACCCCTCACCCTTGGATCTGCGCGATGCTGTGGCCCACTCGTGCAATGCCTACTTCTGCTATGTCTTCCGCGATATCTTGGATAAGCCCGAGAACGGAGGAGTGAAGAAGGGATTCGAGAAGTGGGAGGAGTATGTGCGTAGCTTCGGCTTTGGTCGCAAATTGGACTCCGACTTTTTGAGTGAAGGAAACGGCTATGTCCCAGATCGTGAGAGTTACGATAAGCGTTATCGTGGATCATGGAAGTCGCAGACGGTGATTTCGCTTTCGATTGGTCAGGGTGAGTTGGGTTGTACCCCTTTGCAGATGGCGAACTTGGCCGCTATCGTAGCGAATCGTGGCTACTACTACATCCCCCACATCGTCAAGGAGATCGAGGGCCGGGATTCGATCGACCGCCGCTTCTATGAGCGCCACTACACGAAGGTCGATCCCAAGCACTTCGAACCCATCGTGGAGGGTATGTGGCGAGGCGTGAATGTGGCCGGTACGTCGGGTCTGGCGAAGTTGCCCGGGCTGGATGTCTGCGGAAAGACGGGAACAGCCCAGAACCCCCATGGCAAGGACCACTCCACCTTCTTGACCTTTGCTCCGAAGGATAACCCGAAGATTGCCATCTCGGTCTATGTCGAGAATGCCGGTTTTGGTGCCACGGCGGCTGTGCCGATCGCCTCGCTGCTCGAGGAGTACTACCTGACGGACACCATCACGCGCCCCCACTTGGTGGAGTATGTGAAGAACCTGCAACCCTATTATCGCCAGTATTAGGCGTTGTTGTCGTGTAAAAATCGAAGCCCATGTCGTACAATCAAAATAAAATAGGAATCTTCGAAGGGGTGGATCGCTGGGCGATCCTCTACTACCTGCTGATCGTTCTCTTCGGGTGTCTCTGCATTACCTCGGCCTCGTCGGAGGACTCGACGGGCGGATTGTTCGCCTTCAGCCACTTCTATACCAAGCAGTTGGTCTGGATGGGAGTGGCCTGGGTCTTTGCCTTGCTGGTGCTGCTGCTTGATGCCAGCCTCTTCCATAAGTTGGCCTATGTGGGCTATGCCGTGGGTATTTTGCTGCTGCTTGCCACGCTGGTCATCGGTACGGAGGTCAATGGCGCCAAGGCGTGGATCAACCTCGGTGTGATGAATTGGCAACCGGTGGAGGTGGTGAAGATCGCCACGGCCTTGGCCATGGCGCGCCTGATGAGCGAGTATTCGTTCTCGATTTCGCGCCCGGGCGATCTCTTAAAGGTGGGACTGCTGTTGCTTTGCCCCCTGGCAATCATCGTGCTGCAGAACGATACGGGGTCGGGTATCGTGTTGGGTTCGTTTCTCTTTGTCCTCTACCGCGAAGGACTCAACAAGTGGCTTTGCATCCCGATTCTGATGGTGGCGGGCCTCTTTATCATCTCATTTCTCTTGTCGCCCATCGCTCTGTTGGTGCTGATGATCGGGGTCTGCACTTTCTCGGAGGCCAAGATGAACGGACAGTGGCGTTCGCGCATCATCTTCCTGGCGGCCCTCTTCCTCTCGTCGATCCTGCTTTTCTTCTTTATGCAACTCCTTTGGCCGGGTTCGATCTCCTATTACGGGGCACTGCTCTCGGTGACCCTCCTCTCGGCCGTCGGAATTGCCATCTATGCTTTCCGGGCCAACCTCTCGAATATCTTTCTGATCCTGGGTCTCTTCATCTGCTCGTTGGTCTTTCTCGATACCACGAACTATGTCTTTGAGTCGGTGCTGAAGCCCCACCAGCGCGATCGTATCAACACCTTCCTGGGGTTGATGGACGACCCGCGCGGATTGGGCTACAATGTCAATCAGTCGAAGATCGCCATTGGCTCAGGAGGCCTTTTTGGCAAGGGCTTCATGGAGGGTACGCAGATCAAATACGGCTTTGTTCCGGAGAAGCATACCGACTTCATCTTCTGTACTGTGGGCGAGGAGTGGGGCTTCTTGGGGGCGATCTTCCTTTTGGCGCTCTACTGCCTGCTGATCCTTCGTCTGATGCGTATGGGCGAGAGGCAGGAGGAGCCCTTCGGTCGCATCTACTGCTACTGCGTGGCGGCCATCCTGCTCTTCCACATCATGGTCAATGTCGGCATGACCATCGGCCTGATGCCCGTGATGGGTATCCCGCTTCCGTTTATGAGCTACGGAGGTTCATCGCTGATGGCCTTTACGGTGCTTCTTTTTATCGCCATTCGTCTCGATGCCTCGACACGCACCTTTAATTTCCGTTAATCCAACCCTATGCAGATGAACAATCCGATCCCGAATGTCGGTCGCGGACTCTCGGCCAAAGAGGTTGAAGAGAGCCGTCGCCGACATGGAACAAACCTCATCACACCGCCGAAGGATGATTCGGTATGGCAACTCTTTTTAGATAAATTTCGGGATCCCATCGTTCGGATTCTGCTTGTGGCGGCACTTTTGTCGCTCGCGATCGCCTTTATCGATGGGGAGTTTACCGAGACGATTGGTATCCTCTCGGCGGTGGTGCTTGCTACGGGGGTGGGATTCCTCTTCGAATGGGATGCCATGCGCCGCTTCAAACGCCTGAATCGAGTCAACGATGACGAGCCGGTGAAGGTCGTGCGCGATGGCTCGGTGCAGCAGATTGCGCGACGCGATGTAGTGGTTGGAGACCGGGTCCTTGTTGAGAGCGGTGAGACTGTTCCGGCCGACGGACTCTTGGTAGAGGCGGTCTCGCTCCAGGTCAATGAATCGACCCTGACGGGCGAGCCGATCTGTATAAAGACAACCTGCGAGGCTGATTTCGATTCGGAGGCTACCTACCCCTCGAATCGTCTGTTGCGCGGAACGACCGTGAGCGAGGGGTACGGATGCATGGTGGTCGATAAGGTGGGGGATCAAACCGAGGCGGGGCGTGTTACGGAGCAGTCGACCATTCAGAGTGGCGAGGAGACTCCGCTGAATTGCCAACTCGAAAAACTCTCGCGTTGGATCGGTCGCATCGGTTTTACGCTGGCCGGGTTGCTCTTCCTGACGCTTCTGGCCAAGGGGCTGATTTGGGGCGATTTGTTGCAAGCCGATTGGATCACCCTCTCGCGAGAACTGCTCGAGATTGTGATGATTTCGGTGGCGGTGATTGTGATGGCTGTCCCCGAGGGGTTGCCAATGGCGATCACCCTTTCGCTTGCCCTCTCAATGCGCCGTATGTTAAAGACTAACAACCTGGTGCGGAAGATGCATGCTTGCGAGACGATGGGTGCAGTGACAGTGATCTGTACCGACAAGACGGGAACCCTGACTCAGAATCGCATGTCGGTAGAGGAGGTTGTGCCTTTTGGCGAGTATTGCACTGAGACCTTGTGGCGCGCGATTGCAGCCAACACCACCGCTCACCTCGATGCTCGGGGTGAGAGCCTCGGAAATCCTACCGAAGGGGCTTTATTGGGTTGGCTCAAGGGGCAGGGGGTATCCTATGAAGATTTGCGCCATACGAGCGAGGTTTTAGATCGTATTCCCTTCTCGACTGAATTGAAATACATGGCCACCCTGATTCGTTTCGGGGAGCAGGGGAAAAAGATGTTGTTGGTTAAGGGGGCTCCTGAGATTGTACGCTCGCTCTGCGTGGAGGATGGACTCAATAAGAAGTTTCACGAAGTGGCAGCCCTCTATCAACATCAGGCGATGCGCACCCTGGGTATTGCCTGGTGTGAGACTGATGCGACCACCTGCCACGAGGCGCTTAAACGACAGGAACTGAGATTTGAAGCCCTCTTTGCGATTGGCGATCCCGTGCGCGAGGAGGTACCCGATGCTGTGGCTCGTTGTCTGAAAGCGGGTATTGCGATCAAGATTGTGACGGGCGATACCCTTGCTACGGCTACCGAAATCGCCCGTCGCATCGGTCTTTGGGATGACCAGACCGATACGGAGCGGATGCGCATCACGGGGCCCGAGTTTGCTGCCTTGACGGACGAAGAACTTCTCGATCGGGTGCAGGAGTTGAAGATAATTGCCCGTGCCCGCCCCTTGGATAAGCAGCGTTTGGTGCAGCTGTTACAACGCCGAGGCGAGGTGGTGGCCGTCACGGGCGATGGAACGAACGATGCTCCGGCGCTCAACTTTGCCCATGTAGGCCTTGCGATGGGTTCGGGAACCTCGGTGGCGAAGGAGGCCGGCGACATCACCCTTTTGGACGATAGCTTCCGATCCATCGTTACGGCCATCTTGTGGGGTCGCTCCCTGTATCGTAACATCCAGCGCTTCATCCTCTTTCAACTCACCATCAACTTTGCAGCCATTCTGATCGTCTTCCTGGGGTCGCTCTTTGGTTCGGAGTTGCCCCTCACGGTGGTACAGATGCTTTGGGTGAACCTTATCATGGATACCTTTGCCGCCATGGCCCTCGCCTCGTTGCCGCCCGAAGAGGAGGTGATGAGCGAGAAACCCCGCCCGCGCGAGCGTTTTATTATCACGCGGCCAATGGCCCTTTCGATCCTGGGCTATGGTTTGCTCTTTGTCGTGGTGCTGTTGGGTATGATGGGGTGGTGGCATCATACGACGGGGGCTCCTACCCTTGAACAACTGACGATCTTCTTCTCGGTCTTCGTCTTCCTGCAATTCTGGAACCTATTCAATGCCAAAGGCTTCCTGGCTCGCCATTTGGCCATCTTCGACCACCGCGATTGTCGTCTCTTTTTCGCGGTGCTGCTCTTGATTGGAGTGGGTCAGGTTGCCATTGTTGAATGGGGAGGCGAGGTCTTCCGTACTTGCCCCCTCTCGCTTGCCTCCTGGGGGAAGATCATCGGTTTCACTTCGTTGGTGGCTATCGGAGGTGAACTGCTCCGCTTCTTGAGGAGAGGATTCAAGAAAAAGAGATAATTCTTTCAGACAGCCTCTATTTCTGCCTAATTTTTGTATCTTTGCCTTTCAGTTAGGAAAGCAGATAATCCTCGGGTTTAGCCCTTGGGTCGTTTCAAAAAGTTAGGTTAAATAGGATGGATTTATTACAAGAAACAAAAGGAATGAAGACACTCAAAGAGTTATATCGCATTGGCCACGGCCCTTCGTCGAGCCACACGATGGGTCCGCGTAAGGCAGCTCATATCTACAGGGAACGTCACCCCGAAGCCGCCTCGTTCCGCGTTACACTCTATGGTTCGTTGGCTGCTACCGGCAAGGGACACATGACCGATGTGGCCATTATCGAGGCACTCTCCCCGCGCCGCGTAGAGTTGCTTTGGGAGCCCAAAATTGTCCTCGATCGCCACACCAACGGCATGCTCTTCGAGGCGGTAGACCTCCAGGGTAAGGCTTACGATCCGTGGACGGTTTTCAGCGTTGGCGGAGGAGCTTTGGCCGGTGAAGGTATCGTCCAAAACGAAAGCCCCGACATCTACGAGATGACACGCTTAAGCCAAATCTTGGGCTGGTGCGAGCGCACGGGACACAACTATTGGGAGTATGTAGAGCAGTGCGAGGAGTCGGATATTTGGGACTACCTCTCCGAGGTGTGGCGCACGATGCGCGAGGCGGTGGAGCGCGGCCTGGAGGCCGAAGGAGTCTTGCCCGGTCCGCTGAATATGAGTCGCAAAGCCTCGAAATATCATATCAAGGCGTTGGGCTATAAGGCCAACCTCCAGACGCGCGGTTTGGTCTTTGCTTATGCGCTGGCGGTGAGTGAGGAGAATGCCACGGGTGGCCGTATTGTAACAGCTCCTACCTGTGGCTCGTGTGGTGTGATCCCTGCGGTGCTCTACCACCTGGAAAAGGGCCATCTCTTCACCGAAAAACGCATCTTGCGAGCCCTGGCTACTGCCGGTTTGGTGGGAAATATCGCCAAGCACAATGCCTCGATCTCAGGAGCCGAGGTGGGATGTCAGGGTGAGGTGGGCGTTGCTTGTGCTATGGCGGCCGCAGCGGCCAACCAACTCTTCGGTGGCTCGCCCGCACAGATCGAGTATGCCGCTGAGATGGGGCTGGAGCACCACCTTGGTATGACCTGCGACCCAGTATGTGGTCTGGTGCAGATCCCCTGCATCGAGCGCAACGCCTATGCCGCGACGCGCGCGCTGGATGCCAACATCTACTCCGCTTTTACGGATGGTACCCACCGAGTCTCCTACGACCGCGTGGTTCAGGTGATGAAGCAGACGGGCCACGATATTCCCTCCCTCTACAAAGAGACCTCGGAGGGTGGATTGGCGAAGGATTATAAGCAAATGGAATAAATTTTTTTCGATTTTATAGGGCATATTTTGCACCTCAATCATTGGGGCGAATGGAATGTACAAAGAGTACTATCCATCCGCCCCAATTTCATGTCGGCACAAAATCTGCTCCTCTAAAATCAAAAAAGACAGGTGTTTCGGGAGGTTGAATTTGCTACACGAAGTGTGAAGAAGACTAATCCCAACAACCCGATTAGTAAGAATAAACGAGTCGCCCAAGCGACTCGTTTATTCTTACTAAAATTCTAACTCCTGATCCCGCTACATCAAGTCCACCAGGGAGTGTTTGATGGCGTAGACCACCAACGAGGCGGTGTTTTTGCAGCCGGTCTTTTCGAGGATGTTGGCGCGATGCTTATCGACTGTACGTTTCGAAATAAAGAGTTGGTCGGCAATCTCCTGGTTTGAAAGCCCTTGGCAGACCGCTAATAAAATCTCCAATTCGCGTGTAGAGAGACTCTCTTCCTCCTCGGCGCTCTCTGTGCGAGGGAGTTGCGACGAGAGGGTGGAGAGGATCGCTTCGGAGAAGTAGGTGCCCCCTTCGCAGACGCATCGTATTGCCTCTAATACCTCATCGATAGAGGAATCTTTAGGAAGAAACCCCGAAGCTCCGGCTTCAACCATGCGGGTATAGTAATTTTCGTCCCCAAACATCGAGAGAGTTACGATCCGTAATGATGGATCGATCTCCAAGGCGCGACGTGTGGTCTCCACTCCGTCAATACCCGGCATCGAGATGTCCATAAAGACCACATCACATTCTACGGAGGGTTGCAGGGCGAGGAACTCCTCGCCCGAAGCGGCTTCCGCTACCACTTGGCATTGGCCTACTTGCTCTAGCAGATTCTTTAATCCGCCTCGAAACAGAGCGTGATCATCTACTAAAAAAATTCGAGGTGTCGAGGGTTGGTTTTCCATAGTGATTTTAGTAATTTCAGTGGGTTGAAGAGGTCGGACTTTCAGGCAATTCGATCTTCACCTTGGCCTGCATTCCTCGCCCTTTGTCTCCGGTAATTTCAAGCACCCCTCCCAGGGAGTGGATGCGCGAGTGTATATTTGAGAGCCCCATGCCGTAGTCGGTTACCGAGAGCGGGTTGAAGCCCTTGCCGTTGTCCGAGTAGAGCAACACGAGTTCATTGGCTTCGTGGGTGAGTTTGAGGGAGATCTCTGTGCAGGCGGCGTGCTTCAGGGAGTTGTTGATCAACTCGCAGATTACGCGATAGAAGATCACCTCGACATCTTCATCGAAACGCTTTGTCCCCAGGTTGGTTGCGAAGTGAAATTTCTCTCCATGGATCATGGCGCACTTATTGATGAAATTTTGCACACCGCGAGCCAATCCGAAGTTCATTAAGAGGTGGGGAGACATATTGTTTGAGATCTCTCTCACGGAGCGAATCGCCTCGTCGATCATGTAGGCTGTATTCTCGATGATACGTTGCTGTTCGGGTGAATGTTCTCCGCGAGAGATGGCCGAGAGCGACATCTTGGCCGAGGAGAGCAGGGGACCTAAGCCATCGTGCAACTCCTTGGCAAAGTGCGAGCGCGACTTCTCCTCGGCGCGCAGTACGGCCGTGAGGATGTATTTGTTGACCGACTGGCGGTGTTGCTCCATGCGGTTGACGTGGTTCACCAACTTGTTGGCGTAGAGCACCGAGATCGAGAGGGCGACCGAAACCACCACACCGATCCATACCGTGGCTTTGGGCGGGGCTACGGCTCCGCTAACCCACAGGAATTGGAGAATTCGCTCGGCCGAGAGGAGGTAGAAACCCAAGACCATGAGGGCCCAAATGATGTTGAAGCGTGTCTTCGGGAGCAGTCGCACGGCATAGACCGAGACTATGAGCTGCAGCAGAATCGCCAGGATCAAGAGGATTTTCAACAACATGGCAGGGGTTCGATTTTTCGGGTTATGATCTATTCAAAGGCCTCGGTCAATTCCGCCAGGCGACGGTGGTCGGTCATGTCGACCTGAACGGGCACCACGGCCACATAGCCCTGTTTCATGGCCCATTCGTCGGTATCTTCGGCCTCGGGCTCCGAGTTTACATACTCCCCTGTGAGCCAAAAGTATTCGCGGCCGCGCGGGTCTTCGTGGCGGATGAAGCGCTCGCGCCAGTAGCCCGCTGTTTGGCGGCAGACGCGAATCCCTTTGAGTTCGTCGGCCGGAATGGCTGGCAGGTTGACATTCAGACAGAGCGGTGTGGGCAGATTGCGCTCCAGGATGGTGCGGATGATCTGCTCGCCGTAGCGCATAGCCCCCTCGAAGTCGGCATCGGGCGAGTGGTCGTCTACCGAGATTCCGATCGAGGGGCAACCGTAGAAACTGCCCTCGATGGCGGCTCCCATCGTGCCCGAGTAGAGGACATTGACGGCCGAATTGGAGCCGTGGTTAATACCCGAGATCACCAGATCGACCTTTCGGTCGCAGAGCAGGTGGTCGAAGGCCATCTTCACGCAGTCGACGGGCGTTCCCGTAAAGGCGTAGACCTCGAGCCCCTCCTCCTCGCGCACTTTTCTCAAAAACAGTGGGCGGCTCATTGTAAAGGCTTGGCTCATACCGCTTTGAGGCTCCTCGGGAGCCAGCACCACCACGCGGCCGAATTGGCGGGCTACCTCGATCAGGGCCGCGATACCGCGCGAGCGGTAGCCGTCGTCGTTGGTCAGAAATATCAATCGTTCGTTCTTCATTTTTCCATTTGAATTTTCGCAAAGATAGTAAAAAGAAACGAGAGAGTAGCACATTCTTGAGGTTTTTGTAACGATCGGGTCTGCTTGTTTGGGGGTGCTTTAAAAGGGGTGATTTGATCTGTTGCCGAAAAAATAGTGGGGGAAAGGTGGATTTTCTCAATTTTTTCGCTATCTTTACATGAAAGAAGCAGAGAATATGGTGCAGCAGGGGGATAAAAAGGGGTTTTGGGCCGGGGCCGGAGTGCTCTTGGGGCTCGGATTGCTTTTTCTTGCTCAGTGGATTGTGGGTAGCCTCCCGATCGAGTTCTTTCGCTTTCCGCTCAATCTCATCTTGTTGCTGATTTGGGCTTGGAGCTTGGTTGCGCTTTATCGCCGTTGTTCTGATTCAAAGGGGGTGCAGTGGTTGCTCTCGATGACGGCTACACTCCTTTCGCTTCTCTTTCTCGTTGGAATCGGCCTCTTCTTTGGTCTTCAGACCGAACCGGCCGCCACCTCGTGGCCCGTGGTGGGGATGCTTCTTTTTGTGCAGAGTGTGCTCGGGCTTGTGATCCTGCGCGGATGGCGCAACGAGCAGGGTGTTCGTTATGCCTTTCTGCTGAACCATGTCGGCTTATGGCTCGCCCTTGTCGGAGCCTTTTGGGGTGCCCCCGATCGCGAGGAGTTGCGTGTGGCTGTCGAGCGCGAAGTGGCAACGCGCGAGGCCTATCGCCCCGATGGTTCCCGCACCCTCTTGGCCTATGAGATACAGCTGCGGGACTTTCACCTGGAGAGCTATGCCGATGGGAGCCCCTCTTCGTTCGAAGCCGAGGTAATGGTGGCGGGCAAGGAGGTTTCGTTGCGTGTGAACCACCCCTACCAACTCAACTTTGGGGAGGCGGTCTACCTGATCAGTTACGACCGCTCGGCGTCTTCGCCTCGCTATTGCATTGTAGAGGTGGTTCGCGAACCCTGGCGTGGAGTAACCTTGGTTGGCATTGGAATGATGATCCTCGGGGCCCTTTCGAGTTTTCTTGTCGGACACAGGGGGCCGGAAAAACCGACCTTAAAGACGAAAAACGAATAACTATGGCAGGCGGTTGGACGATCTTTCCCTTTGTGGCCGTGGGGGTCATGGCGCTCTCCGTTGTCGGAGCCGTGGCCGCTTGGCGAGTGCAGCAAAGAAGCCGTTTGGCGGGGATCACTTCGCTGGCGGCGATACTCCTGCTGGTGGGCTTTGTGGTACACTTGTGGCTTCTGCTGGAGCGACCTCCGCTACGCACTATGGGTGAGACACGCCTGTGGTATTCGCTCTTCCTGCTTGTGGCCGGACTCTTTACTTACCTGAAGTGGCACTATCGTCCTATCCTCTCCTTCTCGACCCTCCTTTCGTCGGTCTTTTTGATCATCAATATCTTGCGTCCTGAGATTCACGATCAGACCTTGATGCCCGCCCTGCAGAGCGTTTGGTTTGTGCCTCATGTCTCGGTCTATATGTTCTCCTACGGGCTATTGGGCTGTGCTGCCTTGCTCGCCTTATATGGCCTTGTGTCTCCCAATAGAGGGGAGGACGAGGCGATGCAGTCGCTCCTTATGGGGGGACTTTCGCTCTTTACTATCGGGATGTTGACGGGAGCCCTTTGGGCCAAGGAGGCTTGGGGCCTCTATTGGAGTTGGGATCCCAAGGAGGCCTGGGCGGCCGCCACTTGGGGCCTCTATTTGGTTGTGATTCATGGCCGAGGGTGGTCGCGCCGCATACGCTATGTCGTGGTGCTCCTCGCCTTTTTGGCCTTGCAGATGTGTTGGTATGGAGTCAACTACCTCCCCACGGCCCAACGAAGTGTGCATACCTACAACCAGCAATAGCAGCAACTTAACCAAACAAATGTTGAGATAACACACAAAAAGAAACCTTAAAAATAAGACGTATGAAAAAGAGAAATCTGCTGATTGCGGCCCTGCTGCTCGTCGCCCTGCTTTTGGGGGCCTATCGCATGGCCAATCGTCCACCCAAGGCGGATCTGCCGTTGGAGGATCGCGTAGCCTTGATCCTTGAGAAAGGAGGCTGTTTGGATTGCCACACGGCCTGCCCCAAGTTGCCCCTCTATGCCAAACTTCCTGGGGCTGAACAGATGATCCGTTGTGATGTTGATTCGGGTTACCGTGCCTACAACATTGCCCCGCTCTACGAGGCACTCACCAAAGGCGAGATGCCCCGACCGGTCGATGTGGCCAAAGTGGAGAAGGTGGCCCTTGATAAGCGTATGCCCGTGGCCAAGTACTATTTGGTGCATTGGGGTAGCCAGATGACCGATGCCAAGCGTGATATCATTGCCGATTGGGCAACGGCCTACCGTACGGCCTTCTACAACGATGGCCTGGAGGGTGAGCGTGCCGGCGAGCCCGTGCGTCCGATTGTTCCCATCGAGGGGGTGGATGCCCGCAAGGCAGCACTCGGTTTTGCCCTCTACCACGATACGCGCCTCTCGATCGATAACACCGTTTCGTGCGCTACCTGCCACGGACTGTCCAATGGCGGTGTGGATAACCACCAGTTCTCGGATGGTGTGGAGGGTCGCCTGGGTGGAGTGAATGCCCCCACGGTCTTCAATGCCGTCTACAATTTTGTGCAGTTCTGGGATGGCCGAGCAGCCACCCTTGCCGAGCAGGCGGCCGGACCTCCGCTCAACCCCATGGAGATGGCCTCGACCTCGTTTGACGAGATCGTAGCCAAGCTTGAGAAGGATCGAGCCTTCGCCAAGGCTTTCCGCGAGGTTTACCCTGAGGGGTTGAACCAGCAGACCATCACCGATGCGATTGAGCAGTTCGAGATGACCCTTACGACCCCCAATTCGGCCTTTGATAAGTGGCTGCGCGGCGATGACGAGGCCCTGACGGCCGAGGAGTTGCGCGGCTACGAACTCTTCAAGCGTTACGACTGCGCTACCTGCCATGTGGGTCCCAACCTCGGAGGAGAGTCTTATGAGTTGATGGGCTTGCGTCGTCACTATTTCGCCGAGCGCGAAATGGCCCTCACGGAGGAGGATAACGGCCGCTTCAAGCAGACCGGCGAGGAGCGCGACCGCCACCGCTTCAAGACCCCGGGTTTGCGTAATGTCGAACTGACATGGCCCTACTACCACGATGGTACGCGCGAAACCCTCGAGGAGGCGGTACGCGATATGGGGTGCTATCAGTCGGGTGTAGCCCTTACCGAGGAGGAGATCCACTCGATCACCGCCTTCCTGCATACCCTCACCGGCGAGTACAAGGGTTCGAAACTCGTCAACAAGGGAAGCCATCACCACGAGCACCATGCGCATGACCATGCGCACTAATCGATGATCTGCGGATCTTCTCGCAAATCTCAACGCTGCCGGGCCGGTGTCCAATCGACACCGGCCCGGTGTGTGAAGCGGAGAGCTCATTCGGTAGCAAGGAGCGGCTGTTTCTCCTCCACTTCGTCTGCCGTTGGCTGATTTCATCGACAATTTTGTGGGAGGGGGAATGAAATAATTCTCAAATCCTAATTCCTAATTCCTAATTTATATGTATCTTTGTCGCGCGAAAAGAAAACGATAAAAAATAATAATAAAAACAGACTACTGCAATGGGAAGAGCTTTTGAGTATCGCAAAGCCAGAAAATTGAAGCGTTGGGGCAATATGGCCCGTACCTTTACCAAGATCGGTAAGGAGATCGAAATCGCCGTGAAGGCAGGTGGTCCCGACCCCTCGGCCAACACCCGTCTGCGCATTCTGATGCAGAATGCCAAGGCTGAGAATATGCCCAAGGAGAATGTGGAGCGCGCCATCAAGCGTGCTACCTCGAAGGATACGACCGACTACAAGGAGGTGGTATACGAAGGATATGGTGCCCACGGCATCGCCTTCTTGGTGGAGACTGCAACCGACAACACGAACCGCACGGTGGCCAACATCCGTATGCACTTCAGCCGCTGTGGTGGTACGCTCGGTAACTCGGGCAGCGTGGCCTTTATGTTCGAGCACAAGTGTATCTTCAAGTTCCACGCTCCGGCCGAGTTGGATCGTGAGGAGCTCGAGCTTGAGATGATCGACCTGGGTGTGGATGAGTTCGCCCCCGAGGATGATACCACGATCTCGGTGGAGGCCCCCTACGAGTCGTTTGGCTCGATTCAGAAGTGGCTCGACGACAAGGGTTTCGAGATTGTATCGGGTGAGGGTGCCCGTATCCCGACCGACTACAAGGAGCTCGATGCCGAGGGTCGTGCCGATATCGAGAAGCTGGTAGATCGTCTTGAGGAGGATGAGGATGTGGTGAATGTATACCACAACATGAAGGAGGTAGACGAGGAGTAAATCCTGAGATTTTGGGGAGTCTCCTCCCAATTATCACACATCAACTACCCAATAAGAGAGAGGCGAATCCTGTAAAGGATTCGCCTCTCTCTTATTCTTTCATGTTTTGACTACTCGGCCTCGATGATGGGCATATCTACCGATACGCACTCATACAAGCGGCCCTGGGCATCCTTCCAGGTTACATAGATCTTTGTGTCGCCGTGGGCACGGGGGTTGTAGTAGATCTTATCCTCGAAGACTTCGGTCGAGCGGGCTGACACACTCGATCCGCCACCCAGCTCGTGGTTGGGGTCGGGATAACGCGGGTCGTCGGGCTCCCAATAGTAGACGCTATACGCGTTGTCGGGGTTGGCTACGATGTCCTGTGCCCAAGCCTTCTCGGTGGAGAAGCTCTCGGCGACATAGGTGGCCGAGATGGCTGTGGTGTAGCCCGTGGTACCCTCGGCGAGATCCACCGTCCAGAACAGGCGCGTAAACTGAGCCTTCACGAAGCAGTAGTCGGCCACATGGATTGTGGGGCACGAGGCCGTCCACTCGGGATTCTCCGTACCATCCTCCAGGTAACGCTTCACAAAGACCACATTCGACTGCGGGGTGAAGAAGATGCCGTCGCCGACCGAGGGGTTGCCATCGGCATCGAAGGCCACGGCTACGAAGACATAGCGACGACCCTCCGTCAGGCCGGTCAGCTCCACCGAGGTCTGGTTGGTTACCTTGTTGAAATTCTTGTTCGTAGGGTAGATCTGGATGTACTCAATAGCGCGATCAAACGACTCACCCAAGGTCGATACCCAAAAGTTATCGTCAGCCGGAGCGGTGTAGTAGACCGTCTCCACGGCCTCGCCATCCTCGATCGTCCACTGGATCGAAGCGGTGGTCTCGGTGTAGGAGCAGAGCTCTTCATCGAGGATCAGAGTGAAGGTCTTGGGCTCGGGAAGCGTGGTGTACATCTGCTCGAAGATCTCACCGTAGCGACCCTCCTGGTCGATAGCCAAGGCCAAGAGATAGACATTGGTCTCGGGCTCCAAAACCAGGGCCGTACTCGAATTGGCAAAGGCTGAATCGCCCTCAAATTGAGTGGCATTCAGCAACATTTCGGCCTTTGCCTCGGTCTCGGTAAGCGCTTCCATCTGCTCCGTGGTGAGCCAGGCCATGTGGATGGCATAGGCCCCCTCGGCGCTCAGCTCCACCTCCACCTCGTTCTGCGTGATGTAGGGCTTGCCGGCCTCTATGTTGATCGAACCACCCGAAGTGAGCTCGGCCGCCGTAAATTCGAAGGTCAGAATATCCTCCACCGTGTAGTTGCTATCCTCCTTCGGGAAGACCACCCAAATCGTGTAGCTGATACCCGGCAGAATGATCTCACCCGACGGCTCGGGGAAATCAACCAAGGCTCCCTCGTAGTGCATTTGGGTCGAGGGGGTCATCATCTCCAAATAGGAGAGGATATCCTCGGCCACGAAGATCTCCGACATCATGTTGCCGGCGTAGTAGCTTGTCACGCCTTGGATATCGGCCGTGATCTGAATGTCGTTGAAGGCAAGTTTCGTGGCCTCAATCGTGGCTTCGGGCTCCTCGGGCTGTGGCGGTTCGGGCTGCTGGATAGTTACCTTCACCTCTTCGCTGGCCTTACCCTCGCCATCGGCATTGACACCAGCTACTTTGTACATACCCGACTCGGTAGCCAGGTAGGTGCGCGAAGCCGTATGCTGAACCGACTCACCCTCTTTATACCAATTATAGCTCTCGGCGTGTTCGATCGGCTCTACCGAAAGGAGTACCGAGCCATCCTCCTGCTCGGTGAGGGTGATGGCTCCGGCATCGGCCGGAAGCACCTTCTCCACGGGTTTGGGTGCAGGCGTAGGTTCGTTCTCTTCGTTGCTGCCGCAGGCGGTGAAGAGCGGCAGGGCGCAAAGCATCGTCAGTGCCAAAAGGCTTGCCGTCAAGCTTCGCAGGATGGAAATTTGTTTTTTCATAGGTAATGTAACTATTAGTGTTTAGGTTATTTTTGTGGCTGTTATCTTAACAAAGGTAGTAAAAAATTCCGAACCGACAAAAATAAGAAGAGAAGAGTGATTTTTCACTCTTCTCTTCTGTTCAAACAATCTCCTATTGGGATTTGCTACAATAGGGTCTCGCAGTAGGCACATCGGTTCCCGATCGACAACTGCTCCACATCCTCGGTCGAGGAGATGCAGTGGGGGTTGGGACAGGTGTGCTTGTTCACCTCCAACCCCTCGGCCAATACCGGCGTCTGGTCGAAGGGCCGATTCTCGGGGGCCCACTTCAGCAGGGTATAGATCAAAGCCATACGGACAAACTTACCATTCTCCACCTGACGGAAGTAGGCGGCACGCGGGTCGTTATCCACCGCACGGGTGATCTCATTGACACGAGGCAGGGGGTGAAGGACAATCATGTCGGGCTTGGCGAGGGCCATCTTCTCCGTATCGAGCACATAGCAATCCTTCACGCGGTTATACTCCTCCTCCGAGGCGAAACGCTCCTTCTGCACGCGGGTCATGTAGAGGACATCCACCTCACCCATCGCCTCTTCGAGCGACTTCACCTCGCGGTACTCGAGTCCCGATTCGCGCATCTCCTCCAACATGTAGGGGGGCAGGCGTAGCTCGTCGGGCGAGATCAGTACGGCACGGAAGCCGGCATAGCGCGACATCGCCTTGATCAGCGAGTGTACCGTACGACCATACTTCAGGTCGCCACAAAATCCTACGGTGAGATTCTCAAGCGTTCCCTTTTCGCGGTGGATGGTCAGCAGGTCGGTCATCGTCTGCGTGGGATGGCTATGGCTGCCATCACCGGCATTGATTACCGGAATGCCGGCATACTGCGAGGCCACAAGCGGAGCACCCTCCTTGAAGTGGCGCATGGCGATGATGTCGGCAAAGCAGCGGATCACACGCACCGTGTCGGCCACCGTTTCGCCTTTCGAAACACTCGATGAGGCGGCATCCGAGAAGCCGATCACCGAACCTCCTAATTCGAGCATCGCCGAGGTAAACGAAAGGCGGGTGCGGGTCGAAGGCTCATAAAAGAGTGTAGCCAACTTCTTCCCCTTCAGCACCTCGCTATACTTCGCACGATGGGCGATGATATCCTCCGCCAAGGCGATAATTTCATCTATCTCTTTGACCGACAAGTCGGTCGGATCTATCAAATGACGCATAAAAATCAAAGACTACTGCATCCAGCTCTCATCCGAGGGATTATTTCGGAAGTTGAGAATCTTCTGCTTCCACTCCTCAGCGATATATCCCTCCTCGGCAGCCACCTCCACCAAGGCGTCCAGGTTCGAGAGCGAATAGTTGATAACATTGGCTTCGGCCATGCGATCCAACCCCTTTTTCATGCCGTAGGTGAAGATCGAAGCGACACCCAGCACCTCGGCACCGGCCTCACGCAGGGCGTTGACCACCTCAATACACGAACCTCCGGTCGAAATCAAATCCTCAATAACAACCACTTTCTGACCCTTCTCCAACTTACCCTCAATCTGGTTACCACGACCGTGGTCCTTCGAGCCCGAGCGTACATAGCCCATGGGCATGTCGAGGATCGTGGCCGTGATGGCAGCGTGGGCGATACCGGCCGTCGAGGTACCCATCAGCACCTCGGCCTCGGGGAACTTCGTGCGCACGATCTCGGCCAGGCCGGCCTCCACATGCTTACGCACCTCTACGGCCGTCAGCGTCAGACGGTTGTCGCAATAGATCGGGCTCTTGATACCGCTGGCCCAGGTAAACGGCTGCTCGGGACGCAGGAATACCGCGCCAATCGAGAGCAGGTCTTTAGCAATCTTCTTCTCCATTTTTTTCGTTTTTTAGTTCTTTTCAATCCTTTGATACGAGGGTTCGGGAGCCTCTTCTATCGTTGGGCTATCGTGCCAACACCTTGCGCAGGAGCTCCTCGACCTCCTCTTTGTAGATGCCGCCCTCGTGCAACTTCTCCTCTCCGAGGTAGAAGCAGGGGACATAGTAGTAGTCGTAGCGATCGGCCACCTCGGGCTGCTCCGACTCCTCGATCATCTCGATCTCCACACGTTGCAGCTCCTCGTGCTCGGCTTTGAGTTCCTCTATGTATTGCAGGGCCCGCTTGCAGAAGGGGCAATTCTTGAGGTAAAAAAGGGTCAACATCGTTCATTCAAAATTTAATGTGAGGCCGGTTCGGCCGCCTATCCTGTACTTCGCCCCTGACCGTTGATAAGAGGTGAAGAGTTAATGTTGCAAAAACAGTGCTGAATTTATCCGATAAATTCGGCTACGCAACGGCGGTAGGCGGCTACGGGGTCATCGGCCGCTGTGATGGGGCGACCCACCACGATGAAGTCCGAACCGATCTCGCGGGCACGGGCGGGTGTCGTTACGCGCACCTGGTCGCCCACTTCACCGTCAGCAAAGCGTACACCCGGGGTGATGGTGAAGAACTCCTTGCCACAAGCCTCCTTGACCATGCCGGCCTCGAGGGGCGAGCAGACTACACCGTCCAGTCCGGCGGCCTTCGTGTTTTGGGCATACTTGACGATCGTGTCGTTGATCGAGGCTCCGATCAGGAGCTCCTGCTGCATGCGCTCCTCGGAGGTCGAGGTGAGCTGCGTCACAGCAATCAGCAGGGGGCGCGTACCATCCTCGCGCGTGAGACCCTCCACTGCGGCCTTCATCATGTCGATCGTACCGGCGGCGTGGACGTTGGTCATGTCCACATCGAGGTTGCGCAATACCGACATCGCCTTCTTGACCGTGTTGGGGATATCGTGCAATTTCAGATCGAGGAAGATTTTGTGGCCGCGACGCTTGATCTCCTTTACGATCGCGGGGCCCTCGGCGTAGTAGAGCTCCATGCCAATCTTGAGGAAGGGCTTGCGGGGTTCGTCCTTGAACAAATCGAGGAAGCGGAAGGTATCCTCGGCCGACTTGAAGTCGCAGGCAATTATTACATCGTGTTCTACCATAACTATTTTTATTAAATTTTCTACTCTACAATACCTATAATGTCGGACAAGCGTTCGATACCGAGGCGCTCCATCTCGATGGGCAGTTGCTCGATGATCTCCTTGGCGGCATAGGGGTTTTTGAGGTTGGCTGCACCCACCTGCACGGCCGTAGCGCCTGCCATCATCATCTCGATGACATCGCGAGCGGTAGTAACACCACCGCAACCCATCACGGGGATTTGGCACGCCTTGGACACTTGGTAGACCATGCGTACCGCTACGGGGAAGATGGCCGAGCCCGAGAAGCCGCCCATTGTATTGGCAATCACCGGGCGACGACGTTCGAGGTCGATGCGCATGCCGAGCATCGTGTTAATGAGGCAGATACCGTCGGCCCCCGCCTCTTCGCACGCTTTGGCGATGGCCACGATGTCCGTCACGTTGGGCGAGAGCTTGATGTAGACGGGCTTTGTCGTGACGGCTTTCACGGCTCGCGTTACCTCGGCAGCCGCCTCGGGCGAGGTGCCGAAGGACATGCCGCCGTGGCGCACATTCGGGCACGAGACATTCACCTCGATGATCCCCACCTGCTCCTCTTTGTCGATGCGTTCGCAGCAGTAGGCGTACTCCTCGATTGAGAAGCCCGAGATGTTGGCGATCACCGGCTTATGGAAGTAGGTGCGAAGGCGCGGAAGCTCCTCCGAGATCACCTTGTCGATGCCCGGGTTCTGCAGACCCACGGCATTGATCATGCCGGCCTCACACTCGGCAATACGGGGTGTGGGGTTGCCGAAACGGGGCTCCTTGGTAGTCCCCTTGAAGGAGAACGACCCGAGGATGTTGATGTCGTAGAAATCCTTGAATTCGTTGCCGAATCCGAAGGTGCCGCTGGCCGGAATCACCGGATTGTCCAGCTCCAAGCCGCTGAGTATTACTTTCGTATCTCTCATCTTACCACAAAATATCAGATTTTTTCATCACCGGGCCCTCCTTGCAGATGCGCTTGTTGCCCGTCAAGGTCTTGCATGAGCAGCCCATGCAGGCACCGAATCCGCACCCCATGCGCTCCTCGAAGGAGAGCTCACCCTCAGTGGTCGAGGCCTGCGAGAGGGCCTTGAGCATCGGTAGTGGACCGCAGGCGTAGAAATAGTCGTAGGCGATCTGTTTCTCGCGAATAGCATCGGTTACAAAGCCCTTTACCCCCACCGAACCATCGACCGTGGTGACATAGGTCGTTGCCCCTAAGGCCTCAAATTCTGCCTTGTAGAAGAGCTCCTCGGCCTTATTGAAGCCCAGGATCACGGTCGGCTGCTTGCCCTGTGCCAGGAGTTGCTTGCAGAGGTTGTAGAGCGGGGGGACCCCCACGCCTCCGCCGACCAAGAGCGGTTTTTGGGCCTCCACCGAGGTGTCGAACCCGTTGCCGAGACCCGTCAGCAAGTCGAGCTGTTGGCCCGCCTGCATGCGGCTCATCTGCTCCGTGCCGGCTCCTACCACCTTGTAGATCAGGGTGATAGTCTCAGCATCGTAGTCCGAGATCGAGATCGGACGGCGCAGGTACCGACCCGCGAGTTCGATATTGACGAATTGCCCCGGGCGGGTGATCCACTGCGTGTCGCCCTCGAGCACCATCCGCCACACGGAGGCCGTCAGCGGCTCGTTGCTGCGAATCTTATATAAGTCTCTCTTGTACATAGATTTACTCGGCATCAATCGTGGATACTCCCAGCGTAATCTCCTCAAGTACGTCGAGCAGCACCTTCACCGTTTCGAGGGCCGTAAAGAGCGTGACTCCGTTCTCTACGGCGGCACGACGAATCTCGTAGCCATCCAGACGGGTCTTCTGCTGGTTGATGTCGATCGTGTTGATCACATAGTTGACGTGTCCCTGGCGCAGCGAGTCCATGATCTCGGTCGAGCCCTCGCTCATCTTGCGGCGCAGACGGGTGCGGATGCCGTGCTCGCGCAGGAAGGCGGCCGTACCGGTTGTGGCCTCGATGTTGAAGCCCAGGTCGTAGAAGCGGCGTACCAAAGGAAGGGCCGCCTCCTTGCGGGCGTCGTCGATCGTGACGAAGATCGTTCCGTAGTTGGCCACGGTCATACCCGAAGCCTGGAGTGCCTTATAGAGGGCGCGCGTAAGTTTCGTGTCGTAGCCGATCGCCTCACCCGTCGACTTCATCTCGGGCGAGAGGTAGGACTCCATGCCCGAAATCTTCGAGAACGAGAAGGCCGGAGCCTTCACGAACCAGCGCGTCTTCTCCTTGCCGTAGAGTTCGGTGATACCCATGTCGCGGAGCTTCTTACCGAGGATTACCTGTGTGGCGATGTGGGCCATTGGTACTCCGGTCGATTTCGAGAGGAAAGGCACGGTGCGCGACGAACGGGGGTTCACCTCGATGATGTAGACCTGATCGTTTTGGTCGCAGATAAATTGGATGTTGTAGAGTCCCACGATACCGATGCGCAGACCCAGGCGCTGGGTGTAGTCCAAGATCTGATCCTTCACCGCCTGACTGACACTGAAGGTGGGGTAGACCGAGATCGAGTCTCCCGAGTGGATACCCGTCTTCTCGATGTGCTCCATGATACCCGGTACGAATACCTGTTCACCATCGCAGATGGCATCTACCTCCAACTCCTTGCCTTGGATGTAGCGGTCTACCAGCACGGGGCTGTCTTCGTTCACCTCCACGGCCGTCTGCAGGTAGTGGCGCAAAGCAGCCTCGTTCGATACGATCTGCATAGCGCGACCGCCCAGCACATAGCTCGGGCGAACCAATACAGGATAGCCGATGCGTGTTGCTGCGGCTACACCCTGCTCGATGTCGGTTACAGCCTCGGCCTCGGGCTGCGGAATGCCCAGCTCCTTCATGATCTTCTCGAAGCAGCCTCGATCCTCTGCATTGCGAATTGCCTCCACGTCGGTACCGACGATGGGTACTCCCAAGGCGTGTAGGGGCTCTGCGAGGTTAATGGCGGTCTGACCACCGAGCGATACGACGATGCCTTTGGGTTTCTCCAATTCGATGACATTCATCACATCCTCCACGGTCAGGGGCTCAAAGTAGAGCTTGTCCGAGGTGGTGTAGTCGGTCGAGACGGTCTCGGGGTTGTTGTTGATGATGATGGCCTCGTAGCCGGCATCGCGGATCGACCAGATAGCGTGAACGGTCGAGTAGTCGAACTCTACACCCTGACCGATACGGATCGGGCCCGAACCCAGCACCACGATCTTCTCCTTGGTGCTGATCTGCGATTCGTTTTCGTCCTCGTAGGTGGAGTAGAAGTAGGGCACATAGCCCGAGAACTCGCCACCACAGGTGTCAATCATCTTGTAGACGGGGAACAAGCCATGCTCTTTTCTCAGGAGGTACATCTCGCTCTCCTTCTTGCCCCAAAGCTGACCGATGAACTTGTCGCCAAAGCCCATACGCTTGGCTTCGCGCAATACTCCGATGTCGCCTACCTGCTCCTTGAGGCGGTACTCCATCTCTACGATGTTCTTGAACTTCTCGAGGAAGAAGAGGTCGATCTTCGTGCGGTCGTAGATGCGCACCAGGTCCACGCCGTTGCGGATGAGTTGGGCGATGGCGTAGAGACGATCGTCCGTGCCGTCTTTGATGTAGTCAAGGAGTTGCTCGTCGTTCCAATTATCGAAACGCTTGTGATAGATGTGGCATACGCCCGTCTCGAGCGAGCGTACCGCCTTCAGCAGCGACTCCTCCATCGTGCGGCCGATGGCCATCACCTCACCTGTAGCCTTCATCTGTGTGCCGAGCTTGTTGGAAGCATCAACAAATTTGTCGAAGGGGAAGCGCGCCACCTTCGTCACCACATAGTCGAGCGTGGGCTCGAACGAGGCGGGGGTATTGGCGATCTGGATCTCATCGAGGGTTAGACCCACAGCAATCTTGGCACTCACGCGGGCAATCGGGAAGCCCGAAGCCTTCGAGGCCAGGGCCGACGAACGCGATACACGGGGATTGACCTCGATGAGGTAGTATTTGAACGAGAGGGGGTCGAGGGCAAACTGTACGTTGCAACCACCCTCGATCTTCAACTCGCGGATCAGCTTCAGCGCCGAGGTGCGCAGCATCTGGAACTCACGATTCGTGAGCGTCTGTGCCGGAGCCACCACGATCGAGTCGCCCGTGTGGACACCCACCGGATCGATATTCTCCATCGAGCAGATGGCGATGGCCGTGTCGCGGCTGTCGCGCATCACCTCAAACTCGATCTCCTTGTAGCCCTTGATCGACTTCTCGACCAGCACCTGGTGTACGGGCGAGAGGATCAAGGCGTTACGCATCAACTCGCGGAACTCCTGCTCGTTGTCGGCAAAGCCACCACCTGTGCCGCCTAGCGTAAAGGCGGGACGCAGCACCACGGGGTAGCCAATGCGCTCGGCAATTGCCAGACCCTCTTCAACGCTGCTTGCTACCTCCGAAGGAAGAACCGGCTCACCCAGACCGATACAGAGCTCCTTGAAGAGCTCGCGGTCTTCGGCGCGCTCGATCGAGGAGAACGAGGTGCCGAGGATCTCGACATGGCACTCCTGCAGAATGCCCTTCTTGGCGAGTTGCACGGCCAGGTTGAGGCCCGTCTGACCACCCAGACCCGGCACGATGGCATCGGGGCGTTCGTAGCGGATGATCTTGGCCACATACTCCAAGGTCAGCGGTTCCATGTAGACCTTGTCTGCAATATTGGTGTCGGTCATGATGGTGGCGGGGTTGGAGTTTACCAACACCACCTCGTAGCCCTCTTCTTTCAGTGCCAGGCAGGCCTGCGTACCGGCGTAGTCGAACTCGGCAGCCTGACCGATCACGATCGGACCCGAGCCGATCACCATCACCTTCTTGATATCTGTTCTCTTCGGCATCTTATCTCTCTTCCATTAATTTAACAAACTTTTTAAACAAATCGTGGCAGTCGCCCGTCACGGCCGTGGGGTCGAACTGAGCGGCCAGCAGGCGATCCTTCTGGCACTCCAGGCCCTCGATCGTCTGATCCAGCAGGTTGGTGTGTGTTACCTCGATATCCTGCCCCGTGGCGGGTACCACCACATAGCCGTGGTTCTGTACGGCGATCTCGATCTCGCCCGTCAGATGGTTCTTGATCGGGTGGTTCGAGCCGCGGTGGCCGTACTTCATCTTCTCAACTTGGGCTCCATAGGCCAAAGCGATGATCTGCATACCCAGGCCCAAACCGAAGATCGGGAGTTTGCCGCGTAGGTTGCGCACCAACTCGATGGCGGCGGTCTGGTCGGCCGGATTGCCCGGGCCGTTCGAGATCAACACGCCGTTGGGACGGAAGGCCATCACCTCCTCGACGGTGGCGTTGTGGGGCACCATCGTTACGTTGCAGCCCAAGGCGTTGAGCTGACGGATGAAGTTGTTTTTGATACCACAGTCGATGATCACCACATCCCACTTGTGGTTGGGTGTGCGTGAGAACCAACGCTTTTTGCAGCTCACGCGCGCCACGGCATCTTGCGGACGCTCATAGGCCTTGATACGGGCCAGGGCCTCCTCGGTGGTGGTGGCGGCATCGGTCAGGATCGAGAGCTGGGCCCCCTCGTCGCGGATGACACGCATCAGGCGGCGCGTGTCAAGTCCCGAGATGGCGGGGATGTTGTGCTCCTGGAAGACCTCATCGAGGGTTTTTGTATAACGGAAGTTGCTGGGGGTGTCGTTGTACTCGCGCACCACCATGCCGCCGATGGTCGGGAACTTCGTTTCGTAGTCCTCGTCGGCAGCGCCGTAGTTACCAATCAGCGGGTAGGTCATCACCACCATCTGGTCAGTGTAGGAGGGATCTGAGAGAATCTCCTGATAGCCCACCATCGAGGTGTTGAAGACGATCTCGTTCACGACCTCGCGATCGGCTCCAAAGCCGTAGCCGTAGAACTCCAAGCCGTTCTCCAACACAAGTTTCTTGTCAAAAGGTTTCATTCTTTACCGTATTTTTTTGTTTTTTAGTTCTCTTTTTCAGGAATCGAGGATTTCGATCGTTGCATCACGCATCTAACCGCAATCACCCTCTCTTATTCCTCGTTTCGATAAGCTACTTCGCCCCCGACCAAAGTTAGCATCGTGCGGCCACGCACTTTCCAGCCGGCAAAGGGGGTGGCGCGTCCCTTCGAGAGGAACTCCTGCGGGTCGATCTCATACTCTGCATCGAGATCCATCACCACCAAGTCGGCTAAAGCTCCCTCCTCCAAGGCGGGTTCCAGTCCGAACAGACGGCGCGGATTATCGGCCATGAGGGCTACGAGTTTTTCGAGTGTCAGTACTCCGCGGCGTACCAGGTAGGTGTAGAGTAGCGGGAAGGCGGTCTCAATGCCTACGATGCCCATGGCACTCTTCTCCAGACCGCGCCCCTTCTCCTCGTCGGTGTGGGGGGCATGGTCGGTGGCAATCACCTCCAAGGTGCCGTCCAAAATACCGTTCAAGAGGGCCAATTGATCCTCGCGACTGCGCAACGGGGGATTCATCTTGAAGCGTCCCTCCTCCTGCAGATCCTCGTCCGTGAGGAGCAGGTAGTGGGGACCTGTCTCGCCACTTACAGGCAGTCCTTTGGCCTTGGCTTGGCGCAGAAGCTCAACCGACTCCTTGGTCGAGATGTGGCAGATGTGGTAGGGGCATCCGGTTTGCTCTACGAGCTCGAGGTCGCGCTCCACCTGACGCCACTCACTCTCCGACGAGATCCCACGGTGGCCATGTGCTCGGCAATATTCGCCATCGTGGATGTAACCACCGTGCAGCAGGCTTTCGTCCTCACAGTGGGCCACAATCTTCTTGCCCGTAGGTTTCACGCGCCACATCGCTTCGGCCATCAACTCGCGGGCCTGTACGCCACGGCCGTCGTCCGAAAAACCGGCGACCAACGAGGAGAGTTCTTCAAAGTCCACCAACTCGCCGCGCCCCATTTGTCCGCGGGTGATTGTACCGTAGGGGACCACGCGAATGCGGGCCGTGCGACGAATCGCCTCGTATTGCAGGTCGAGGTGCTCGCGCGAGTCGGGTGCCGGGTTCAGGTTGGGCATCGAAAAAACCGTGGTGTAGCCGCCACGCGCCGCGGCGAGCGTTCCCGAGGCAATGGTCTCCTTCTTTTCGAAGCCGGGTTCGCGCAGGTGGACATGGACATCGACCAAGCCGGGCAGGATGTACTTGCCCGTGCAATCGACCACCTCGGCCCCTTCGGCC
This sequence comes from Alistipes sp., assembly GCA_045614985.1. Lineage (GTDB taxonomy): Bacteria > Bacteroidota > Bacteroidia > Bacteroidales > Rikenellaceae > Alistipes. The sequence goes on along the minus strand of JAZLDX010000019.1, from coordinate 129,746 downwards.
GAAGCCTCCTTGCCGATCTGCTCCACGCGACCGTCGCGTACTACCACTGTGGCCTCTTCGAAGCCTCCTTCGCGATAAACTTTACCGCCTTTCAATACCCATACTTTGCTCATAAACAGTCGTTATCGGATAAAAAAAGGGGCAACTGAAAACAGTTACCCCAAAACAATGGAAAAAATAGAGATCCCGTAACCCGCCGGTTGTCCGGTCGTGTTTTTCGCCGTCTGCTTGTGCAGCGCGTAGTCATTCGAAAGGGTGCGGATCATCTTCTTTCCGATTTATTGGTGCAAAGGTACAAAATTATTCACGATTCACAATGCTCGGGGGTCAATTATTTTTCATTTCTTGCGAAAATAATAGCGTGTCTGAATTTGGCTTTGGAATTTGATTCGGGATGGATTTGTGGGGTTTGGTGCATTATTTATAAAAAATTTGTATATTTGTGAATTGAAAACCGACTATTTGCAAATTGAAAAGCATGAATTTCAAGATTGACAAGGCGGCAAAATATGCCGTAATCGGCTACGGAAGTTGGGCTACGGCCCTTGTGAAGGTCCTTACCGAACGCGATTGCGAGGTGGGTTGGTATGTGCGCAACCCTGAGATTTTGGAGTCGCTCCTTGCCGAGGGGCGCAATTCGCGCTATCTTTCGGATGTGGAGTTCGATACGGCTCGCATTCGCCCCTCCGACGACCTGAACAAGGTGGTTGCCGAGGCCGATGTGCTGGTCTTGGCCTCGCCTTCGGCCTATCTGAAGAAGTTCCTCGAGCCGCTCACCGTCTCGCTCAAAGATAAGTTCATCATCTCGGCCATCAAGGGAATTGTCCCCGATGATTATGTTACCATCATCGAGTACCTGTCGGAGCACTACGGACTCTCGAACGATCAGTTGGGTATCATCACCGGTCCTTCGCATGCCGAGGAGGTGGCATTGGAGCGCCTGAGCTACCTTACGGTGGTTTGTACCGACGAGGAGAATGCCCACCTTTTGGGAGAGCGTTTCTCGACCAAGTATGTCCAGATTAGCTACGCTTCGGATCTTTACGGGGTAGAGTATGCCTCGGTGCTGAAGAATATCTACGCCCTGGCGGTGGGTATTGCTGCGGGGTTGGGATATGGAGATAATTTCTTGGCAGTACTGATCTCAAACAGTGCAATGGAGATGAGTCGTTTTCTCAACGAGAGTGCCCCTACGGAGCGTAATACGCTGGCTTCGGCCTACTTGGGCGACCTGCTCGTGACCTGTTACTCGATCTACAGCCGCAACCGCCGTCTGGGCAACCTCATTGGCCGCGGTTGCTCGGTGAAGAGTGCTCTCAATGAGATGACGATGGTGGCCGAGGGTTATTTTGCCGCCGATTGCATTCGCCATGTGAATCTGCGCCACAAGATTGATATGCCCATTGCCACGATGGTCTATGAGGTGCTTTACAAAGGGGCATCGGCCCGCAAGTCGATGCGTGCCCTGACGGCCAAGTTGATTTAATCAACGATTTAGACAATAGAAAGAATCATAATAAATAGGTAATTTAGGTAATTGAAACGTATGAAAGCGATTAAATTGGATATCTCGAAGTCGGGCTTTACGGTGCCTGCCGAGATGCAGCAGAAGGCCCTCGAGGCCAACCGCCTGCTCCACACGAAGCAGGGGGCCGGAAACGATTTCCTGGGCTGGGTAAACCTCCCCTCGTCAATCACGCCCGATGAAATTGCAGCCATCAAAACCCAGGCCGATAAATTGCGCGAGAAGGCCGAGGTGATCATCTGCATCGGTATCGGTGGTTCCTACCTGGGTGCCAAGGCCGTATTGGAGGCCATGAGCAACTCGTTTGCCCTCTTGAAGAAGCAGAAGACGGAGCCCATCATTCTCTTTGCCGGTCAGAATATTTCGGAGGACTACACATCCGAACTCTTGGAGGCTGTAAAGGAGTACTCGGTGGCCGCCATTGTAATCTCGAAGTCGGGAACGACGACCGAGCCCGCTATTGCCTTCCGCCTGATCAAGGCCGAGTTGGAGCAGCGTTACGGCAAGGCCGAGGCTGCGGAGCGCATCGTGGCCATCACCGACAAGGCGCGTGGTGCACTGAAGACTCTCGCCACGAACGAGGGCTATCCTACTTTTGTTATTCCCGACGATGTCGGTGGCCGCTTCTCGGTGCTGACCCCCGTGGGTCTGCTGCCCCTGGCTGCTGCTGGTGTCGATATCGCTGCCCTGGTGAAGGGTGCGCAGGATATGGAGCAGGCGACGGCTGCCGATGTTCCCTATGAGGAGAACCTTGCTGCTATCTATGCTTCGGTGCGCAACCTTCTCTATCAGGATGGTAAGAAGATTGAGATCTTGGCCTCCTATGAGCCCAAATTACAGTATATTGCCGAGTGGTGGAAACAGCTCTATGGTGAGTCGGAGGGCAAGGAGGGGAAGGGTATCTTCCCTGCCAGCGTAACCCTCACGGCCGACCTGCACTCGATGGGTCAGTATATTCAGGAGGGTGAGCGTCAACTCTTCGAAACGGTGATTTCGGTGGCTAATCCTGCACGCAAGGTGGTGATCGAGGCCGATGAGGCTAACCTCGACGGCCTGAATTTCATGGCCGGCAAGCGCATCTCGGAGGTGAATCGTATGGCTGAGCTTGGCGTACAGCTTGCCCATGTGGATGGTGGTGTGCCCAACCTGCGTATTGAGATCGAGCAGATTGATGCCTACACGATCGGAGCTCTGCTTTACTTCTTCGAGAAGGCTTGTGGTATCAGCGGTTACATCCTGGGTGTCAACCCCTTCGATCAGCCCGGTGTGGAGGCTTATAAGAAGAATATGTTTGCCCTGCTGGATAAGCCCGGCTACGAGGAGGCTTCGAAGGCGATCAAGGCCCGCTTGTAATCTCTCGCATCGAGATCTCCGCAAGGGGGTCTTATGAAATGATTCCGGAACGAAAAGCCCCTGTTGGGGGATTCCATTCCGGAATCTTTTTTCGTCCCTTTCCAAGGGTCCACTCCGAAACAAAAAAGCCACCCTCATGGGTGGCTTTTGCTTGTTCTCAACTTTTTAGAGCAGACGGAAGGCGACTTCCGAACGAGCATCCTTGACGGGGATGGCGATGTCAGCGATCTCGGCAGGAACCTCGGAGGCGATCTCAAAGGTCGAAACCTCGCTGCCTACGGTCCACTGCATCGAGTTATCCTTCATCGAGGTGATCGAGTAGGTCGAGGCCCACTTCACACCGTCGCTATAGGTTCCCGTGATGGTCTTGGCCTCGGCATCCAGCGTGTAGTCACCGATGAAGAAGACTACGCCCGTGTAGTTGATATTCTTTTGGTAGAGCTTGAAGGTGCCGTTGGTGCGGAGCTCCAAATAGGCAGCCTGATTCTCTGCGGGGAATTCCGTCGAGGGCGACCAGTTGGTCAGCTGCCATGTCTTCGAGATATTTTCCACGTTTACAGCGACATCTTTACCTTCGGGCTCGGGATGGGGAGGGGTAGGTCCGGGGGTGGGTTCATCACCGCCTCCGCAGTTGCAGAGCGTTACGGCCATCATGGCCATTGCAAAAAATTGAAACAGTTTTTTCATAGGTTCATTCGTTACCGCCCGTTTGGTTCTCGGAATCGGTTTGGCAAATATAGGCAAAGTTACAGATATTTACAAAAGTTTCTTTTGTTTTTTTTCTCCAATGAGTGAAAAAATATAAAACCCGTCGTTTGGGGCACCAAAAATGTAGCCTCTCGCTCCTAAAACCAATGTATGTTGAGAAATATTTTCTTTCGAACTCTTTTCCTGCTTTCGGTGTTTCTCTTCCTATCGGGGTGTGATTATCGGCTTCCTGAGGGCGATGACGAATTGATTGTCTTAGATGCTTTGCAGGAGGCTGCTGCGTGTTGCGCCTATGGGAGAATCTTCTGCCTTAGGGCCTCTTCGTGCGCTGAGGAAGAGGGGTTTGTGGACGCCGCGCGACTCTTTGCGGCGTTGGCCTATTCGCAACAGATTCATGAACATCTTTATGTCGCGGCAATTCATCATTTAGGGGGGTCTTACCATCCGTCACACCGCGTCGTTCTTCGTTTAGCAGCCACTCCGGAGAATCTCCGAACCTTTCTTTCTACGGTGAATTATGCCGAGAGGGCTCCGATCTCGCGCCTTTTGGAGCAAAAGAATCGCTATGCGGCCCGCCTGATGGTGCGTCATGTGGCCTCGGAGAATCGAGCCCGACATTGGGTAGATCTCTTGCTTCTCTCCTCCGAATGGCAGAGTTCTTCCTGTTATCAAGTTTGTCCTCGCTGTGGTTATCTCTCTTCAAGTCGTTACCCCGACCCTTATTGCCCACAATGTATGGCTTCGGCCGACCGATTTTACTGTTTCTGATCTGTTGTGACGATTTTCTCTTTCAGGGGAGTTGTGATCGCTCTATTTTTCGAGACATCGAGACTTGAGGTATACCTATTATATATAGATGTTTTTGTGAATCTAAAAAAAATGTAAGTTTTTCTGCTTTTGTGTTGCGGATATTGAATAATATGCTTATATTTGCACCCGATTTGGCTCATAAATGAGCACAAATCCAAGAAAAAAGGTTCTTTGAGCAGAATTTTAAAATTTTTCCACTGAAAATTTGGTGGATTAAAATTTTATACTTATCTTTGCAAACCAAAACGGAGGATTTGCCGATGTAGCTCAGCTGGTCAGAGCAGCTGATTTGTAATCAGCAGGTCGTGGGTTCGAATCCCTCCATCGGCTCAACGGGTCGGGAGGTGTAAGGGCAAACGATGAATAAGTTGAGTTGAAGGGTCTGAGTTTTTGAACATATTGGGAAGATACCAGAGTGGCCAAATGGGGCAGACTGTAAATCTGCTGGTTTATACCTTCGGTGGTTCGAATCCATCTCTTCCCACTTAATTCACGCCGGTTGGAGTTGCAAATCCGAGGCTTTTGGGCCAAGGAGGGAGAGATTCTGAACGGTGTATTTTTGCGGAAGTAGCTCAGTTGATAGAGCATTAGCCTTCCAAGCTAAGGGTCGCGAGTTTGAGCCTCGTCTTCCGCTCTAGGGGTTGCGGGTAATGCGCATCGGTTTTCGGTTGGGTCTTTTTTTGATCGACCACAAAAGAAAACGGGCGTGTTGCGCGTTTGTCCTGCGAAATGAACCTAAAACTTTGACGGAAACGAATTTTTGTAAATTTAATACTTTTTAAAGCTATGGCAAAAGAAAAATTTGACCGTTCGAAACCGCACGTAAACATCGGTACTATCGGACACGTAGACCACGGTAAGACTACCCTTACCGCTGCTATCACCACCGTTCTGGCCAACAAGGGTCTGTCGGAGCTTCGTTCGTTCGACTCGATCGACAACGCACCCGAGGAGAAGGAGCGTGGTATTACGATTAACACCGCTCACGTTGAGTATCAGACCGCTGAGCGTCACTATGCTCACGTAGACTGCCCGGGTCACGCTGACTATGTGAAGAACATGGTAACCGGTGCTGCTCAGATGGACGGTGCCATCCTCGTAGTTGCTGCTACCGATGGTCCTATGCCCCAGACCAACGAGCACGTACTGCTTGCAAAGCAGGTAAACGTTCCCCGCATCGTTGTGTTCCTGAACAAGTGCGACATGGTTGACGATCCCGAGATGCTCGACCTGGTTGAGATGGAGGTTCGCGACCTGCTCTCGAAGTACGATTTCGACGGCGACAACGCTCCCGTTATCCGTGGTTCGGCTCTTGGTGGTCTGAACGGCGAGCCTACCTGGGAGGAGAAGATCATGGAGCTCATGAATTCGGTTGACGAGTATATTCCCATTCCTCCCCGTGAGAATGAGAAGCCCTTCCTGATGCCTGTTGAGGACGTATTCTCGATCACCGGTCGTGGTACCGTAGTAACGGGTCGTATTGAGACTGGTATCATCCACGTAGGTGACCCCGTTGAGATCGTAGGTCTTGGCGAGAAGTCGATGAACTCGACCTGCACCGGCGTTGAGATGTTCCGTAAGCTCCTCGATGAGGGTGAGGCTGGTGACAACGTAGGTCTGCTGCTCCGTGGTATCGACAAGAAGGAGGTTAAGCGTGGTATGGTTGTGGCTAAGCCCGGCTCGATCAAGCCCCACACCAAGTTCACCGCTGAGGTTTACGTACTGAAGAAGGAAGAGGGTGGTCGTCACACTCCGTTCCACAACAAGTATCGTCCCCAGTTCTACCTCCGTACGATGGACGTAACCGGTGAGGTTGCTCTGCCCGACGGCGTAGACATGGTAATGCCCGGTGACCACGTTACCATCACGGTAACCCTGATCTACCCTGTAGCCTTGAACGAGGGTCTGCGTTTCGCAATCCGCGAGGGTGGTCGCACGGTAGGTGCCGGTCAGATTCTCTCGATCGTTGAGTAATTTTCAACAATCATAGGGTGGTGTGCAAACCACACCACCCACTTTTAGGAGCATAGTTCAAGGGTAGAATAGCGGTCTCCAAAACCGTTGATGGGAGTTCGAATCTCTCTGCTCCTGCCAGTAAAAGAGAAAAGACTATGATTAAATATTTCAAAGAATCCTATAACGAGCTGGTGAACAAGGTAACTTGGCCCTCGTTCGCACAATTGCAGAGTTCGACCGTCGTAGTGATGGTCGCTTCTTTGGTTTTCGCACTGGTTGTGTTGGCGATGGACCTTACTTTTGAGAACCTGATGGCCGCTATCTATAAGACCTTGGGTAATCTTGGTCGTTAATTGTTTATCTTTTTTGAGTTAGGCGATGAGCGAAGTTAAGAAAGAGTGGTATGTAGTCCGAGCAATTGGTGGCAAGGAGAATAAGGTCAAAGAGTATATCGAGGCTGAAATCCGTCACAACAATTTGGAGGATTACATCTCCCAGGTACTGATCCCTACCGAGAAAATCTATACCATTCGCAATGGTAAGAAGGTCTCGAAGGAGAAGGTCTCTTATCCGGGTTATGTCCTGATAGAGGCTGCGTTGGTAGGACAAATTCCGATTATCATTCGCAATACTCCGAACGTTCTGGGCTTCCTTGGTGATACCAAGGAGGACAGCCGACAGATGAAGGCTACGCCCCTCCGTCCACAAGAGGTGAGTCGTATCCTGGGTCATGTTGACTTGATGAACGAGATGGAGGAGGAGAACGAGGTTCCATTCTTCGTTGGCGAGGTCGTCAAGGTTACGGACGGCCCATTCTCAAGCTTCCAAGGTACCATTGAGAGTGTCGACGAGGAGCGCAAGAAGCTTACGGTCTCGGTGAAGATTTTCGGGCGCAAGACTCCGATGGAGTTGAGCTTCACACAAGTAGAAAAAGAATAATTAACCAAAGGAAACTATGGCAAAAGAGGTTGCTGCATTTATTAAATTGCAGATCAAAGGTGGTGCCGCGAATCCTTCGCCCCCGGTAGGTCCCGCTTTGGGTTCTAAGGGTGTGAACATTATGGATTTCTGCAAGCAGTTCAATGCTCGCACGCAGGACAAGGCCGGTAAGGTTCTTCCGGTTATCATCACCGTTTACAGCGACAAGTCGTTTGACTTTGTTGTTAAACAGCCGCCCGTGGCCATTCAGCTCAAAGAGGCTGCCAAGGTGAAGTCTGGTTCCGCACAGCCTAACCGCGACAAGGTAGGTCAGGTAACGTGGGATCAGGTGAAGGAGATTGCTCAGGACAAGATGCCTGACTTGAACTGCTTCACCCTCGAGGCCGCTATGCGTATGGTTGCCGGTACTGCTCGCAGTATGGGTATCAACGTAGTTGGCGAATTTCCTAACATGTAATTAGACTACAAGAATGAGTAAGTTGACAAAAAATCAAAAGATTGCCTACGCAAAGGTAGACGCTGACAAGCTCTACAAGTTGGCTGAGGCTGCCGCTCTTCTGAAGGAAATTACCTTTACGAAATTCGACGCTTCGGTAGATATTGACGTGCGCTTGGGCGTTGACCCTCGTAAGGCAAACCAGATGGTTCGTGGCGTGGTAACGCTGCCCCACGGTACCGGTAAGACGGTACGCGTTTTGGTTCTCTGTACCCCCGACAAGGAGGAGGAGGCCAAGGCTGCCGGTGCCGACTACGTAGGTCTGGACGAGTATGTAGAGAAGATTAAGGGCGGTTGGACCGACGTGGATGTGATCATCACCACCCCCAATGTAATGGGTAAGGTAGGTGCTCTGGGTCGTATCCTGGGTCCCCGTGGTCTGATGCCGAACCCCAAGACCGGTACGGTTACGATGGAGGTAGGCAAGGCCGTTAAGGAGGTGAAGGCCGGTAAGATCGACTTCAAGGTTGACAAGTACGGTATTGTACACACGGCCATCGGTAAGGTGTCGTTCACTCCCGAGCAGATCGTAGGCAACGCCAACGAGGTGCTCTCGACGATCATCAAGCTGAAGCCTTCGGCTGCCAAGGGAACGTATGTGAAGAGCATCTATCTCTCCACGACGATGAGTCCCGGTGTGCAGGTTGATCCCAAATCGATTGATAACAAGTAAAGAAGGAGGATAGACAATGACTAAGGAAGAAAAACTGGTTGTAATTAACAACCTCGCCGAGCAGCTCAACGCTTATCCCCACTTCTATGTTACCAATATCGAGGCATTGAATGCTGAGCAGACTGCCAAGTTGCGTCGCAAGTGCTTCGAGAGCGACATCAAGCTCGTTGTGGTAAAGAATACCCTCTTCACCAAGGCTTTGGAGAAGGTCGAGAAGGCTGACGCTGATTTGGTAAACGTATTGGAGGGTTCCACCTCGGTGATGTTCACCAACACGGGCAAGGCTCCCGCTGTGCTGATCAAGGAGTTCCGCAAGTCGTGCGACAAGCCGCTCATCAAGGCAGCATATGTAGAGGGTTGCGTTTATGTAGGTGACAACCAACTGGAGACGCTGTGTAACATCAAGACTCGCGAGGAGCTTATCGGCGATATCGTTGCCCTGCTCCAGTCGCCTGCCAAGAATGTTATCTCGGCATTGCAGGCTAACGCCGGCCAAAAGATTGCGGGCCTCGTAAAGACGCTCGAAGAAAGAAACAACTAATCAAAGAACAAAAACAAAATTTAATAAAGATTACAACTATGGCAGATGTAAAGAAACTTGCAGAAGAATTGGTAAATTTGACTGTAAAGGAGGTAAACGAATTGGCAACCATCCTGAAGGAGGAGTATGGTATTGAGCCCGCTGCTGCAGCTGTTGCAGTTGCTGCTCCCGCTGCTGGCGCTGGTGAGGCTGCTGCTGCTGAGAAGACCTCGTTTGATGTAATTCTGAAGAGCGCTGGTCAGGCCAAGCTTCAGGTGATCAAGGTCGTTAAGGATCTGGCTGGTCTGTCGCTGGGCGACGCCAAGGCTCTTGTTGACGGTGCTCCCAAGGCCGTTAAGGAGGGTGTCTCCAAGGAGGAGGCCGAGTCGATCAAGGCTCAGCTCGAGGAGGCTGGTGCTGAGGTTGAGGTTAAGTAATTCGTTACTGAAACCAACACAGACAGGTATAGAGCTTACTCAGGTAAGCCCTATACCTTTTGTGGTCTAAATACCGGAAGTGCCGATAGGAGCTGTGTCCGGTGTTTGGAATTTTGTGATGCTCTCGGGGTGTAATTTATTTGCACTGAGGGCATTAGTGGGATAAGAACCCGCAATTTTTACCCATTCCGATCCACAATTGAGCGCTCATGGATCGGACTCGTTGTGAGGGTAGGGTGGTTTAGGTTACCCGGGCGTAGAGCCTTGGGATTTTTCCGATAGGCGTAGCCCGCCTCACCTAAAGGGAGTCCTCTTCGGGATGCGGTAAGCAACACAGGGGATCGCGACCCCAATGGCAATTAAACATCAAATACCAATATTGGAAAAAACGATGTCTGCGACTAAAACAGAACAACGAATTAGCTTCTCCACCGTCAAGAATCGGGTTCCTTATCCCGATCTGCTGGAGGTGCAGCTGAAATCTTTCCGTGATTTTTTCCAGATGGACACCACGGCCGAGAATCGTAAAAACGAGGGCCTCTACAAGGTATTCCAGGAAAATTTCCCCATTACAGATACCCGGAACAACTTCGTTCTGGAATTTATCGACTACTATATCGACCCGCCCCGCTACTCGATTGAGGAGTGTTTGGAGCGAGGCCTGACTTACAGCGTGCCCCTGAAGGCCAAGCTGAAGCTCTACTGCACGGATAGCGAGCATGAGGACTTCGGCGTGGTGGTTCAGGATGTTTACTTTGGTACGATCCCCTACATGACAGAGCGTGGTACGTTCGTCATCAATGGTGCGGAGCGTGTAATCGTTTCGCAGTTGCACCGTTCGCCCGGTGTTTTCTTCGGTCAGTCGATGCATACCAACGGCACGAAACTCTACTCGGCCCGTATCATCCCCTTCAAGGGTTCGTGGATCGAGTTTGCGACGGACATCAACAATGTGATGTACGCCTACATTGATCGTAAGAAAAAGTTGCCCGTAACGACCTTGTTGCGTGCCATTGGTTTCGAGACCGACCAGCAGATTCTCGAGATCTTCGATTTGGCAGACGAGGTGAAGGTAACGAAGTCCAACCTGAAGAAGGCTGTGGGCCGCAAGTTGGCAGCTCGTGTTCTGTCGTCCTACCTGGAGGATTTCGTGGACGAGGATACCGGTGAGGTATATTCGATCGAGCGTAACAATGTGATCATCGAGCGTGAAACCGTTCTTGAGGAGGAGCACATTGATAAGATCATTGATTCCGGTGCCAAGACGGTGCTCCTGCACAAGGAGAACCCCTCGGGTATTGACTTCTCGATCATCTATAATACATTGCAGAAAGATACGTGTAACTCCGAGAAGGAGGCCGTGGTATATATCTACAGGCAGTTGCGCGCCTCGGAGCCGCCCGATGAGGCAACGGCTCGTGACGTGATCGAGAAGCTCTTCTTCTCGGACAAGCGTTACGACCTGGGTGACGTAGGCCGTTACCGTATCAACAAGAAGCTGGAGATGGATATCGATCCCGCCATCCGCACCTTGACGCGTGAGGATATGATCGCCATTATCAAGTACCTGATCCAGCTGATCAACTCGAAGGCCGATGTGGACGATATCGACCACCTCTCGAACCGTCGTGTGCGCACGGTGGGCGAGCAGCTTTCGAACCAGTTCTCGGTAGGTTTCGTGCGCATGGCACGTACCATCCGCGAGCGAATGAATGTGCGTGACAACGAGGTATTTACTCCCGTGGATCTGATCAACGCCAAGACGCTGTCGTCGGTGATCAACTCCTTCTTCGGAACCTCGCAGCTCTCGCAGTTCATGGACCAGATCAACCCGCTGTCGGAGGTTACCCACAAGCGTCGTTTGTCGGCTCTGGGTCCCGGCGGTCTTTCGCGTGATCGCGCCGGTTTCGAGGTGCGAGACGTACACTATACGCACTATGGTCGTCTTTGTCCTATCGAGTCGCCTGAGGGTCCGAACATTGGTCTGATTTCGTCGCTCTGCGTCTTCGCCAAGATCTCGGACATGGGCTTCATTGAGACTCCCTACCGCACGGTGGAGGATGGTAAGATCGACTTGGATAACTCGCACATCCGTTACTACTCGGCCGAAGAGGAGGAGGGTAAGGTTGTCGCTCAGTCGAATCTGCCCATTGATGACGAGGGTCATTTCCTGCAGCCCGAGCGCATCAAGGCGCGTCTGGGTGCCGACTTCCCCGTAGTGACGGACAAGGAGGTCGATCTGATGGACGTGGCTCCCAACCAGATTGCCTCGATTGCTGCATCGTTGATCCCCTTCTTGGAGCACGATGATGCCAACCGTGCATTGATGGGTTCGAACATGATGCGTCAGGCAGTACCTTTGGTAACCTGCGAAGCCCCCATTGTCGGTACGGGTATCGAGAAGGATATGATTATCGACAGCCGTATTCAGGTTGTGGCTGAGGGCGATGGCGAGGTGGTATTTGCCGATGCTACGAAGATTCAAGTAAAGTACGAGCGTACGCGTGAGGAGGTGATTGCCTCGTTCCAGCCCGAGATTACCACTTACGAGCTGCCCCGCTACCGCCGTACGAACCAAAATACGTCGATTACCTTGAAGCCTGCCGTCCTCACGGGCGATAAGGTGAAGAAGGGCCAGATCCTGACCGAGGGCTACTCGACGCAGGGTGGTGAGCTCGCTTTGGGTCGCAACCTGAAGGTGGCCTTCATGCCCTGGAAGGGTTACAACTTCGAGGATGCTATCGTGATCTCGGAGCGTATCCAGCGTGAGGATATCTTCACCTCGGTGCATGTTGATGAGTACATCATGGAGGTGCGCGATACGAAGCGCGGTGTCGAGGAGTTGACCTCGGATATTCCCAACGTGAGCGAGGATGCCACGAAGGATCTTGATGCCAACGGTATCATCCGCATTGGTGCCAACGTACACCCGGGCGATATCCTGATTGGTAAGATCACCCCGAAGGGTGAGAGCGATCCCTCGCCCGAGGAGAAACTCTTGCGTGCTATCTTCGGTGATAAGGCCGGTGATGTGAAGGATGCTTCGATGAAGGCTCAGCCCTCGTTGCATGGTGTGGTAATCGACACGAAACTCTACAGCCGTGCTTCGAAGGATCTGAAGAAGTCGAAGTCGGCCGAGAAACTCGCTCAGGAGAAGCTGGACGAGAAGTTCACGGGTCAGGTTGCCGAGCTGACGAAGACGTTGGTGGACAAGCTGATGCAGGTTGTCGAGGATCGTGTAACGACCGGTATTTCGGACTACTTCGGTGTGGAGATTTATCCCGCCGGCACGAAGTTCTCGCGCTCGATGCTCGAGGAGATTTCGATGAAGTCGATCGACGAGAAGACGGGTGCTCCGATGGGCTACCTGAACCTCGGCGAGTGCAAGTGGACCGGCGAGGAGGAGCTCGACCGCCTGATCGAGGCTACGATCAATAACTATTGCATTGAGTGGAAGAAGGCCGATGCCGCCATTAAGCGTGAGAAGTATAACCTGACGAATGGTGACGAGCTTCCGCAGACGGGAGTGATCCAGATGGCCAAGGTCTACATCGCCAAGAAGCGTAAGCTCAAGGTGGGTGATAAGATGGCAGGTCGCCACGGTAACAAGGGTATTGTGGCCAAGATTGTGCGCGACGAGGATATGCCCTTCCTGGAGGATGGTACGATTGTGGATATCTGCTTGAACCCGCTGGGTGTGCCTTCGCGAATGAACCTCGGTCAGATCTATGAGACGGTACTCGGATGGGCCGGTCGTGAGCTGGGTCTGAAGTTCGCTACGCCGATTTTCGATGGAGCTTCGCTCGACCAGATCAACGAGTACACGGCCCAGGCCGGTATTCCTCACAGCGGACGTACCTATTTGTATGATGGTGGTACGGGCGAGATGTTCGACCAGCCGGCTACGGTGGGTGTGATCTATATGCTTAAGCTCGGTCACATGATCGACGATAAGATGCACGCCCGTTCGATCGGTCCCTACTCGCTCATCACGCAGCAGCCTCTGGGTGGTAAGGCCCAGTTTGGTGGTCAGCGTTTTGGTGAGATGGAGGTTTGGGCACTCGAAGGCTTTGGTGCCGCCAACATCCTGCAGGAGATTCTGACAATCAAGTCCGACGACGTGACGGGCCGTGCCAAGGCATACGAGGCCATCGTCAAGGGCGACAACCTGCCGCGTCCGGGTATTCCCGAGGCCATGAACGTGCTGCTGCACGAGCTGCGTGGTTTGGCTCTGTCGGTGAAGTTGGAGTAAGCAATGTATGTAGGTATAACGCAAGAGAAAAAACAAGTATATGTCAATCAATAAAGACAATAAGTCAACCGGTGGCTATAACAGCATCACCATCTCGCTGGCCTCTCCCGAGGAGATCATGGCCCAGTCGAGTGGTGAGGTGCTGAAGCCCGAAACGATTAACTATCGTACCTACAAGCCCGAGCGCGACGGATTGTTCTGCGAGCGCATCTTCGGCCCCGTGAAGGATTATGAGTGCCACTGCGGTAAGTATAAGCGTATCCGCTACAAGGGCATCGTCTGCGACCGTTGCGGTGTGGAGGTTACCGAGAAGAAGGTGCGTCGTGAGCGCATGGGCCACATTTCGTTGGTGGTTCCCGTGGTACACATTTGGTACTTCCGCTCCTTGCCTTCGAAGATCGGTTACCTGCTGGGTATTCCGTCGAAGAAGCTCGAGGCGATCATCTACTACGAGCGTTATGTGGTACTGAATGCCGGTGCTGCCGCCGAGTTGGGTGTTGAGAAGTTGCAGACCTTGGCCGAGAAGGAGTATCTCGATATTCTGGATCAGCTGCCGAAGGGCAACCAATCACTGCCGGATGATGATCCGCAGAAGTTTGTAGCTCAGATGGGTGCCGAGGCGATCTACACGCTGTTGCAGCAGGTAGACCTCGATTCGATGTCCTATGCCCTGCGCGACAAGGCCTCGAAGGAGACCTCGCAGCAGCGTAAGACCGAGGCCCTGAAGCAGTTGAACGTCATTGAGTCGTTCCGTGCTTCGAATGGTAAGAACCGTCCCGAGTGGATGGTTTTGAAGGTGATCCCCGTGATTCCGCCCGAGTTGCGTCCGTTGGTACCCCTGGATGGTGGCCGTTTTGCCACCTCGGACTTGAACGATCTGTATCGTCGAGTAATTATCCGCAACAACCGTCTGAAGCGTTTGATCGAGATCAAGGCTCCGGAGGTAATTCTGCGCAACGAGAAGCGTATGTTGCAGGAGGCCGTAGACTCGCTCTTCGACAACTCGCGCAAGAGTAACGCCGTGAAGAATGAGGCCAATCGTCCGCTGAAGTCGCTCTCGGATTCGCTCAAGGGTAAGCAGGGACGTTTCCGTCAGAACCTCTTGGGTAAGCGTGTGGACTATTCGGCACGTTCGGTTATCGTCGTAGGTCCCGAGCTCAAGATGCACGAGATGGGTATTCCGAAGGATATGGCCGCCGAGCTCTACAAGCCTTTCGTAATCCGCAAGCTCATCGAGCGCGGTATTGTGAAGACCGTGAAGTCGGCCAAGAAGATCATTGATAGAAAGGATCCCGTGATTTGGGGCATCCTGGAGAATGTGATCAAGGGTCACCCCGTGTTGATGAACCGTGCTCCAACGCTTCACCGTTTGGGTATCCAGGCTTTCCAGCCCAAGTTGATCGAGGGTAAGGCAATGCAGTTGCACCCGCTGGCTTGTACGGCATTCAACGCTGACTTCGACGGTGACCAGATGGCCGTGCACTTGCCGCTGGGCAATGCCGCCATCCTGGAGGCCCAGCTCCTGATGTTGGGTTCGCACAACGTCTTGAACCCTGCCAATGGTGCACCTATCACTGTGCCTTCGCAGGACATGGTGTTGGGTCTGTATTACATCACCAAGCCCCGCAAGGGTGCGAAGGGTGAGGGCCTCTGCTTCTACGGTCCCGAGGAGGCGATTATCGCCTATAACGAGAAGCGTGCTGAATTGCACGCCATGGTGAAGTGTATGGTGGAGGATATCGACGAGCAGGGCAACCCCGTAAAGGTGCTCAAGGAGACGACTATCGGTCGTATTCTCTTTAATCAGGTGGTTCCCAAGGAGGTAGGCTACCTCAATGAGGTGCTTACGAAGCGTTCGTTGCGTGATATCATCGCCGTGGTGATGAAGAAGGCCGGTGCCGACAAGGTGGCTGCCTTCCTCGACGACATCAAGCACATGGGTTACCGCATGGCATTCCAGGGTGGTCTGTCGTTTAACCTCGATGCCGTGATCATCCCTGAGGAGAAGGAGAAACTCGTACAGGAGGGTTACGATCGTTCGGACGAGGTGATGGAGTCCTACAACATGGGTCTTATCACCAACAACGAGCGTTATAACCAGATTATTGATATTTGGACGTCGATCAACTCGAAACTTACCAAGACGGTAATCGACACCCTGAAGAACGACCAGGATGGCTTCAACCCCGTTTACATGATGCTCGATTCGGGAGCTCGTGGTTCGAAGGAGCAGATTCGTCAGCTCTCGGGTATGCGTGGTCTGATGGCCAAGCCGCAGAAGTCGGGTGTCGAGGGTGGTCAGCAGGTTATTGAGAACCCGATTCTCTCGAACTTCAAGGAGGGTCTTTCGGTGCTTGAGTACTTTATCTCGACCCACGGTGCCCGTAAGGGTCTTGCCGATACCGCTTTGAAGACGGCCGATGCCGGTTACCTGACGCGTCGTTTGGTGGATGTGGCACAGGACGTAATCATCAACGAAGAGGATTGCGGTACGTTGCGTGGTCTGACGGCTACTGCCATCAAGCGCAACGACGACGTGGTGCAGACTCTCTACGATCGAATTTTGGGTCGCACGGCTCTCAATGATGTAATTCACCCCTTGACCGGAGAGGTACTCTGCGTTGCCGGTGAGGAGATTACCGAGTCGATTGCCGAGGCCATCGAGAAGTCGCCGCTGGAGTCGGTGGAGATCCGTTCGGTACTCACTTGCGAGGCTCGTCGTGGTGTCTGCGCCAAGTGTTATGGTCGCAACCTGGCTACCGCCCGCATGGTACAGAAGGGTGAGGTTGTCGGTGTGATTGCAGCCCAGTCGATCGGTGAGCCCGGTACGCAGCTTACGCTTCGTACGTTCCACGTCGGTGGTGTGGCCGGTGGTACGACCGTGGAGACCAATGTGGTTTCGAAATACGAGGGTCGTCTGGAGATCGACGAGTTGCGCACAATCAAGAGCAAGAACGCTGCCGGAGAGACGATTGACCTGGTGATTTCGCGTCAGTCGGAGTTCCGCATTGTGGATCCCAAGACCGAGATCGTACTCTATACCCACAACCTGCCCTATGGTGCTACGCTCTTTATGCAGGATGGTGCCATGGTGAAGAAGGGTGATATGATCTGCGAGTGGGATCCCTACAACGCTGTTGTTATCTCCGAGTTCGACGGTAAGGCATCGTACGAGAGCGTAATCGAGGGTGTAACCTACCGCGAGGAGCGCGACGAGCAGACCGGTCTGTCGGAGAAGGTGATCATCGAGTCGAAGGATAAGACCAAGAACCCCGTCATCAAGATCCTGAACAAGGAGGACGAGGAGGTGAAGTCGTATAACTTGCCCGTAACGGCCCATGTGGTGGTGAAGGATAAGGCCAAGATCAAGGCCGGTGATATCCTGATCAAGATCCCGCGTGCCGTAGGTAAGGGTGGTGGCGATATCACGGGAGGTCTGCCGCGTGTAACCGAGCTCTTCGAGGCTCGTAACCCGTCGAATCCTGCTATCGTATCGGAGATTGACGGTGAGGTGGCATTCGGTAAGATCAAGCGTGGTAACCGCGAGATCATCATCACCTCGAAGCAGGGCGATGTGAAACGCTATCTGGTGCCCTTGGCTCGTCAGATTATCGTTCAGGAGAACGACTTCGTGAAGGCCGGTAGCCCGCTGTCGGATGGAGCCATTACGCCTGCCGATATCCTGAATATCCTCGGTCCTACGCGCGTTCAGGAGTACATCGTGAACGAGGTACAGGAGGTATACCGCATGCAGGGTGTGAAGATTAACGACAAGCACTTTGAGATTATCGTGCGTCAGATGATGTCGAAGGTGAAGATTGAGGATCCGGGAGATACCCGCTTCTTCGAGGACCAGATTGTCGATAAGTGGGAGTTCATGGATGTGAACGACGAACTCTACGACAAGGTGGTGGTAACCAACGCCGGCGACTCGACCTCGGTTCAGGCGGGTCAGATTATCTCGGTGCGCAAGCTGCGTGATGAGAACTCGAGCCTGAAGCGTCGTGACCTGAAGCCCGTGGAGGTGCGCGATATCGTACCTGCTACCTCTACCCAGATTCTGCAGGGTATTACCCGTGCCGCGCTGCAAACCTCGAGCTTTATCTCGGCTGCTTCGTTCCAGGAGACGACCAAGGTGCTCAACGAGGCCGCTATCCAGGCCAAGGTGGACCACCTGGAGAACCTCAAGGAGAATGTCATTGTCGGTGGCAAGATCCCCGGAGGTACGGGTCAGCGTGCATTCGACAACTTGCTCGTAACGACAAAATCCGACCTGGAGAGCCTGCAGGCTAATAAATAAGTTATCCTCCAGGAGTAGATAAGAAGAGAGAGGCGACGAACATTTCGGTTTGTCGCCTCTCTCTTTTTTATTTTTTGCACCGATTTGAAATGGTGAGAAGTTGGCAGGAGGGGTATTATAGGTTGAGAATTCCCTTAAAGGTCAGAAAGAGGAAGGTGTAGCGGAGGGCTTTGCCGAGAGTCATCGAGAGGGCGGTGATGGGTTGGTTGGAGCGCATAATACCCAACATAACGGCCATTGCTTCTCCCAAGTAGGGTAGGAAGGCGAAGAATCCCATCCAGGCTCCGCGTCCCTGCAGAAAGCGGGAGGCTCGCTCTAATTTCTTTTCGCTGACTCCCAGCCAGCGGTGAATCCACTCTCGTTTACCGAGCATCCCCATCCAGTAGCAACTCATCCCTCCAAACGTATTGCCGGCAGTAGCAGCGAGGGTCAGAAGCAGTGGGTCTAGCCCTGCCTTTAGCATCAGCAGATAGACTACCTCCGAGCCGATGGGGATGATACTTCCCGCAGCAAGGGCGGCTAGGAACATCCCTCCGTAGCCCCATTGAAAGAAAAAGTCGGTTAAAGCCTCCATCATGGGTTGTTTTTCTTGTAAAAGTACAAAAAAAATGCGAGAAAAGAAAATGCGATAAGGGGTGTCGGGAATTCCCGACACCCCTTATCGCATTTTTTCCACTCACAGTCCGATTACAAGCCGCCATCGACGAGCCAAATTTGTTGGCGGTTGTCGTTGCGCAGGGCGAGTTGCAGCTCCTCCTTCGTGCCATCGGGCTTGCGGATGCGGCAGGGGACGAAGACTCCCGGGTAGGCTCCCGATCGGAAGGCTTTGCCCACCTCCAAAAGCTCCACTCCTTTGTAATGATCTTTGATAATCTCATGAGCGTGGCCTGGGTAGAAGTGTAGAGCTATGTTGAGCGTCTGCTTATCCCAATTCTGCATCGCTGTGAGGATCTGTCGCGCCGCCTCCTCGGGCGAGATGCCGCTCAGAATCAGGTGGTCCGATTCGGGAATCGAGTGTTCGACCCACGCATAGTCGTTTGGCAGAGCCGTAAGGGCAACAATGTCGATCGGTTCGTCGTAGCGGATAGACTCAATCTCAAGCAAGACACGCTCTCCCTGGTCGAATACCCCGATGATGCAGGCGTAGGTGAGTCGTCCGCTCTCGCGGTCGAAGTGGTAGGTGCGGCGCGTGTTGCTCTCTAAGATCGAGGTGTTGAGTTGGTAGTCGCTTTCAGAGTAGTCCCCCTGTGCCGGCATCTCCACAACCAGGCAGATACTACCCGGGTATTCGGTCATCTCATAGGAGGCATCGCGCGTGGAGCGAGCCAACGCGATCTCGGCCTCCAAAAGTCGATTCGGGTGGGTCAGCAGATCGACCATGCCATCGGAATACTCCCCCTCCATGACCCAGCCGCTTTGGGTCGAGGAGATCCATTGGTAGCCCTTCACTCCGTTGTAGAGCATGGTGCGTCCCCCTTTTTCGATGCGCCACAGGGTGGGGGTGCCGTAGACCACTTTTACCTTGTGGGGGACAAAGTCAGCTTGGGGGTGGGTGTACTCGAAATTCTCCTCCTCCAGGGTGCGGATGCGCAGGGCGATCTCCAGACTCTTGGTTTCGCTCATCGCCTTAATCGCCCCTTCGAGGTACTTTCGGGCGGCATAGGCGGGCGAGTGGCCGACCATCACCACGGCCAGGGCGATGGCTGCGGCGGCCGAGAGGAGAGCCCCACCCCATCGCCATAGGCGCAGAGTGAAGGGTTTGGTGGAATTCGGCTGCTGTAGGTCGAGCTCGCGCTCTGCCGCTTGCAGCATGCGGTCGCGCAGGGTTGCCGAGGGTTTTAGGTCGTGGTGGGGGCGAAGCGCCTCGATCACCTGATTCGTCATCTCATCGTATGGTTGGTTGTTCGTCTTCATGGTTTTCGATTCTTAGTTGTTCCACATCTTTTTGAGTCGTTCGATTCCGGCTGCAAATCGGCTTTTCAGGGTCGAGGCCGGAAGTTGCAGGAGTTCGCAGATCTCGGTAAATTTCAGGTTGGCGTGTAGATGGAGGCGCACCACCTCGCTTTGCTCCTCAGGGAGTTTGTTGAGTAGTTGGTTGATTTGTGCGGCCTCTTCGAGTGCCTCCCTCTCCTCCACTTCGGGCTGTTTTGCCAGGCGTTGGTCGATTTCAAAGGTGGGCCGCCTGTGCCGCAGGAAGTCGTTGCACCCGTTTTGGATGGCTCGGTAGAGGTAGGCGCGGGGCTCCTTTAACCGAGAGAGGTCGCTCTTCGCTACCCGTAGGAAGGCCTCCTGAACCACATCTTCGGCATCTTCGCGTGAAGAGAGGCGGTAGAAGGCGAAGCGAAAGAGCTCCTCGCTCCAGGCATCGTACCATTCGGCCAACAGCGCCATGGTTTCATCTTTTGTTGGTTTCATCTTTTTGTTTGTTTTTCGTTCGTTTCAAACGCGCGTTCACCTTATAAGACGCAGAGAGAGCCGTTTCGACGAAAAAGAATGAAAAAAGTTGCCTCTTTTGAAAGCAACTTATAATGAAAGGTTAGCGACCGAGTAGGATTCGTGCCTGCTCTAAGGCGGCGGGGGTGATTTCGGCACCCGACAACATTTTGGCAATTTCGGTGGTGCGATCCTCCGGACTCAGACGCTTGAGATGGGTATGTCCTCCCTCTTTGTAGACTACAAAGTGCCGTTCGCCCTTCGATGCGACCTGCGGAAGATGGGTGATGTCGACCACCTGCATCGAGGCGGAGAGTTCGCTGATGATCTCGCCCATGGCATCAGCGATGCGTCCCGAGACACCCGTGTCGATCTCATCAAAGAGGATTGTGGGGAGCTGCATGCGACGGGCCAACAGAGCCTTCAGGGCCAACATTACGCGCGAGAGCTCACCTCCCGAGGCGATGCGTTCGATCGGTTGGGGCTTCATCGTACGGTTTGCCGAGAAGAGGAAGACCACGCTGTCGCCTCCCGAGGGGGTCAATTCCGTGGGTTGCAGGTCGATCGTAAAGGTGGTTTCGGCCATTCCAAGACGGCTGAGGGTATGGAGGATGGATTGCTCAAACTCCGGGGCCGCCTTTCGGCGCGAGTCGTGGAGCTTCTGAGCCAATCCGTGGGCCTTTTCGAGTGCCTCCTGGTAGCTCTTCTCGGCGGCACGGAGAGCCTCATCGCTGTGGTCTATGGTGGCAATCTGCTCCAGGTAGCGGTCCCGGATGGTGATCAGCTCCTCGAGATCCTTCGCGCGGTGCTTTTGGCAGAGCGAGAAGAGCAATGCCAAGCGGTCGTCCACCTTTTGCAACCGCTCGGGATCAGCCTCCAACCCTTCGTAGGCGGCGGTGGCCGAGAGGTCGATATCCTTCAGATCGAGTAGGGCCGAGCGAAGGCGCGTGGCCCAGTCGGCCGCTTCGGGTAGCTGCTCCTTGATTTGCAGGAGCGAACTCTCAAAGTTCTTGAGTTGGGGCAAGATGCCCACCTCCTCGCTGTCCAACCCCTGATGCAGGGCTCCCAAGACCTCTCCGATACGGTCGGCATGGGCCAGTAGGGTCTGCTCCTGCTCCAATTCAGCCACCTCGCCCGCCTTCAGTCGGGCGGCGGTCAGTTCCTCGCACTGGAAACGCAGCCACTCTTCATCGCGACGAACGCGCTCAACCTCCTCGTGCAACTCTCGAAGGCGGCGATAGCTCTCTCCCACGGCTCGGAAGGCCTCGCCATAGGCCGATCGTAGCTCCTCATTCTCGGCCAGCGTGTCGAGGGCTTCGGTGCGGAACTTCTCGGAGGAGAGGATCAGGTTTTGGTGCTGCGAGTGGATGTCCAAAAGGCGTACGCCGAGCTCCTTGACCACCGAGAGTGGGGCGGGGATATCGCCCACAAAGGAGCGGCTCTTGCCCGAGGGGGTGATCACGCGGCGCAGGGTAAGTTCCTCCTCGTATTCGAGATCGTTTTCCTCGAAGAGGCTTTGCAGTCCGAGGCCTCGTAGGTCAAATACCCCCTCGATCACGCAGTTGCGGGTGGCATCTTTCATGGCCGAGCCATCGTTCTTGTTGCCCAGCAGCAGCCCCAAGGCTCCCAGCAGGATTGACTTTCCGGCACCCGTCTCACCCGTGAGGATGTTCAGGTGCTCGTCCAACTCCAATTCGAGGTGTTCGATCAGGGCGTAGTTTTCAACCGA
Source organism: Alistipes sp. (assembly GCA_045614985.1). Classification (GTDB taxonomy): domain Bacteria; phylum Bacteroidota; class Bacteroidia; order Bacteroidales; family Rikenellaceae; genus Alistipes. The sequence goes on along the minus strand of JAZLDX010000019.1, from coordinate 107,615 downwards.
CAGACGACGCAGCATAGGGCTATTTTATGAGGATGGATTCTATTTTATCGACGATGCGGGCGGCAACCTCCCCCTTCGAAAGTAGGGGCAGCTTCTCGGCCCCTGCGGCATCAATCAAGGTGACGATGTTGGTATCGACACCAAAGCCGGCGCCGGCATCGCGCAACGAATTCAAGACGATGAAGTCGAGGTTCTTGCGCTCGAGTTTCGATTGGGCATGTTCAGCCTCGTGGTCGGTCTCAAGGGCGAAGCCGACAAGGACTCGATCCCCCTTTTCACGCCCCAATTCGGCGGCGATGTCGCGCGTGCGCTTCAGACGAATAGCCATGTCGTCGTCCGACTTCTTGATCTTGCGGTCAGCCACCTCAGCGGGGGTGTAGTCGGCCACAGCGGCACACATCACTGCTCCATCGGCCTTTGCGAAGGCCTTTACCGAGGCCTCATACATCTCCTGGGCCGAGCGTACATCCACGCGCTCCACCCCTTTGGGACAAGCGAGCTGCGTGGGGCCCGAGACCAGGGTGACGCGGGCACCTCGGGCCGCTAACTCTTCGGCCAAGGCATAGCCCATCTTGCCGGTGGAGTGGTTGGTAATGTAGCGTACGGGGTCGATCGCCTCGCACGTCGGGCCTGCCGTTACCAGGAGGTGCTTACCTGTGAGACTCTTTTTTTTTTCGTCAAAGAGTTGCTCCAGGAACTCGACGATCTGCTCGGGCTCGGCCATGCGGCCCTTACCCTCCAGACCGCTTGCCAGGAAACCGCTTCCGGGGTCTACGATCTTAACTCCGCGTGAGGCCAGGAGTTTGAGGTTTTCCTGGGTCGAGGGGTGGGCAAACATGTCGAGATCCATGGCTGGAGCCACCGCTACGGGGCAGCGTGCCGAGAGGTAGCTTGTTAGTAGCAGATTGTCGGCCACTCCATGAGCCATCTTGGCAAGCGTATTGGCTGTGGCAGGGGCGATAAGCATGCAGTCGGCCCATTCACCGAGTTTGATGTGTGAATTCCAGGCTCCGTTTTCGGGGTCGAAGAACTCGACCAAAATGGGACGCTGTGAGAGCGTTGCCATTGTTAGTGGTGTGATGAACTGCTTGGCCAGGGTGGTCATCACTACCTGCACCTCACAGCCGGCCTTGACCAAAAGGCGCGTAAGAGCCGCAGCCTTATAGGCGGCGATGCTGCCGGTTATGCCCAGCAAAATATGTTTTCCTTTCAGCATGTTCGATTCTTAGCTTGGGGTTCTACTCTTTCTCGTTGTGGGGTGTCCGTGCTTTTGTAGCCTTGGAGCCCCTCCCGATATGCAAAATCGCGAAACGGATCGCCTCCCGCGATGGGTGGACGAAACATTTCGCGATACCTGCAACGACCTTGGGTCGCAGATCTGTTTAAGCCTCTTTGTACTCGATCTCACCGTCGAGGAACTCCTCGGTGGCGATGATTACGGGCTTCGGCAGGCGCTCGTAGTAGCGCGAAATCTCGATCTGCTCGCGGTTCTCGAAGGTCTCCTCCATGGTGTCGGTGGGCGACGAGAAGTCGGCCAACTTGCGGTTCAGCTCCGTCTTGAGCTCACTCGAGATCTGGTTGGCACGGCGTGCGATGATGTTTACCGTCTCGTAGATGTTGCCGGTCTGGCAGTCCAGGTCAACCAACTTGCGGGTTACGGTGTTGTTGGGAATGTTCTTCTTAATCTCCATCTCTATCTTGGTTTTCTTGTTTTCGTTGTTTTTTTGTTGCAGGAGGATCTTGCTCGCTTGGTGTAGTTTTACTCCTCGTCTTCGTCCTCCTCGTCCTCAGGATCCTTGTCTCCGTACTTATCACGGAAATCCTTGGCCTCCTCGAAGTAGCGATCCAACTCCTTGAGGTGCTTCGACTCTGGGAACTCATACTTGAAGGTAACGTAGGAGTCGGTCATGGAGAGGTAGCGATCGGCCTGCTTTGAGGGGATTGAGTTGTGGGCCAATTCATAACTCGAAGCAACGATCAGATACATGATCTCTTCGCGATATTTCGAGTCTGGATAGGTCTTCAGTGCGTTTTTTAGGGCTGTGATGGCCGACTTGTAACGACCAATCTTGTAGTAGGTGTAGGCATTCAAGTAGGCCTTTTCGTGTAGGCGCTCCGTGAGTTCTTGGTTGATCTCTCGAAATTGGGGCACCTGTTCGCTTTCGGGGTAGTGCGAGATGAACTCCGCAATCGAGATAATGGCCTGCGTAGTCATTGATTGGTCGCGCTTGGGGCCTGGTGAGAGATAGTAGTAGCACATGGCATGCATACCTTCGGCATCCTCGATGAAGACACTGCGACCAAAGCGGCGTCGGAAGATGTCAAACAACTCCACGGCTGTTTCGTAGTCGCGATCTTTGTACTTGCAACGGGCGTTGAAGAAGAGGATGCTGTCCTCGCGAGGAGTTCCCTGGTAGTAGTGGTGTGAGGCCTCGAAGAAGGTGGAGGCGCGCGACCATTTCTCCTTGCCGTAGAAGTCCAAGGCTGTCTTATAGATCAAGTCGGGTTTGCCACTTTTGAGGATGCTGTTCGGCCCTCCGCAACTGCTTAGGAGCATTACGAGGAGCAGACCACCCAAAAAACCAAACCACTGCAACTTTAATTGTTTCATTCTCTTCTTTATCGCGTTAAATGCGTATAAGCGCACAAAGTTACACAAAATTTTCTTTATAAAACGATTCTGCGGGTGAAAAATTACATGACTTCACTTTTTTGTGGTCGTTCTGGTAGATTTTTTTATATTTTTCTTACCTTTGGTGTCGTAACGACACTTTTGCCCCACAGCGACCTCGTCGTTACAGAAACATGAAATTATTAAACCATTAAAATTATCAAGTTTATGAAACAATTTTTGCACCTGATTGTTGTGGCCTTGGCCTTTGTCTTGGTCGCTTGTAGCGAGGAGAACTCGAACACGCCGAACCCGAATACTCCGGACAATCCGCCTACAAAGGCGGTACCCCTGACGGCTCCCGAGTTGACGATCGAGGAGATCACGGCCGAGGGCTTTACCCTCGTATGGGAGGCTGTGGAGCACGCGGCAGCCTATGCCTATGTGGTGGGCACCGGTAAGGAGATCACCACCCAGCACTGCTCGGTGACGATGTCGGGCCTGGAACCCGAGACCACCTATTCGGTGAAGGTGAAGGCCCTCTCGGGCGACCTGGCCCGCTATGAGGATTCGGCTTGGGATACCCTTTCGGTGACGACTCTCGCCGAGGAGGAAGAGGATCCGAACGACCCGAACGACCCGAATGATCCCAACGATCCGAACGACCCCGCCGATCCTACCGAGGGGGTTAAGGAGGGTGGTTATTACATCCAAACGGCCGAGTATGAGGATGGTACGCCCTACTACAACCAGATCTATGTGGAGCATGTGGAGGGGAACGACTACTATGTGCACAACTTCTTCGACTATGCCGACGAGACCATGCTCGCCACCTACGATCCCGAGGCTTCGACCTTCACCCTTTCGGGCTACTCGCTCTACGATGGACAGGTTGGTGAGTTCTTCGGCTACGCCTGGTATTATTTCGACCAGGAGGCCGGTCAGACCATTGGTCTCTTCTGCTTTGCCGACCCCGAGGACGAGGAGGCTTATGGCGACGATCCGTTTGTGATCTCGGTGGAGGATGGTTACCTCACGACAGCCTTGTGCGATATCTATGAGTTGATTATTGATGAGGAGTCGGGTGAAACCTTGGGTTACTACTCGCTCATCGTTGCCGGCCAGGAGTATACCTATGGTGAGGCTCCGGCTACGATGTCGCTCAAGAAGCGTCAGCACGGGACTGCCGAGCGTGTCAGAAAGTAGGCCCTGTACCAAATAATCCGAGAAGTCGCCATTTGTGGCGACTTCTTTTTTTGTGGGTGGATAGTTTTTCCCGATACGAAATTTCGAAAGGAGAGAAAATAATAAGGGGATTTAGACAAAAGTCCAAATCCCCTCTAAAAGGCTGCTCTAATGCCTACTTTACATCATGCCAGGCATACCTCCGGGCATGGCAGGCATAGCGGGCTGCTCCGACTTCTTCTCGGCCAGTACGCACTCCGTGGTGAGGAACATCGAGGCGATCGAGGCGGCATTCTCCAAGGCAACGCGCGACACCTTCGTCGGGTCGATGATACCGGCTGCGAGCATATCCTCGAAGCGGTCGTCGCGGGCGTTGTAGCCGAAGGCACCGCTGCCCTCCTTCACCTTATTGACGACTACCGAGCCCTCGCCACCGGCATTGGCTACAATCTGGCGCAGGGGCTCCTCGATAGCGCGCTTCACGATCTGAATACCGGTCGTCTGGTCATCGTTCTCGCCCTTAAGGCCCTCCAACTTGGCCGTGGCACGGATGTAGGCCACACCACCGCCCGGAACAATACCCTCCTCCACGGCAGCACGCGTAGCGGCCAAAGCATCGTCCACGCGATCCTTCTTCTCCTTCATCTCTACCTCGGTGGCTGCTCCCACATAGAGCACAGCCACGCCACCGGCCAACTTGGCCAAGCGCTCCTGCAACTTCTCGCGGTCGTAGTCCGAGGTGGCCTTCTCAATCGAGGCGCGGATCTGCTGTACGCGCGAAGCGATGGCACCCTTGTCGCCGGCACCATCCACGATCGTAGTGTTCTCCTTGTTGAGGGTTACCTTATCGGCCGTGCCGAGCATCGCAAGGTTGGCATCCTCCATCTTCATGCCCTTGTCGGTCGAGATAACGGTGGCTCCGGTCAGGGTTGCGATGTCCTCCAACATCTCCTTGCGACGGTCGCCGAATCCGGGAGCCTTGCAAGCCGCAATCTTCAGCGTTCCACGCAGTTTATTTACCACGAGGGCCGACAGCGCCTCTCCATCGACATCCTCGGCGATGATCAGCAGCGCACGACCGCTCTGGGCCACGGGCTCCAACACGCCCATGAGCTCCTTCATGGTCGAAATTTTCTTGTCGGTAATCAAGATATAGGGCTTGTCGAGCTGCGCCTCCATCTTCTCGGTGTCGGTGATGAAGTAGGCCGAGATGTAACCACGGTCGAACTGCATGCCCTCAACTACATCTACATGTGTCTCGGTGCCCTTGGCCTCCTCGACGGTGATCACACCCTCGTTCTTGACCTTTGCCATTGCCTCGGCAATCAGCTTTCCGATGGTGTTGTCGTTGTTGGCCGAGATGGTGGCTACCTGCTCGATCTTGGCGTTGTCGCCACCCACCTCCTGGCTCTGCTCGCGCAGCGACTCCACGACCTTGGCCACAGCCTTATCGATACCGCGCTTGAGATCCATCGGGTTGGCTCCGGCCGTTACATTTTTGATACCCACGCCGATGATGGCCTGGGCCAATACGGTGGCAGTCGTCGTGCCGTCACCAGCATCATCATTGGTCTTCGATGCTACCTCTTTGACCATCTGGGCACCCATGTTGGCGAAGGGATCCTCCAACTCGATCTCCTTGGCCACCGAAACACCGTCCTTGGTTACCTGGGGTGCACCGAACTTCTTGTCGATGATTACATTGCGACCCTTGGGACCGAGCGTTACCTTCACGGCATTGCTCAAGGCATCTACACCCTCTTTCAAGGCCTCGCGGGCCTCTACGTTGTATTTAATCTCTTTTGCCATTTCTGTTCTTTATTAGATGATTGCCAAAATGTCGTTCTGCTTCATGATCAGATAGCTTTCACCCTCAATATGAAGTTCCGTGCCAGCATACTTGCCATAAAGCACCTGGTCGCCTACCTTGACCTCCATCTCCACCTCTTTGGTGCCGGGGCCTACGGCTACCACCTTGCCTGCCAGGGGCTTCTCCTTGGCGGTGTCGGGAATAAACAATCCTCCTGCGGTCTTCTCCTCTGCGGGGTTGGGAAGAATCAACACCCGATCAGCTAACGGTTTTACGTTCATGTTTTTTGGTTTTTATAGTTTGTTGTTATTCTGTCTGCCTTCTCTTAGCCCTTTGGGGCCGGAAAACACCTTATTCCTATCAAGAGGTGTGCCAAACTTCAAAAAAAAAGGGTAGCTGTCATAAATCCTGCCAAAGCCACCCTTCGGGCTGACATTTTGGCAAAAATACGATTTTTTTTTGATTTTTCTTGGATAGATGAAAAATTTGCCCTACATTTGCACCTCGGTTAGCGATGGTTAGCCAAATGGTGGATGTAGCTCAGTCGGTTAGAGTGACGGATTGTGGTTCCGAAGGTCGTGGGTTCGAATCCCATCTTCCACCCAAAAAGAGCCAATGCTCGATGAACCTCTGCACTGCAGAGGTTTTTTTGTTTGGAGGGCCGCGTTGAGTTTACTCAAACAGCGGCCGTCTAAACAAAAAGAATTTTGCAAATTCATCGAGCATTGGGATTTTTGTAAGTGCCCCCGCGGCGAGCGGGAGGGATGGGCGTAAAGCGTAGCGAGCCATGGCGAGCGGAGTAGCCAATCCCATCTTCCACCCAAAAATGCGAATGCGAGACCTGGTCTCGCATTTTTTTGTCCGATCTCTTCGTGGTCATACTCTCGTTACCAACTTTCAACAAAAGGGGAATTTTCTGTATGCAAAAAAAAAGACGGTCTACAGACCGTCTAAGGTAGCGGGAGGAGGACTCGAACCTCCGACCTTTGGGTTATGAGCCCAACGAGCTGCCAACTGCTCCATCCCGCGATGTATCGTTGAATGCGTTGCCGCGATTCTTCTTGTTTGATGATGCAAAGATAATACAAATTTCTCGATCCTCCAAATCAAAAATCGTTTTGCGGGCCGATCTTGCTTTGAGAAATCTTTGCAAAGTATTGAAAATAAGTGCTAAAGGCGAGAAAATAAAAATTTAAAAATTTTCAAAATCTATTCGGCTCGGGCTCCTTTTTCCGAGATTACCGCTTGCGGCGATACTCTTCCATGGTGAAGGGGTAGGGGTATTTTTCGCCGTGAGGGTGGGGGGTGCTGGCGACGAGTTCCCAGGCCTCGGCGTCCCAGGCGGGGAAACAGGTGTCGCCCTCGTAGGGGTGGTGTACGCGCGTAAGGAGGAAGCGGTCGGCCAGGGGCAGGGCCTGGGCATAGATTTGGGCTCCGCCGATAATAAATACCTCCTCATCGGCCGAGAAGAGGGCGAGCGCCTCCTCGAGGGAGTGGACCACGGTGCAGCCGGCAATTTCGAGGTCGGCTTGGCGCGAGATGACCACATTGTGGCGGTTGGGCAGGGGGCGGCCGAGTGACTCAAAGGTCTTGCGTCCCATGATGACGGGGTGTCCCGAGGTGTGGGCCTTGAAATGCTTCAGGTCCTCGCTGATGTGCCACAGCAGGCTGTTCTTATCGCCGATGGTGCCATTCTCGGCCACGGCCACGATGATAGAGATCATAACTTGAAATTCAAAATTCAACATTCAAAATTAGAAAAAAATTAGAAATCTTATCCTAAAGTTCAAAAAAAATATTAACTTTGTAGTATCAAGGTGAAGGCTCCGCACTGTTTTATTTCAAATTACTAACCACTATCGAGGAGTCGGATAGAAAAATTACTAAGCCTATGAAAAAGTTGATGATGTTTGCCCTCTGCATGATGGCATGGATGACCTGTAATGCGCAGGAGTATTTCGAAGGTACACTCAAGGCGCGCAGTTATGAGAAACATAGCGACATTGCCGTCAAATTCTCAAAAGGCATGTTGATTAACGGTGCGCGAGATGCAGAACTCCATATTAAAGGTGAGAAGATGGCGGTGGTGGATCATGTCACCAATGTAGCCACCATTTATGATGTGGAGAAGAATAAACTTTACTTTGTCTTCCACAACATTAAAAAGGCTCTTGAAATGCCTATTTCGCATTTTGAGAAGATGAAGCAGGGATCCGTATCGATTAAGCCGGTCGCTACTTCAACCTACAAGACGATTTCCGGTGCGAATTGTCGCCTCTATTCGGCCGAGGTCAACACAAATCAAAACGGTGCTCAGATTCGCATGAAGAGCGATAGTTATGTTTGTGAGGAGATGCCGATTCATCCTTCGCTTACCGGTTTTAACAATGGACTCCCGTATGTCGGTATGAAGTACATTGTTGATAGTAACAATCGTGCCGGCATGATACAGATCAACTCCTATACCGCTTATGAGGTGCAAGAGGTGATCCGAGGAGAGGTAGATGATGCTATCTTTGTGGTGCCTGCAGACTATGAAATCGTGGATGGTACGAGCAATGCAAAAATGTTGTCCGTCTATGGCGAGAACAACAAGGTGATGAAGAAGATGAAGAAAAGTGCGAAGCAAGAGCCTGTAAAGGAGCTAACTTTTGATCTTAATGAAGAGTGGGATTTCTAAACTCGTTCTGTTGCTACTCGGCCTGACCCTTTTCGAGGGTCGGGCCGAAGCCCAAAAACTCGACAGTACCGAGGTCTATCGGCGCAGTTCGCTCTATTCGATCCTGATCTCCCATCCCGAGACCCGCTACGGGGAGGAGATTGCTGATGTCTTCCAGACCATTCCGATTCCCGAAAAATTCAACGATCACAACCTCAACCGACGCGTGTTGAATTCGTTGGTCTACGACAAGAAAGGAAAGGACGAGCCGGAGTATATCTCCCGCTTTTTGGAGAAGAATGCTATTGCGCGCCGCTTGGTAGCCAAATGGTATAATCGCCAAAAGGAGACGGGGGCCTTTGATGTTGAGCTGCTGGCCGAGCGTGGTTACTACGATGCCTCGTTCCGAGATATTCAACTCTCGAAGAGTAATATTCGTGGCTATGCGCAGTTGGCCGATGCTGGCGAGGAGTTAATCGGCAATACCTTTGTCTTGGTCAACGATATCTACTATGTGGACAAGGAGTTGCAGGCTCAAAAGTGGGCCTTTGCACTTGGAGTCCTCGGAGCCGTTGTCGATGGCGTCTCGGGGATTGACAGCGGACTGAGCGATGTGGCTTCGCTCGTGAACGAGATCGAGGGCTTTCGTGTGATTGTCGTCTCGCACCTCTACCGCCTCAACTTCTCGGAGGAGGTGATGTGGACGTTCTACGAAGATTTCTATTTTGATAAGGAGAATCTGCAGCCCAAGAAGCGCGAGGCCTTCGATCGATCAACCGACCTCTTCCGTCTGGAGTATGTCGGCTCGCAGGTGGTCGCCAGTGGAAAAACTTCGATCAAGGGCGTGAATACCGACACCCCCGAGCAGATGATTCGCAAGGTTTGTACGCGCGCCATCGACAAGTCGATTGTCGAACTGCAACGCGCCAATGAGGTCTTTCGCGTAAAGACCCCGCTCCATTCGGTTGCCCCGCAGATTACGGCCAAAATTGGATTGAAAGAGGGAGTAAGCGAGGGTTCTCGCTACGAAGTTTTGCTCCCGAGGATCGAGGATGGAAGAACCAAATACGAGCGACAGGGTGTGATTCGTCCGATAAAGGGCCTGATTTGGGACAATCGCTATATGTCGGTCGAGGAGTTGGCCGAGAATGCCACACTCGATGCTACTACCTTTGAGGTGGTCAGCGGGTGCCGAGATCTCTATCCGGGTATGTTGATTCGTGAGATCAAGATGTAGTTGGTGTTTTGCGTGCCATGAAAAAGGCTGTCTGATTTTTGGGTCGGACAGCCTTTTCTTATTTTTTTAGGGGATCTTAGAACGACATCTCGCCCTTGATAGCGGGGTGGGGGTCGTAGCCAATGAGTTCGAAATCCTCGTAGCGGAAGTCGAAGATGGAGCGCACCTCGGGGTTGAGCCGCAGGGTGGGCAGGGGACGGGGTTCGCGTGCGAGTTGCTGATCGGCCTGCTCCAAGTGGTTTAGGTAGAGGTGGGTATCACCCAGGGTGTGGATAAACTCTCCGGGCTCGAGGCCGCACTCACGGGCGATCATCATCGTCAGCAAGGCGTAGCTTGCGATATTAAACGGAACGCCCAAAAAGGTGTCAGCACTGCGCTGGTAGAGCTGACACGAGAGTCGCCCCTCGGCCACATAGAATTGGAACAAGACATGGCAGGGGGGCAGGGCCATCTGCTCCACCTCTGCAACATTCCAGGCCGAGACCAGGATGCGGCGCGAGTTGGGATTTTCTTTTATGAGCCGAATAGCCTCCTTGATTTGGTCTATGGAGCCGCCATCAGGTCGAGGCCAACTGCGCCATTGGTAACCGTAAACATGGTTCAGGTCGCCAAAGCAGTAGCCGGCCAAAGGCGACTCCTCTCCGGCGCGTTTTAGGAATGTTTCACGATCCAGGGGCTCCTGTGCGGCTTCGGCACAAAGCTCCGTATAGTAGCGGTAGGCATCGTTGTCCCAAATGTGGACTCCGTTTTCCACCAAGTAGCGGATATTTGTGTCGCCCTTCAGGAACCACAGCAACTCATGGATGATCCCTTTCAGGAAGACCTTTTTGGTAGTCAGCAGAGGGAATCCTTCGGCAAGGTTGAAGCGCATCTGGTGGCCGAAGACACTCATGGTGCCGGTGCCGGTGCGGTCCCCCTTGGTGGTCCCCTCTTGGCGAATGCGGCGCAAAAGATCGAGGTATTGTTTCATGGCAGTCTATTTTTCAAATTCGGCGAGGCGCAGCTCCCCATTGTTGTCGAGTGCTGCGTAGGAGCCCTTTCCCTCCCAGCAACCCAGGTGGAGGATGCGGGGTGTCTCGTTGAGGCGATCGACGGCGATGTGCATGTGGCCGAAGAGGTAGTAGTCGACCTCGGGGTGTGTGGCGAAGTGGTCGCGGGCGTAGTCACGCAAGGGCTCCGTAAAGGCGACTTCGAGCGGGGTCTTGCTGTGCGACTTGCGCGATTTTCCACTCCACCAGCGACCGAACTTCAGCGCGAGGTCGGGATGGATTAGGCGTTGGAAGAGCCAGCGTAATCCTTTTGAGCGGAAGCAGCGGTTCATCAGCCACAAAAGCGATCCCTGCTTGACGCGCATATTATCCCCATGGGCCAGGAAGAGGTTTCTCTCCTTCAGGCGGAGGATTTGCGGGCGGTTGTAGATCTTGACTCCGCATTCGCGCGTCAGGTAGTCGCCCGTCCATTGGTCGTGGTTGCCCGGAAAGAAGAGCACCGGGATGCCGCGATCCGTGAGTTCGGCCAGCTTTCCCAAAGTGCGTACATAGCCTTGCGGCACGACACGCTTATATTCGAACCAAAAGTCGAAGAGGTCGCCCAAGAGGACAACGACCTCTGCATCCTGTCCGACATGGTCGAGCCAGGCGAGAAATCGCTCTTCGGTTTGGCGTTGCTCCTCACGGCTGCCTGCGCCGAGGTGGATATCCGATGCAAAGTAGATCATCTGAATGGGGTTGGAGAGGGTTAGAGAAGCTCTTGGATGGCTCGGTCGAGCTCCTCGCCATGGAGATCGCGACCCACGATCTCGCCTTGGCGGTCGATTAAGAAGTTCATTGGGAGCTTCGATACCTGGTAGAGACGACAAGCAATGGAGTTCTCGCCCTGCAGGTCACTCACCGAGATCCAGGGTAGTTGCTGCTCCTGCACTGTATTGATCCACAAAGGTTTCGAAATGTCGATAGCCACCTGGTAAATCTCGAATCCGCGGTTGTGGTACTTCGTATAGATCTTCTTAAGTTCGGCATTCAGGGCATTGCTGTTGCCGAGTTGTGCCGACCAGAAGTCGAGCAGGATCACCTGACCCTCCAACGACGAGAGGCGTACCTTCTTTCCGTACATGTCGTTCATCTCCAGGTCAGGGAACGAGGCTTCACGCACCTCGCTCAGAAGTTTTTGTTGCTGCTCCATGCGCTCGATGTCGCTCTTGAGCGACTTCAGGTAGGCCGATTCGGGGTAGCGCTGCTCCACGGCCTCGGCCACGGTGCGGTAGTAGATCACGTCGCTCTCCGCATTGAAGAGGTAGATGTCGCCCGGCAGACGCTGGTAGAGGGCGTAGACGGCGGCCAACGAACCCTTCTGCTCCACCACGAAACGCAGTTGGTCGCGTTTGGTTTGGCGGAAGAGTTCGGCATACTCCTCCATCACGCGCTGCTGCTCTTTGCCCGAGGTGCGGGCATGAAGGGCGGCCAGACGATCGAGCTTTTGCAGTTGCTGGGTGTAGTGGGTGTAGAACTCGCGGAGCAACGACGACTCGTCGCTACCCTCCACGGTGTAGTTGTGGGCAAGACTCCCTAACGAGTTGAGCTCTACACGGTCACCGGCCTGCAGCAGCAGGGGTACCTGCTCGACCCCGCAACGCAGCAGGTAGAGCTCGGGCAGGGGCGATCCCTCTTCCAGCGTGAGGCGGTAGGAGCCCGTCGCGTCGAGTTGCACCGAGTCGATCTGCCCCGCCTTGGAGGAGCCTGCGTACTCGAGGTAGAGCATCTTCTGCTCGTTGCCGACCAAGCGGCCCGAGATCTCGATTTTTGCGCTCTGGCAGCTGCAAAGTACCGCTGCGGCCAGTATGATCAGGATTTTCTTCATCGTTCAAAGGTTTTTGTGCGTGATATGCTATGGTTGAATGGTGGGTTTCTATTTGGTCGGGTTGTGAGGTCGTCCGTTTTTTTGAAAGGACCGCTGCTGAAAGTTGTTGTTGCGGTTTTTCTGCTGCAAGTGGTTCTTCGCGGAGCCTCCATTCTGCGAGCGCCCCTTTTGCGGACGCAACGGAAGGTCTTGTTTGTAGTTGCTTCGGAGGTTGTTGATCGCCTCTTCGTCGATTTCAATCTCCCCTTTCGACATGCGGCGTATATCTTTTATGATCACCTCGTTGTTGGGGTGTTCGTGGTTGTATTCGTAGCTCTTGGTGCGCATATAGCGGGCCAGGTTGTCCACCGTGCGTGCTACCTCTTCGGAGGAGATTTCGGGCGTGCTCAGCGAGCGGATCATCTGCTCGACATACTTGCCGTAGTGCTTGTAGGAGATGTGCCCCTGCGAGTAGGTGAGTTGTCGGGGCTTTATGGTCAACTCTTCGCGCGTGGGGCGCGGATAGGGAGAGTCTACATCGAGCTGAAAATCAGACATTATGAAGAGGTGGTCCCAGAGTTTGTGGGCGAAGTCGGCCGTGTCGCGCAACATCGGAAAGAGGTTGCCCATGACGGCAATAACGGCGCGCGCTTGGCGATTGCGCTCCTTGCGATCTTCGATCTCCTGCAACGAATCGACCATCTCCTGGATGTGGCGTCCGTATTCGGGCAGGAAGAGTTTTCTGCGGCTTTTGTTGTAATTTTTTCTCATTCGAGTTTTTTGGTGTGTGCTACTCGTTGATTCCATTGAGCGGATTTCACCCTCGGAGCGATCGTCGGCTCGGGCCTTGATTCTTGCTCTTTGGTCTTTGGAGATCCCTCTTTTGGTACCCCCTTGGAGCCTTTTTTGTTTGTTGGGCCTGCGCTCCGGGGATTTGGTCTGAAAACGGATAAAGTCGTAACTTTGGTACAAAAGTAAGAATTTTTTTAGAAAAACAAAGTATGGTTCGAGTTTTAATTTTGGAACACTCAAAAAGTATGCGAAACACGCTCTGTGAGCGATTGGAGTACGAGGGATTTTCCGCCGAGGCAGTAGCTGATGACGATCAAGCGCGCGCTTTGTGCAAACGAGAGCACTTCGACGCCTTGCTTCTCGGGCAGGGGAGCACCTCTCCGCTCGAAGGCGTCCCTTTTATTGTCCTTGCCTCGGAGCCCTCCATCGACTCGGCCATTGAGGCGGTTCGCCACGGAGCGAGCGATTATCTCACGCGTCCGATCGACATGAATCGTCTTTTACGATCGCTCCGTACCATGGTGGAGTCCCATGATGAGGAGCCCTTAATCCCACCATTGCGTCGTGCGCGTCGTGCCAAGGTTGGAGGGGTAAATCCCATCATCGGCACTTCGCCTCAGATCGAACGGGTGAAGCATTTGATCGATAAAGTGGCACCCTCTGAGGCTCGGGTGCTGATTACGGGCGAGAATGGTACGGGAAAGGAACTTGTTGCTCGTTGGCTTCATGCCAAAAGTGCCCGTGCATCTGCCCCTTTTGTGGAGGTGAATTGTGCAGCGATCCCCTCTGAATTGATCGAGAGTGAACTCTTTGGTCATGAGCGAGGGGCCTTTACATCAGCTGTAAAGCAACGCAAAGGAAAATTTGAGCAGGCCGATGGGGGTACGCTCTTCATGGACGAGATCGGCGATATGTCTCTCTCTGCTCAAGCCAAGGTGTTGCGAGCCCTTCAGGAGCGAAAGATCAGCCGTGTGGGGAGCGATAAGGACGTGGAAGTCAATGTGCGTGTCGTGGCGGCTACGAACAAGAACCTCAAGGAGGAGATTCGTAAAGGAACCTTTCGCGAGGATCTTTACCACCGGCTCAGCGTGATCTTGATCGAGGTGCCGGCCCTGCGCGATCGGGTTGATGATATTCCCCGGCTTGTCGATTACTTTTTGGAGACGATCTGTGGCGAATTACAACACGAGAAGAAGCGGATCTCCAGAGAGGCTCTCGATTCCCTGCGCACGATGCCTTGGAGCGGAAATATTCGCGAACTGCACAACGTGGTTGAACGGTTAGTGATCCTCTCCGGTGAGGAGATTACGCTCTCCGATGTGCAGTGTTACTGCTGACGCTTTATTTTTGAGGGAGGGGCGAAAAACCGCCCTTTTTGGAGTGTCGAGGGGTCGTTATCCCCGCTGCTCGACCTCGCGACGATTCATCAGCGCATGGGTGATGGTCAGCTCGTCGACATACTCCAACTCATCCCCGAAGCCGATGCCTCGGGCGATGGTGGTGATCTTCACCGAGGGGAATTGGCGTAGGCGGTTCATTAGGTAGAAGGAGGTGGTTTCGCCCTCCACCGAGGTGGAGATGGCCAAAATTACCTCGCGTACCTCGCCTCGGGCGATGCGCTCCAAAAGCAGGTCGATCTTCAGATCCGAGGGGGCGATCCCCTGCATCGGAGAGATCACCCCACCCAGGACATGATAGAGCCCGCGGTATTGGCGCGTGTTTTCGATTGAGAGCAGGTCGCTCACCTGCTCTACGACACAGACCGTCGAGCGGTCGCGCAACGGATCTTCGCAGATCGGGCACCGCTCGGCATCGGAGAGGTTGTTGCAGCAGCTACAGTGTTTGATCTCGTTGCGGAAGCGGTCGATACTGCGCGTCATCTCGCCCACCGATTCTGCCTCCATTTTCAGCAGGTGCATGGCCAGGCGCAACGCCGTGCGTCGTCCGATTCCGGGGAGTTTCGAGAACTCCCCGACCACATCTTGCAAGAGTTTTGACACCTTATTTTTATGGAGTTAGATTTGTTCTATGTGGCGGCTCTCGAGCCACCCCTTTTTGCCATCGGCGAGGATGATTTCATGCCACTCGCCCAAGGTGTTGCTTAGGCGCAGGGTGGTGCCTTCGTGCAGAACGAAGAGGTCGGTGGCCGCCTTGTCGGGCGAACTCTTCACTGCGACCGAGGGGGAGAGAATCACCGCTTCGCTGCGATCCATTAGGGCCGAACGGTCGGCTGCGGCAAATGAGGTGCAGAGGGCAAAGAGGAGTAACGAGCAGAGGGTGGCGTAGAAGCCTGCCTTGCGTAGGGCCAAACGCTGTGAAAGGAGGTAGAAGAGTACGGCTCCCAGGCTGATTGCCAGCCACAGGAGCGAGAGAATGCTCCAAGTGGTGCCACTCATCAGCGATCGCAGCGATCGCATCCACCCCTTGAGGAAGAATTCGGGGATCTTCTCGATGCGGTCGATCGTATGTCCCTCGGCTACTGAGAGGTTGTAGCGGATATCCTCGTCGGAGGGGTCGAGCCGCAGAGCGCGGTGGTAGTTCAGAATCGCCTCGCCCAGACGTTCTTCTTTAAAATAGGTATTGGCCAGGTTGTAGTAGAGTTTGGCCGAATGTACTCCGCTTTCGAGGATTTGTTGGTAGATGCGTTCTGCGGTGAGGAAATCCGAACGCAGGTAGGCCGTGTTGGCCTCGTCCCACAGCGTGCGAACATCTTGTTCTACGGCAGGGGTCGTGGTTGCCACCTCCGTCTCGGTACTTGTCGGTGGGGTGGTACTCTCTTGGGCTTTTGCTGTGAAGATCGTGGCAAGAAGCAGGAGAAGGGTGTATAGGGTTCTCATGGTTGTTTAGCGTTTTTTGATGATCGACTCCAGGTGTGAGATCAACTCCACACCCTCTTTATATACATCGCTCATGCGGGCCGAAGCCATGGGGGCATATTGGGCCTCCTCGCAACGGGTGATGATCCCCGAGAAGGATTGGGCTTCTTGGGCGCTGACCCCTCGCTTCGAGAGCTCCTCGCGCACGTTCTCCTTCGTGAGGTTGGCCACCGGAATGTTGAACTTGTCGCTCATGTAACCCCATAGCGCACGCGACATCTCCTCATAGAATGCATAGCGATCCTCCTCCTGCATGGCTCGTTTGGCAGCGCGAAAACGCTGTACGGCCACTTTGCTGGCTCGCTTGCCGCGTACCAACACCGTGTTGCGGCTGTCGCGAATCTGTTTGCGTAGCAGGAAGAAGAGCGCGATGAAGCTCACGACGATCAATCCCACCCACAGGAAATAGAGACCACTGAAGTGGAAAGGTTTGCCCATCGGCTTGAGGTGCGGGGCTCCCGACTTGATGAAACGGATGTCCTCGCCCAAGAGTTTGACCTCCTCCTTCGTCAGACCGCGGGCGATGCGTACCTCGCTGCCGCCCCCTTTGGCATCGGGGGTGATGTTCAGCAACAGGGGTTGCGTGGCCAAGGTAACATACTGTCCCTTTTTGGGGTCGAAGTACGAAAACTCCACGGGGGCTACCTCATACTCCCCTTCGGCTCGGGCGATGAAGGGGTACTCGAACTGTCGATAGCCGGAGGCCCCTCCTGCCGTAGTCTTGATCTGCTCGGTGGTCTTTACATCGTATTGTTCGAAAGAGGTGGGCAGTGAGAGCTTTGGAGCCTGCAGGAAGCGCAGGTTGCCCGAACCGGTGATACGCAACGTGTAGGTTGCGGCCGAGTTGGCCGAAAGTTGTGTGGTAGGAGGGGTCTCCGTGAGGGAGAAGTGGCCCACTGCACCGGTAAAACTGGCAGGGGCTCCGGCCGGCAGCTCCTTGACCTGGAGCGTCACCTTCGGGGAGCGCACCTTGCGGTTGACGTTGTAGATGTCGGGCATGTTGCCGAAGAAGGGGTCGCGGCTACGGTTGTTTTGAATCACCACTTGGGCAACAGCCTCCACTTCGGCCGGCTCGATGGTCAGCGTTCCAGCCTGTTGTGGGTAGAGTAGATACTCTCTTAAGACCACGCTCTCATATATCTTCCCGCCAATCGTCTCTCGCTGTTGTGGGTAGTTTTCTGCATTGAGTTCCTGGGCCCAAAAACCATTGAAGGCGGGGAACTTGGCATCGTTGAGTCCCACGAGCGTGATGCGACGATAGAGCTTGATGGCTGCCAAGACGGGCTCCCCTTTGTAGACCGACGAGCGCGACAGCGTAACACGCAGCAGGATATCATCGGCGGCTACCTGCCCTTGGGGCGAGGAGGCCTCAACTTGCTGCGTGGCTCCGCCCGAAGAGGTTGCTGGGCTCTGCTCCTGCTTCTCCTCGATCACCTCCAACCGAACGGGTTGGGTGCGATAGGGGGTGTCGTCCACCGAGACCTCTGCTTGGCCGATTGTAAATTGACCACTCTGCTTCGGGAGCAGGACAAAGGTGTAGGTGTACTCGTAGGTCTTTGTTACCGAGCCGTTGATATATTGTGTGCTCGATCCGCGATAGATCGAGGGGCCGGCAATCACATCAAAGCCCTCGAACGAGGGGGCCTCGAATGTGTCGTCATCGGGCTTGGCGTTGAGCTTGAATTCTACGCGGAAGGCCTCTCCGGCTGCCACCAGCATAGGGGCATTGGCCACAAAGGTAACCTTCTCGGCGGCATAGGAAAGAGTGGCCAAAAACACCATTCCCACCATCAAAACGATCTGTTTCAGAAATGCCTTCATCAATTCAGGGTGTATATATGTGTTGCAATCAGTGAAACGCAAAAGGAGGGTCTTTTCGTATCAGGTAATCAACAAATTTCAGGGGGCTGCCTTCGATGCAGTCCCCCTGAAAACAGGAATCGCCTTATTAGTGCTTGAAATCGGCGAAGAAGTCGTTGCCCTTGTCATCCACGATGATAAAGGCCGGGAAGTTTTCGACATAAATCTTGCGTACGGCCTCCATTCCCAATTCGGGGAAGTCTACAACCTCGACCGACTTGATCGAGTTCTTGGCCAAGATAGCGGCCGGACCACCGATCGAGCCGAGGTAGAAGCCTCCATTGGCCTGGCAGGCATCGGTTACCTCCTGCGAACGGTTGCCCTTGGCGACCATCACCATCGAGCCCCCCTGCTTTTGGAAGAGATCCACATAGGGATCCATACGGCCGGCCGTCGTGGGACCGAACGAGCCCGAAGCCATGCCCTGCGGAGTCTTGGCCGGGCCGGCATAGTACACCGGGTGCTTCTTGAAGTACTCGGGCATGGGCTTACCTTCATCGAGCATCTGCTTGATGCGGGCGTGTGCAATGTCGCGAGCCACGATGAGCGTACCCTTCAGGTTCAGACGGGTTTTGATCGGATACTGCGAGAGGATCTCACGCACCTTGTCCATACCCTCGTCGAGGTCGATCTCTACGGCGGGACTCATCGCGGGAGCCTCGGCGGGCAGGAAGCGGGCGGGATTCTTCTCCAACTGCTCGAGGAAGATACCCTCGGGGGTGATCTTGGCCTTGATGTTGCGGTCGGCCGAGCAGCTAACGCCGATGGCTACGGGGCACGAAGCGGCGTGACGCGGAGCACGAATTACACGCACATCGTGTACCAGATACTTGCCGCCGAACTGGGCACCTACGCCGCTCTCCTGACAGATCTTGAGCACCTTCTCCTCCCACTCCAAATCGCGGAAGCAGCGGCCACCCTCGTTGCCCGAGGTGGGGAGCTCGTCGAGATAGCCGGCCGAGGCCTTCTTGACGGTGGCGAGGCACATCTCGGCCGAGGTGCCGCCGATGCAGATGGCCAAGTGGTAGGGCGGGCAGGCCGAGGTGCCGAGATCCTTGATGTGCTCGGTGATGAACTTCGTGAGCGAAGCCTCGTTCAAAAGGGCCTTGGTCTGCTGATAGAGGAAGGTCTTGTTGGCCGAACCACCACCCTTGGTGATGAAGAGGAACTCATACTCCATACCGGGCTTGCCTGCGTAGAGGTCGATCTGAGCGGGCAGGTTGGTGGCCGAATTCTTTTCGTCAGTCATCGTGAAGGGGACTACCTGCGAGTAGCGCAAGTTGCGTTCAGCGTAGGTCTCATAGACACCGCGCGAGATGTGCTCGGCATCATCGGCACCGGTCCAAACATCCTCGCCCTTGTGGCCGATGCAGATAGCCGTACCCGTATCCTGGCAGGTGGGAAGCTCGCCCTCAGCGGCAACGCACTGATTCAAAAGCATCGTATAGGCTACAAACTTGTCGTTATCCGTAGCTTCGGGATCCTCCAAAATATTGCGCAGCTTTTGCAGGTGCGAAGCACGCAGGTAGAACGACACATCGCTATAAGCGGCCTTCGACAATAGCTCCAACCCTTTGGGGTCTACCTTCAAAATCTTTCGGCCATCGCACTCGACAACCTTCACATACTCCTTCGTCAAAAGACGATACTCGGTCTTGTCCTCCACAATGGGGTAGGGCTCCTGATAGATAAAATCTGCCATGTTTTTATGCTTTGTTATTTTGTTTTGATCTTCTGTTTTTGTCTGCGTTGAAGCCGATGAAGCGCATATTTTGCGCCATATCTTTGCAAAGATACAAAAAGAATCAAGAAATGACAAAATGATTTGTCGAAATGTGTCGGTTTTGGTATTTTTTTTGGGAAATCGTGTAGATTTTCAAAAAATTTATTAACTTTGTGGCGATTTTGGTATCTCACCTCTAAATGGATTGATTCAAAAGATTTTAACACATAAAAATTAACGACTATGATTTCGTACAAGGAATTGGGCCTCGTGAACACTCGCGAGATGTTCAAGAAGGCCGTTGATGGCGGCTATGCCATCCCCGCATTCAACTTCAACAACATGGAGCAGTTACAGGCTATCATTATGGCTTCGGCCGAGACCAAGTCGCCCGTGATTCTTCAGGTGTCGAAGGGTGCTCGTCAGTATGCCAACCAGACCCTGCTTCGCTACATGGCCGAGGGTGCCGTTGAGTATGCCAAGGAGCTCGGTTGGGAGAATCCCCAGATCGTGCTGCACCTCGACCACGGTGATAGCTTCGAGACCTGCAAGAGCTGCATCGACATGGGCTTCTCGTCGGTGATGATCGACGGTTCGCACCTCCCCTACGAGGAGAATGTGGCCCTCACGAAGAAGGTCGTTGAGTATGCCCACCAGTTCGACGTAACCGTTGAGGGCGAGCTGGGCGTATTGGCCGGTGTGGAGGATGAGGTTTGCGCCGAGGAGAGCCACTACACCAAGCCCGAGGAGGTAGTTGACTTCGTAACCAAGACGGGTTGCGACTCGCTGGCCATCTCGATCGGTACCTCGCACGGTGCCTACAAGTTCACCCCCGAGCAGTGCACCCTCGATCCCCAGACGGGTCGCCTCGTGCCTCCTCCCTTGGCTTTCGATGTGTTGGCCGCCATTGAGGAGCAGCTTCCCGGCTTCCCCATCGTGCTGCACGGTTCGTCGTCGGTACCCGAGGATGAGGTGGATACCATCAACAAGTATGGTGGTGCCCTGAAGGCTGCCGTAGGTATTCCCGAGGAGCAGCTGCGTAAGGCTGCCAAGAGCGCAGTGTGCAAGATCAACATCGACTCCGACTCGCGTCTGGCCATGACCGCCGCTGTGCGTGAGGTCTTCGCTACCAAGCCTGCCGAGTTCGACCCCCGCAAGTATCTGGGTCCCGCTCGCGACAACATGAAGAAGCTCTACATCCACAAGATTATCAATGTGTTGGGCTCCGACAACAAGGCCTAATTTTCGATTTTAAGCGGTAAATTTCGCACCTCAATCAATCCCCCGAAAGGGTAGTACGAAAAGTACAACCCTTCCGGGGGATTTTCATGTCGGCACGAAATTTCCTCGCTTAAAATCAAAAATTACCGGAGCACACTGTATGAGCATGGCAACACCCCTTCTGATACGAAATGGGTTCTTGCAATAAGGAGGCATTTGCTGCTATTCCTTGCCCCCGAAAGGGTAGTACGAAAAGTACAACCCTTCCGGGGGATTTTATGCTGCTACGGAGAATAAATAGGCGAGGAGTGAAATAATTTTGAATTTTGAATTTTGAATTTTGAATTATTTTGTACCTTTGCAAGGTTATGGAGAATTTTGTAGTCAGTGCCCGCAAATATCGTCCGGCGACCTTCGAGTCGGTGGTGGGGCAGAAGCATATTACCTCGACGCTCAGAAATGCGATCGAGCGTGGTCAGTTGGCCCATGCCTACCTCTTCTGTGGTCCGCGCGGTGTGGGTAAGACCACCTGCGCCCGCATCTTTGCCAAGGCGATCAACTGCTTGAACCCCAAGGGTTCGGAGGCTTGCAATGAGTGTGAGTCGTGTCGCAGTTTCAATGAGGGACGTTCGCTCAATATTCACGAATTGGATGCCGCCTCGAATAACTCGGTGGATGATATTCGTGCCCTGATCGAGCAGGTGCGCATCATCCCCCAAGTGGGCCGCTACTCGCTCTTCATCATCGATGAGGTGCACATGCTCTCGCAGGCTGCCTTCAACGCCTTTCTGAAGACCCTGGAGGAGCCCCCTGCTCACGCCATCTTCATCCTTGCTACGACCGAAAAGCACAAGATCATTCCCACGATTCTCTCGCGCTGTCAGATCTACGATTTCAACCGCATCCGTGTGGAGGATGGGGTGGAGTATCTGCGCTACATCGCCTCGCAGGAGGGGGTGACGGCCGATGATGAGTCGCTGAACCTCATCGCCCAAAAGGCCGATGGAGGTATGCGCGATGCCCTCTCGATGTTCGATAAGGCGGTTTCGTTCTGCGGTACGGAGCTTAGGTATCAGGAGGTCGCCCATACGCTCAACGTGTTGGACTACGATACCTACTTTGCTGTTACGGAGCAACTCCTCGGTGGCAACTATGTCGAGGCCTTGCTCTCGTTCGATCGCGTATTGGAGCGCGGTTTTGCAGGACAGACCTTCCTGGCGGGACTCAATCGTCACCTGCGCGACCTTTTGGTGGCCAAGAATCCCACGACGGCCAAGCTGATCGAGATGACCGGTACGCTGATGGAGCGTTACCGACAACAGGCGGCCGTTTGTGAGGTGGGCTTTCTGTTCGGGGCTATTGATGTGCTGACCGATTTGGATGGGAAAATACGACAATCGTCGAATCAACGCCTCTTGGTGGAGCTGGGACTGATGAAAATTGCCGGTCTCGGCCAAAAAAAAAATGGTGATGCCCCAACGTTCGTAGCGCAGCAGGAGTACGCCCTGCCCGAATTGACTCCGCAGGCAATTCCGACGCCACAACCGATGCAGCCCCGCCCCGTGCAGCCGACACCGCAGCCGATGCAAACTCCGGCTCCGCAGCCGGCACAACCGCAATCGGTACAGCCGGAGCCTGCCCCTCAGGTGGTACGATCGACTCCGGCTCCGCAGGTGGAGCCCGAAAAACCACGGGTGGAGAATCCCAAGCCGCGCGCTGTGCGCTCTCCGCTCATCTCGCTCTCGGCGTTGATGGGGGGAGGAGCCGTGTCGCAGGAGACGAGCGAGACGGTCCCCGAGACCCACGCCGTAGTCGATACGCAGTGTGAGCAGAAACTCCATACGGCCCGCACGGAGCTCTTGGAGGCGATTCGTGAGATGCGTCCTCGTTTTGCCGCGGTCTTTGCCGACATGCGTTTTCGGGAGAATCGGGTGATGATCTCGGTGCCGACCAGCGAGTTGCAGGAGGAGATCCTCCGTTCACGTACCGAGCTACTGACCCGCATGATGGAGGTGGCCGACATCCAGTGTCCCTTGGAGTTGGATATTACGCTCAATGAGCAGATGCGTGCCACGTTGCCCATCCGTCTTGAGGATCGTTTGGCCTACCTCTCGGAGCGCAACGAAGAGTTGCTCACCCTCCGAAAGAGTTTGGGCTTGGAGGCGGAGAGTTAGTTGGAAGCGAGATGATAGAAATTGAGTTTTCGGGAATACGGTTGATATGTCTGATGCGTTAGATACCCCGAAAGCTAAAGAGACGAGTAAACAAAAATAAAAAAGATATGGAGATTAAGAACTTTGTAGAAGAGTTGGAGTGGCGTGGAATGATCCACACGATCATGCCCGGCGCCAAAGAGCAGTTGCAGAAGGAGATGACGACGGCCTACCTGGGTATTGACCCCACGGCCGACTCGTTGCACATCGGCCACCTGGTAGGTGTGATGATCCTCAAGCATTTCCAGTTGTGCGGACACCGCCCTTTGGCCCTCGTGGGAGGTGCTACGGGTATGATTGGTGACCCGAGCGGCAAATCGCAGGAGCGCAACCTGCTGGACGAGGCTACGCTGCGCCACAATCAGGAAGCTATCAAGCGTCAGTTAGCTAAACTCTTGGATTTCGATTCCGATGCCCCCAATGCGGCACGTCTGGTGAACAACTACGACTGGATGAAGGAGTTCTCGTTCCTGGATTTCATTCGCGACATCGGCAAGTTGATCACCGTGAACTACATGATGGCCAAAGATTCGGTCAAGAAACGCTTCAATGGTGAGGGTGACGGTATGTCCTTTACGGAGTTTACCTACCAGTTGGTGCAGGGTTACGACTTCCTCTACCTCTACCAAAACTATGGTTGCAAGGTGCAGCTCGGAGGTTCGGATCAGTGGGGAAATATTACCACGGGTACGGAGTTGATCCGTCGCAAACTCGATGGTGAGGCGTTTGCTATCACTTGTCCTCTGATTACGAAGGCCGATGGTACAAAATTCGGTAAGACCGAGAGTGGTAATGTATGGCTCGACCCACGCTATACCTCGCCTTATAAGTTCTACCAATTCTGGCTCAATGTGAGCGACGAGGATGCCAAGCGTTATATCAAGATCTTTACCCTTTTGGGACGTGAAGAGATTGAGTCGCTGATTGCCGAGCACGACCAGGCTCCCCATCTGCGAGCTTTGCAGAAGCGTCTGGCAGAGGAGATTACGACGATGATTCACTCGCGCGAGGAGTACGAGAAAGCGGTGGAGGCTTCGCAGATCCTCTTCGGAGGGGCGACTTCGGAGGCGCTGCGTGGTTTGGATGAGCAGACCCTGTTGCAGGTCTTTGAGGGAGTTCCTCAGTTTACGATTGCCAAGGCCGACCTCGGCATGGGCTTCATCGACCTTTGCGCCGAGTTTACGAAGATCTTCCCCTCGAAGGGTGAGTGCCGTAAGATGGTGCAGGGTGGCGGCGTCTCGCTCAACAAGGAGAAGGTGCAGGATGGAACCCGTGCCGTCACGGAGGCCGACCTGATTGCCGGCAAGTATCTTCTGGTGCAGAAGGGCAAGAAGAACTATTATCTCGTAACCGTGGCATAGGGTATGCTCTATCGCATTGATCTGAAAGATATGGAGTTCCGCGCCTACCACGGCTGCTATGACTTGGAGCAGAAGGTGGGCAATCGTTTTCGGGTTCAACTGACGATTTGGACTGAGTTGGGGCGTGTTGCCGAAGAGGATGATGTAACCCTGGCGGTGAACTATCTGCGTGTCTATGAGGAGGTGCGCGAGGTGATGGGCCATACGCAGCGTACGATCGAGCGAGTGGCTTGCAATATCATCGAACGCCTCAAGGAGCTCTTTCCGGCAATCGAACGGGTGGAGTGCACAGTAGCCAAGTTGGCCCCGCCGCTTGGAGGAAAGGTGCGCGAGGTCAGTGTTACGATCGAGGCATAGTTGTGCGCAATGGAGTGTAAAATCTTAAAGCATAAATAAGATATGGAACAGAAACGTGGTAGTTTTGCCGGCAAACTCAGTGCTGTACTCGTGGCAGCCGGCAGTGCCGTGGGGTTGGGAAATATTTGGCGTTTTCCCTCGTTGGCTGCCGATAACGGAGGAGGGGCCTTTTTGGTAATTTACCTCTTGTGTGTCTTGCTGTTGGGGGTACCCTTGATTTGGGCAGAGTTCTCGGTGGGCCGTTCCACGCAGTTGGGAGCTGTGGGTGCTTACCGCACGCTCGATAAGCGTTGGGGTTTTATCGGCTACTTCGGAGTCTTGGCTGCTTTCCTGCTCTTGGGTTTCTACTATGTGGTTTCGGGTTGGACTCTCGAGTATTTTGTGGAGTCCGTCAACGGAAACCTTTCGAAGTACTCTACTCCCGAGGAGTATCGTATGCTTTTCGAGAGTTTTAAGACTTCTACTTGGAAACCGTTGCTCTTTGCTTGGGCCTTTATTCTTATCACCCACTTTGTCATTGCCCAGGGGGTGCAGAAGGGAATCGAAAAGTGCTCGAATGTCTTGATGCCCTTGCTTTTTGTCATCTTGTTTGTCATGGCAATCCACTCGGTACTGATGCCCGGCGGTGTGGAGGGTCTTAAATTCTTCTTTAAGCCCGACTTCTCGGCCATCTCCACGGGAACAATCCTGGCCGCCATGGGACAGGCCTTTTTCTCGCTCTCGATCGGTATGGGCTGTATGGTAACCTATGCCTCCTATTTCAACCGTCAGACCAACCTCAAGACGACAGGCCTACAAGTAACGATGCTCGATACCTTGGTGGCCATCACGGCCGGTATCATCATCTTCCCGGCCGCCTTCAGCGTGGGAATCTTCCAGGCTGGTGAGACCCCCATGGCGGGCCCCGGACTGATCTTTATCACGCTGCCCGCCATCTTCAACTCGTTGCCTTGGAGCATGCTTTGGTCGGCTATCTTCTTCCTGCTGATCATTGTCGCTGCCCTGACCTCCACGATCTCGATCCACGAGGTGGTGGCTGCCTACTTGAATGAGGAGTGGAAGATCGAGCGCAAGTGGTCGAATTGGCTCTCTACGGCCGGCATGTTCGTGGTAGCCACCTTGGCCTCCTTGTCTTTGGGTGTGCTGAACGAGGTGAGAGTGTTTGGCTTGACCTTCTTCGATCTCTTCGATTATGTAACGGCCAACTTGTTGCTCCCGATCGGAGGTTTCTGTACCTCGATTTTTGTGGGATGGGTGCTCGACAAGAAGTTCTTGGAGCGTGAACTGACGAACGACGGCAAACTTAGTGGAACGATTGTCCCCGTGGTGCGTTTCATGCTGCGTTGGCTCTGCCCGCTGATAGTCTTTGCTATCTTCCTCGACACGATGGGAGTTATTTAGCCCCGTCTGCAATAGTCAGAATGAAAATTTGTCACACTCCTCTGCTAATTCGGCAGGGGAGTGTTTTTTTGTCGGGTGAAAGATGACAAGATGGATGTTGGGTGTCGGGTCGGAGTGTCAAAATTTCCTCTTCGCAGCCTTGGCAGGAGTTTTGCGCATTGGGAGATAAAAGCAAATTAGAAAACCATGAATGTAAACACCTTAACCGTAAAGGCGCAGGAGGCGCTGCAACAAGCGGTCTCTTTGGCGCGAAGTGGTGGCCAACAAGCCGTGGAGCCACTTCACCTTTTATCCATCCTCGTGCGCGAGGAGGACTCTTTGGCCTCGTTCCTGCTTGGAAGAGTAGGGGTGCAGGTGCGTGGATTACGCGAAGAATTGGCACGAGCCGTGGTGGCTTTGCCTCGTGTGTCGGGTAGTGGCGACCCCTTCTTTTCGACCGATATGACACGCGTGATTCAGCGTGCAGTCGATTTTACCTCGACCTTTGGCGATAAGTATGCTTCGGTGGAGCATCTTCTCTTGGGCTTGGTGGCCGAGCGCGGGGAGGCTTCCAATCTGCTGAAGCGGGCTGGGGCGAGTCAGAAGGAACTTGAGGAGGCAATCCGTACCTTCCGAAGAGGGACGACGGTCGATTCGCAGACCGCCTCGCAGGAGTTTAATGCGCTGGGGAAGTATGCCATTAACCTCAATGAGCAGGCTCGCAGTGGAAAACTCGACCCGGTGATTGGTCGAGACGAGGAGATTCGTCGTGTGTTGCAAATCCTTTCGCGCCGCACGAAGAATAATCCTATTTTGGTGGGAGAAGCGGGTGTTGGAAAAACTGCCATTGCCGAGGGGATTGCCCACCGCATTGTCGATGGCGATGTCCCCGAGAACCTAAAGCAGAAGCAGATTTTCTCGCTCGATATGGGAGCCTTGATCGCCGGTGCGAAGTATCAGGGTGAATTCGAGGAGCGATTGAAGGCTGTCGTGCAGGAGGTAATAGCTTCCGATGGCGATATCTTGCTCTTTATTGATGAAATTCACACGTTGGTAGGGGCCGGAAAGAGCTCTGGCGCGATGGATGCAGCCAATATCCTTAAGCCCGCTTTGGCTCGAGGAGAGTTGCGTACAATCGGGGCTACGACCCTCGATGAATTTCAGAAATATTTCGAGCAGGATAAGGCCTTAGAGCGTCGTTTCCAAAAGGTGATGGTTGATGAGCCTACGCAGGAGGATGCCATCTCGATTCTGCGTGGTCTAAAGGAGCGTTATGAGAATCACCACCAGGTACGCATCAAGGATGAGGCGATTGTAGCGGCCGTGGAGCTCTCGACACGCTACATCACCTCGCGTTTTCTACCCGATAAGGCGATTGATTTGGTGGACGAGGCCGCTTCGCGTTTGCGCTTGGAGATGAATTCGGTGCCCGAGGAGATTGACTCGCTCGACCGCCGTGTGCGTCAATTGGAGATTGAGCGTGAGGCTATCCGTCGAGAAAATGATTCGGAGCGCATTGAACGTCTTTCAAAGGAGATTGACGAGCTGCGGGCTCGCGAATCTGCGATGCGGGCCAAGTGGCAGAGCCAGCGTGATATGTTGCGCCGCATACAAAGCGATAAGGACGAGATCGAACGCATGAAGGTTGAGGCCCAGCAGGCCGAGCGTCAGGGAGACTATGGGCGCGTAGCAGAACTTCGTTATGGAAAGATTGTCGAGGCTCAAAGGCGTATCGAGGCTTTGCAGGAGGAGTTTCGTGCGGCTTCAACCCAAGAGGCGATGATTAAAGAGGAGGTTTCAGCGCAAGATATTGCTGAGGTGGTGTCGCGTTGGACGGGAATTCCGGTAAATCGTATGCTCGCTTCGGAGCGTGAGAAGTTGCTCCACATGGAGCAGGAGTTGCACAAGCGTGTCGTGGGGCAGGAGGAGGCCATTCGTGCCATCTCGGATGCTGTGCGCCGTGCGCGTGCCGGGT
This sequence comes from Alistipes sp., assembly GCA_045614985.1. Classification (GTDB taxonomy): domain Bacteria; phylum Bacteroidota; class Bacteroidia; order Bacteroidales; family Rikenellaceae; genus Alistipes. The sequence continues at coordinate 79,520 of JAZLDX010000019.1, read as the reverse complement.
TGAGCGATCCGCGCAAGCCGATCGGCTCGTTCATCTTCCTCGGAACCACGGGTGTGGGTAAGACCGAGTTGGCAAAGGCTTTGGCGGAGTTCTTGTTCAATGACGATGGCATGATGACCCGTATTGATATGTCAGAGTATCAGGAGCGCCACAGTGTGTCGCGCTTGGTGGGGGCCCCTCCGGGCTATGTGGGCTACGATGAGGGGGGACAACTTACCGAGGCGGTAAGGCGCAAGCCCTATTCGGTGGTACTGCTCGATGAGATTGAGAAGGCCCATCCCGATGTGTTTAATATCCTGTTGCAGGTCTTGGACGATGGCCGCCTGACCGACAACAAGGGGCGCACGGTTGACTTCCGCAACACGATCATCATCATGACTTCGAACATGGGGTCGCACCTAATTCAAGAGCGTTTCTCGGCGGCTTATCATGGCGAGAAACTTCCGGAAGAGGTGGTGGAAAAGACACGCGAGGAGGTGATCGAACTCCTCAAGCAGCAACTTAAACCCGAATTCTTGAATCGCATCGACGAGATTGTGATGTTTGAGCCTCTCTCCCGTGCCGACATTGAGCAGATTGTTGATATTCAGCTGCATGCAATCCGTCGTCTGCTTCGCGAGAATGGTATCGAACTCGACTATACGGAGTCGGCCCGCGCGTTGATCGCCCAAATGGGTTACGACCCCCTATTTGGTGCCCGCCCCGTGAAGCGCACCATCCAACGCGAGATCGTCAATGCTCTCTCGAAAAGGATCCTGGCCGGCGAGGTCGATCGCTCGAAGCCAATCCGTATCGATGCTCCGCACGGTGAACTTGAAATGAGTAACGAGTAAGCCAAAAAAGACTCCTCCTTGGAAAGGGGGAGTCTTTTTTTAGGGGGATTATCTGATCGTATTTAGAGCTCCTTCACGAATGCGAGGATTCGCTCCACAAGCCCTTCGGAGAGGGGGAGTGAGGGATTGGTGTAGGCATCCAACTGCTCCTGGGTGCTCTTCCCCTCGGTATCCTTGAGGGTGTGGGCCATGGCCTCGAAAATCTGCCACTCGGCCGTAGGACAGGCCTCTTTCAGTGCGCGCGCATTAGCCACGGAGACCTGCGTGTCGCGTCCGCCGCCGATCACGAGCAGGGGACACTGCAACGAGCGAGCCGTTTTGCGCGGATCGAGGGCCATCCACTCGTGGTAGTAGGTATTTAGGTAGGCGGGGAAGAGCGAGGCAAGGGGTTGAGGTACCTCGCTTGGGGTCTCGCCCCGCTTCAGGGTGTCGATGATGCGACACGCCTTGGCATAGAGAGCGTAATCGACGGCCAGCAGTTGGGTGGTAAGTTGCACCTTGAGAATCTCGTCGATGGGGTAGGCTGCTCCGCAGAGCGATACAACCCCCGCCACCTCGGGGTTGCGGGCGGCCACCTCCAACGCGATCTGTGCCCCCTCGCTATGGCCCATCAGGAGGATGCGGCGAAAACCTCGCGCTTTAAGCACCCCGATCCACTGCTCGGCATCGTCAATAAAGTAGGAGAAGCGACAATCCGAGAGCAACTCTTCGGGGTTGTTGTAGGGGCTGGCGGCTATTCCTCGCTTGTCGTAGCTCAATACGGCAATTCCCGTCTGGCTCAACGCTTCGGCTAACAGGGCGTAGGCGTTGGTGCGGACCCCTGCCGGTGAGTTGCCGTAGCGATCCGTGGGGCCCGAGCCGGCGATTAGCACGACGGCCGTTTCGGTGGGGGTATCGGGCAACCAAAGTGTGCCACGCAGGGTGCCCCAGGCGGCCGGCAGTTCGACGGGCTCCTCTTTGGCCTTCGTCAGAAGAGGAACACAGAGGAGTAGCAGGAGTGGGAGCAGGGTGCGGCGTAGCGTCTTCATGGTGGGAGTTTTGGTCGTTATAGGATTTCGGTGAGGTGCTCCAGACCGATCGAGTGGGAGCCCTTGATCAAGATCAAGGCCTGGTCGATGGGGTGGTGTTGCAGGGCCTCCACGAGTTGATGGCGCGAGGGGTAGCAGGTGGCTTGTGCAGGGGATCCGAGGGCCGCATGGGCCTCCGTGAAGTGGGGCCCCACGAGGAAAATCTCGACCTCGGGGATCGAGAGGGCCTGCTTCAGGATGCGAATGTGCTCCTCATGGCTCCAGCTGCCGAGTTCGAGCATGTCGCCCAGGATGATTGCCTTGCGGCTCTTCTCCCCCAGGGGCTCCTGCCCGAAGTGTCCGAGCGAGGCGGCCATGCTCGAAGGGTTGGCGTTGTAGCAGTCCAGGATCAGCGTGTTTCGCGCACGCTCCATGCGTTGAGAACGATGGTTCGAGGGGGTGTAGGCGGCAATGGCCGAACGGATGGACTCTTCGCTTACCCCGAAGAATCGACCCACGGCCATGGCTGCAGCGATGTTCAGGCGATTGAAGTCGCCCTCCAATTGGTGCTCAACCCCTTCGGCCAGGCAGGTTGAGTAGGTCTCGACTTGAAGCCCATTGCGCTCTTGGGCCATTTCACTCAATGTTGGATCCTCCTGCGGCACAAAGGCACGCCCGTTGTGCAAAGCCAAAAAATCGAAGAGTTCGCCCTTGCCGCGACGAATCCCTTCGGGGCCTCCAAAGCCGTCGAGGTGGGCGCGTCCGATGTTGGTCAAAAGACCGTAGTCGGGCTCGGCGATCGAGCAGAGCAGAGCGATCTCACCACAGGCACTTGCTCCCATCTCCACGATGCCGAACTTGATGTCGTTCGTCATAGCCAAGAGGGTTAGGGGAACTCCGATGTGGTTGTTTAGATTTCCCCGCGTGGCGTAGATCTTTCGATCCCTCTCCAATACCGCGGCCGTAAGCTCTTTTGTTGTGGTCTTGCCGTTCGATCCTGCGATGGCTAAAATCGGAATCCCCAGGGTGCGGCGATGTTCGCGAGCCAAGGCTTGCAGGGCTGAAAGCGTGTCGTCGACCACCACGAAGCGATCCCGCCACTCGGGGTGTTTCTCGGCGATTTCGGGATTGTCGATGATGGCATAGGCCGCCCCCTTTTCGAGGGCGTCGGCTGCAAAGCGGTTGCCGTCGAACGAGGCCCCCTTCAGGGCAAAAAAGAGCGATCCTGCGGCGATTTGGCGCGAGTCGGTCGAGATCTGCGGATGACTCTTGAAGTGTTCGTAAAGGGTTTTGATCTGGGTCATTTCGTTATTATGTGGGAGAATCGCTCTCCACTCCAATCTTGTTAAGAGGGGGAATCACTCTCCACCCTAAAATCTAAATATGTTTGTCGCCGGTGTTGTATTTTACCTCGTCAATGTATTTGCGCAGGTGCTGTTCGCTCGAACGGGGGCAGATCATCAGCACATCCTCGGTATCGACCACGATGTACTCTTTTAAGCCGTCGATTACAGCTATCTTCCCTTTTGGTAGAGAGATGATGCATGAGCGTGTGTCGTAGGTGTAACACCCTTCTTGAGGTTTGGTGTTGGCGTAGCGGTCTTTGCGTCCTTCGCGGTAGAGCGACCCCCAGGTGCCGATATCGCTCCAACCGAAGTCGCCACAGCGCACATAAGCGTTGTCGGCCTGCTCCATCACGCCGTAGTCGATCGAGATGCCGCGACACTCGGAGTAGACGCGTTCGAGGGCTGCAGCCTCCTCCGGGGTTCCCAAGGCGGGAAGAATGGATTGGAAGAGTCCGAAAATTTCGGGTTGGTGACGCTCCAGGGCGGCGATGATGTCGCGTGCCTTCCAGATGAAGATGCCAGAATTCCAGAAAAACTCACCGCATAGCACAAAGGTTTGGGCCAACTCTAGGTTGGGCTTTTCTGTGAAACTCTTGACCTTGGAAATCTGAGCATCGTCCGAAATTTGGATGTAGCCGTAGCCGGTCTCGGGGCGGGTGGGGCGGATGCCGACGGTCATCAGTGCTTCGTTCTCTCGCGTGAAGTCGATGCACTCGGTGATCACGGAGCGAAGAGCCTCCTCCTGCAGTACGAGGTGATCCGATGGCGTAACTACCATGCGGGCCGAGGGATCCTCTTTGAGAAGTTTGTGGGCTGCATAAGCAATGCAGGGGGTTGTATTGCGCCCTACAGGCTCGCAGAGTATCTGCTCGGGACTCAATTCGGGCAGGTGCTCAAGGACCATTTCGCGATAGCGGATGTTGGTTACCACGCGAAATTGCTCGATGGGAAAGAGTGGGAGGAAACGCTCGAAGGTGTGCCTTATCAGCGACTTCCCGGTTCCTAAAATATCTAAAAATTGCTTGGGCCTGTCGGCGCGGCTCTCGGGCCAAAAGCGGGTGCCGATGCCTCCGGCCATGATGACACAATAGGTGTTTTTCATCGTATTGGTAGTTTTTTATCTTCCGTGTTTATGTTCGGGGGGCTCTTTTGGGTATTTCACCCCTCCGTGGCTTTAACATTTACAAATGTACGAAATATTTGTCGGAAGGGCAAATATTTTTGGGGCAAGATGAACCTAAAAGTGTACCAAAAAGACGCTTTCTTGCGTTAATGCACCGAAAATGAGAAATTTTTTGTACCTTTGCAACCTATTGTGTGGCTATTCGTAGTGCGAATGTCGCCCGAAAATATGCGAAGCGATGAAGATACGACTCTTTACCATCCCGAATTTGGTTACGCTGTGTAATCTGCTGTGTGGCTCGATGGCTGCCCTGACGGCCCTCACTGGGGGCGACCTTTCGGTAGCCTTTTGGTTTATTCTGGCTGCTGCCGTGTGTGATTTTCTGGATGGTCTGACGGCTCGTCTTTTGAACTCCTATTCGGGGATTGGGGTTGAGTTGGATTCGCTGGCCGATATGGTGAGTTTTGGATTTGCCCCCGCAGCGATCCTCTATCAACTCTTCTCGCAGGCCGAGAGCCATTGGGTGTGGAGCGAAGAGGCTCTCCTTTGGGGTGGTTGTTCGCTCTTCCTGCTGACCGCTTTTTCGGCCCTGCGCTTGGCGAAATTCAATGTCGATGAGGAGCAGCACTCTGAGTTTACGGGGCTTCCGACCCCCGCTGCCGCCCTCTTCTGTACCTCGCTGGGGTGGCTCGTGGCCGAGGGGCATTTGGAACTTTCGGCGGAGGTGATTTGTGTGGTGGCTTGGCTTCTTGCACTGCTTTTGATCTCGCCAATCCGTATGTTCTCGTTCAAATTTTCGGGCTTCGGTTGGCGTGGAAACGGCCTCCGATACCTCTTCGCTTTGACGGCTGTGGCACTCTTTGCCTGGCTGCGCGTAGGGGCGGTCCCTCTGATTATCCTGCTCTATGTCCTGATTTCGACCATCCGGCATTGCCTTTGCCAAAAGGGGTGTTTGAAGAAAAAATAGAGGTTTTTAAAAATTTTTATTATATTTGCGGCCGAAAACGGTAGAAGTTTGATGCGTAGTGTGTTGTATATCTTAGGAGTGCTCCTTGTCGGGATGTTTGTGGCGATGCCGCAAACCGCCTTGGCACAGCTCGATATGGGCAATACCCGCAGAAACCTTCCGGGCTTGGATCAGGCTTCGGATCAGGCCCTCTACGGCTCCAACCCCTACGCTTCCGAAGAGGAGGGTGAGCCCCTCAACCCGTCGGATACCACGCGCAAAGAGAAGAAACCCCGAAAACCGTTAGAGTCCTATTTCTTCAACGACTCCATCCGCGCGCTGCCCTCCTTCCAGTGGACCGTCAAGCGCGACTACAACCGCATTGAATTGCAGCCGATGGATACTACCCTGATGGATTGGCGTATCGACTACCCGATCTACCGTAAGGGGGTGGGCGACATCACGATCGGTGCGTTGGGTCAATCGTCGATGCCGACCGACTATTTCGAGCGCAATACTTCGCGGGAGTTCACCTTCTCGCAGCCCTACGATGCCTATACTTACCAGATGGAGAATGTTCCCTTCTATAACTTGAAGAAGCCCTACATGAACTTGACCTATTTGGAGTCGGGACAGAAAAAGTATCGCGAGGAGCACTTTACCATCACGCTGGCGCACAATATCTCCCCCTCGACCGGTTTTAATATCAACTACAAGGCGCGAGGTACGCGAGGTCAGTACGATTGGTCGCGTACGAAAAATCACAACTTCTCGGCTGCCTTCTCTCACACTGGGAAGCGTTATTCGCTTCATGCCGCTTACTTCAATAACCACATTGAGCAGCGTGAAAACGGTGGTGTAGTCGGTGAGTGGGCTATTGTCGATACCACCTATGAGATGCCCTCGGGTGTGCCGATGAAACTCTCGAATTCGAAGGCCGAAAATATCTACAGGAACAACGGCTTCTTTGTGGTGCAGAGTTATGGTATTCCGCTTCTGCCCGTGACCGAGAGTGATTTCTCGATTGCCCATTTGCCGGCGGTCTACCTCGGACACTCGTTCGAGTACAACGCCTGGAGCAAGGTCTATAGCGATATTCGAAAAACCTATATAAATGAACGAGGTTCGAAGGACGAAAATGGAAACTTTGTCCCCACCGAACACGAATATTACGAAAATTGGTACATCAACCCCACCCAGACCCGCGATTCGATCCGAGAGCAAAGGATCTCGAATCGTCTCTTTGTGCAGGCGCAACCATGGAATCGCGATGGGGTGGTGGGTACGCTGAACGGAGGTGTCGGCTTCGACCTGCACACCTACTCACAGTTGGCCCTTGGTAGTTTTGTAACCGGCCGTTACGAAAAGACGAAACGATCATCGTTCTATGCCTACGGTTCGGTTGATGGTAAGATTCGACGGTATGTCGATTGGGGTGCAGACTTTAAGTTCTACCCCTCGGGCTACCGTGGAGGCGATCTTTCGGTCGGAGGCCACCTCTCGCTGACGGCCAAGATCAAACAGCGTCCCCTGATTCTCGACGGTAGCTTCCGTATGGAGCGCCGTTCGCCGGGTTTCTGGCAGGAGAATCTATTCTCAAATCACTATGTGTGGTTTACTCCTTTATCCAAGGAGACTGACACCCGTTTTGAGGTGAGTTTGCGGATTCCCGACTATGCTTTCGAAGTTGCTTTCAAGCAGGGCGTGGTAACCGACAAAATCTATTATGGCGCCGACAGTCGCATTACGCAGGATGCCGGTAGCGTAAGCCTCACGAGTGTGTATGCCCGCAAGGATTTCCGCCTCGGCGGATTTCACTTAGACCACAGGGTATTGTTGCAGTGGAGCTCGAATCAGGAAGTAGTCCCTGTTCCCCTTCTGAGTGCCTATCTCTCCTATTACTACGAGTTTTGGGTGGTCAGAAATGTGCTTCGATTGCAGTTCGGACTTGATTGCCGTTACCATACGGAGTTCTATGCTCCGGGGTACAATCCGGCACTCTCGGCCTTCTACAATCAGCGCGATGTCGAGACGGGAAATTATCCCTACACCGATGTCTTTCTTATGGGAAAATGGAAGAGAATGCGTATTTTCTTAAAATACCAGCATCTGAATCTTGATCTGTATGGCGGTAACCGATACTTCTCGGCGGCCGGCTACCCGCTTAATCCGGGAATGTTCAAGATCGGAATCTCTTGGGGTTTCTATGATTAGCGAACTCTTCGGCACGGCATAAACTGCCCGCAATCGAAGATTTTATGTTGAATCTTAGTGTTAAAAAGACATTTCTAACTTTTACGTTCTTAATTTGTCTGACCTCCTTCTACGGTTTTGAGGCGCGTTTCGATGCCCCCGTAGAGCGTATGGAGGCTGCTGCGGCACAGGCCGCAAATGAATCGGAGGCCCTGGCTTCGTCGGAACTTCTCGCAGAGGGCGAGTACACCATTTCGGCCTACGATAACCTGATTCGCCGCGTGAGCGCCGAAGCAGGAAACGATTGGCGACTGATGAGTGCCATCGCCTACCACGAATCGCGCTTTACGCCCGATATCGTCTCGAAGCGAGGCGCCAAGGGGTTGATGCAGATCATGCCCATCGTGGCTCGTCAGTTCAACGTACCCCAAGAGCAGGTACTGGATCCCGAGACTAATATTCGGTTGGCCAATCTGCTCTATAATAAAATTGCACAGATGCTGCGTCTGCCGGCCTCGACCCCTCAGCGGGATCGCATGAGCCTGATCCTGGCCTCCTATAACGGAGGTATTGGCCATGTGAGCGATGCACGCCGCTTGGCTCGCCACTACGGTGAGAATCCCAATTCGTGGGAGGTGGTTTCGCGCTACTTGGCACTCAAGGCCGACCCTGCCTACTACGAGCAGGAGGTGGTTCGATGCGGCCGCTTTACGGGTTATGGGCAAACCCGTGCCTATGTCAGCGATGTGATGAATCGCTATTCGAAATATTGCCGCCTGGCCAACTAAAGGCCGGTGGGATCGACTCCGCCGAGAGTCAAAAAAAGAGATGGACGACCCATTGTGGTCGTCCATCTCTTTGTGTTGAGGTGTGGGGCGCGAGGCCCCGTAAGGTTAGAAGAGGTAACGCTCGGTCTTGACTTTGCGTACCAGCGAGAAGATCTCCTCCCAGGCCTCTTCGCCGAAGGTGGTACCCACCACTTCGATCACCTTGCCGGCGGTGATGGCACCGATGGTGCCGCACTGGCGGAGGTTCAGCCCCTCGCAGTAGGCGGCCAAGAATCCCGCAGCGTAGAAATCGCCCGCTCCCGTGGTATCGACACGCTTGGCGGCGGCCATGATGCCGACATGTACCACCTCCTCGCGGCGCTTGATCAGGGCCCCCTTCATGCCGATCTTCACGATCACCAGGTCGCACACCTCCGAGATCGTGTTCAAGGCGTTGAGGGGCTCCTCCTCACCCGTAAAGGCACGCGCCTCGTCCTCATTCGCAAAGAGGATATCGACATAGTCGCGCACCAGGCCGCGCAGGAATTCGAGGTTCTCCTCTACGACGTTGAAACTTGCCAGGTCGATGGCCACCTTCAGGCCGCAGGCTTTGGCCGTCTGCATGGCCGAACGGATCAGTTCGTGATCCTGCACCAGGTAGCCCTCTACATAGAGGCAGTCGTAGCCATCGAAGATCGTGGGCAGAATCTCATGGGCCTTCATCTCGAGGGCGGCACCGAGGTAGGTAACCATCGTGCGCTCGCCATCGGGGGAGATGAGCGACACGCACTTACCCGACTTCTGCTCTCCGCGCAGGATGATGGGCTCCACACCGAGGTTTTCGAGGGCCTGCTGGAAAAAGTCGCCCGTGGTGTCGCGACCCACCTTGCCGATGAATCCCACCTTGGCTCCGAGGCGTGCCATAGCGCGGATTGTATTACCGGCCGAACCTCCCAGCGAGAGCGAGTAGGGGAGGCCTGCCACCGACTTCGAAATCTCGGTCTGCAGGGCCGTGTCCACCAGGCTCATCGAGCCCTTTTTGAGTTGAAAGCGACCCAGCACCGAGTCACTCTTCAGATTTACCAACATATCGGTCAATGCATTGCCGATACCGATTACCTTCTTCATCTTATCTGTTTGTGTTTTTTGGTTTCTTCTGTTTCAGCCTATGGTCGGGCCCTTCTCGCGGGTCCATCTCTGTGGTTTAGATCGAAAGAATTTTCACCAAATCTAAACCCTTGCGGTTGATGGTCTTGTCGTGGTTGATCGCCTTGCGGATGGGGACATAGACCAACTCTCCGTTCTTGATGCCGATCATCACATTGCGCTGACCCTCCATGAGGGCCTCCACGGCGGCGGCACCCATGCGCGAGGCGAGGTTACGATCCACGGCCGTGGGCGATCCGCCACGCTGGATGTGTCCCAGGATCGTTACGCGGGCATCGTACTCCGGAAACTCTTGCTTCACGCGCTCGGCAAGCCCCATGGCTCCGCCCGTCTTGGGGCTCTCGGCCACCAGGACGATGGCCGAATTCTTGCTCTTGCGGAAGCCCCGGCTGATCAGTTCGGCCAGTTGGTCTACCTCGGTGTCGATCTCGGGAATGATGGCAGCCTCGGCACCCGATGCGATGGCCGAGTTGAGGGCCAAAAAGCCTGCGTTGCGCCCCATCACCTCGACAAAAAAGAGGCGTTCGTGGCTCGAAGCCGTGTCGCGCAGTTTATCCACGGCCTCCATGATTGTGTTGAGGGCCGTGTCGTAGCCGATGGTCGAGTCGGTGCCACCCAGGTCGTTGTCGATTGTTCCCGGGAGCCCTACGATCGGCACATCAAACTCGCGGGCAAAGGTCTCGGCTCCGGTCAGCGATCCATCACCGCCGATCACAACCAGCGCGTCGATCCCTGCGGCTTTCATATTCTCGTAGGCCTGTTTGCGCCCCTCGGTGGTGGTGAACTCCTGGCAGCGGGCCGTCTTGAGGATCGTACCTCCCAATTGGATGATATTCGAGACCGAAGAGGAGGTAAACTCCTTGATCTCGTTTGTGACCAGACCGCGGTAACCTCGCATGATGCCGCGCACCTGAAAGCCGTTGTAGATCGCCGTGCGCGTGACGGCTCGAATCGCAGCGTTCATTCCCGGGGCATCACCGCCCGATGTGAGTATTCCGATACATTGGATTGCCATAATCGTTTCGTTTGTGAATGAGGTTCAAAGATAGCGATTTTTTCAGAATCTGATACAAAAACAGAGCCGTCTTTTCGCATAAAAGGGGAAAGACGGCTCCGGTAGGAGATTGGTGGGTGCTATTTGACCTGCTCTTTTACATCAATTTTGAGCCCTTGTTCATCGACCTTCATCTCGATCTTCCCCTCGGGCGTAGTGACTTGCAGGAGGGCATCTCCATTTTCTACGGCTTTTCCGATTTGAATCGAAGCCTCCTCCATGGCCTCCTCATACGCCTCGGCGGCCTCCTCGATGGCCTCCATGGGGTCGTTCATCAGGTTGTGGCTGTTGTAGCTCGGGGCGGGCAGCAACTCCTCGATCACCTCGCGGTGGATCCCTTCGCGCAGCGCACAGAAGATCAGCAGGAAGATAACCACAACCCAGGCCAGGAAGGTGAATCCGATGGCTTTGCCGTTCGGGCGGCGCGAGGCGATCAGGCACATCAGCACATAGATTAGCAGCAGGCAGGGGACCAGCACTGCAAGGATGCCGAAGAGGGCGATCCACATCTCAATGTAGTGGGGCGAGATCAACTCCGGGGTGATTACCACGGCAAAGGCTCCTACGATCAGGGCGCAGGCCATGAAGACCAATCCCAGCAGGAGGAATCCGGCGAAGATTTTCAGGAGAATTGTCAGCACCTGACCGAAGGCCGAGACCGTATCGGCCACCACGGCCTTCGAGCGGCCATCCACATCGTGGCGTCCCTCGGCTGTCTTTTGGCGGATCGACTCGGGGGTGATCTTCTCGCCCTTCATCTCCAACTTTTGGCGGGCCGAACGGGCTGTGGGTATGCCGAACCACATGATTAGGTAGCTGAGCAGAAAGACCCAAAAGATGTTGCCGAGTGCGGAGCCCAACCAATAGGGGGCCCAGCCCCCCGAGAGCAATAATTTGCCCAGGAGCGGGAGCGCGAAGATCAGGCGGATCCAAACGGGGTCGATGTCGAAGTAGTTGCCCAGGCCGGCGCAGACACCGCCCAACTTCGCCCCCTCGTCGGAGCGATAGAGGCGGCGCGGGATGCGGGGCTCGGTGGCCTTCGCCGAAGGGTGGGGCTCCTCGCTTGAGGCGCTCTCCTCCTCGATTTGTGCCGCCGAACCCAGCTGGGCGATGATGTTCTTCACCAGGGGCAGGGCGATAGTACGGCTGTTCTCCTGGGTCGAGAGGATCAGCTCGGCGATGCGGGCCTCGATATCGGCCAGGATCTCCTCGCCGTCGGGGTTTTCGTTATATTGGTTTCGGAGCTCCTGAAGGTAGTTGAAGAGCTCTTCGTAGGCATCGGGCTCAAACTGAAAGGCGATACCCGAAATGCTACACTTCTTAATCTCGTTCATATTCTTTCATTTTGTCTTTGGTTCTCTACTTGTCAATGGCCACCGAGCCTCCCGACGATTTTTGGATCTCGGTGGAGGCGGGATTGCCCGCGTTGTAGATCGAGGCTCCCGAGGAGGCGGAGGCCTTCAGTGCGCCGGTGCAGTGGCATTCGATGTCGGCTCCCGACGAGGCTTCGGCGCGACAATCGGTCGTGGTGAGTTTCTCGGCATCGATGTCAGCCCCCGACGAGGCCTCCAAATCGCTCTTTACGGCCGTGCCCTCCACTTCGATCGAGGCCCCCGAGGAGGCTTGGGCGATCAGCGTCTCCGTGAACAGCTTACCCTCGATCTCGGAGGCCGACGAGGCCTTCATCTCGATCTTCGTGGTGCGGAATTCACCGTGGATCTCCCCTCCCGAGGAGGTGTCCAGCTTCATCTCCTTGGCTTGGAAGGCCCCCTTGATGCCCGAGGCCGACGAGGCGGCAAGTTTCACCTCCCCCTTCGAGGTGAGCATCAGCCCCTCTTGGAGGGTGATCGTGGCACCGGAGGAGGCGGAGAGGCGGTCGATCTGTTGGTTCATCGGAACGATCACGCGGAAGGTGTAGCTCCCTGCATTTTTGAGCGCTTCATCCAAAGTGATATTCAGCACACCCTGCTGGCAGGTGATTACCACATAGGGGATGATGTTCTCGTCGGCCGTCACGACGATCTCCTTCTCGGACTTCTCGACGAGCGTAACCTCTGCGGCGCGGTGGGCGCTCACCTTGGTAAATTCCGGGAGAGCAATCGTCTTAGTTACCAAATTGCCATTGCCTCGCAGGGCTTTATTCGGAATAAAAATCGAGAGTTCCTCCTCTGAAGCGTTCGTCTTTATACGCACACAGCCCGAGGCCGAGGTAATCAGTGCCAACATGGTGGCAACAGCCATAATCACTCTTACAAAACTATTCATAATCTTCTCTTTTTGTCGGTTTGACTCAATGGATGTTTAACTGCGAATCTGTCGAATCTGCTCGACCAGTTCGTTCCACGCCTCATCGAAGTACTTGAGTTGCTCGCGCCCCTTCTCGGTGAGGGTGTAGTACTTGCGGGGAGGGCCTTGGGGCGACTCCTCCCAGCGGTAGGTCAACAGACCTTGGTTCTTTTGGCGGGTGAGGATGGGGTAGAGCGTACCCTCCACGACAATCATTTGTGCTCGCTTCAGTTCGGCGATGATCTTCGGAGCATACGAATCCTCGCGCGAGAGAATGGCCAGGATGCAGTACTCCAAGATGCCTTTGCGCAGTTGCGCCTTTACATTATCTTCTGCCATATTATTAGTTTTTTTCGGTGGTTGCTTTTTCTTTTTCCTTTTTTTTGTGGGGTGGCCTCGGGTTAGCGGTTGCCCCCCTCCTGTGAGTGGTGGAGGCCGATCGGCTCCTCGGGCAGGAGGATCCATAGGATCACATAGAACCAGATCGAAAGGCCTCCGAAGAGGATTAGCAACAGGGTTACCAAGCGAAGCATTGCAACATCGACCTGAAAATAGCTGGCCAAACCTCCGCAAACACCGGCAATCGAACGGTCGGTTATCGAGCGGTAGAGGCGGCGGGGTTGTGATTCTGCGGCTCCGCTTTTGTTTTGGGGCTCCGTGTCGAAGCGTTTTTCGCCGAAGGCGGCCGGGGAGCCCATCTGGTTGGTCGCCTCGCGCACCATGTGCAGCGTCACGACCATCATCGGCGAGGTGAGTTTCTCGCGGAGGATCTCGGCAAAGCGATACTCCACATCCTCGATGGTCTCACGATCGGTGGCGGGCAGGCGCGAAGCCACATCGTCCAGGTAATTCTTCAGCTCCATGTATGCATCGCGCTCGAAAACAAAGGATTGCGATGCCAGGCTGGCACTTTGGGTCTCTTTCATGGCGGTCTGTTTTATAGGTTGTTTTGATTTTGTATTACTTTTACGATGCAAATATAATACAAATTATACTACTTTGCAATACAAAGTATATATTTTTCATAAAAATTTTTCTGTTCGGTCGAAATCCCTACTTTTGGGTAGGTGGAAAATTTGTTTCAGACCGCTGTTTTGGCTTATCTTTGCCGTCGCAAAACAGAGATTATAATAATATAAATATAAATAAGTAAAGTGTTATGAAACGTCTATTTTTGTTGCTTGTTACCCTCTTCTCGGCCCTTTCGTATGTGGTGGCGCAGGAGACTGATGCCCACCTCTACGGCCATGTGATCGACCGCGAGAGTCGCGAACACATCCCCTTTGCCACGGTTACGATCGAGGGGACCACGATCGGTACTTCGACCGATGCTTCGGGCCACTATTTTCTTAAGAACCTCCCTGTGGGTGATTTTGTGCTGAAGGTGCAGTTGCTCGGCTACGAGGCGGCAACCCGCAAGGTGGAGGTACGTCGCAACTCCTCGCAGGAGATCAACTTCTTCCTCTCGGAGCAGGGAATCTCGATGGACGAGGTGGTGGTTTCGGCCAGTCGCAGTGAGACGCGCCGCCGCGAGGCTCCGGCCCTGGTGGGGGTGATCAATGCCGACCTCTTCGAGAAGACCTCGGCCGTATGCCTCTCGCAGGGGTTGAGCTTTCAGCCCGGAGTGCGTGTGGAGGACGATTGCCAGAACTGCGGCTTTGCCCAGGTGCGCATCAACGGCTTGGATGGCCACTATTCGCAGATTCTGATCGACTCGCACCCGGTCTTCTCCTCGCTGACGGGCGTCTATGGTCTGGAGCAGATCCCCGCCTCGATGATCGAGCGCGTGGAGGTGTTGCGCGGAGGCGGTTCGGCCCTCTTCGGTTCGTCGGCCATCGGTGGTACGATCAACATCATCACACGCGATCCGCTGCGCAACTCGGGTGAATTTTCGCACACCCTCTCCTCGATCGGATTCAGTGGAGCCTACGAGAACAACACCTCGCTCAACGCCTCGCTCATCACCGACAACAACAAGGCAGGTTTGTATGTCTACGGACAGATTCGTTCGCGTTCGGGCTACGATGATGACGAGGATGGGTTTACCGAACTGCCCGAGATCAAGGGGCAGAGCATCGGACTGCGTTCGTTTCTCAAGACGGGAGCCTATTCGCGCCTGACCCTCCAGTATCACCACATTGACGAGTATCGTCGCGGAGGCGACGTGTTGGATCTACCTCCCCACGAGGCCTTTGTGGCCGAGACCACCGACCATATCATCGACGGCGGTAGCCTTTCGTTTGACTTCTCGACCCCCGATCGTCGCAATCGCCTCAACCTCTACGGTTCGTTCCAAAACACGGTGCGCGACAGCTACTACGGAGCAGGTCAAGATCCCAAGGCCTATGGCTTGACCCACGACCTTACGGTGGCGGCCGGAGCGCAGTATGTGCGCCAGTTCGATAAGTTCCTCTTCCTGCCGGCCGAGTTCACCGTGGGTGCAGAGTACAACTACAACGACCTGAACGACCATTCGATCGGCTATGACACCCGCACCGAACAACAAGTACATATCGCAAGTCTCTATGCGCAGAACGAGTGGCGCAACAAGATGTGGTCGCTGCTGATCGGCTGCCGCCTCGACAAGCACAACCTGATCGACAATCTGATTGCCAGCCCGCGTGCCAATGTGCGTTTCAACCCCACGGAGCAGATCAGTCTGCGCGCCAGCTATGCCGCCGGATTCCGTGCTCCGCAGGCCTTCGACGAGGATATGCACATTGCCGTGGTGGGGGGTGAGCGCGTGCGCATCCGCCTGGCCGATGACCTCAAGGAGGAGCGTTCGCACAGTTTCAGCCTCTCGGCCGACATCTATCACCGCTTCGGGTCGGTTGAGACCAACTTCCTGGTCGAGGGATTCTACACGCGCCTCAACGATGCCTTCGACCTGCGTGAGGTGGGTACCGATGCCGATGGAGCGCAGCTCCTGGAGCGTTACAACAGTTCGGGCGCTACCGTGGGAGGTGTAACGGCCGAGTTCAAGGCGATCTTCACCCGTTGGTTTGAGCTTCAGCTGGGCTTTACCTGGCAGCAGAGCCGCTATCGTGAGTGGCAGTATTGGAGCGAGGATCCCGAGGTGCAGCCCGAGAAGCGCATGTTCCGCACCCCCGATACCTATGGATTTATGACCGCCTGCTTCAAGCCCGTCAAAGGGTTCGATATCGACCTTTCGGGTACCTATACGGGGCCGATGCTGGTGCAGCACATGGCCGGCTATATCGAGCGGGATCGTGCCGAGATGACCTCCGCCTTCTTTGACCTGGGGGTTAAACTTAGCTACGACTTTTCGATCTACAAGCAGATTCGTATGAAGGTTTATGGTGGTGTGCAGAACCTTTTCAACGCCTACCAGCGAGACTTCGACCAGGGGCCCGATCGCGATTCTGGTTATGTTTACGGCCCGTCGTTGCCTCGTACCTGGATGGTGGGAGCCAAGGTGAGCTTCTAAGGAGACTTTTGGTATGATTGAAGGCCACAATCTCGAGATTGTGGCCTTTGTCTATGGGAGGTAGTGGCGATCTCGCCTGAAAATGAGATGGGGCGGATGAGGTGTAAAATGCACCCCTCCGCCCCAACTTCTTGAGTTGCGGAATTTTCCGCCTGTAAGAATTAGATGTTGATGTCGAGGATCTCGAACTTCAAGATACCGGCCGGCACCGTTACCTCCACCGACTCGCCCTTCTTCTTGCCCAAGAGAGCCTTGGCGATGGGGGTGCCGATGGCGAGTTTGCCCTCCTTGAGGTTGGCCTCGTGCTCGGCAACAATCGTGTAGGTAACCTCCTTGTTGTTGTTCAAATTCTTGAGGGTTACCTTGCTCAGGATCTGCACCTTCGATTTGTCGATCTTTGTCTCGTCGATCACACGGGCATTGGCCAGCGTATCCTCCATTTTGGCGATGCGCAATTCCAAAAGGCCTTGTGCCTCGCGGGCAGCATCGTACTCTGCATTCTCCGACAAGTCGCCCTTATCGCGAGCCTCGGCGATAGCCGCCGAGATGGCCGGACGCTCTACCGAACGCATGTGGTCGAGTTCGTCTTTGAGCTTCTTGTAGCCCTCGGCCGTCAAATAGATAATCTCTTTTGCCATCTTTCTATTTTATTTTTAATATTTTCTATTTTTTTGTTTTTTTAACTACACAATTCGAGGTCGAAGGATCTTCTTGCCCCATTTAGAAATGTCTCAGCCCCTTTTTTGTCGTTTCTGAAACACAACAAAAAGAAAGAATCCTAACCCGTGAAGGTTAGAACCCCTAAATCCTCGTTTGTTAGGACAAAGGTAAAAAGGAAAAACCGATTTTCCAAATTATTTGGCACAAACTGTGCCATTGGAGAGGTTGCAGCAGAAGATCCTGGCCAAAAAGTAGGGGTTTGTCGCTCTTCGTGCTTGGGATGAGCATAAAACCTCCTTCGGACGGCAATCCTAAAGTCGAAATGGCTAATTTTGTACGATGGTCTCAATGAGGATCATGGCAATAAGGATGCAATCAATGGAAGATACTGTTTTTCGAGGGTGTGGTACGCATCCCACGACTCGCAATCGGGTGGAACTGCTCAACGATGCTGCGCAGATGTATGCATCGTTGATTGCGGCCCTGCATCGTGCCCGTTCTTCGATCCTGCTTGAGTACTACATCTTCGATGACGATCGCTTGGGGTGTGCCATCTCCGAGGTGTTGATTCGTCGTGCCCGAAGTGGGGTAAAGGTGTGTGTGATTTACGACTGGATAGGCTCCCGAATGCCCGTCTGGGGGATGTTGCGCAGGCTTCGCAGTGCCGGGGTTGAGGTGCGCCCTTTCCGTCCGCTTTGTTGGGGGCGAGTGTGGGATTCGCTCAATATGCGCAACCATAGAAAAATCGCCGTTATTGACGAGCATATCGCCTTTCTTGGTGGGATCAATATTGCTCGCCGCTACTTGGAGGGGACGGAGTTGGGGCGTTGGCGAGATGAACATCTGCGCCTTGAAGGGGAGGCTGTAGCGGATCTACTCCACCTTTTCGGGCGCGATTGGCGCGCGTTGGGTGGAGAAGATCTCCAGTTGTCGGCTCGGGCTTTTGGCTCCATTGCCGAACCAATGACCACTCTTGTGGCATGGAGTGAAGAGGGACATTCGCGGGCGGTGGTGGAGCAGCTGCTTGTCGCTCTGATCGAGGGGGCTCGTGAGGAACTGTTGCTTTCGTCACCCTATTTCATTCCTACGCCTCCGCTTCTGAAGGCCATTCGAGAGGTCTTGAGAAGGGGGGTAAGGGTGGAATTGATGACTCCTCTACGGGCCGATCTACGGCTGGCAACTCGGGCTTCAGAGGGATTTTATGGCGAGTTGTTGCACCTTGGAATGGTGATCCATCGTTATGAGAAGGGATTCCTGCACACCAAATTGGTAGCGGTCGATCGAGAGAAGATATGTCTTGGAACCCCCAATTTGGACTACCGCAGTTTGCGTACCAATTGGGAAGTGGTGGCTGTGGTTCGTAATAAAGAGTTTGGACGGCGAGTGGTCGAGACTTTTCGCCTGGACTGCGAAAAATGTACCACTTTGGATTATGTTACTTGGAAGAGTCGTCCGCTGTGGCTGCGTCTGCAAAGTCGCTTGGCGCAACTCTTTAGGCGGTGGTTGTAACTCGCCGAAGGGAGCTAAAGGTCGATGGCTTTACACTTCAAGCCCAACTCTCGGCACTTTTCGAGGGTGCGGGGCAGGGCATAGCGCATGTTGCGAAACGATTTTTCGCTGTCGTGAAAAACGATGATGGCCCCCGGAGCGAGGTATTTCGTGACATTCTTTAGACAGGTACGGGGTGAAAGACCGCGGTTGTAGTCGCGCGAGAGGATATCCCACATCACCAATTTATAACGCTGCGAGAGGGCGCGTGCCTGGGCAGGGGTGATTTGTGCGTAGGGAGGGCGGAAAAGGTTACTGTGGATTAGGTCGTTGGCAAAATCGACATCCTCTACATAACGCTCCAGGGGCATGCGCCACCCCTTTTGGTGGGAGTAGGTGTGGTTGCCTATGCGGTGTCCCGCCTCCAGGATCTTTTGGAAGAGGTCGGGATACATCTCCACATTCTTGCCCAACACGAAGAAAGTAGCCTTGGCGTCGTACTTTTTGAGCGTGGCCAAGATCCACTCCGTGATGCCGGGGGTGGGGCCGTCGTCGAAGGTGAGGAATACCCCCTCCTTGTCCTCGATCTCCCAGATGAGTGAGGGCATCAGTTTGCGCAGTATTTTGGGCGGTTTCAGTCGCATGGTTTTTGCTTCTCTCCAAATGGGTTGCGCCACAAAAGTACGAAAATTTTTCGGTTCACAAAAACTCCCTCAAATTTGTATAGAACACTTTTTTTTTTATCTTTGCAAAAATTTCACCTTTTTAGCTTACCGTTTAATCTGTTATTTGCTTATGAAAGGATCTTTTTTTAGTTTGTGGGTGTGGCTTCTCGTCGTGTCGATTTTGCCGGCATGCGATGCCCTGAACACCCTATCGGATGCGAAGAGCAATACTTCGCAGGGGGCTCCCTATGAGGTGGTTACCATCTGTAATCAGCCCATTTGGGAGGGGGCAGTCGGCGAGCAGTTGCGCACAATCCTCCGTGCCCAAGATCCCTATCTGAATGCCCAAGAGAGTATGTTCGACCTCTTTCAGGTAACTCCTCATAATGTAACCAACATTGTGGATACGCACCGAAACCAAATCGAGGTTAAGGTGGATCCCTCGCTTGAAGCAGCCTCGGCCGGAGCCCGCTACGATGTTACGGCTTCGCCTCAGATCATTATCACGCTTCAGGGCCCCTCGCAGGAGGCGATCGCCGACTACCTGAAGAGTCACGCAGAGACCCTGGTGCAGTTGCTCGAGAAGACCGAGCGCGACCGATCTATTGCCTACGCCGAGCGCCATTTCGAGCCCTTCATCCAGGAGCAGATCCTCAAGACCTTTGGGGTGGAGATGGATGTCCCCAAGGGCTATGTCCTGGCCAAGCAGACCGAGAATTTTATGTGGATGCGCTACGAATATCCCGCGGCATCGAAGGGCTTTATGCTCTACTCGCGCCCCTATGAAGGGCCCGAGTCGCTCTCGGATATCGCGGTAGAGCGTGCCCGTCTGAAATATGCTGCTGAGATCCCTGGCCCCTCCGAAGGCTCCTATATGACCACCTCCTACGTCTTTCCGCCGATCTATCGCACGGTGAAGATCGACGGCCGCTTTTGGGTTGAGTTGCGCGGTTTTTGGGAGGTGGAGAACGACTTTATGGGGGGACCTTTCGTTAGCTATTCAACCCTTGATAAGGAAACCAACCGGGTGCTCACCCTCGATTGCTATGTCTACTCACCAAAGCTCAAAAAACGGAACTTCATGCGTGATGTAGAACATTTGGTCTACATGATTCACTTCCCTGAGCAGGCCCCTGTGATCCCGTAGAGGGGTGTGATCCGCGTTTGATTATAGAGAAGGGTGTTTGGCGATAGATCAAACACCCTTCTCTGTTGGTTGTATAGATGGTGAAAATGATGAACCCTCTTCTGTGGACAACAGCCGGTTCTGGCTTTTCTTGAATTGGGGGACCGAGATCCCTCTTTACGAAAAATCCGACAATGGAATTATTCCCATTGCCGGATTTTTTTCGGGGCGACCACGACGGGTCGTCTCATCAGTTGAAATTACTTGATGATGCCCGAGATCAAGAAGGTAGCAGCCACCGTCAAAATAGCGTAGAGCTCGGGGAATGCTGCCAAAATCAGGGTCTTACCCATTACGTCGTGGCCGTTACCCGTGGCAACGATACCGTTCGAGCAGACCTTGGCCTGGTAGATCGAAGCGGCCAGGTTTACGAGGCCTACCAGCATACCGGCACCGAAGATAGCAGCACCCTGCAGCATCGTAGGAGCGGCCAAGAAGCCCTGTACCATGAAGAAGCAGACGAAGCCATAGAGACCCTGCGAACCGGGAAGTGCCGAGAGGATCATGTAGCTACCGAAGGCCGAAGGATTCTTCTTCATGGCGCCTACCGATGCCTGACCGCACATTGCCGTACCGATTGCCGAAGCAATACCTGCCAAACCTACCATCATTACCACGCCGAGGTAGGCCAAAATCAAAGCCATAGTGTTCATTTCCATAATTGTAATTGTTTTTTTGTTAGTTTTTTATTTGTTTGTTTGATTCTCTTTTTTCAGCGGATCGAAATTGCGGGCAGCCATCTCGAAACCGGCATTTTTATAAAACTCCACGAAGGTCAGACGCATCGGGTGAACGAACGACGAGATCGCGGACATGAAGAGGTTGATACCGTGGCCGATCAGCAGGATCGGGAGCATCACCAGGATGCGTACCACGATGTTGGCCCCCTCGGGAACAAAGCCCTCGGCCAGCGAGTTGAAGACCAAGGCCAATACACCGCCCGAGAGACCGATGGCGAACAAACGGATGTAGGACAACACATCCGACAAGAGACCTGTGATGTTGTTGTAGAGATCCCACAGACCAGAACCGAAGTTTACCAACGGATTGCGGCGGATGTTGTTCAGCAGGAGCATCAGCACAAAGCCCAGCCCCATGGCCACATAGAAGGCAATGGACGAGGAGGTAAAGTCCGGAATCTCCATGCCGAACATCGGAAGACCGATGGCCAGGGCTCCCGATAGCAGCACGATGAGCCAGCCCAAGGTGCCGAACGAAGCCGTGAAGCCGAAGGCTCGTGACTGTCCCCATACGTTGATCGCAAGACCGAAGATGATCTGCACGATACCGATAGCCAAGGCGATCGAGAAGAACTTACCCTGGAAGTCGAAGAAGGGGATCGCCGGGAAGAACTCTCCGAGGCTCAGTCCGAAGAACGAACCGCAGAAGCCGCCAAAGAGGATCGTCGAGAGCGAACACATCGTGGCGAACCAACCGGCGCGACGCATCATGCCCGCTTCGGGGTTCTTCTTCAGGATCACCAGCGCCAGCAGCAACAGGATCAATCCGTAGCCGGCATCGTTCAGACAGATACCGAAGAAGAGCATGTAGAACGGTGCGAAGAAGGGCGTAAGGTCGATCGTGCCGTACTTCGGACGGGCGTACATGTCACCCACCATTTCGAAGATGCGCGAGTACCAGCCGTTGGTTAGTTTAACGGGGGTGTCGTCCTCGGGGGTGGGGTCTCCCTTCAGGTAGACCACATTGGGATACTCCTCCAAAAGGGCATCCACCTGGGCCGAGGTGTCGGCCTCAGCCCAACCGCGCAGGATGAGCAACGAGCCGTCGGCCTCCTGGGTTGCCGTCGAGGTGATCTTGCGGTTGCCAAGCTGCTCCTTCAGGACGGCAATGCCCTCTGTGAGCAACGCTTTTGAAGCGGCAATCGAGGCCATCTCGCGATCCAAAAGCTCGATTTGGGCCTTTCGCTCCGCGATGAGTTCCTCGGCCTGGCGGATATCCATGGCGGGAAGGCGCACCTCCTGCGCATCGAGCGAGAGCTCTTCGCCCTCACCGATCACCACGAAATAGGTATTGCCACCCAATTCGTTGATCGCTTCGAAGGTATATCCCTCACCGGCTTGAGCCGCCTCGAAACTACTCGTGGGGCCGAAGAAGAGACGGATCTTCAGACCCGAGGCTGTCAGAGCCTGCAACTCTCGGGGGTCGAACTCGCCCCAGGGGCGCAATTCGTCGGCTGTCTTCTCCAACTTACCGAGCTCGGTGTTGTGCGAGGCGGTCTCGCGCAGCAGACGGTTGTAGAGTTCGTAGGCCTCTTCGGCTGTGGCGCACGCCACCCCCTGAACGGCTTCGTTCTCGGACTGCTTGCTCCACTGCTCGGCAGCCTCAAGGGCCTTCGTATAGCCCTCGATGCGGAGAATGAGCTGACGCTCCTCCTCCTTGGGCTCCCAGCCCGTGGTGGTGATATCGACCAGACCCAACTCGCGGAGGCGCTCAATGAAATCCTCACTCTGTGCGCGATAGAGCACAAAGTCGTATTTTGACATCTTGGCTATCATAACATAGAGCCCTCCTCGGCTTGCTGTTGTTTGGTTTTTACGATCTTCTGGGCAGACTTCGAGAGGTTCTCCTCGTCCTCCATGAAGCGTTTGATCTTGCGTATGGCATCCTCATAGCCGGGAATTTGTACCTTCTCGTAGAGGTTTACCTTTTGAGTGGTTTTGCGGCGCGCGTAGTCCAACAACTCCATCTTGCGGTTGTAGACCTCGAACTCGATACCCAAGCGGGCCAGCGACTTCAGAATCTCGACACCCTCGGCATACCAAATGGGTGAGGTGAAGAGGTCGTAGTCGCGCTCCTCGAATTCAACATCTTTCAGGACAGGCGTGCGCACGCCTGCGATCTTCTGTACATCCAATTGTACATCCTTGATACGCAGCAGGTCACAATCAAACTCTCCCCACAGGGCCACCATGTAGTCGTAGGAGGCCTTCAGGCGCTCCAACTCCTCGCGGAAGTCTTGTGCAGAGTCCTTCGCCCGCTTTACCTCGGAGCGCAGAGCCGACTCCTTCGACTTGATGGTCGGAAGAGCCTTCTGGCGCATCTTCAGCTGTTTGCCGAGTTCACCGAGCGAGGTCTTGTTGTATTGAAATTTGATTGCCATAGGCCCTTATTGCTTACGCTTTCCAGTACTTTTCAATCAGCTCGGCCTTGATGGCAACCTCCTCCTTCGAGAAGAAGGCGGCGAAGAGCTCCCAGGCCGTGTCGAGCATCTCCTCGATCTCGATGTTTACGTCGATCGAGAGCAACTTCTCCGAGTAGTCGTGGGCAAACTTCAGCGAACGCTCGTCGTAGTCCGAGAGGTCGAAACCGTTCTCGAGCTTCGTCTTGGCGTTGGCAGCGTCGGCGAACAGACGTACGCAGGCGTTCATCACCTGGGGATGATCCTCGCGGGTCTTCTTGCCGATTACCAGCTGCTTCAGACGCGACAGCGAACGGAACGGGTCGACGATTACCTTACCCGTGTCGGAGTCGTTACGCAGGAACAACTGACCCTCGGTGATGTAACCCGTGTTGTCAGGGATAGCATGGGTGATGTCGCCACCCGAAAGGGTCGTAACGGCGATGATCGTGATCGAACCTCCGTTGGGAAGCTGTACGGCCTTCTCGTAGATCTTGGCCAAGTCCGAGTAGAGCGAACCGGGCATCGAGTCCTTCGAGGGGATCTGGTCCATACGGTTCGATACGATGGCCAAGGCATCGGCATAGAGGGTCATGTCCGTGAGGAGCACCAGCACCTTCTCGCCCTTATCCACGGCGAAGTACTCGGCAGCAGTCAGGGCCATATCGGGTACCAGCAGACGCTCTACGGGCGGGTTCTCCGTGGTGTTTACGAACGAAACGATGCGGTCCAAAGCACCGGCGTTCTCGAAGACCGACTTGAAGTAGAGGAAGTCGTCGTTCGTCAGACCCATACCGCCCAAGATGATCTTGTCTGCCTTGGCTCGCAGGGCTACATTGGCCATTACGGCGTTATAAGGCTGGTCGGGGTCGGCGAAGAAGGGGATCTTCTGACCCGATACGATCGTGTTGTTGAGGTCGATACCGGCAATACCCGTGGCGATCAGCTCCGAGGGCTGAATACGGCGGAACGGATTCACCGTCGGGCCGCCGATCTCGCGGGCCTCACCCTCGATCTGCTCACCGCCCTCCAGGGGCTCTCCATAGGCGTTGAAGAAGCGACCGGCCAGGTTGTCGGAGACCTTGAGCTTGGGGGGCTCGCCGTGGAAGATCACCTCCGAGTTGGTGGCCAGACCCTCCGTACCGGCAAAGACCTGCAGGGTGACGTTCTCACCCATGATCTTCACCACCTGGGCCAGCTTGCCGCCCACGGTGGCCAGTTCGTCATTACCCACGCCCGTAGCCTTCAGCGTTACGGTCGCCTTGGTAATGTTGTCGATTTTTGTATAGATTTTCTGAAATGCACGTGTTGTCATACCCTGAAACTTATTATGCGTTCATAAGATACTCCTCGATCTGACGCTTGTAGTCGAAGTACTTCTCCGACTCATACTCGGCGTAGTTCATCTGACGGAAGAGGTTGATAAGACCCTTGAAGAAGCGCGAGCAGGCCTCGAAGTCGGCAAAGTCGAAGTCGTGGCGGCAGACATCGAGCACCATCTTATACATCAGCTTCTGACGCTCGATCGGGCAGTTGGCGTCGATGTCGTCGAAGGCATCCTGCTGCAGGATTACGAAGTCGATGAGCTCCGACTTCCAGAAACGCTCGTGGTACTCCACGGGTACACCGTCGTCACCCAAAATGTTGATCTGGTCGTTGGCCTCCTTACCGCGTTGCACAAGCGTCTTACCGGCATAGACCTGCTCTACCCAACCCTTCTCGATGTGTTCGTCCAGGTAGGCCGAAACCTCGGGGTACTCCAGGTACTTCGAGTAGGACTCCAGGGGGTCGATGGCGGGGTAGCGCTTCGAGTCGGCACGACCCTGCGAGAGGGCGTAGAAGCAGCGGGCGGCCTTCTTGGTCGACTCCGTCACGGGCTCCTTGAGGTTACCGCCGGCGGGCGATACCGTACCGAGGAAGGTAACTGAACCCGTCTCACCGTTGGTCAGCTTCACCAAACCGGCACGGGCGTAGAAGTTCGAGATGATTGCCGAGAGGTCCATCGGGAAGGCGTCCTGACCCGGAAGCTCCTCCAGACGGTTCGACATCTCACGCAGAGCCTGTGCCCAACGCGAGGTCGAGTCGGCCATTACGAGCACCTTCAAACCCATCGCGCGGTAGTACTCGCCGATGGTCATACCCGTATAAACCGAGGCCTCACGCGCCGCAACGGGCATGTTCGACGTATTACAGATAATAATGGTACGCTCCATGAGCTTGTGGCCCGTACGGGGATCCACCAACTCGGGGAACTCCTTGAAGATCTCCACCACCTCGTTGGCACGCTCACCGCACGCCACGATGATGATCACATCGGCCTCGGCCTGTTTTGAAATGGCGTGCTGAAGCACCGTCTTACCGGCACCGAAGGGACCCGGGATAAAGCCCGTACCACCCTCAGCCAGCGGGTTGAAGGTATCGATAGCGCGCACACCGGTCTCCATCACGCGCGAGGGACGGGGCTTCTCCGTATAGGCCTTGATAGCCTTCTTCACGGGCCACTTCTGCACCATCGTGATGTTGTGCTCCTTGCCCTCCGAGTCTACGAGCACGGCCACCGTGTCGGTTACCTTATACTGTCCGGCCTTGGCGACGCTCTTGACGGTGTAGGTGCCCTCCATCACGAAGGGAACCATGATCTTGTGGTTTACCCACTGCTCCTTCACCTCTCCGAGCCACGAAGCGGCACTGACTTTGCTGCCCACCTCGGCCAAGGGCTGGAACTCCCAAAGTTTGTCGAAGTCGATGGGCTCGGTGATCGAACCGCGGTTGATAAACAGACCGTCCATCTTCTCGAGGTCGTTCTGCAGACCGTCGTAGTTTTTCGAGAGGAGGCCCGGGGCGAGCGTGGCCTCCAACATGTGGCTCTCAAACTCCACCTTATCGCCGATCTTCAGGCCACGCGTCGAGTCGAAGACCTGTACATAGGCGTTGTCGCCCACCACCTTGATGACCTCGGCCATCATGCGGGTCTCACCGCAATATACGAAGCAGATCTCGTTCTGGGAAACGGGGCCGTCTACCTTCGCAATCACGATATTGGAGATGATACCATTAACTTTTCCTAAAGTTTTCATATCGTTTTATTGTTTATTTATCAATTCTTTGGCTTCGAGCTCCGTGAGCAGGCGGTCGAACATGCGGCGGCCACGCTCCTTGTCCAGCAGCGTCCAGCGGGCCACGATATTCATGCGCACCAGGTACGAAAGAATGAAGTCGATGTTGAAGTAGTCGTAGACCGCGAGCTCCTGGCTCTCGTTCCAACGAATCAGGTCGATCTTGTGCTCCTTCTCCACGAGGTTCTGCTCCTCGTTGACGGCGGCAAGCACGGTGTCGATGTAGGGAAGTTCTCCTCGGAGGCCGAAGTCGGCAGCCGACGAGCGACGCAACTGCTCGGTGATGGCATCGCCTCCGATCAGCAGGTCGTTCATCTCACGCCCCGTGGCACGAGCCGTGGCAGCGGCTGCAATGTTGCGCAGCGTGCGGTCGAACTCAGCCCAGGCGCGCAGGAAGCGGCTCTTCGAGCGGGCGCAGGCACGGTAGTAGGCCTCCAGGAGGTTCTTCTCGAAACGAAGCGAGGTGTCCACCTTGCGCTCCTCCTCGTCCTGCTCCTCGTCCTGCTCCTTGTAGGCCTCGATGATCTCACACATCTCGGCGGGGAGTCCGGTCGGGTGCTCCAAGGCCTCGCGTACCTGCTCCTGCGAGAGGTTACCCAACGGATTGTGGGTCGAACGTCCGGCGCGGGCTGCGATCAGGTTTTCGCAGTCGTAGTAGCCGTAGAGCAGACGCAGGGCCTTACTGTCGCGAGCATCGAGCTCGGAGAGAATCTCCTCGCGGATGGCTCCCAAATCAAAACCCTTGGCCTCCGAGTCGAGCGAGTACTCGCGCAGACCGGCTACCAGACAATAATAGTTTTTATCGAACATGAAGGTCGATTATTTGGTGTACAACAGTTCGGCCACCTTTTCGCGCAGGTACTCCTTCATCAGGGCGTCGAAATCCTCGTCCGTGAACGAGATGTAGTAGCCACCCTCCTTCTGACCTACCTTGAAGCCGCTCTTTACCTCGGCCGAATAGCCTACCTCGATGCCGGCCGAAAGCAACTCCTTGGCGGCCTTCTCAAACGAAGCATCCAGGGCGGCCTTCTCCTTCTCGGGCAGCAGGGCCTTGAGTTCCACCTTGCCCGATGCGGCACCGTCCCAATTCTTGGCGACGGCTACGAGCATATCCTTGATGAATGCGGCATCCATCGTGGCGGCCTTTACCCCCTCCGAGGTGCTCTTCGTGATGATCATCGAGGCGATCTCGGCCTTGATCTTCGAAACGGCCTGCTTGCCGGCCAGGGCGATCTCGGTCATCGAGTTCTTCTCCACGTCGAGGGCCTTCTTCTCGGCCTGCTTGATGATGGCCTCGGCCTCGGCTTTGGCCTCGGCTACGATCTTCTGAGCCTCGGTCTTGGCCTCGGCTACCAGACGCTCGGCCTCCGAACGACCCTTCTCCAACCCTTCGGCATAGAGCGTGCGGGTCAGTTGTTGCAGTTTGTTTTCCATACGATATTTTTAGTTTTATATTGAATTTTTCTGTTTCTGTTCTTCGATTTTATCCCATTGGGTTGCCTTTGGGTACTAAAATCGGACAAAGTTAATAAAACTTTGCGAAAAAAAGAAAGAGAATCTTATAAATTTAGTCTTTGGAGAGGAGGTTTTGGGTGGATCTTGGCCCAAAAATAAAAAAGAATTTAAAAAGGCGTTGTTTCTTGTTCCCAATTTTAGAAAATAAAATCCCCGAAGGGCTCTCCTTCGAGTGGGGCTCCTTCGGGGATGAATTGAGGGCAAAACGCCCTATGAATTTAGGAATTTTGGTGCTGGGGACGGAGTAGATCCTGTACCACCTTCACTGGCGAGAAGGTGGAGATGGGGACATCCACAAAGACGGTGTTCCACTTGGCCATGGCACCGTTCCAAAGACCCGGCAACTCCTGGGCGCGCAACTCGCGACCGCCGGCCGACTTCGAGGAGATGAAGCCCGTCTCGGGATCGGTGTATTGGCGCAGGTCGAACTTCGAGCCATCGGCTCGCTTTACACCGCAGACCAGATCCACGGGATTGAAGTGGGTAGCCCCCTTCATCAACGGCATATCCTCGGGCGAGATCTGGCTCGACTCGGCAATTTGCAACGACTGTGTGCCGTCGGGATTCTCCACCCAGAAGGGGCCTCCACCGGGCTCACCCTCGTTGCGCACCATGCCGCAGAGGCGGATCGGGCGGTCGAGGATCTTTTCGAGCAGGGTGCGGTCGTACTCCTTCGGCAACTTGGTGCAGAGGCGGTCTTCGATGAAGCAGGCCACCTCTTCGAGGTCGGCCTTACCGCTGCGCAACTCCTCGAGGAAGTCGAACGCGAGGCTCTTCAACTCGAGCAACATGCCGGCCAGCGCCTTCTTGTAGCGGACGGTGTCGGCCTTGCGCTCGTCGGTCGTTACATTGTCGATATTCTTAATGAAGAGGATGTCGGCATCCAACTCATTGAGGTTTTCGATCAGGGCACCGTGGCCTGCGGGACGGAATAGGAGTTTGCCCTCGTCGGTGCGGAAGAGGGTGTTGTCGGGATTAACGGCCACGGTGTCGGTCGAGGGTTTCTGTACCGAGAACGAAATTTCGTACTTCAAGCCGAAGCGCTCCTCATAGGCGGGGAGTTTTTCGGCCAGCAGTGCTTGGAAGCCCTCCATGTGCTCGGCCGATACGGTGAAGTGGATCTTCGCCACGCCCTTTGACGAGGCGTAGAGAGCCCCCTCTACGAGGTGCTCCTCGACCGCCTTGCGAGCCCCCTCCGTATAGGCGTGGAAGGTAACCAGTCCTTTGGGTTTGGCTCCGTAGTTGAGACCCTGCTTTACGATGGCCGAGACGATCTGCTCGTCGGTAGCCTCCGCGGGAAGCAACTCTTTGAGTTCGGGCCAGAAGGCAAATTTTTCGATATTTTCGAGGAGCGTGTCGATCCCCTTACCGCGCTTCTGCTCGTTGACAAACTCGAAGAGCTCCTTGAACATACGCGTGGCGGCACCCGATGCCGGTACAAACTTTTCGATCTTCAGGTTTTCGGCCTCGGCTTCGTAGCGTTTGGCGGCGGCTTCAACAGCCTCCTCGGTGAGGACTACTACACCATCCTCGGGCGATGCAGCCTTCACAACTTTTAAAAATGGAAATCCCCGTTTGAAATTTTCCACCTGCAACTCCACGGCTTCGGGGGTGAGGCCATGGGCTTGGATCTGTTGCAGATCTTGCTCGGTAAACGACATACTTATGATAGTTTTAGGTTGTTTCGGCTTGGGTTGGTCGGGTCTTTTCAAAGGCTGCTTTTTGCATGCGGTTTTTCCCTCGTTTTGCTGCTTTCGGATTCGCAAGTCCGAAAATTTATGTAAAATTAGTAAAATTATTTCTAACTTTGCAACTATGAAACAAGAATTTTATAACATATCGCTTCGTGACCGCAATAGTTTTCATGTCGAACAACAGGCCGAAAGGCTGGTAGAGTTCTCTTCGGAGGCCGATCTGCGTGAAATTTTTGCTGCGGGAGTTCCTGAACGATGGATGGTTCTCTCGGGGGGAAATAACATCCTCTTCACGCAGGATTATCGAGGATTGTTGCTCACCCCCGTGGCCGATCGTATCGAGATCCTCTCCGAGGAGGGCGATCGCGTTCGGGTGCGTGTGGAGGCGGGCCTGGAGTGGGACGATTTGGTCGCCTGGGCGGTGGAGCACGAACTTTGGGGGTTGGAAAACCTCTCGCTCATCCCCGGCAAGGTGGGGGCTGCTCCGGTGCAGAATATCGGGGCCTACGGCTCGGAGGCTAAGGACTGCCTGCTTGAGGTGGAGTGCTTTTTGCCCGAAACCGGAGAGTTGCGCACCTTCTCGCGCGAGGAGTGTCGTTTCGGCTATCGCGAGAGTATTTTTAAGCAGGAGTTGAAGGGGCGTGCCATTATCTTGGCTGTAACCTTTGCTTTGAGTCGCACAGCGCAGCCCAACATCGGCTACGGAGATGTGGCCCGCGAGGTGGAGGCGCGGGGTGGGGCAACGCTCAAAAATATCCGTGAGGCGATCTGTTCGATTCGCCGCTCGAAGTTGCCCGATACGGCGGTTTTGGGTAATGCCGGAAGCTTTTTCAAGAATCCGGTCGTAGATCTTCGCAAAAGCGAGGAGCTGAAATCGACTTATCCCGAGATGCCCACCTACCCCTCGGCCGAGGGGCCCGAACGGGTGAAGTTGGCTGCCGGCTGGCTCATCGACCGGGCGGGGCTGAAGGGCTACCGCGAGGGGCGGGTCGGGGTGCACGACCGTCAGGCCTTGGTCTTGGTGAACCATGGCGGAGCCACGGGCTCGGAGGTGATCTCGTTGGCCCGCAAGGTGCAGCAGCAGGTGTTGGAAAAGTTTGGTGTGGAGATCGACACCGAGGTCAATATCTTGTAGAATGAGGAGTTAGGAATGAGGTGTTAGGATTTAAGGGGTGGAAGTAGATCTACCCTGTAAATCGAAATCTCTTTTGGAGAAGGATGCTATGTTAATTGAGAATTTTCAACGCTATATTGAGCATTATGGCTTGGCGACCAAGCAGGAGCGCATCCTGCTTACCGTCTCGGGCGGTGTGGATTCGATGGTGATGCTCTCGCTCTTTATTGAGAGTGGCTATCGGGTGGGGGTGGCCCACTGCAACTTCCAGCTGCGCGGGGTGGAGAGCGACGAGGATGAGGTGCTGGTAGCCGACCAGGCGGCCCGCTTCGGGGTGCCCTGCTATAACCGCCGGTTCGATACGGTGGGCGAGATGGAGCGCACGGGTGAGTCGATGGAGATGGCGGCCCGTCGTCTGCGCTATGCCTGGTTCGAGGAGCTCTGTCAAAGCGAAGGCTACGACCGCATCGCTGTGGCTCACCATGCCGACGACTCGATCGAAACCTTTTTTATCAACCTCTTGCGCGGTACGGGGTTGCGAGGCTTGACGGGTATTCACTATCAAAACGGATTGCTGATTCGTCCGCTCATGTTCGCGGCCCGCAAGGAGATTCTGGAGTATGCCGTGCAGCATCATATTCCCTTTCGCGAGGACTCCACAAACCGCTCTACAAAGCACCTTCGCAACAAGATTCGCTTGGGTTTGGTACCTCGCATCCGCGAGATTAACTCGAAGTTTACCGACCTGATGCGTCGCAACATCAGTCGCCTGATGGATGCCCAATCTTTCATTGATGCCTCGATTGAGTTGGTACGCCGTGAGGCGGTGAGTACGGCCGATGGAATCGATACCATCCATGTCGAGCGTATCCCCTCTACCTTCCCGCGGAACTTTGTGATCTACGAACTCTTGAACTCGGCTTATGGCTTCAAGGGCGATGTGATCGATGCCTTGTGTCATGCGTTGGAGCATGGCTCCACGGGCCGTAGGTTCTATGCCCGCGAACATGTCGCCTATATCGACCGTGGCGAGATCTTGGTTACCCGCATTGCGGCCGGAGATAGTTGTGAGGTAAAGGTTGAGGAGCGTGCCCTGCGTAGTTATTGTGGTAACTCGGTACTCTACTACGAAAAGGTGGATGTGGGGACGATCAAGGACTTTGGCGTGCCTCCCCACATTGCCCAACTTGATGCCGACAAGTTGCACTATCCGCTCACGTTGCGCCGTTGGCGCGAGGGGGATTGGTTTGTTCCTTTCGGCATGACCGGAAAGCGCAAGGTGAGTGATTTCCTAATTGATAATAAAGTCTCGATGGCCGAGAAGGAGCGTCAGTTTGTGCTGCTCTCGGGCGAGGATATTGTCTGGGTGGTGGGCCGTCGTATCGACGACCGTTACCGCCTTACGTGCGACTCCGATACGGTACTCCGCATCACCAAAGAGATTTTGTAGTATAATCCACAACAACCCAAAACCTTATGGCAAAGAGTTCGGTACGATTTAAAGATACGGTTGCGACCTACGACCGCCTGGTGAGTGAGGCCAAAGTACGAAAATTTGCCCCCGTCTATCTCTTGATGGGCGAGGAGGCCTACTTCATCGACTCGCTTTGCGATCTATTGGCCTCGACGATCCTTCCCGACGAGGCGTCGCGGGCCTTCAGTCAGTATGTGGTCTATGGGCGCGATGTGGAGGCCGGGCAGGTGGTGAATCTTTGCCGTCAGATGCCCATGACCGGATCGCACCAGGTGGTGATCGTCAAGGAGGCCCAGCAGTTGCAGAAGATCGAAAAACTCTCCTTCTATACGGATTCCCCCTCGCCGACCACGATTTTAGTAATCTGCCACAAGGGCAAGAGTGTCGATAAGCGCTCGGCCTTCTACAAGGGGGTGGCCAAGTGCGGTGCCGTCTTGGAGTCGGTACGCCCCTACGATAGTGAGATTGCCGGCTGGCTCGGTGGTTTTGTCGCCTCGAAGGGGTGCCGGATCGACCAAAAGGCTCTTACGATGCTCACCGACCACCTCGGTGCCGATATTTCGAAGATATCCAATGAGTTAAATAAACTTCTCCTCTCGCTTCCCGAGGGGACTCGGGAGATTCGCGATACCCACATTGAGGAGCATATCGGTATCTCGAAAGATTTCAATAATTTCGAACTTTGCAAGGCTGTTATCACCCGAAATATGGAGCGGGCACTGCTGATTGCCGACCATTTTGCCCGCAATCCGAAGGATAACCCCACGTTGGTAACGATCATGGCCCTCTTTGGTCAATTCCGTTGTCTCTTTTTGATCAACTACCTGCGTTGGCAGACCAAGTATAAGGGGATTCCCTTTCCGCAGGATCCCGAGTTGATGCGCCTGTTGAAGGTTAATAACTTTTACGCCCTGGCTGAACTTAAGCAGTGTGCTGCGCTGTGGCCCAACAAGAAGGTCTTTTCGATTTTGGGCCTTTTGCGTGAGTATGATGCCAAAAGTAAGGGGCTGGGGGCGGGCCAGATCTCCGATGGCGAGTTGCGCCGCGAACTCTTGTTGAAGATCTTTCTCTTATAGGGTCGTGTAGAATCTTAAACAATATTGCATGGAGCCGATCATCCGACAAATGGTGCATATTCGGGGGCGCGAGGTGCGCTTCCTGGGGGAGCATTTGCGCGAGATGGAGCGAGCCTGGTTCGCCCTCTTTCGTGAAGAGTTACACCTGGAGGAGGCGGTGATCCGTCGCGAAATAGAATCTCTACTCGATCGGGAGCGTTGCTCGAAGGAGTTTTCCACCTACCTGCGCCTTGATTTGGACAGCGAGGCGAAGTGGCACCTTGCCCTTGAGGGCGATTCGCTCTATCGGGGTTATGTACTGCGTGCCCTGCGTCCCGAGGCGGTGACGATCCGTTTCGAACTACCGTTCGAGGGGCTTCCCACGGTGGCCGCGGCCCAAACCTGGCAGACGGCACGCTGCATGGCCGAGAGTCGCAAGGTGCGCTCCGTGGTGCGGATGTCGGAGGATCTGACCCTTTTGGAGGCCGACGGAGTGCCCCTCTTTGCTGTGGCGGGCCGCACGGTTTATACCTCGCGCGAGCCGCGCGGAGTGGAGGGCCGGCTGGCCCGCGAGGCGATTCGCCGTGCCGGCTATCGCTTCGAGATCATCCCCCTGAAGCGCGACCATTTGCCCGATATCGAGGAGCTCTTCTATGTGGATCATCGGGGGGTAACCGCGTTACAGAGTTGCGACGGGAAGTGGATGCTTGCGGCCGTGGCAGCCCGTGTGGCCGAGGAGTTGGAGGCCGTTGTCCGTAAAATATAGAAACTATTTCCCCTCTTTTCGATCTACCTTTGGTTCGTTGATCTATATCGAAACCAAAAAATCGAAATCCATGAAGAGATTATTTGTTGAGTTGCTCCTGCTGTTGGTGGCGGGGGCTTTGTTGCGTGGCTACCTGTCGGCCCGCGAAGAGATTGTGCGCCTGGAGGTGAACCAACGGGCGTTGACCGAGGAGATGGTGCGCTACGAGAGCCGCCTGGGCGATTCGGCCGCCTCATCGGCGGTGCTGCGCCTGCGCTGTCGAGAGTTTGAGGCCTTGCGGGCACGCGATGCCGCCGAGATTCGCACTTTGGGTATTCGCCTGAAACGGGCCGAAGCGGTGGCTCATACCGAGTTGCAGACCTCCGTGGCGGTGGCGGCTCCGTTGCGCGACACGGTACGCCTTTACGACACGGTGCGTCTTTTTCATTGGCGCGACCCCTGGGTCGAGGTGGCCGGCGAGGTGGCCGGCGATACGGTGCGATGCCGCGTACAGAGCGTCGATACCCTTCTGCAAGTGGTTCACCGTGTGCCGCGTCGCTTTTGGTTTATCCGTTGGGGCACCAAGGGGATTCGTCAGGAGATTGTAAGCAAAAATCCGCATACACGGATTGTGTATGCGGAGTACATTGCCATAAATTAGGAATATCCCTTTCCTATTCCCCTATTTTGTAGTCGCGGTAGCGGTAGAGTTGGTCGCGCAGGCGGGGGGTAAAGCCCGCTTCACGGATCGCCTGACAGATTCCTTCGGCCGAGAAGCGGTTGTCGGCACCGGCCGACGAGACCACATGTTCCTCGATCATGATCGAGCCCATGTCGTTGGCTCCGCAGTGCAGGGCTACCTGGGCGGTCTCTTTGCCTACGGTGAGCCACGAGGCCTGGATGTTGCGGATGTTATTCAGTACGATACGGCTCATGGCGATCAGGCGCAGGTACTCCAATGCCGAGAAGCGGGTCTCGACCCCCTGCTTCTCGAGTTCGGTGCCTGTGGAGCGGAAGATCCAGGGGATAAAGGCGGTAAAGCCGCGTGCGGAGGCGGGTTTTTGGGCCTGAAGGTCGCGCAGGGTCAGCAGGTGGTCAATGCGCTGGCGCGGGGTCTCGATGTGGCCGTACATCATTGTCGCCGTCGTGGGGATGTCGAGTTCGTGGGCTTCGTGCATCACCTGCAACCACTCCTCGACCGAGGGCTTGGCGGGCGAGAGGCGGCGGCGTACCTCGGGCGAGAGGATCTCGGCTCCGGCTCCGGGCAGCGTGTCGAGGCCGGCGCGGTGCAGACGCTCGAGGGTTTCGCGTGTCGAAAGGCCGCTGATGCGGGCGATGTGGCTCACCTCGGGGGCTCCGAGGGCGTTGAGCCGCAGGGTGGGGTAGTGCGCCTTCAGGTCGCGGAAGAGCTCCTCGTAGAAGTCGATCTTGAGGTCGGGGTGGAGTCCTCCCTGCAGAAGAAGCTGATCTCCCCCGAATCGAAAGGTCTCCTCGATCTTTTGGTAGTACTCCTCGCGTGAGGTGATGAAGTGGCGGTCGCGTTGGTGGGGCTTGCAATGGAAGTTGCAGAAGCGGCAACCCGAGATGCAAACATTGGTGATGTTGACATTGCGGTCGATCTGCCAGGTTACCACCTCGGGGTCGGGAACCGCCTCTCGGCGCAGGGTGTCGGCCACCAGGCAAAGTTCGCCCAGAGGGGCCTCTTCGTAGAGTCGGTAGGCCTCCTCGCGGGTCAGCGACTCGCGAGCCAAGGCTTTCGTGTATAGGGTATCAAAATGGTTCATTTCGATTGTGGTTATGCTAATTCGAAATCGACGATGCGGCGGCGCAGGTCGGTCTGCTTCACGCGCACCGTGAGACGATCGCCCAGGGTGTAACGCTTGCCGCTCCTCAGACCGCAGATCTCGTACTGCTCCTCGTCGAAGCGATAGAAGTCGTCCTGCAGTTCGCGTAGGTGCAACAATCCCTCGATGTGGGTCTCCTCCAATTCGACGAAAATACCCCACTCGTTGAGTCGCGAGATACGTCCCTCGAAGAGCTGATCTTTTTTGTCGGAGAGGTATTCTGCCGCCTTGTACTTGATCGAGGCGCGCTCGGCCTCCGAGGCGATTACCTCGCGTTCGTTGGCATGCTCACAACGCTCTTCGAGGAGTTGCTTCTCCACCGAGCGTCCCCCCGAAAGATAGTGGGCCAACAGGCGGTGCACCATCACGTCGGGGTAGCGACGGATCGGCGAAGTGAAGTGGGTATAGTAGGGGAAGGCCAAGCCGTAGTGGCCGATATTCTCGGTCGAATACTCGGCCTTGGCCATCGAACGTACGGCCAGCATCTGTACGGTGTTCTCCTCGGGACGCCCCTCGAGTCCTTTGAGAAGTTTGTTCATCTCCTTGGCTACGGCACGTCCCTTTTGGGCCTTGAAGTAGTGACCGAAGCGGAGAATAAAGGAGCGGAAGCGGTCGAGTTTCTCGGGCGAGGGGTCGTCGTGTACGCGATAGACCATCGTGCGGGGCACCTTGCGGCCATTCTTCAGTGTGTGGGCACAGAACTCCGCCACACGACGATTGGCCAAAAGCATAAACTCCTCGATGAGTTGGTTGGCCTCCTTCTGCACCTTGGCGTAGACCCCCAGGGGTCGCCCTTTTTCGTCGAGGCGGAACTTCATCTCCTCGCGGTTGAAGGCCACGGCTCCGTGGCGGAACCGTTCGCGGCGCAACTGCTGTGCCAGGCGGTGCAATACCAGGATCTCTTCGGCGTAGGGCCCCTCTCCTCCCTCGATGAGGGCCTGTGCCTCCTCGTAGGCGAAACGGTGGTTCGAGCAGATGAGGGTGCGGCCCAACCATTGGTCGATCACCTCGGCCTCCTCGTTCAGAGTGAAGACGGCCGAGAAGCAACACTTCTCCTCCTCGGGGCGTAGTGAGCAGAGTTCGTTGCAGAGCCTTTCGGGGAGCATCGGAATGGTGCGATCCACCAGGTAGACCGAGGTGCTACGCTCCTGTGCTTCGCGGTCGATCAGCGAGTCGGGGGTGACATAGTGGCTCACATCGGCAATGTGGACACCCACCTCCCACATCCCTTTCGAGAGTTGGCGCACCGAGAGGGCATCGTCGAAATCCTTGGCATCGGCGGGGTCGATCGTGAAGGTGGTGATCCCGCGGAAATCCCTGCGTTCAGCCACATCAGCCGGGGTAATCTCGCCAGAGATTGCTTCGGCGGCCCGCTCCACCTCCTTCTCAAAGCGGTACGGAAGGTCGTATTCGGCCAGGATGGCATGCATCTCCGTGTCGTTGTCGCCTGCCGGCCCCAGATTCTTGATCAGCTCTCCGATAGGCGATTTCGACCCCTCGGGCCAATCCTTGATGCGAACCACGAGTTTGTCGCCAGCCTCCACCTCGGGGTAGGCCTTTCGAGGTAGGAAGATGTCGATCGGGTTGCGGCGCGAAATGCAGCAGACGAAGATCGCCGTACGGTCGATCTCGGCCACTCCCACATAGTTGCGATTCGAGCGTTCGAGAATCGAGAGAATCTCTCCTTCGTGCTCTCCGCTCTTCGAGGTGTGCATGATAGCGACCTCTACACGGTCGCCATCCAGTGCGTTGAGGGAGTTGCCCGGATGAACAAAGATGTCGTTTTCGAGCCCCTCGACACGAATATAGAGCCCTCCCGAGGCGGTGCGCTCGGCAAGGCCCTCGTAGCGAGGACGCATGCGGCTTCCGAGACGGTATTTGTCGCGACCGACCAGAGCCACCACCCCTTCGCGCTCCAACTCATCGAGTAGGGCCATTGTCTCGCGTCGGCCTTCGCGTGTATTGCCTCCCGAGGCCGAGGCGAGGTGCTTGATCGAAAATTTATTGTTCGGAAACTCGCGCAGCAGTTGAAGAATCAGGCTGCGGCGATCGTATCGGAGTTTTGTCTTCTTTGCCATAATCTACTTGTTGCCTAAAAAGTGGAGCGTCAGCCGTGCCATCAGATCCACCCCTGCGGGGATGGCTCGGTCGTCGGGGTTGAAGCGCGAGGTGTGGGGACGTCCCGAGGCGGCTCCCACGCCGATGCGGTAGAAGAGCGAGGGGTAGTGAAGCCCATAGCGTCCGAAATCCTCGGAGGTGGGGCGCAGGGCGAGTTCGCGGGTCGAGTAACCCGCCTCGCTGGCCAACTCTTTGGCTCGCAGGGTCAGTTTAGGGTGGTTCTCCACGGCCGGGTAGCCGGCCGAGATTGAGAGTCCAATTTCGAGCTGCTCCTCTGCGCTCAAGCGGTCGCAAAGTGTATGGAGGGTTTGATGGAGGGTCTCGCGGTCATGCTCCGAGAAGATGCGCATCGTCCCCTCGAGGCGTACCTCGTCGGGGATGACGTTGGTGGCACCGTCGGCCTCCACACGTCCGATCGAGAGGATGCGCTCCTCGCTGTTGAGATCCGTCACGGCCAGGATAAGACGTGCGGCGGCCCGCACCGTGTCTTGTGTGCGGTGGCGCAGGGCGGCGTGTCCTCCCCGCCCTCGGATCGTAAAGCGCAACTCGTCGTTGCCGGCCATGTACTTCCCGGCGCGGAAGCCAAATTCGCCCACCTCCAGGTCGGGCTCGACATGTTGGCCCACCACGGCCATCACCTCGTAGTCCGCAAAGGGCTTTTCATCCAGCACCAACTTGGCCCCTCCGGGGTTGAGCTCTTCGCCTGGTTGAAACAGACCGAAGATTGTCCCCTCGAAGGGTTCATCTTTTAGTCGGCAGAGGGCTCCGTAAAGGATTGCGGCGTGCATATCGTGGCCACAAGCGTGCATCACCCCTTCGTTTTCGGAGCGCCAGGCCACCTCGGCCTCTTCCCGGATCGGCAGCGCGTCGATATCGGCACGAAGAACGATCGCACGCTTGAGATCGCCCCTCCCCTCCAACTTGGCCAGGATGCCGGTTTGGGCAATGGGCTGCCAGGCGATACCTGCTTCGGTGAGGGCTTGGCCGATTGTCGCGGCGGTTTCATGCTCCTCGAACGAGAGCTCTGGGCGACGATGCAACTGATGGCGAAATTCTACGGGCGAAATCATGGTGCAAATATCCGGTTTTGGTGTTTCAGTTTGATTTCAAAAGGGCTGCAGTTTCGTTAAAAGAGCTCTTTGGCGATTTGGATGATATTGTCGGCCTTGCCCATCGGGTAGTAGTGCAACACGGGAATGCCGGCCGCCTTCAGCTCACGGCTTTGGCGAATGGCCCACTCGGTACCAATTTGGCGCACGGAGTGGGGATTGTCGGCATGGGCGCGAACCTCACGCACTAACTCCTCGGGGAGGAAACATCCAAAGGTACGCGGCAGCAGTTCGAGGTGCTTGACCGACGACAGGGGTTTGATGCCGGGAATGATCGGCACGGTGATCCCCGCCTCGCGGCAGCGACGCACATAGTCAAAAAAGATATGCGTGTCGTAGCAAAGTTGTGTGACCACATACTCGGCACCGGCATCGACCTTCGCCTTCAGACAGGCGATGTCGGCCTCGGGCGAGAGGGCCTCGCTGTGGGTCTCGGGGTAGCCGGCTACACCGATCGAGAAGCGCGAGTGGTGGCACTGCTCCACCTCTCCGTCGACAAACTCTCCGCGGTTCATGGCGGCAATCTGTTGCACGAGCCCCAAGGCGTGGGCATGACCTTGCGGATAGGGGGTAAACTGCTTTTCGTTCTGCGAGGGGTCGCCACGCAGGGCCAAGACATTATTCAGCCCCAAGAAATCGAGGTCGATCAGGGCATCCTCGATGTCGTAGCGCGACTGACCGCCACAGATTAGGTGGGGCACCACCTCCACCTTATAGCGATCGCGGATGGCAGCTGAGATCCCCACCGTGCCCGGGCGACGACGCACGGCATGCCACTCGGGCGTGCCATCGGGTCGCAGTGTCTGTTTGATTCCTTCGCGGTGGCAGGTGATATTGATGTAGGCGGGGTCGAACTCCATCAGGGGGTCGATGGCGCGAAAAACCGACTCCTTGCCATCCCCCTTTAGGGGAGGAAGCAGTTCGAAGGCAAAGCGGGTGCGCCCCGAATTTTGGGCCCCATGGATCAGATCCAATACATTCATACGCTTCTTGTTAGTCGTTTATGTTGTTGGGTAGGCGACGACGGATCTCCTCGGGCTCGACACCTGTTTTGCGGGCGTAGTCGAGCAGTTGCTTCGTGTCGATACGCCCTACCGAGAAGTATTTTCCATCGGAGAGCATCAGTCCGCAAAGAGCCTCTCCGGGGGTGATCATGAAGTTCTCGGTGAGTCGCATCTCGGTAAACTGTTCGGCGCGTAGCAGATCGAAAGCCGTGCGTTTGAGAGCGTGGTCGGGGGTGGCGGGGTAGCCAAAGGCCATTCTCAGACCGCGGTAGTCGCCACGGATGATCGCCTCGGGGGAGAGGCTTTGGCCAGCGGCATAGCCCCACATCTCGCACCTTACGAAACTGTGTACACTCTCGGCAAAGGCCTCCGTGAGGCGGTCGGCCAAGAGTTTCGAGAGGATGGCCGAGTAGTCTGCCGCCTTGAACTCCTCGGTGAGCTTCTTAAGACCCACTCCGGCTGTCAGGGCGAACGCGGCCACATAGTCCGTCTTCTTTCCCTTGGCTTCGGCTACAAAGTCGGCCACCGAGAGGGGCTCCTCGCCGTGTGTCTGGTTGCGCAACATCGGGAAGTGGTAGCTCTTTCCCTTCGGATCTGTAAGGATGATCTCCTCCTTGCCGCTTGTGGCGGGGAAGATTCCCACGACTCCTTGCAATTTCAGTAATTTCTCTTTTTTGATGCGCGCCAAAAGGGCCTGGGCATCGGCCAGGAGTTTGCGCGCCTCTTCGCCTCGCTCGGGGTGTTCCAGAAGTTCAGGGTAATGGCCCTTGATGCCCCAAGCCGGAAAGAAGAAGTTCCAATCGATCAGCGGCTCCACGGCCTCGATTTCGTAGTCGTTGAAGATTACGCGCCCGGTGTGGGCTGGCTCCACTACCTCCGAGAGCGACTTTCTTTTGGCCCCCTTGCGAGCCTCGATGATGGGCACCAATTCGCGCGCCGTGAGCGTGCGGTTATACTCCTTGCGCAACGACTCCTGTCGGCTGCGATGGTTGGCCAGGTAGGCTGTGCGACCCGCCCCCATCAGTTCGGCCATGATCTTGATATTGTCGCTGGCCGACGAGGCGTGGATCACCGCTCCGTGGTATCGGGGGGCGATCTTCACTGCCGTATGGAGGGCCGAGGTGGTGGCTCCGCCGATGATCACGGGAATTTCGGCTCCGCGACGCTCCAACTCCTCGCATACATGGATCATCTCCTCGAGCGAGGGGGTGATCAGTCCGCTCAAACCGATGGCATCTACCTCCAGGCGCAGGGCCTCATCGACAATGCGTGAGGCCTCGACCATTACGCCCAGGTCGTGCATCTCGTAGCCGCCGCAGGCCATTAC
The DNA here is from genome assembly GCA_045614985.1 of Alistipes sp. GTDB lineage: Bacteria > Bacteroidota > Bacteroidia > Bacteroidales > Rikenellaceae > Alistipes. The sequence goes on along the minus strand of JAZLDX010000019.1, from coordinate 38,097 downwards.
CACACTCACGATATTCTTTCCGATATCGTGTACATCACCCTTTACGGTGGCTAGCAGTACGCGACCGCTCTTTTTGGATGTCGTTTCACCCGTTGCGATGTAGGGGGTAAGGGCGGCAACGGCACGCTTCATCACACGGGCAGTTTTCACCACCTGCGGGAGGAACATCTTGCCGGCACCGAACAAATGTCCGACCTCCTCCATGGCGGGCATAAGTTGGCTGTCGATCACCGCCATGGGGGATTTCAACTCCGCATAGGCCTCCAAGGTGTCGGCTTCGATGTGGTCGGAGATCCCCTTGATCATGGCGTGACGGATGCGCTCGCCGAGGGGTTGGTTGCGCCACTCGGCTACCTCCGTGGCGGGGCGGTTTTCGGCCGACGATTTCAATTGCTGGGCATACTCTGAGAGGCGTTCCGAAGCATCGGGGCGGCGACAGAGCAGCACATCTTCGACATACTCCAACAGCGTAGGCTCGATCGTGGAGTAGATCTGTAACATCTGCGGATTGACAATACCCATCTCCATGCCCGCCTCAATGGCGTGGTAGAGGAAGGCCGAGTGCATCGCCTCGCGCACGGTGTTGTTGCCACGGAATGAGAACGAGAGGTTGCTCACTCCACCCGAAACCTTTACCTTTGGGAAATGGCTCTTGATCCAGCGAGTGGCCTCGATGAAGTCAAGCGCGTAGCGATCATGGGCCTCGATGCCCGTGGCTACGGCCAAGATATTGGGGTCGAAGATGATGTCCTCGGCCGGAAATCCCGCCCGGGTCAACAGATGGTAGGCACGCTCGGCCACAGCGATCTTGCGGGCATAGGTGTCGGCCTGGCCCTCCTCGTCGAAGAGCATCACCACGATGGCGGCTCCGTAGCGGTGGCACTCGAGGGCGCGCTCCAGGAAGAGCTCCTCTCCCTCCTTCAGCGAGAGCGAATTGACGACACTCTTTCCCTGCGTGGCCTTTAGACCGGCCTCGAGCACCTCCCACTTCGAGGAGTCGATCATCACCGGCATGCGGGCGATTTCTGGCTCCGAGGCCATCAGGTTCAGGAAGTGGCGCATCGCCTTCGGGCCGTCGATCAGACCGTCGTCCATGCAGACATCCACCACCTGGGCTCCGGCTTCCACCTGGGCTCGGGCAATCGAGAGAGCCTCTTCGTACTGCTCTTCACGGATCAGTCGGGCGAATTTGGCCGAGCCGGCTACGTTGGTGCGCTCACCGACATTGACAAAATTCTGCTCGGGGGTGATATACAGGGGCTCCAGGCCGCTCAACGAACTTTCGCGGTCGACGGTGGGCAGCGGGCGGGGTGTATAATTCGGGACAATCTTTTGTAGCTCGAAGATGTGCTCGGGGGTGGTGCCGCAGCAGCCGCCTACGATGTTGAGCAGCCCGCGTTTCAGGTACTCCTCCACGTCGCGGGCAAACATGGCGGGGGTCTCGTCGTAGCCTCCCATCACGTTCGGCAGTCCGGCGTTGGGGTGGGCCGAGATGCGGCAGTCGGCCACCGAGGCGAGCTCCTCGAGGTGGGGCAATAACTGACGGGCTCCGAAGGCGCAGTTGAAGCCGATCGAGAGGAGCGGATAATGCTTCACCGAAGTATAGAAACCCTCGACCGTCTGCCCCGAAAGGGTGCGACCTCCATCGGAGAGGGTGCCCGAGAGCATCACCTCGATCTTGCGGCCGAGCTCCTGCTCGAGTTTCGCAATGGCGTAAAGGGCCGCCTTGGCGTTCAGCGTGTCGAAGACAGTCTCAACCAGGAGCAGATCGGCACCCCCCTCCAGGAGTCCCAGGGCCTGATCGCGGTAGGCCGTGGCAAGCTCCTCAAAGCACACCTCGCGAGCCGCGGGGTTCTGCACATCGGCCGACATCGAGGCTGTGCGGTTTGTGGGGCCCATCGAGCCCGCTACAAAGCGGGGCTTCGAGGGATTCTGACGGGTGAATTCGTCGGCCGCTTCGCGGGCAATGCGGGCCGCAGCGGCCGCCATTTCGCGGGCCAGGGACTCCAAGCCGTAGTCGCGGAGCGAGATGGCGTTGGCGTTGAACGAGTCGGTGGTGATCAGGTCGGCTCCGGCCTTCAGGTAGCGCGTGTGGATCTCCTTGATCACCTCGGGGCGTGTGAGTGAGAGCAGATCGTTACACCCCTTCAGGTTGCACGACCAGTTGCGGAAACGCTCGCCGCGGAAATTCTCCTCGGTGAGCCCATAGGGCTGGATCATCGTGCCCAGTCCACCATCCAAGAGCAGGATGCGCTCCTGCAGGGCGTTATGTAATGCGTTGTTTTTCACAGTGGCTTATTTCTCAAAGAGTTCAATTTCGTAGAGTTTGCTCCAGTTTTTGCCGGTGACGAAGATGCGGCCCGTTGAGGCATCGTAGGCAATGCCGTTCAGTACATCGGTTTGGGGCGTGCGCTCCGTCTCGGGCAGCAGTCCTTCGAGGTCCACCACCCCCTCGACCACACCCGTTCGAGGGTCGATGATGACGAGGTGATCCGTAGTGTAGATGTTGGCCCAAATCTTGCCGTCGATCCACTCCAATTCGTTCAGGAAGTCGAGCGGTTCGCCGCGCAGCGTCACCGCGATCGACCCCTTGCGCTCGAAGGTGGCGGGGTCGAGGCGACGAATCGTGGCACTGCCATCCGAAAGGTAGAGCCACTCGCCGTCGGAGGTAAGACCCCACCCCTCGCCCGGGAAGCGCAAGGTGCGCCGCTCCTTGCCCGTCGAGAGGTCGTAGACATGGGCCGTGTTCTCCATCCAGGTCAGTTGAAAAAGCTCTTCGCCCACGAGGGCAATCCCCTCACCGAACTCGTGGCGTGGCAGGTGGGCCACCTTCTCGGTGTGCCCCGTCGTCAGGTCGTGCTTCAGAAGGCGTGACTCGCCCTTTTGACCCGTTCCCTCCCAGAGCAGCCCCTCGTGGAAGAGCAATCCCTGGGTGTAGCTGTCGGTGGCGTGCGGATAGCTGTTTTTCACCGTGTAGCCGTACGTTTTGGGCTCCACGGGCGCAGGTGGTGTCGTGGCCGACTGTCGGGTGCGTGCGCCACAGCCCACGCTCGTCGCCACCAAAAGCAGATATAGTAATATTCGTTTCATCTTTTCTCAGAGATATATTCATGCAAAGGTACAAAATAATTAGAAATTATTATAATTCATGATTCAAAATTCAGAATTCAAAATTATTTTATACCCCACTCCACACCCCCCCCCAAAAAAAAATCGGCCGAACTCCGAAGAGCCCGGCCGAAGCGGCATATTTATACAATTGCCAAAGGAATTCTCCCTGGCAGGCGCGCTACTGCACAATATAGACCGAGCGGAGGTAGTCGCGGAAGGACTCGGAACCATCCTTTTCGTAGTAGATTTGCTCTCGATCCCAGGCAAAGGTGGTTTCGTCCAGGGCAATCAGTGTGTAATCCTTACGCTCTGCTTTGCCATCGTAAAGAATGGATAAGGTGCGTGTCGCAGGATCAAATTCCCAACGGCCGTTCATGGGGTCAATACTCTCGTCGGGAACACAAGTTCTTCCCGGAGTCCAAACCATCGTGCCGTCAGCCTCAAAGCGGTAGTAGTCGACTGTCAAGCCCACCCATAGCCACTCACCGAAGACATACATCGGATCAATAATTTCGTTCCAGGTGCTATCATAACCCAAATAGGCCCACAGAAGAAAATCTTTTCCGCAGAGCAACTCCTCGACACGCGTTACATCGTAATCTCCCGAACGCTCCAACAATTCGGCCATCTGCTCCTTGGCTCTCTGTGCAAACAACTCCTCCTCGGTGGGTTTGTTCTCCTCTTCTTCGTCATCATCCACAGGGTTATTCTCCTTGGTATTTTCATCATTAGAAGAAGTTTGGGCCTCTTTCTTGATTGTAACTTGCCAATTGGCACCGTTTTGATGCTCTACCGACACACCATCCATCGTCAGAGCCCGGATAATTGTTGGGTTCTTTGAGCTACCGTTCTTCACATCGGAGGTTACCACAAATTCGGTTTTTGTGCCATCACCCCAATCGATGGCAAAGGGGACATTAACAGTTCCACCGGTATTAAACTCTCCGGCGGCTAAAAAATAACCTCCGTCCGAACGCTTATGCCAAATCAATCCATAAAATCTGGCAAGATTCGCTCGTGTAATCTCCTCCCAAGACTTCATCGGGATGGTTTGACCCTTATATATCATTACAATTGCCTGATCCAGAATATTTCCCTCTGTTTCAGGGTCAAGCAGATCGGCACCCGTCTCCACATCTTGTACCTCGATCTCCACCGAATAATTCACAAAATCCCAAATAACCAATTCCTCTTCTTTGGGAGGTTCTTGCTTCTCCTCACATGCTGCGAAACAGAGCAAGGCGACGGTAAAATAAAATAACCTTTTCATAGTGTAGGATTTTTTAGTTAGTAATATTAGGTACACCTTCAAGGTGTTGGTGTTCGGGAGTGTGGCGTTCGAGGCCCTTTTTCGACCTTTCTCTACTGCAAATTTACGCAATAAAAAAACCACCTCCAAATTTTCGGCCGAAAAAAATCTTACAAGAGCGCGAAAATGGGGTCTGATTTTCAATGGGTTACAAAGGCGGCTCCAAAAAAAAATCTTACAGAGCAAAAAATTACGCATTGACACTTGGAAAATTTACGGGAAAAATAAAAAAAAGCATATCCGAAAAGGAGGGGTTGTCGAGTTTGTGATTTTTTTGCGGTTCGTTTTCGCTTTTCGGCCGAAAAATGCTATCTTTGCTTAAAACAAACCAACCAAAGATGAAAAAGTTTCGAATTACAATTCTTCTGCTTGTGGCTCTGATGGCTGTGGGCAGCTTGGCGGCCCAGGAGATGGAGAGCCGCATCAAGGCCCTGGAGGGGGTGGTGGAGGTGAAGCCCCTGCCCGCTGGGGAGTTTAAAGAGAAGTATGAGGTGATGCTCCGCCAGCCCCTGGATTGGAACCATCCCGAGGCGGGTGAGTTTCAGCAGCGTGTGGTGGTGATGCACGCGGGTGACGACCGCCCCACGATGCTTATTACTCAAGGCTATGCTGCCGGATTCGCCCTGCGTGAGCACTACCGCGAAGAGATCTCGCGCCTGTTCAATACCAACATGGTCTTTGTCGAGCACCGTTACTTCGACCGTTCGATGCCCGAGAATCCCGATTGGGACCACCTCACGGCCGAAAATTCGGCTCACGACCTGCATGCCATTAAGACCCTTTTTGCCCAGCTCTACCCCTCGAAATGGATCGCCTCGGGCATCAGCAAGGGCGGTACCACGACGATGCTCTATGCCACCTTCTACCCGGGTGATGTCGATATCTATGTTCCCTATGTGGGGCCCGTCTGCACCTCGCGCGAGGATAAGCGTTTCAACCCCTTCCTCCGAGAGGTCTCGAGCCCCGAGAAGCGGGCTGTGGTGGAGGAGTTTCAGAAGGAGCTCCTGCGTCGCAAGGATCGACTGATGCCCCTCTTCGAGAAATATTGTACGGATCACCACCTGGAGTTCCGTATTCCTCTGCGCGAGGTCTTCGACTACTGCGTCTTGGAGTACTCCTTCTCGCTCTGGCAGTGGGGGACCGATCCGGCTGTCCAGCCTGCCCTGACCGCCTCGGATGAGGAGATGGCCGACTTCCTGATTAAGGCGGTCGATCCCGACTACTTCTCCATCGGTACGGCCAATGCCTCGTTCTTCGTGCAGGCGGCCAAGGAGCTCGGCTACTACCCCTATGATCTCACCCCCTTCAAGGGCTTGATCGAGTTGAAGTCGGCGAAGGATTACCTGCGCAAGATCTTTGTCCCCGAGGAGTTGCGCCGCGTGAAGTTCGATAAGACGCTCTATAAAAAAATGCGCAAGTACCTGAAAAACAACGATCCGAAGATGCTGCTGATCTATGGTGAGGATGATCCTTGGACCGCCCCGGGGGCCGGATGGGCCGCATCGGGAAAGCAGAATATGCGCTACTTTGTCGCCCCCGCCGGCAGCCACCGTGCCCGCATCCTGACACTCCCCGATGAGCAGAAGTATCTGGCCATCGCCCTGCTTCACCAGTGGCTTAACTCGTAATTTGCAGAGAACCCACTCCTTTGCAACCAATTCCCCGAAAGGCTTGTGCATCAATAACAACCCTTTCGGGTTTTTTTTTCTCTGAGGCAAATTATTTTGAATTTCGAATTTCGATTTTTGAATTATTTTCTTACCTTTGTACTAACACGTTGGAAAAAGAGGAGAATTTATGAACAAGGCACAATTGATCGAAGCGGTCGCTTTAGAGGCCGGTATCAGCAAGGTGGCAGCCAAACGGGCGGTCGATGCCGTGGTGAATGCCACGATTCAAACCCTGATGGAGGGGGATAAGATCTCGTTTGCCGGCTTGGGCACCTTCTCGGTGAGTCTGCGTTCCGAGCGCACGGGACGCAATCCTCGCACGGGGGCTTCGGTGAAAATTGCGGCCAGACGAGTTGTGAAATTTCGTCCAACGCTTGATCTTGAATAGTGCGCGGAGGATTTCCCCGTGCTGACATACACCTTAAAACTCTTCTATTATGCCGAAAATCGCCGACAGGGCCGTCAAGATGCCCGTATCTCCGATCCGCAAACTCGTACCCTTGGCTGATGCAGCCAAGGCGCGTGGAACGAAGGTCTATCACCTAAATATTGGTCAGCCTGACCTTCCCTCACCCGAGGAAGGTATCGAGGCCATTCACAAGATTGACCGCAAGATCCTGGAATATAGCCCCAGCGACGGATTTCTCTCTCTTCGCAAGAAGTTCTCCGATTACTATAAGCGGTTTCATATTGACTATTCGCCCGATGAGATCTTGATCACGGCGGGAGGCTCCGAAGCGGTGATGTTCGCCTTCATGGCCACGCTGAATCGTGGCGAGGAGGTGATTGTCCCTGAGCCGACCTATGCCAACTATATGACCTTTGCCTGCTTGGTGGGAGCCACGATCCGCACGGTGAGCTCTTCGATTGAGACAGGCTTTGCTCTGCCTCCCGTTGAGGAGTTTGAGAAACTCATCTCGGAGCGTACGCGTGCCATCATGATCTGCAATCCGAATAATCCAACGGGCTACCTCTATACGCCCGAGGAGATGGAGCAGATCCGTGCCTTGGCCCTTAAGTATGACCTCTTTTTGATTGCCGACGAAGTGTATCGCGAGTTTATCTATACGGATACCCCCTATCTCTCGGCTGCCCACCTGAAGGGGATGGAGGAGCATGTAATCCTAATTGATTCGGTTTCGAAACGCTTCTCGGAGTGCGGTATTCGTATCGGAGCCCTCGTGACGAAAAATAAGATGGTGCGCAATGCCGTGATGAAGTTCTGTCAGGCACGACTCTCGCCACCGCTGATCGGACAGATCGTGGCAGAGGCCTCGATTGATGCCCCCGAGAGCTACTTCAAGGCGGTCTATGAGGAGTATCTCGAACGTCGCAATTGTTTGGTTGAGGGGCTCAACAAGATTCCTGGGGTCTATACGCCAACCCCTACAGGGGCCTTCTATACGGTAGCTCGTCTACCGATCGATGACTGCGATAAGTTCTGTGCCTGGTGTCTTACCGACTTCGAGTACGAGGGAGAGACGGTGATGATGGCCCCCGCTTCGGGTTTCTATGCCGATACCTCCAAGGGGCGCAATGAGGTGCGTATTGCCTATGTCTTGAAGAAGGAGAAGCTCGAGCGTGCCTTGTTCCTCTTGGAGAAGGCCCTGGAGCAATACAACAGTCGATAGGCGGTGCACTTGTAGCATCAATAGCAAGAGGAGCGAGGATTTCTAATCGAAATCCTCGCTCCTCGTATTTTTGGTAGGCCTTATTGCAGGCCCTCTTTCGCTGTTCCTACTCCCAGCCGGTGAGTTTTTGAAACTCTTCGATGACGATCCGAGCCATCTTTTCATGGCCGTAGCGGTTCGGGTGCTCCGAGGCTCCGAGGTCGGTCGTGCGGTTGTAGACTCCCCAAGAGATGTCGGCCAGGGCCGTGTGGGGAATCGTCTCCACCATCTCTCGAACGATTTTAGCGGCGATGGGCGAATGGGTGACGCAGAGCACGGGAAGCTCCTCGCCCCAAACTGAACGTAACTTCTCTATCAGCCTACGGTAGCCCTCTGCGAACTGCTCCTCGGTGGGGTTGGGCTGGGTGCTGAAGTCGTTGGTGCCCAATGTAATAACCAGAGCATCGGGGCGATAGGGGCTCTGCGCGAAGTCCCAGGCCGAAGCGGGATCTTCGTCAAAAAGGCGGAAGGCACGCGCACTCATTGTGAGCGTGGGATCGGAGAGCTGCAACGAGTCGCCGTAATTGCGTACCAGGCCGCGTCCCGAGTGTGAGATGAGGCTGTAGTCTGCTCCGAAGTGGGCGGCGGTCAGCGCGGCATAGGTGTAGCGGCAGTTCTCGGTCTCGGGCAGGAAGGGGTCGCTGCCCTGCAGGCTCTCGGTGCCGTAGCCACAGGTGAGCGAGTCGCCATAGAACTCGATGTGGCGGGGAAGTTTTAACCCGTCGGTCGGGAGTAGGCGTCCATCGGTCGTGAGGGTGTGGAGCGTGCAGCGTCCCTGCTCGGCTTCGGTGGCCTTCTGGATGCGCACCAGGTGTTCGCCCCGAGCAGCGGGGTCGTTGAAGAGCTCTACAAGGGTGTGGTCGCCCTCGGAGGTGAACTTGGGCTGCTCTTGGCCATCGACCCAAAGGTTGAAGTAGTTGCGTTTGGTGTCGCTGAGCTCGAGAGCCAAAAAGGAGCCTTCGAAGCGGATTTCGAGGTAGACCCCGCTCCAGTCGAATTGAATGGAGCCGTCGTTGAGGGTCAGGGTGCGTCCCACCACGCGGGCGGGTGATTCAGCCACGGGGATTGTCTTCACCCCGGTGCAACTACCCAACAGGGGGCAGAGTACCATCATAAGAATGAGTCGTTTCATTATTTCAGATTTCCGTTTAAGTCTACTGCTACATCAAAGGGCTTCAGGAGCTCGTCGATCACCACGGCGCACTCCAGGCGCGTGAGGGGGCGTTCGGGGTCGTAGTCGCCCAAGCCGAGGGCTTCCCAGGCTTCGGCCGACACCGCTCCGATTTTCGGTTGCAGGTCGTTCAGCGTGGCGAGCTTTGTATTGGTCAGCTCGACGATCGCTTCGGCCTCATCACTCTGAAGGAAGGGTTGGAGCCCCACCATCAACTCGCCGAGCGAGATCGTCTCCTCGGCTCGGAACCAGCTCTGATTCTCCCAGCCGACGGTCATGCCAACCCCCTCGATGATGCCCGTAACGCCGATGCGTTGCATCGCTTTGAAATGGGGATCCGTTGCGGGAAGATCGAGGAACGGGAGCAGGTAGCCTCCCCCGTTGAGCACTTCGCGCTGAACATCGCGCACTGCCACCTCGCGAGGCTCGATACCCTGCTTCGAGGCCAAGGCTGCGAGGATACCGGCCGCCTCACCGATTTGCAGTACCACGGGTTGCAGGCGTGTTGAGCCGTTGACGAGGTTGCTCACCGAGATCGACTTCTCGGCAACGATCAGCCCATCGACCTCCTTGGGCAGCATGACTCCCATCGGAACACCATAGGAGGGCACCGAGTGGAAATAGAGGTTCGGGAGGGCCTCCCAGCCCGTATAGCGGGTATGGTGCTGATCCACGGGGTAGTCGCCCACACCGATTGCGGTGCGGTAGAGCGTGTAGTCGTAGGGGTGGGTTATATGGTTGAGTTGGAAGCGCACCTCACCCTCAATGCGGCGCGACTCGCGGTGGTAGGGCATCAGCGGCATCCGATCCTCGGTCGGGAATTCGTCGTCGGCTAACCCCAGGGTATTCATCCCCAACTCATGCTGGATGAAGTAGAGGAAATTTAGGGTGTGGGCCTTGGCCTTGCGAACAGCCTCCTGGCGCTCTTCGCTCGACATCTCAATCATATTGACATAGAAGTCATTGCCTTCGATCGGCCAGTTGATCATGTATTTGCCGTTGGGAAGTTTCCCGTAGGTCATCATCATCTTTTTGGACCATAGGCGGTTTGCCTCTTTCGGGGTGCGGCAGATGGCATTGTCGCAGGCACAAGCAAAGAGGGTGGAGTCGTAGTCGGCCGGACGCTCGATGGTCACATCGCGGCCGTAATCCTTCAGCACCATCACCATCGTGAGGTCTTGAATGATGTCGTTGGCCTCTTCGGGAGCCACCTCCTCACCCGTTACCGAGCGACTCTCCATGCCCAGGTCGTACTTCACCCCCTGGGCGGCGGCCACATCGCCTAACTCCGTGCAGTCGATGAGCACCTTGCCGCTGACGCGCTTGCTCCCCTCGGCCGAGTGCAGCGTGACCTGCCACCCCTGCTCCGTGCGAAGGATCTCCGTGGCCGAGGTCTCAAATTTTACGGTCAGATGCTCCTCGTTTTCGGCCATGGAGCGGAAGATGCGGGCTCCGATGTGGGGCTCGAAGAGCAGGTTGCTCACCCAGCCCGTCTTGAGGGCCTCCGGGCCTCCGTAGTGCCCCTCCAAAGAGTCGCGAAGTTCGCCCCACATACCGCCGCGCAGGCGGTAGTTACCGTCCGTGGCACTTACGCCGGCCGAGGTGAGCATACCGCCCAACCAGGGGCCCTCCTCCACGATGAGGGTCTTGGCTCCGAGGCGTGCCGAGCGAATGCCCGCCGTGGTGCCGCTCACACCGCCACCGATTACAATCACATCATACTGCTCCGCTCCACAGGCGGTTAAAAGGACCGCAGCCCATAAAGCTGCGGTGTATCTTAAAAGTCGTTTCATTTTTATAGAAATTATTTCTCTATGGTAAGGGTTTGCGTGTAGCGATTGCCGAATCGATCCGTGGCCGTGACCGTCACCTTTCGTGCCCCTTCGGGGAGGGCGATGCGGTAGAAGTGGTCGGCCGGCGAGGGGTAGATGTAGGAGTGGTCGAATCCTTCGGTCGATTTATACATCTCCTGGGCTGCGGGGTCATAACATTCGAAACGCTCCATCTCGAGGGCCTTACCCCCATCGAACGAGGCCTCCACGCACCACGAGGGGTCGCTGGCCCAAATGTTGGCCACTACTTGACCCTTGAATTGCGGATACTTCTCGCCACCGTAGAGCACCATTTGGTAGTCTGAATCGTAGTCGGTTGATTTGTAGTACCAGGATACCTTGTCGCCGTCGACCTCAAAGACTCCGTAGCCACGCGGCGTGCCGTCGGTGCAGAGGGGCCCCTGCCACCAGGCTCCGCTCAGGGCAGGCATCACATGCTCGTAGAGGCTTTCGGTGATGATCTGGTTGTAGGTCGTGTGGGTGTGTCCCGAGATGATATGCGCCTGGTAAGGGGCCAACATCCGGTGGAGATGGTGGGCATTGGTCATCACGTTGGCGATGTTGCGATACTGGAACTGTTTGCGGTCGCTCTCCTCGCAGGTGGTCGGAATATGCAGGGCGACGATGACCGTCGAACCCTCCTCCACATAGCTCAAATCGCGCTCCAACCAGGCCAGCTGTCGTTCGTCGAGGTAGCCGATGTAGAAGTAGTCGCGTCCGATGTAGAAGTTGTCGTTCAGAATCACATAGTGCACCTTGCCTACATTAAAGGAGTAGTAAGTGGGGCCGAAGGTCTCCTCCCAAAGGCGCACCGAGGTCTCATGCGAACGGCTGTAGAGGGTCATGTCGTGGTTGCCCGGGGTACTGAAAAAGTCGATGCCCGAGGTGGCGACAATCTCGTTGTAGGCCGGATAGAAGGTGTGGTCGTAGGAGATCACGTCGCCGCAGCAGAGGCCGTGGAATGGTACGACATAACCGGTGACCGTTTCGCGAATATCGTCCATGGCACTTCTTAGTGCCGGAAATTCCTTTTGGTGCCAGATCTGCGGATCGGCTATGGCGATAAAGCCGTGGTGGGTGTCGTCCTCCTGCCTCTTCTTGAGTTCAAAGTCGTAGGAGGCTTTCTCTTCCGAAATCTTCTGCCAAAATTGGGGAACACTCGATTGTGCCTCCACCTCATATCCCGAGGGGATGGTGAGGTAGATCAGCGTGTGGCCGTCGGCCGATGCGAGCTCGAAGCGCCCCTTCGAATCGGTCTGCGTGAAACTCTCGCCATCGGTGACGATCACCTCGGCTACCCCCTTTCCGGCACAGGTTACGCTACCCTTCAGGGTGCGAACCTCGGTCGCCCATAGCGTGTTGCACCACACCAAGGTGAGACTCAACAGTAGGATGCGTTTCATGGCTATCGTTCCATCTTTTGTTTCAACTCCTTAAGCAGGCACTCGCACTTGTAGAGGCCGCGCGGCACATGGAAGCACCCCTTCCACTTGCCGCCCTTGAGCGTGAGCAGCACCTCTCCGCGGCGGTTCAGGTAGCCGTACCATTCGGGGTATTCGGCATCGCGGAAGTGCGACCAGGTGTAGTCGTGTAGCTTCTCAAACCACGCCTTGCAACGCTCGTCACCGGTCAGCAGGTAGCCCTCCAACATGGCGATGGTCGACTCGATGTGTACCCACCAGAGTTTCTGATCCCACTCCAATTGCTGCGGGGGACACCCCTTGCGATCCATGAAGTAGAAGATGCCGCCGTGCTCTTTGTCCCAACCAAAGTCGAGGGTCTTCAGACCGATTTCAATGGCCTGTTCGATGAGTTTGTTGTCGCCTCGGCGACGAGCCAAATCCATCACAAACCACATGGTTTCGAGCGTGTGGCCCGGGTTGATCAGGCGCCCATCGAAGGTGTCGCTCAGCGTGCCGTCGGCATTCATGTGCTCAAGCATCAATCCCAACTCGGGGCGGTAGAATTTGTTCATTACATCGCCCAGGGCCTTGTCGATCGACTGCTCCACCACCTCGGGTTCGATCAGGTGCTCGATCTCCAGGAGCAGGTTGCAGAGGATCATCGAGGGGGCCAGGGCGCGGATGTCGCGCGTGCCGGCATGAGCCTTGTTCCACTGTGCTTTGGGGTTGTCCCAACGCTCCATGATGTGGGCGAAGGTGCGGCGCGTAGCCTCGGCATAGCGCTCCTCGCCCGTTGCCTTGTGCAGCTGGGCAAAGGCCATGGCGGCAAAGGTGTAGGAGAAGATGTTGTAGGGATCTACCAACGGTTCTCCCTCGCGCGTGAGCGAGAAGTACCAGTTGTAGTCGCCGTCGTGGCCATGCTTGAGCATAAATTCTGCACCTTGACGGGCACATTCCAACCACTCGGGACGAATTCCCTCCTTGTTACAGAGCATCGAGAAGAGCCACACTTCGCGGCCTTGGAGCCACATGAATTTGTCGGTGTCGAAGACCGAACCATCGCGATCCAGGCAGGTGAAGTAGCCTCCGAACTCCTTGTCTTGCGAATGTTCGAGCCAGAAGGGTAGGACGCGCTCGTGGAGCTCGTCGTGGTATTGTTTGATCAGTGCATCAATCTGTAACATCTCCATATATCTTTTCGTTTTAAAAGTTCTTCTAAAATTCAGACGCCGTTAGCCTCTCGGGGTTACCTCTTCTCGCCAAGGAAATATTCGCGGTAGCGGTCGAAGAGGTGGTGGGCCGAGGTGTAGGAGGACTGCGGCGAGAGGAAGTGCGAGAACTCAAAGGTGATCGCCTTGTCGTAGCCGGCACGAGCTGCCGCCTCGAGTTTCATGCGCAGTTTCTCGAACTTGATGGGCAGGAACTTGATCGGCATGTCGCGGTCGAAGGTTTCGGCATTGGTCCAACACTCCAAGCCGTAGCGATCCGCCAGGCGTTTGTTCACCTCGAAGAAGGCATCTAACTCGTCGTAGTCGATATGGCCGTCTTGGAAGGCTACAGCATCTACTGCACCGTGAATTCCGGCAAAGATTTCGTCCCACTCCCTTTCGTGGTCGGCCACCGAGACGGCATCCTCTTTTGAGAGGGTGGCCGAGGCGGCCATCACGGCCTTTTTGCCATCAATCCAGGGGGAGATCAGCGTTGGCAGGCCGCCCGAGACGGCTTTGCAGTGCTCGCCCTGTTCGCGGAAGGCCTCAATGACCCCCTTCGTGCGGCGCGAGATCTCACCACTGAGGTACCAACCCCCGAATGAGGGATGGTGTTGTCCATAGTTTTCCCAAACCTCGTCGATGACGAATTTGTTGTACTCGGTCTCCTTCGACATATCGCCCGTATCCCAATAGTGGCCCGAGTCGTAGAGGCCGAAGTAGAACTTCATGCCGTGCTTGTCGGCCAGGCGCAGAAAGAGATCCAGTAGGTCGGTCGAGGGACGGTAGCAACCCTTGCCAATGAGGTATTTCGAGGGGTAGGTGATGAATTTGCGGTAGCCCGAACGGATCATAATCACCGTGTCGATGCCAATCGAACGCATATGTTGGAAATCGGCATCCCACTCCTTTTCGCCCCAATTCTGGTGCGGAATGTCGTGGCTGATTTCATCCAGGAAAGTTCCGGTAATCTTCATACTTTCAATTTTTTTGTCGGAATTCATCGAGGAGGACGCTCTCAAAAGGCTCCTTCGAATGATCCGTTAGGATTTCCAATAATAGTTTTTGCGTGTAAAGGGGTAGGTGACGGCAACCACCAGCAGGGCAAAGAGCACTCCGCGGTAGAAGGCGCACCAGGGGGTGAGACCTGCAAACCACTCAATGGCGGTCGAGAGGGTTGTGAGTGTCGCTACGGGGGTGATCAGATACCCCGAGGCGGTGTAGGCAAACATGGGGTTGGCACCACAGGCCTCCAGGGCCTTGAATCGAATGCCGAAGCGTAACTCAAGGGCCAGGGCGAAGATCAGTACAGCACAAGCCATGCCTCCCGTAACAAAGAAGTAGCTGATCGTGGCGTGATCCTTCTTGATTCCCCCCTCCAGCGGTTCGGCCAGGAGTCCCAGGATAAGGAGCACCGTGGTGATGTGCAGGAGCGATTTCAGCAGGGGTTGTTCGGGTGTTTTTATCCGATAAATCAACCCGTAGGAAATGCCACAGAAGAGTGCGGTGAGAAGGACTGTATGCCCCACTTCACGAACGAAGAGACCCCAAAGTTGTGTGCCGATCAAGGCCGCCATCATCACCACCAAGCCCACCGTCAGGAGCGATTGGCGACGATTGCTCTCTTCTTGCGGGGCAAGTTCGCCCGATTTCAGGGCTTGCTGGATTACATCGCCGGCGATTGTGCCTGAGAGTACCAAGCAGAGATATTTCAGAAATTCGAAGCGGAAGAGCCACTCCGCGGGAGTTTGTTGCCAAAGCCATTCGCACCACGACCCCTCGACCGAGGAGGCCAGCTTCAGCAGGGCGAAGCCACCGATCACTACGATACGCATCACCGGAGAGTTGCGTGTAACCCACCACAAGAGGGTGCCAAACAAGGCCATTGAGGCGAGGATCAGAATGATGATATCGCTGTTGTGGAGCGAGATCTCTACTCCGAATAAGGGCTTATAGAGCATGGTCAGCGCGATCAGGGCTGCGAATCCCGCCCAGTTGAGGATCGAGCTTCTCTTATGTTCCCAATTTGGCACGCGGACGAACATCGCAAAGAAGAGTCCCCAAACCACGAGGGTCATCAGCGCAGCGGCCCATGGAGCGAGCTCCGTTAGGCGTCCCATGCGGGTATTACCCAGGATGATGGCGAACGAGGCGAGCCACACGAAGCGGTGCAGGGCACTCTTGGTGACCTCCCACCAGCCGGCCCCCTGCTCCTCGCGACGACGCAGGGCCAGGGGCATGGCGGCACCCATTGAGAAGAGGAAGAAGGGAAAGACCAAATCGACCCAGGTGATGCCCGGCACCGCGGGGTTGAAGGCGAAGGTGGGGGGCGGAAGCTGGGCGTGGAACATAAAGGCCGGAAGCTCTTTATGCCAGAGCATCTGTCCCGAGATCACCATGCCGAGAATGGCCAGGGCACGCAGAAAGTCGATCGCTGCAACTCGTTTCATCTCTCGATCAGTTATTCCCTATCCTTTGGTTCGATATTCTTTTTTAGGGAGTCCGAAGGCTTTTTTTCAGGCAAGGGTTACTTGCGTAGGTATTTCATCTCCTTGAGGTGGTTGACCCAGATCACATAGGCCTCGGGGTGGATATGAATACCATCCTTTGTAAGCTCCTCCTTCAACTCGCCCTGCTCGTTCTCCAACAGGGGGGCGATGTTGACCCAGGTGGCCAACCCCTCGTCGCAGAGGGCCTTGTAGTGCTTGTTCAGCGAGCGGATCTTCTCCTGCTTGTTCTTGATGTAGTCGTAGGCCAGCACCTCGTTGTTGGGGACGATGACGCTTTGCAGATAGACCTCGCAAGAGGGGACCTCCTTTTTGATCATCTCAAGCATTTGGCGGACATTACCGACAATCTCCTCTACGGGGCGATTGCCCGAGAGATCGTTTACACCTCCCATCAGGAAGATCTTACGGGGTGAAAAGGCCAGGATCTCGTCCAGACGCGCCAACATGCCGCGCGTGTTATCTCCTCCGATACCGCGGTTGACAATGTCCTTCTCTTTCGTAAGGAACGACCACCAACCCTGCTCGGTGATGCTATCTCCCAACCAGACAATGGCCCCTGTGGGCATACCCTCCTTTTGGTGGGCAGCAAAACGACAATCGTAGTAGGCTCCGAAACCCGATTGGGCCAGCGTGGGTAGGGTAGTGGCTGCTGCTACCAGGAGCAGCAGCCATCTTTTCCAATTTTTCATGCGGATGGGCTTTTGATA
This sequence comes from Alistipes sp., assembly GCA_045614985.1. Lineage (GTDB taxonomy): Bacteria > Bacteroidota > Bacteroidia > Bacteroidales > Rikenellaceae > Alistipes. The sequence goes on along the minus strand of JAZLDX010000019.1, from coordinate 21,506 downwards.
GGTGGATTACAAACCGGCCTTCACCTCGTCGATACCAGCCTTGGCATAGCTCCAAGTCTCGGCCTTCTTCAGATGGATCATGTCGAAGAGGAAGTAGCCGTCGCAGGCATCGTAGCAAGCCTTCACCGAGTTGGTGATTGCCTCATACTCCTGCTCGTCGGTGTACTTATCGTTTGCATCCCAGTTGCCCACATCGGGACCACCGCACACGAGCGGACAAGCACCGGCAGTATACTTCATGGCCAGCGAGCAGAAGCCTTGCATGGTCCACTCGGTCGAGCCATACACGTTACCGGGCGAGGCATAGGCTCCGATGAGCATGTGATCCATCAAGTCGGCATAGCCGTAGTTTTTGTAGTCCGAAGTGGCCCAACGCGGGAAATCGGCGGCTGTGTTGTAGTTGGGACCTGCCCAGTTTACACCGCAATCGTAGTAGGTCGAGTACCAGCCACCCACATAGACACCGAACTTCACGGTGGGGTTCACGCTGCGTACCGCCTCCTTGGCCTGGGTCATCAGGTCGTGGATGGTCTTTGCGCGGAACTCGATCCACTTCTTCAGGTGCTTGTGCTCGTAGGGCATGTCGGCATTGATCGTACCCGTAAAGCCTGCGGGCAGCACATCGGCGTTGAAGTCTACCTCCTCATCCACATACTCCTCGAAAGCCTCGAGGGTCAGCTCCGAGCAGTCGCTCATGAACGAGTCGTAACGACCACGATCGAGGATGATACCATCCAACTCCTCGTAAGCCGCCAAATCCTTCAGCAGGTTGCAGATGTACTCCTGCACCTCGGGGTGGTGGGGGTTGAAGAAGAAGGTCGTCTCGTTCGAATCGAGGGTGTTGACAAAGCCGTTCGAGGTGTTGAGTACCGTGGCCCACTCCTTCTTCGAGCTATCGCGTACCAAGATACCCTGCGAACCGAGCGACGAGGTGTTACCACCGACCATCGTGTTGAAGCCGGCGTGGATGCGCAGACCCAACTCGTGACCGATCTCGATGAAAGCTCCCAGGTAATCCCAGTCGGCCGTGCGAGTGATCTTGTTGTATCCATTCGAGGTCCAAGCACCAAGCCAAGCCACCTGATCGCAGTGCGAGGTCTGGAACAGCACATCGCCGTTCGTCGGGCGTACATCCACTACGACATCCGTGAAACCGGTCTCCTTGGCCAGGGTCAAGTCACGACGGATCTTCTCCTGATCGTTGGCAAAGTCGGGGAAATTGGCCGCGGCATCTACCCAGATGTACATCGGGTTGGTCTCGGGACCCGTCGGGGGGGCCGGAGTTACGGGAGCCTTCTTTGTCTCCATCTTGATGGCCGTCATCGAGGCCTTGTTGCCCTTACGCACGGCAGCGTAGATGTTGTGCGAGGTCTCATCGTAGAGTTCCTCGACCTTGTAAGTACCGCTTTCGGTAGGGTTTACGGTCGTACCCAACGCGATTACCTCGCCGGCCGAGAGCTGCTTGTCGTCGTCCTCGGTCTCGATGCAGTAGAATGAGCACTCCTCGGCATTGGCCGGGGTGAGGGTGAACTCCAGTGAGTTGTGCGTAGCCTCACCCGGGGTGAGGGTAACTGCGGGCTGCGGCTCCACATCGGGGCGTGCCGGATACTCATACACCGAAGTCTTGTCTTTCGAGCAGGCGGCCATTGCGGCGACCAGGCCCATTGCGAATAGAAGTTTTTTCATTTTTCTTTGTTTTTATTGTTTGTTTTTGTACCCACAGCCCCGATCAAAGGACTGTGGGTTTTATCGGCTATGGATTATTGGGCAATACAGTCAAACTGTACGCAACCAACATAACCGTTGCAGAACATGAAGTAGCCGTACATGAAGTAACCGTCCGAGGAGACATGCAGCTTCACATCCTGAATCGCATTACTGTTCACACCGTCGTTGGCACGACCACCATAGAAGCCGTAGCAACCGCTGTTTTCGTTGCCGTCGTCGTTGTTCAGGTTAAAGATCGTGATGTCGGGGTAGGCCATGATACCGTTGGCCGTATCCTGCTCGAGCGAACCGGTAAAGGTCTCGGGATACTTCGCCTCGAAGATCCACATATCGCCGGCTACACCCCAGGTGAAGAAGCTCTCCATGGTAGCTGCCACATAGTTCACGCCGTTGAAGTTGACAGCATCGATCGCCTTCAGACCCTCGTTGCCCGAAAGTGCACCGTGAATATAATTCTTGGCAGCGTTCGTGTTTCCGTCTACCCAGGTCAGCTGGTTCATCGAATAACCCGATGCCAGGAAGTCGGAGTTGGCCTCCGTGCCCAGGCGGATGGCATCACCGTTGGTCCATCCATTCACGCCCGAAATTTGGCACCAAGCGGGTTGCTGGCTCACCACCTCGCCGTTCTTTACCACCCAGGTAATCGTCGAGGTGCTACCTGTCGAGGTCCAACCGCAGTAGGCGGCCTGGATGGTGGCATCACCGTAGAGGTCGCCCCATACCGAGATGTGGTCGCCATAGACATCCGTCGTGGGGAACTCAATGAAGAGCTCGGGCGTCGAGTTCAGGTCGCGCATACGGTAGATACGCAGGATGTTACCATCATCGGGCACACGGTTGTTCACCATCAGATGACCCTTGTGGTCCGAGGTCATGTAGTAGGACGAGCTGGCACCCTTGATCGAACCGAGTTCTACCGTGCCTACGGGGTTACCCGTCTTGGCATCCACCACAATGGGGCTTTCGCCGCGCGTGTGGATAATCAGGTTGTTGTCCGTGGCGGCAATACCGGTCGTCATGTTGAGTACGGGGACACCCAAAGCCGAGAGTTTGGCGGTCCACAGCAACTTGCCGCTGCCGGGACGGATACCCTCCTCAACGCGGGCGGGCTCGGTCTGCTGCAGGATCCAATCGCGCTTCGTTACACCGTCCTGGGCGATCACCGTGAACTTCTTGGGCTTCTCGGGCGAACACCAGAAAGCCGTCGTAGCGGGGTCGGGTACGATGCGTGCGTGGGGCGAGAGGGTGTAGTCGGCAAAGATGTTTTGCAACTCGTTGAAGTAGATCAACGAAGCCGTGGCACCACTCTTGTCGATTACGGCCGAAAGACCCAGCGAGGGGATCGAAAAACTCTCAATGTCGCAAGCTTTGCTCTTGGCCAGCTTTGCCTTGATGGTCCATACGCTCTGCTCCTTCTTTTGGTTGGTGAGCGTTACCGTGTAGGTCTGCGTGAGATCCATGGTGATGAGCTTGGGCTCCAGGGTGGCGTTGTCGTCCAAGTTGAACAGAGCCCATACATTCTTATAATCCTCCAGCTTCTGTACGTTGTCCGACTCCACGGGCAGCGTGTAGGGAACCTGGATGGTAATGATGCGCTTCACATAGTCGATCTCGCTGGGGAAACCCGACTGGTCGGCCGTGTGGTAGCCCTCCCAGGTGGGGTAGACCGTCAGGTTGTTGATACCCTTGTTGGCCTGGGCCGGGATCAACTCTTCGGGCTGGTGGCACGCCGTCAGCGAGAGGAGGGCGGCCGTAAAGATCCAAAATATACTCTTTTTCATAGTCGTAATTCATTAGAAATTCCACTCGGGGAACTGCTCGATGGTGCTGTTGTTGAGTAACTCTTCGTCGGGAATCGGCAGACGGTTCATGCGGCTCAGGTACTCACGATCCTCACCGTCGCAATCTACATAGGTGTAGCGGAAGCCCGAACCCTCCTTCGTGATCTTCAAGCCGTGTACGCGGTAGCCCGTGTAGGCCTCTTCGGCAAGGCCCCAACGACGCATATCCCACCACAGGTGGCCCTCGTAGGCGAGCTCGATCTTACGCTCGTGGCGCAGGGCGGCGAAGCAATCCTCGCCCGTGAGCGAGAGGTCGGTCGGCAGACCCACGCGGCCACGCACCTGGGCGATGTAGCCCATGGCGGCACCGTAGTTCTCGAGGCGCATCTCGGCCTCGGCCAGGTTGAGGAGCACCTCGGCCAGACGAAGCTCCACCCAAGGCGTGGTCGAAGCCGTGCTCGTGAGGTTGGTGTTCGACTCCTGGCGGAACTTGCGCATGTAGTAGCCCGTCACGGTCTTACCATAGGGATAGGGCTCCTGGCCATAGTCCACATAGGTACCATAGGTGCCATCCACGCAGCACTCCAGGGTCTGCTCCTGCCAGGTGGCTCCGTTGTGGAGAATCGTGGCGGCGAAGCGGGGCTCGAGCTGGGCATAGGGAGGCGTCGTCGTGGTGCCGTCGGCGGTGTGCCACTTCGACCAATCCACCGGCTTACCATCCTTATCCTCGTAGCTCTCGACCATCTCCTGCGTGGGCGAAGCACCACCGGCCGTGGTGTACTCGTGGTACATACACATGTAGCGATCCCAATAGTGGTTGGGGCCCGTTACCAGGTAGTTGAACTCCAGGATCGACTCCGAGTTGCCTCCGGCAAAGCCTGCGGCATAGGTGTCGGCCAGCGTATAGCCCAACTTGAGTACCTCCTCACCGGCAGCCTTGGCATCGGCCCAACGCTCGGCGTAGAGCATCACACGCGAAAGCAGGGCATAGGCGGCACCCTTCGTGACTCGACCCGAATTCTGGTCGTTCCACTTCTCGGGAAGGTTTTGTGCGGCAAACATCAACTCATCGTAGAGGTACTGCCAGGTGTTCTCGGCCGAGGTCAGCGGCGTATTCTTCACCGTTTCGGCCAGCGAGTTGAAGATGATGATCTGACCTCCGTGGCGCTTGGCCAGCTGGAAGTAGAGGAAAGCGCGGAAGAAGCGAGCCTGAGCCTCGTAGAGGGCATTCACATCGGCCGAGTAGTTCGAGTACTTCGCCATGGCATCCAGGAACTCGTTGACGCGGCGCACGCGCTCGTAGGTCGGGCCCCAGCAGCTGAGGAGCGTACCCGAGCTCGACATCGTCTCGGGGGTGAAGACCATGTAGTTGCAGTCACCGGCGCGGTTACCCTGGATCGGGCTGCCGTACTTGAAGGTGTCGGTCAGACCCTCCGTGAGGTTGCCCTGGAACTGTGCCTCGCCAAATTGGCCGTAGAGTGCCAGGTACTCGTAGAAGTTGTTGATATACAAATCTGTCGAAGCCTGCGACTCCCAAGCCGATTTGTCCGAAACGCGGTCTGTCGGCGTGAGGTCGAGGAAGTCGTTACAACTCATCAATCCGAGAGCCAAGAACGACATAAACAGGGTTAAAATTCTCGTTTTCATACTTTTCATAGTTTTCGGATTAGAGCGTAATGTTCAAGCCGACCGAAATCACGCGCTGCTGCGGGTAGTAACCGTTGTTCACACTCGGCAGCTCGGGGTCGATGTTGTACTTGGTCACATGGCTCAGCGTGAGGAGGTTCGAGCCCTCGATATAGATACGCAGCTTCTTGATGCCGGCCTTCGACATCCACTTCTGAGGCAGCGTGTAACCCAATTGAGCGGTCTTCAGACGCAGGTAGTCACCCGGACGATACCAGTGGGTCGACGAGTGGGCGTTGTTCGAACTCGACTCGAGCGACAGACGCGGGAAGTAGGCTCCGGTGTTCTCGGGAGTCCACGAATTCTCCACCAGGTACAGAGGCGAGTTACCGTCGTGGTAGAAGGGCTTGGTCATCGAGGTGTTATCCATGATACCGCCATCGTATACACCCGTGAGGGCGATGGTCGAACCTACGGCACCCTGCAACAGGAAGTTGAAGTCCAGACCCTTCCACTCCAGACCGAAGCTCAAACCGGCCGTGAATTTCGGGTAAATCGAGGTGCCTACATAACCGCGGTCCTGCTCGTAGGAGATCTTGCCGTCACCGTTGCGGTCGGTGTACTTGATATCACCTACACGCACCGGCTTACCGATCATCGTAGGCGAGTTCAGAATCTCCTCCTCGCTCTGGAACAGACCCTCGGAGATGAAACCTACCACCGAACCTACATCCTTGCCCGTGAGCTTCAGGTAGTCCGGAGCGTTGTCGGCATCGCCCGAGTAGTAGAGCCAGCGGCGCTTGGCATACGAACCCATGAACTTGATGTTGTAGTTGAAGTCACCCTTGCGGTTGTAGTGTGAGAGGGTGAAGTCGAAACCGCGTACATCCTGCTTGTTCTGGTTGTCGAATGCGGGGTAGTAGCCACCCACCGAGGGAGGATACGAACCCGATGCGCTCGAGAGCATATCGTACTTATAGGTGTAGAAGACGTCGGCCTCAATACCCAGCAAACCATTCCAGAAGGTGGCATCCACACCGATGTTGTAGTTCAGGTTCTTCTCCCAGGTGATGTCGGGGTTGGCCACCGTCGAGGTGTAGAGGCTCTGTGCGCCCTGACCACCGATCACTACGGCATTGCCATCCGAAACGGTCATCGTGCTGAGGTACTGGTAGGCGCTGACAGCCGAGGTACCCGTCAAACCGATACCTCCGCGAATCTTCAGGTTATCCACCCACGAAGCGTTGAACCACTTCTCCTCCGAGATACGCCAACCGGCCGAACCGGCGGGGAAGAAGCCCCAGCGCGAACCATTCATACCCGAGAAGAGGTAGGTGCCGTCGTAGCGACCCGAGAGCTCGACATAGATACGGTCGTCGTAGTCGTAGTTCAGACGAGCCACGAAGCCCACCTGGCGCGTGCGGTCGCTCGTACCGCCTACGGCACGCTTGTCGTTGCTCTGGTCACCGAAATTGAGCTCCGGAAGGTTCTCGAACAAGAGGTCGTACATGCGGCCGTAGTGGTTGTTCGTCTTGTTGTCGCGCGTCTCCAAGAGAGCCAATGCGGCGATGCGGTGCTTGCCGAACTTGTTGTCATACGAGAGCGAGGTCTGCGTTACGCCGTAGTAGGTGTAGTACGATGCCTCCTGCAGGTTGTTCACGTCGCCCAGACCCGAGTAGGTTTGGCTCACCGTATAGTTCATCTTGTTGATGTAACCATTCTCATCGTAGGAGAAGTTGGCCAAAGCCATTTCGTAGGGGGTCGAGAAGGCCTTCGTGTGTTGGAAGGTCATATCGTACGAGGCGAAGAACTTGGCCGAGAGGCCCTTTACCCAGGGTACATCCCAACGCAACGAGATGTTGGGCTGGATGTAGGTCGAGGTGCTCTTGTACTTACCCGAGCTTGTGTAAGCCGCTACGGGGTTCACCGTAGCCGAGGCGGTCGGGGTGGCCGTGTGGTACTCCACACCGTCGATAACCACCTTCTCGGGTACGTAGGGGTGAACGCGCATGGCCTGTTGTGCCACGTTGTTCCAAGCATCGGGATTGGCCGAATAGGTGGGCTGGTCGTGCTCCTGGATACGGCCGGCGATACCCACCTCCAGGGTGAGGCTATTAGCGATCTTAGCCGTCAGATTGGCACGAGCCGTGTAACGACGGAAGTTGAAGTTGTCTACGTTACCCTTCTGATCGTACATGCCGATCGAGGTGAAGTAGTTCATGCGGTCGTTACCTCCGTTGGCCGAGATGGTGTGCGACATGGTGGTACCCACGCCGAAGACCTTGTCGTACCAATTCGTGTTGCCCCAGCCATCCTGCTCGTTGAGCATCTTCTGTACGATGTCGGCTGTGAAGATCGGGGTCTTGCCGTCGAGCTCCAGGGCCTTGTTGTACCAGTAGGCGTAGCCCGGACCATCGAGCAACTGCATGGGGTTGGCGTTCGAGCTCACACCGAACGAACCCTTGTATGAGATCGTCGATTCGCCCTTTTGACCACGCTTCGTCGTTACGATGATGACCGTGTTACCATCCAAACCATACACAGCGGCTGCCGAGGCATCCTTCAGTACCGAGATCGACTCGATATCCTCGGGGTTGATCTGGTTGATGTCGCGCTGTACGCCATCCACGATGTAGAGTACCGACTGACCGCGCACCATGATCGACGAACCATCGGCACCAGGCTGACCCGAGGTCTGCACGGCTGTTACACCGGCCACACGACCGGCCAGCATGTTCGTCACGTCGCCCACGGGAGCCTTCTCGATCTCTTCGCCCGAGATCTGCGAGATGGCGGCCGTTACCGAGGCCTTCTTCTGTACACCATAACCTACAACCACCACTTCGTCGATCTTCTCGGCATCGTTTTTCAGGACGATGTTCAGGAAGGTGGCGGCCGAGCTTACCGTTACGGTCTCGGTCTGCATACCGATGAATGAGAACTGTACCTGGTCGCCCGACTTCACATTTTGAAGGGCGAAGTTACCGTCCACATCGGTCGAGGTACCATTTTGGGTACCAACCACAAGAACGGTGGCACCGATGACCGGGAGACCCTCCTCATCGACCACCTTTCCCTTTAGGGTCGCTTGTGCCCATGCCGTAGCCGGGCTCAGCACCACGAAGAGAGCGCAGAGGATGCCAAGCATTGACTTAAGCAACCCCCCCCCTCTTGTTTGGGATAAATGTTTCATAGCTATTGAGTTTTAAGTTTATTGTTTTCTATTCCTCGATCTTCATGTTCTCCTCCAACAGGGCCCACCAATCGCGATCCACGATGTGAACCAGGTCGAAGATCATCAGACCGCCTTCGCAACTCTTCATCACTTGGCGTACGGCCTTGGCAAACTGCTCGGCATCCTGCTTATACTGATCCACATAGAGCGAACCTACCACGGGAACCACTCCGCAGGTGAGAGCCTCCGCCAATTCGGCACCACCCTCTACCGAGTAGCAGTAGGTCAGGTCGTTGGGATCCATGCCGGCCTCTCCGCGTTCCCCCACGATGGGGCGACCCTGGGCTGCATCCACCTCGTCCTTCGTTACGAGCGTGTAGTAGAGGCCTGTCATGTAGATATCCAGCAGATCGGCATAGCCGGTCTTGTAGTAGTTCTCCGAAGCCCAATCGGGATAACGCTCCGCAGGGTTGTACTGTGTGCTTGCCCAGTTTACTCCCAGTTGGTAGTAGGTGGGGTACCACGCACCCGTGTAGTCACCGATCAGGATGTTGGGGTTGGCAGCCTGGATGGCGGCGTGAGCCTCCTCGACGAACGACTTGATGATTGTGGCACGCCACTCAACCCACTCTTTGAAATATTTTGCGGGCTTCCAATTCTTCTCGTCCGACCAGGTCATGATATCCTCGGGGTACTTCTCGAGCGTCAAGCCGCTCCAAGCCTCGAACTGCTGGCGCGAGAGCTCCGAGAAGTCGGAGGTGATGTTGTCGTAGCGCAGGCGGTCGAAGATGATACCATCGGCATCGGGGTAGCGCTCCACGAACTCTACCAAGATGTTCTTCTGGTACTCGCGCACCTCGGGGTTCGAGGGGTTGAGCATGCCGTTGTAGTTGGTCTTGATCTCGCTGATGGGCACCAATGAACCATCCGGACGGTAGACGATCGACTGCCACTCGGGGTGCTCGTTGTAGATGATGCCGCGGTTAAAGAAGTTGTGGCCGCCGGCAAAAATGTTTAGCGAACCGTGCACACGCAGTCCGTGCTTGTGGCCCTCGTCGATGAAGTGACGCATCATGTCGTACTCCAGGGGGCGCACCGTACCCTCGAACTCTCCCATGTAGGGGGCGTACTTGCTGGCGTAGAGCGTCTCACCCATGATCGACTTCACGTCCACCACGATGTCCGTCACACCGATCGATTTCATCTTCTCGGTGTAGAGGGCAATCGAGTCGGCCGAACTCATTCGGGCGAAGTTGGCCTCGCAATCCACCCACATGTAGACACGCTTGCCAGCCTCGGCCTCTACGGCCTTGGTGCAGTTGCCTAAAGTGATGAACAGAGCCATGACTACAGCCATCTGTAAAAATCGAAATTTCTTCATGTTTTTATTTGTTGTTTTTTGTTTGCTCCAACTTTTGAGGTCTTAGCTTGGTAGTGGGTCGCTTTCCTGGATGATTTCCTATTGAACAGCGAGCCTCGTAATTGAAAAACCTATCTCAAGCCGTAACCTTTCCTACCTATTGGAGTCCAATCGGGCAGGAAAGGTTTTAGGACTAAAAGGTTGAGGTGCTATTCGACCTCGGAGAGGACAACCACGGTGGGTACGGCACGCTCCGAACCATCGCTGGGCTCGTTGCTGAGCTGGCCGTCGTAGTCTACGATGGCCGATGAACCACCTCCATCGAGGTTGATGGCGTAGTACATTCCCTTCTCCACGAAGATGTCGGCCATCTCGCTCAGGGTCAGACCATTCGAGCCGTTGTTATCGCGACCGTCGCATACCAGAAGCATCACCTTGCCGTCGTGCGAGGCACCTACGGCGGTGCGGGGCTGACGCGTCTGGCCGCTCGTACCACCCGTGTGCATGATCTCGCGATAGTAGTACTTCATGGCTACATTCTCGCCACGGTAGACCAGCATCGGGCCGCCGCCGATCGCCTGTTGGGGCTCCCAAAGTACGCCGTCGTACTCCTCGGGCGTGGGGGCTGCGGGCATATAGGTTTCGGTCTGCTCGTCGTTATCCAGCGGCGAGGGGAACGAGTAGGGCTGACGGTTGATGCAGTATACCCAGGTGGCCTCGAACGAGCCATCGGGCATCTGACCCAAGGCGGCACGCACGGGGTAGGCGATGATCTGCTCCCCGTTGACAGTGGGGTAGGCCAGCTCCGTGGCGATCGACTTCACTTCGCCGTCCGTGATGCAGAGGCTGAGCGACTTGCCGTCCCAGAAGAAACCTCCATTGGTCAAGGCGTAGGGGGTACCCATGCCCAGGGTAGAGAAGTGCTCGAAGGCCGAGGTGGGGGTCATGGCCGGATCCAACAGCGTGGGGACAAAGCGCATCTTTTTGTTGGCCTTTAGGTCAGCAATGGCGATATAACCTTTGGCAACGCCACCATCGTCGAAGGTGCGCTCGAAGGGTTCGAAGGTCATACGCTTCGGGTAGTTCGACTCGGGGGCATCGCTTGCCGTGATGATCGTAACGGGAGTACAAACCGAACCGTGGCGCTCGTCCTTGGCGGCGGCGATAAAGGTGTAGGCCGTCTCGGGGGTCAGGTTCTCGATCTTGATCTCCTGCTCTTCGCCCGTGATCTTGGTACCCTCGGCAAAGATCTGATCCTGGCTCTTGCTCAGGCTCTCACCCTCGGCATACAACCAAGCGCACTCGGTGGCGTAGGTCGACTTGACGAGGATGGTGATGAAGTCCGTACCCTTCTCGATCGGGGTGATCGTGGCCGTAGGCGTGGTCTTGCTCTGCGGGAAGACATACTCGGGGGTCTCCTCCTTGTTGCAGCTACTGCATAAACCGATGCAGGCCATGAGAATTGTCAAAAAAGATAGCTTTTTCATGATATTGGGTGTAATAGGTTATCTTATTGCGCAAATTTAAATAAAATTATCCACTTTACCAACCTTTTAAATTATTTTAAGAAGCATAAAATATGGTTTCTATCCATAAACCCTCTGATCCGCAATTTGTTATGGTTCTGAAAATAGTTTTTGTGGATAATAAAAAAATTTTAAAAGTTTCCGAATTTGGGGTTATGCTATCGTTTTAGGGTGCTTTTTACTGTTTGCTCTCCTGTGGATCAGGGTAGGTAAAGGGGAGTATCCAGGTTAGGATGAAGGCGGGGATTGCACTTGCCAAAGCCCATACGAAGAACTTCTCGTAGCCCAAGGCATCGCTGATCACACCCGAGATCATACCTGGGAGCATTACACCGAGATTGGCCAAGGCCGAACCAAAGGCGTAGTGGGCCATCTGGTGCTTACCGGGGGCCACCTGCTGCATGATGAAGAGGGTTAGTCCTACAAATCCGAAGCCGTAGCTGAAGTATTCGAAGACAATGGCACCGCAGACGAGCCAGGCGCTTTCGGGCTGGTAGAGGGCCAACAGGGCGTAGACCACGAAGGGGATATTGAAGATGCAGCAGAGGGGGAAGATCGCCTTCTTGAGTCCGCGCCACGAGATAAAGTAGCCACCCAGGATTGAGCCGACGATGAAGGCAACCACACCGAAGGTGCCATAATAAAGGCCAATTTCATCTTTCGTGAGCCCCAAGCCCTGCACGGCCTTATCGGCCTTGAGGAAGAGGGGAACGATCTTGATGACCAGACCTTCGGTAAAGCGGTAGAAGATGATCCAGGCGATGTAGATCCAAATGTATTTTTTCTGGAAGAAGAGGGTGATCACGGCCCAGGTTTCGCGCATGGTCTCTCCGAACGAGCTGTGCTCTTTGGCGGCAGCCCCTCCCGTAGGGAGAACGCGCCAGTGGTAGAGTCCCAGGAGTGTCAGCATCGCCCCGCACAGCACCATGATGATTACCCAGGCCGAGAGGACGCCGATGCGGCTCTCCAGGATGCCGGCCAGGTAGACCAGGGCACCCATGGCCGTTACCTTGGCGAGGTTGTAAAAGGCCCCCTGCCAACCTACGAATTGTGCCTGCTGGGTCTTGTCGAGTTCGGTGATGTAGACTCCGTCGAGGGCGATGTCGTGCGTGGCGCCACTAAAGGCCAAGACGGTCATGATGGCCACCACATAGGGGAAGAAGTTGGGCAGGGGCAGGGCCATGGCAATCAGGGCGAGCGAGATACCCGATACGAGCTGGGTCGTGACGACGAAGAATTTCTTGGTCTTGTACATCTCCATCAGTGGGCTCCAAAAGGGCTTCAGCGACCAGGGCAGAATCAGCAGCGAGGTCCAGAAGGCCACCTGGGCATCCGAGATGCCGAAGTCGTTGAACATCAGCGGAGCCACGAGGTTGATCAGGATCAACGGAAGGCCCATTGCGAAGTAGGCGGAGGGTACCCACCACAGGGGAGATTTTTTAGTTTGAGTTTGTTCCATGTTGTGCTTATTTTTTGTTATTTTTTTGCGGGGTTAGAGGCCCAGGGTACGGTTGCGCGTGATGGCTGCGATGCCGACCAGGCCGGCTGACTCGCCCAGGCGTGACACCTTCACCGAGGTGTCTTTCGAGACGAAATTCAGCGCATATTTCTTGATTGCATTTTTGATCGGAAGGAGTAGGTAATCCTCTGCCTCATAGAGAGTTCCTCCCAATACGATTACCTCGGGGTTGAAGAGGTTGATCAGGCCGGCGATGGCTCTTCCGAGTGAGGAGCCCACCTTCTCCATTACCTCGATGGCCAACATGTCCTCCTTGGCTACGGCATCGAGAATGTCGTTGATGGTGATTGCTTCGCCGTTTTCGTATTGCTTCGAGAGCATCGAGATATTGCCTTGGCGAAGTTTCTCGGTGAATTCGCGGTGGGCGGCCCACCCCGAGACCTCGGTTTCGAGGCATCCGCGCTTGCCGCACGAACAGATGATCTCGTTGTTGAAGAAGGGGAAGTGGCCGTATTCGCCTGAGAATCCGGATTTTCCATAGTGGAGTTTTCCGTCGATGATCATGCCCAGGCCGAATCCCCAACTCAGGTTGAGGAAGAGCATGTTTTGTTCGTTGTTGCCCGCGCCGTAGACATATTCTCCGTAGGCCATGGCGCGCGAGTCGTTTTCGATGTAGACGCGGTAGCCCAGTCGCTCTTCGAGCAGTGCCGAGAGGGGTTTTTCGCCAAAGAAGAAGTAGGAGTAACTGTAGCCGGTTTCGGGATTCACGCGCCCCGGGATGTTGATGCCGATGGCCAATAACTTGTCGCGGCGGATGTGCGACGAGGCGATGAAGTCGAGAATCTGATTGCAGAGTTTGTCGAACGATTCGCGGCTGTTTTCCACGGCAAAGGGATTCTCCTGGGTGATGATCATATCGCCTCGGAAGTTGGTGATTCCCAGGGCGATGGTATCGTGCTTGATGTCTACTCCCATGAAATATCCGGCCGAGGGGTTCAATCCGTAGATGCTGGGTTGTCGGCCACCGGTGGAGCCCTGTTTACCGAGATTGACTACCAATCCCTCCTCAATCAGCTCCCCGATGGTTTTTGTCAAGGTGGGTACGCTCAATCCGAGGTCGCGGCTCAAGTCGGTGATGTTCACTCCGCCGTTGAACATGTAATTGCGCAGGATCTCGCGTTTGAGTTGGGCTGATTTTTTCCCACTCATTAAGCTGTCAAGGGTGGTTAATTTGGTCATGGCTATTGTTTGTAGGTCTAAATGTAATTAGTTTCGAGCAAGGTCTTTGTTTTCGATGTGGTCGTAACCTGGTGTTGTGATACGGACACTTCTTTACGCAAAGTTAAGAAAAAGTTTTATAATTTTCCTCTTTTTTGCCTCTTTTATTAAGTGTGGGCGTTTGATTTCGAAACATTTTAAACTTTTTTATCAAGATTTGAAAAAAGCGCGAAATAAATTTCTTGAAAATCTTGCAAATCAGATATAAATTTCTTAATTTTGTTCCGAAATATGGTTATACGCCTTTTGTGAATGGCCGAGGCGGGGCGAATGAGGCCTCTGCGGCGGTTGTGAAAAGTGCGGATACCTATTTATATATACAGGCCTAAAGAACGAATAAACAATACTAACTTTTTAACTTTCATATCATGAAAAAATTATTCTATTTGGTAGCTGCAGTCGGCCTGCTGTTTGCCGCATGTAGCAAGTATGATGACACGGATCTTTTGAACCGTGTAGGTGGTTTGGAACAGCGCGTTGCCGAGCTTGAGGAGACGGTGGCTGCCCTGAATCAGGACATTGTAGGCGTGAAGACGCTGGTGGAGGCCATGCAGAACAACGTCTATGTATCGCAGATCGTTGAGGGTGAGACGGGCTACGAGATTTTCTTCACCAACGGTGATTCGATTACGATTTCCGATGGTAAGGATGGCGAGGCCGGAAAGGATGGTGCTACGGTGACGATTGTTGCTGAGGATGGTGCCTACTATTGGGCTGTTGTTGAGAATGGCGTGGAGAGCTTCTTGCTTGACGATCAGGGCAACAAGATCCCCGTGAAGGGTGATGCTCCTCTGATGCGCGTGACGATGGAGGGCGAGACCGGCTACTGGGAGGTAAGCTACGACAATGGTCAGACTTGGGAGCGCATTCTCTTGGAGGATGGTACCCCTGTAACCACCTCGGGTGGTGGTGGCGGCCTCTTCAAGGCTGTTTATGAGGAGGACGGCGTGGTTGTCTTCGAGTTCCTCAATGGCGACAAGATCGAGATCGAGCTCCGCAGCGACCTCTATATGACTGTCAAGGGTTCGATTGAGACTCTCGTTGTAGAGTTCGGCAAGAGCGCTACGGTTGAGTTTGAGGCTGTAGGTGTGTTGAAGACTGTGGTTACCTGCCCCGATGAGTGGAAGGCTGCCTATAAGGAGGGTGTCCTGACCATTACGGCTCCCGCTGCCGAGCACGCTGAGTGCGCTGATCTGAGCGGTGAGGTTTCGGTAATCTACTTCGGTGAGGAGAACCAGAGCTCGGTTGTTTCCATCCCCGTATGCGCAGGTGTTGTTGTTGAGGCTGCCGCTGAGGCTGGTGATGTAGAGGTTCCCTTCTCTTTCGAGAGTGAGGTTGTTGTTGATACCGATGCCACTTGGATTACGACTGCTGTTGCCGAGGGTAAGGTTACGCTGACCCTTGAGGCTAATACGGGTGTGGTTCGTGAGGCTTTGGTTTATGTAACCACCGCTGACTATACCGTAGCTCTGATTGTAAAGCAGGCTCAGCAGGTTGCTCTCCAGGAGCATGGCTACCGTGCCGGTTCGGAGACTTTCATGTGGTCGAAGGCTGTTACTGAACTCGCCGGCTATGCAGTTGGTGATGTTCATATTGCAGCTCTCCAGGACTATGTTGTTATCTCCAGCCCCAATATGACTCCTTCGGTTTTGGATGCCTTGACGGGTGAGTTTGTTAAGAATTTGGACCTTGGCGAATACGCTGGTAAGAATACGACTATTACAGCTGACGATGCCGGTAATATTCTTATTACGGTTAATGATGGCGCCAATCTGAACTTTGTTCGCATGAAGGGTGTTGACGGAACCCCGGAGTTGTTTGTTGAGTCGAATAAGGGAGCCGACTATGGTTCGGATGTCTCTGTTGTAGGTGATATCTACGGTGATGCCATTATTTCGACGATTTATCGCAAGTGGGATGCTTCGCCCTACACCTCGCACCTTGCTTATGTAATTGAAGATGGTGTGTACGGTTCGGTAAATTGGAGCCGTCCCGAGGCCGGTGATACCGGTTTGACCCTTGGTAAGACCTCAGGTGATGGCGGTGATGTTATCTACCGTGATGCCTCTCTCTCTTCGCCCGTATTTGTATCGGGTTATTCGCCCAATACCCTTCCTTGGGTTGAGAATGCTGTAGCTCTCTATGGTTACAAACTCTACTCTGAAGATGCTTATGGCGGCAACAATGCAGTTGCTCAGTTGGATATCGAGGAGTTTAATGGCGCAAAGTATGTGATGGCTGTCAGCGCTGCTCACGGTTGGTGCTTCTCGGGAAGCTCAGCCTATATGGCAGATGTAACGACGCTTGATAATTTCAAGGCCGGTACCTTGGAGGTTCCCTACTCGTTGTTCGATATCTCGATCAATTGGGATGGCGGTGGCGCTCCCGGTGGTCACGGCGATTGCGCAATGCGCGCATCGAAGGATGGAGTTTACATGTATATCTATATTGTTCTGAACAACAATAAGGTTGCATGTGCTCGTGTAGACTGCCTGGCCGAGTAATTTCGGAGAGGTTTTATTCAGCTCATAGCCCCTTGGTTGGGGCTATGAGCACAAAGAATGGGCTGTGAGGCCTCCTCACGGAGTCTTACGGCCTTTTTTTGAGGACTTGGAAAAGTTAATGAGTGAAAAAATGGAGGGTAAATACACATTACCGAAAGATGGTGGGTTGATTGAGAAGAATCTCCCCCGAGATCTGCTACACCGCTACGAGAAGATGCCCACGCGGGTATTTCAGACCGAGAAGGATGGTGTTACCTATTTGGCCGACATGATCGTCCAGATGCTGCATCAGCACAACGAAATGCATGTGCAAGACGATTTTTACGAGGATTTCGACCCCTTTGTGTTGGGATTGACCACGGGGCGTACTCCGGTGGGACTCTATGCCGAGTTGGTAAGGCGTTACGAGCGGGGCGAGGTCTCGTTCCGCAATGTGGTGGTCTACTCGCTCGATGAGTTCTATCCCATCTCCAAGGAGAATCCCCAGAGCCGCAACTACCGTATTCACAACGAATTCCTGAACCATATCGACATCCTCCCCGAGAATGTCCACATCATCAACGGCAGTGTCTCGCCCGAGGAGATTGCCCGCTATGCCGATGTATACGACAAGATGCGCCGCATCGACCTGATGATTATCGGCGTGGGTGAGCAGGGCCAGATCGGATTCAACGAGCCCGGCTCCTATGAGAAGTCGCGTACCCGCCTCGTGCAGCTCTCGCACCATTCGCGCAAGGTGCAGTCGAAATTCTTCTCCAACATCACCGAGACTCCCAAGATGGCTATCACGATGGGTATCGGTACCATCATGCGTGCTGAAAAGGTGGTGCTGATGGCCTGGGGCGAGGGAAAAGCTCCGGTGGTGCGCAGCATTGTCGAGGGCGAGATCACCGACCAGGTGCCCGCCTCGTTCCTCCAGCGACACAACAACCTCGAAGTGGTGGTCGATGAGAACGCGGCCGGCCTCCTCACGCGCGAGGTAGCTCCTTGGTTGGTTGGTCCTTGCGACTGGACGCCCCGCTTTATGCGCAAGGCTGTGGTATGGCTCTGCGGCAAGGTGAAAAAGCCTATTCTGAAACTTACCCACACCGACTATATCGAAAATTCGCTCGGCGAGCTCCTCGAGGCCGTGGGCTCCTACGATCAGATCAATATCCGCGTCTTCAACGACCTGCAGCATACGATCACCGGTTGGCCCGGTGGAAAGCCCAATGCCGACGACTCGACGCGCCCCGTCGCTTCGAGCCCCTTCCCCAAGCGTGTGCTGATCTTCTCGCCTCATCCCGATGATGATGTGATTTCGATGGGAGGAACCTTTATCCGGCTGGTAGAGCATGGACACGATGTACATGTCGCCTACGAGACCTCGGGCAATGTGGCGGTGCATGACGACGTGGTGTTGCAGCATATTGACACGGCCCGTGAACTCGGCTTTGGCGACCGCTATGCCGAGGTGGAGGAGATTATCCGCGCCAAGCAAAATGCCGAGGTGGAGCCCCGTGCCCTGCTTGACCTCAAGGGGGCGATTCGTCGCGCCGAGGCCAAGGCTGCGGTGCGTTCGTTCGGACTCTCGGAGGAGAATACTCACTTCCTCAATCTTCCCTTCTACGAGACAGGTGGAATCAAGAAGGGGGAGCTCTCCCAGGCCGATATCGACATCATCGTCAAGCTCCTGCGCGAGATCAAGCCCCACCAGATCTATGCCGCCGGCGACTTGGCCGACCCCCACGGTACCCACCGCGTCTGCATCGAGGCGGTTTTGGGAGCCTTGGAGCAGGTGAAGGAGGATGAGTGGCTCAAGGATTGCCACATGTGGCTCTATCGCGGCGCGTGGATGGAGTGGGATCTCGGCATGGTCGATATGGCGGTGCCCCTCTCTCCGGATGAGCTGATTAAGAAACGCCACGCCATCTATCGACACGTCTCGCAGAAGGATATCGTCCCCTTCCCCGGAAGCGATACCCGCGAATTCTGGCAGCGCGCCGAGGAGCGTACTCAAAATACGGCGATGCTCTACGATAAGCTCGGTATGGCCGAGTATCAGGCCATCGAGGTCTTTGTAAGGATGTTCTAAAGCCTCCGACGAAGCGTAAAAACCTACCCGACAATGGATGTCGGGCAGGTTTTTTCTTTGAATTTCGCAAAGAGGGAATTTTTTTGGATCATAATTTTGTTTTTTTGCCAAAAAGATCCTATATTTGCAAACCCATTCGGCGATAAGGCCGGAAAAGGGTTGCCCGGAGAGGTGGGTGAGTGGCTGAAACCACCGGTTTGCTAAACCGACGTACCTGATTAGGGTACCACGAGTTCGAATCTCGTCCTCTCCGCAAACGAAACACGATTCACAACCTTGTGAATCGTGTTTTTTTGTGCCTCGTTGTGGATTACCGTAAAATTCCGAGGGGGCGCAGTGTGTTTAGGAGGGGATTTGTGCTTTTGCACAAATCCCCTCCTAAACATTTCTCTCCACCGAAACTTTTAAGTAATCCGTAGTAGGCCCAACTGTAATAACAAAAAAGCCTGACCAATTGGTCAGGCTTACTTTTCGTGTTCGACGGGTCGTTACTCGGCCAGCGGCGTTACGCTAACGAACGACTTGCCCTCACGCTTCTTGCAGAACGATACCGTACCGTCTACCAATGCGAAGAGGGTGTGATCCTTACCCATACCCACGTTCTCGCCGGGGTTGTGGACAGTACCTCTCTGACGAACGATGATGTTGCCAGCCTTAGCGAACTGACCACCGAAAAGTTTTACGCCGAGTCGCTTGCTCTCCGACTCACGGCCGTTCTTCGACGAACCTACACCTTTTTTGTGTGCCATGTTTCTCTAATTTTTTAAGGTTACGCAACAATTTCTTCTACCAGAATCTGGGTCAGGTACTGACGGTGACCGTTGCACTTCTGATAACCAGTTCTACGCTTCTTCTTGAACACCAGAACCTTATCGTCCTTGAGGTGCTTCAAGATCTTGCACTTTACCGAGGCGCCTTCTACCACAGGTGCGCCCACCTTTACCTGACCGTCGTTGTCTGCAAGCAGGATTTTGTCGAAGCTCACCGACGAGTCTACCTCGCCCTGAAGACGGTGAACATAGAGCTTACGACCCTTTTCAGCCTTAAACTGCTGACCTGCAATCTCTACTATTACGTACATTTAATTAAATTATATGTATTTGAACATATTTCGGAGGGCAAAGATAGTGAAAAAATCCTTACCGACAACATTTCCTGATAATTTTTCCGCTTTTTTATTCGAAATCTTGTTTTTGGCACATTTTTCGGGGAGCCCTCCTTCTCGAGATCTTCTATTGAGATGGTGGACCGAATTTTAATACTTGCTTCTGTAAGGAGTCTTCGTGAGGAGTTGCTTCTCGCGCTTCGGGGATTGGGGGCCGAGGTGGTCGCTGTTGGTGCTTGGGGAGAACTCGAAGAGGAGTTGCGCTTGCGAGGGGCTGTGCTCGTGTTGCTTCTCTCGCCCTTGTGTGGGGAGGAACTTGCCTATAAGGTCGCTTTATTGCGTTCGCTTTCGCCACAACTTCAACTTTTTCATCTTTGGTGGGATGATAGCGAGCAAGGGGCGGTGGATCGCCTGCTTTGTGGTGTAAACCAAATTTATACACTTCCTTGTTCGGTGGATCGGCTGCGTCGGCGTGTGACCTCGGTCTTGCAAAAGAGGAGAGGTTGTGCTTAACCCCCCCCCTTCAATTCCCTGCGACATTTTTATTCTAAAACTCTTTTTTAGGGGTGTGAAATGGGAAAAACGAGCAAAAATGGATGAAAAATTTCCGATTCTTCCAAATATTTCTTATCTTTATCTCGTTATTGTATTGCAAACTGTAAAACAAAGAGAGAATCATGCTGACGAACGAGGTGCGAAAGTATCTGCTGGCCGAAGTCTTCAATGCTGCAGTCAAAGCCGGAGCGGCCATTATGGAGATTTATGCCCGTAGGGAGGAGTACGGGGTCTCCTATAAGAGTGACCACACCCCCATCACCGAGGCTGATTGTGCGGCCCATAAGGTGATTCGCGAATCGCTGGGTCCTACCCGTATTCCGATCTTGAGTGAGGAGGGTCGCGAAATGCGCTATGAGGAGCGTTGCAATTGGGAGATGTTTTGGTTGGTGGATCCGCTCGATGGAACGCTCGAATTTATCAAGGGGAATAACGAGTTTACGGTTAATATCGCCTTGATGGAGAACAATCGTGCCATTGCTTCGGTGGTCTATGTCCCCTATTTTGAGAAGATCTATTTGGCCGAGCGAGGACGCGGATCCTGGGTGAAGCGTGGAGTGAAACCATCGCTCAGCAGTGCCATGAGTTTCGAGCAGATAGAGTCCGATATGCAGCCGCTTCCCCTGGCCGTAGAGTCGAATAGGCCTCTGCGTGTGGCTGTATCGCGTTCGCATCAGACCCCTGAGACGGCGCGCCATGTCGAGGCACTGCGTGCCGTTCATCCCGATTTGGAGGTGATCGAGCAGGGTAGTTCCTATAAGTTCTGCCTGTTGGCTGAAGGTTCGGTTGATTATTATCCGCGTACGACCCACACCTGCGAGTGGGACACGGCCGCCGGGGAGTTGATCCTCCACGAGGCGGGGGGGCGGACCAGTTCGTTGCCCGAGGGAGAGGAGTTGAAATATAATAAGGAGAACCTCCAAAATCCCTGGTTCGAGTGCCGGGCGAAGATATAGAAAAATTAGAAATCTCTCTAAAAAAAGATAAGAAAGGCAAACCAACGGGATAGTCCTTTTTCGGCGGTGAATAACATTTCACCGCCGATTTTGTTGATATACATTGCATTAGGTCGTTGCGTTGTGAAACGACTTTTTGTGCAAAAATGGTTTAAACATTGATTTTACCCTTTTGCGTGTAGTCTTCTATGTAGTATAAATTAAGTATAATTAAGATAAAAAATCACTTTTTGTGATACATCGTATCAAAAAAAGTATTACCTTTACACATTGAAATTGAGTGACTTGGACTATGAATAACTTTTTGGCGACATACCGCAATGCTGTGAACTGCACCTCTTGTGCAGTCGTTGCATCGTGTGCCATAAACACCCCCCCC